>CALWUU010000046.1 GCA_944384835.1 uncultured Clostridia bacterium | reverse complement strand
CTGTTAGCAAGAACGTTTTAGCGTTTTATAGTTAAAAATTGCAACACAATTTTTTTTATGCTATAATAAATCAATTATAGATATTTTGAAAGATAAGACAAAATAGGAGCTTGTACATGGTTATTTTAGGAATTGATCCCGGTTACGCAATTGTGGGATACGGTGTGATAGAGGCAAAAAACAGCCGTTATCGTCCGCTAGAGCACGGAGCAGTCACCACAAAATCGACACAAGATTTTAACGGTCGCCTGGAAGTCATCTACAATTCTATGGAATCTATTTTACAAAAATGGAAGCCTGACGCGGTCGCAATTGAAAAATTGTTTTTTAACAGCAACCAGAAAACAGCCATTCAAGTAGCGGAAGCAAGAGGCGTCATTTTGTTGGCGGCACAAAAAGCGGGTGTTCCTATTTCGGAATATACGCCGCTGCAGGTCAAACAAGCTGTCACAGGATATGGACAAGCACAAAAGCCTCAAGTAATGGAAATGACCAAACGGCTGCTTTGCTTAACGCAAATGCCAAAGCTGGACGATACTTGCGATGCATTGGCAATGGCCATTTGCCATGGACAAGCGGCTGGTTCTATGCTGCGCCGCGCCATGTTATCAGGGAGGAAGTAACTCTTGTTTTATAGTTTAAAAGGAATATTGACCCATGTGGAACCAAGCTTTTTTGTGGTAGAATGCGGCGGTGTAGGCTATAAATGTTATACAACGCTGACCACACAGCGCAGTTTGCCTAAAATGGGTCAGGAAATAAAAGTGTATACCTACATGCATGTACGTGAAGACGCAATGGATCTTTATGGCTTTGCAACTGTAATGGAATTAAACTGCTATAAAATGCTGACCGGTGTCAGCGGGGTAGGACCAAAGGTTGGTTTGGCAATTTTATCGGAATTAACGCCGGAACAGGTAGCAGCTTCTATTGCTACAAACGACAGCAAGGCGTTAACCAGAGCGGCAGGCGTAGGACCAAAGCTGGCACAGCGCATTGTGCTGGAATTAACAGATAAAGTAAAGAAAATGGATATGGACGACAGTGTTGTCATTCCAAAACAGGGCGTGGTATCTGCTTCATCCAATGCGGGAGAGGCTGTGAATGCGCTGACTGTTTTGGGGTATTCTCCAACAGATGCCGCCGCTGTGGTAGCTAAATTCGACAGCGCTTTGCCGGTAGAAGAGTTGATTCGTCTGTCATTGAAAGCAATGGCAGGGAGTATGTAAGCCTAAATAGGGAGATGAGAATTTGAATTACGATTTTACGGAAAACAGCGAATACGATTTCGAAAATCGTATGGTTGCGCCGGAATATACACCGGAAGATGCGGAAGTGGAAAATCCTCTGCGTCCCAAACGCTTAACTGAATATATCGGTCAGGAAAAAGTAAAAGAAAATCTCTCTGTTTTTATTGAGGCGGCACGTCTTAGGAAAGAGCCTCTTGACCACGTACTGCTTTACGGACCGCCGGGTTTGGGTAAAACCACTCTTGCAGGCGTTATTGCAAATGAGATGAATGTAAATTTACGCATTACTTCGGGACCTGCTATTGAAAAGCCGGGTGACTTGGCAGCGCTGCTTACCAACTTAAATGAAGGCGATGTGCTGTTTATTGATGAGATTCATCGCTTGTCCCGCAGTGTCGAAGAGATTTTATATCCTGCAATGGAAGACTTTGCACTGGATATTATTACAGGTAAAGGTCAAATGGCGGCTTCTTACCATTTGCCGCTTCCTAAGTTTACGCTGGTTGGCGCAACCACTCGCGCAGGACAGCTGAGCGCGCCTTTAAGAGACCGCTTTGGCGTTGTGCTTCGTTTGGAAATGTATACACCTCAGCAACTGGCGGAAATTGTTACCCGCAGTGCGCAGATTTTAGGCATTCCTATTGAAGCGGACGGAGCGTTGGAAATTGCTTCCCGCTCCAGGGGTACTCCGCGTATTGCAAACCGCATGTTAAAGCGTGTACGGGATTTTGCACAGATTATCAGTGACGGTGTGATTACATATCAGTCAGCCAAAATTGGTTTGGATCGTCTGGAAGTAGATGAAATTGGTTTGGATGCCAATGACAGAAGAATGCTGAAAACATTGATACAATTTTATAACGGAGGACCGGTGGGAATTGAAACGCTGGCTGCCGCAATCGGCGAAGAAGCCGTTACGCTGGAAGATGTGTACGAACCGTATTTGATGCAAATTGGTTTTTTAAGCAGAACCCCAAGAGGCAGATGTGCAACCCATGCAGCATATTTACATTTAGGATTAAAACCTCCTGCACAGGCAAGTGAGGAAATCATACAGCAGAAAATAGACGGAATCTAACATAAATAGAACCTGTTTTCATAAATATAGTAATCCAAAGAAAAATGGAAGTTATAGGAGAGATCTTATATGGGTAGATTATTTGGAACCGACGGCGCCAGAGGGGTGGCCAATACGGAATTAACTTGTGAAATGGCTATGAATATCGGCCGCGCCGCAGCAATGGTATTGGCAAACGGCAGCAGAATGAGACCGAAGATTTTAATTGGAAAAGATACCAGAATTTCTTCTGATATGCTGGAAAATGCACTGGCAGCAGGTTTGTGCTCCGTAGGTGCTGATGTTGTTACGCTGGGTGTTGTTCCTACGCCGGCTGTTGCCTTTTTGATTGGAAAGTTAAAAGCAGATGCGGGGATTATGATTTCCGCATCCCATAATCCATGTGAATTTAACGGTATTAAAATTTTCAGCGGAGACGGTTTTAAGCTGCCGGACGCGCTGGAAGAACAAATAGAAGCCATTGTATTGGATCATGTTGATACTTATGATTGTCCCACAGGGGGAGAAGTAGGAAGTATTACCCGTGAAGAGGATGCGGTCGACCTTTATATTCAACATATCAAAAGCACCGTTCCGTATTCTTTGGACGGCATGAAAATTGCTTTGGACTGTGCCAACGGCTCTGCTTCCAGAACAGCGGAACGTCTTTATACGGAACTGGGGGCCGAATGTTATATGCTCCACAATCAGCCGGACGGAACCAATATCAATGACAAATGTGGTTCTACCCATATGGAAAGTCTGAAACAATTTGTATTGGACAACCAACTGGACGCAGGCATTGCATTTGACGGTGATGCCGACCGCTGTTTGGCGGTAGATGAAAAAGGACAGTTGGTTGACGGTGACTTTGTGATGGCAATTTGTGCGGCAGATTTAAAATCCCGCGGTAAATTAGCCAATAACGCGGTTGTAGGAACGGTTATGAGCAATATGGGCTTTATCCGTTTTTGTGAAGACAACGGTATGCGTTTTGAAGCTGCCAAAGTAGGTGACCGTTATGTGCTGGAAACCATGCGTCAAAATGATTATAATTTTGGCGGAGAGCAAAGCGGTCACGTTATTTTCTTAGATTTTGCCACTACAGGCGACGGTCAGTTAACAGGCGCGCATCTGCTTAGCTTAGTGCACCGCAGAGAAGCAAAATTGTCCAGCCTTGCCACTTTAATGACACGCTTCCCGCAAGTGCTTGTCAATGTGGAAGTATCCAATGAAGGAAAACTTCGTTTTTATACGGACAGAAAAATCAAAGAAGCTACCCAAAGGGTGCAAAATCAGTTGGGACGCAAAGGCCGTATTTTGGTACGTCCCAGCGGAACCGAGCCATTGCTGCGTGTTATGGTAGAAGGTGAAAATGAAGCGGAAATTCAGGAATTGGCAAATTATGTTGCTGACGTTATTCGTGAGCAACTGGTATAAACAGAAAGGACGTTACACACTTGAGAGTTGCAGATTGGAACGATTATGAATTAATAGATACCTCATCAGGAGAGCGTCTGGAGCGTTGGGGAAATATTATTTTGATTCGTCCCGACCCTCAGATTATTTGGAATACCCCAAAGACAAATCCGTTGTGGAGAAAAGCGCACGCAAGGTATCACCGTTCCAATACAGGCGGCGGCCATTGGCAGGAAAATCAAAAAGTTCCCGCTGTGTGGAGCATCGGTTATAAAAATATGACATTTAATCTAAAAACAATGGGTTTTAAACATACGGGTATTTTTCCGGAACAAGCCGTAAACTGGGACTTTGCCATGAATAAAATCAAAGAAGCCAAACGTTCTGTAAAAGTGCTGAATTTATTTGGTTATACAGGAGCGGCATCGTTGGCATGTGCCAGTGCGGGCGCGGAAGTTTGCCATGTGGACGCTTCCAAAGGTATGGTCGCTTGGGCAAAAGAAAACGCAGTCGCAAGCGGACTTGCAGATAAACCGATTCGCTGGCTGGTAGACGACTGTGTGAAGTTTGTACAAAGAGAACAGCGCCGCGGCAATACGTACGATGGTATTATTATGGATCCGCCGTCTTACGGAAGAGGGCCGGGCGGCGAAGTGTGGAAGCTGGAAGAACAGCTTTACCATTTGGTAGAATTGTGTATGCCGATTTTGTCCAAACAACCGTTATTTTTTATTTTAAATTCTTATACAACAGGCTTGTCTCCTGCTGTTATGGAATATCTTCTTGGAGTTATGTTAAAGAAGCCATTTGGCGGAATCGTATCGTCAAGTGAAATTGGATTGCCCGTTACTTCTTCAGGGTTTGTACTTCCCTGCGGTTCTACTGCAATTTGGCAGTCCAAATAACCATTGTATTGAGAAAGGAAACCATATGGACTATTTACAAACACAGGACGTTAGATTCTCTTATGATGAAGATGAAAGTGAAGTCGTGGAAGTCTTAAAAGGCGTTACCCTAGGTATTAAAAAGGGTGACTTTGTTTCGTTGCTGGGCCATAATGGTTCCGGTAAATCGACCCTTGCAAAACATTTTAATGCCATTTTACTGCCGAGCGGCGGTAAGGTGTATGTAGATACCATGGATACCACAGATGACAGTCTCAAATTTGAAATCAGAAAACGTGTTGGTTTGATTCTGCAAAATCCGGATAACCAGTTGGTTGCCAGCATTGTAGAAGAAGACATTGCCTTTGGACCTGAAAATTTGGGTGTTCCTCCTGCGGAAATCCGTCAAAGAGTAGACGATGCGTTAAAAGCGGTAGATATGTATGAGTATCGCGAGCATGCGCCGCACAAATTATCGGGCGGACAAAAACAAAGGGTAGCCATTGCAGGTATTATTGCAATGGAACCTTCCACCATTGTTTTGGACGAGCCTACCGCTATGCTTGACCCCAGAGGACGTCAGGAAGTGATGGATACCATAACAAAGCTGAACAGAGAAAAAGGCATTACCATTGTGTTGATTACACACTACATGGACGAGGCAATTGCTGCAAATCGTGTAGTAGTTATGGATAAAGGCAATATTTTAATGGACGGTACACCGAAAGAAATTTTTTCTCAGGTAGACATATTAAAGGAACATCATTTGGATGTTCCCCAGTCAACAGAACTGATTCATCGTTTGAAAGAAGCAGGCTGTATGGGACTGCCAAATGGTGTATTAACTGAGGATGAATGTGTCGCCGCGTTGGAATTACTGTTAAAGGAGAAAGCGTAAGCCGATGAATGTAATAGAAACAAAAAATCTTACGTATACTTACGGCGCCGGCACGCCGTTTAGCAAAACGGCAATTGAAGATGTGAACATCGCAATTAAAAAAGGCGAATTCATTGGCTTGATCGGTCATACCGGTTCCGGTAAATCGACTTTGATACAGCAGCTTAACGGATTGCTCAGACCAACGTCGGGCACTGTATTGTTAAACGGAAAAGATATTTGGGAAAAAAAGAAAGAAATTCGAAAAGTACGCTTTCAGGTTGGTATGGTATTTCAATATCCGGAATATCAGCTGTTTGAAGACACTGTAATCAAAGATATTGGATTTGGTCCAAGAAATATGGGGCTTTCACAGGATGAAGTGAATCAGCGAGTGATGCAGGTTGTAGATTTTGTCGGCTTGGATCACGCATTGTTGGAAAAATCCCCCTTTGATTTGTCCGGAGGTGAAAAACGCCGTGCAGCCATTGCAGGCGTGATAGCCATGGATCCCGACGTTTTGGTTCTGGACGAGCCTACTGCTGGGTTGGATCCACAGGGAAGGGATCATTTGCTCAGTCAAATAAAAGCGTATCACCAACAGAGACAGAATACGGTGATTTTGGTATCTCACAGTATGGAAGATATTGCGCGGGTAGCAGACCGAGTTTTGGTGATGAATGAAAGTAAAGTCTTTTTGTTTGATGAAACTGCCAAGGTGTTTTTCCACGCGAAAGAGCTGGAACAAATTGGTTTGCGTGTGCCGCAGGTTACAAAAATTATGATGAAACTGCATGAAAACGGGTATCCTGTTGACCCTGCTGTATTTACACTGGATCAGGCAGTGAAAGAAATTTTGCCACTTGTGCAGAGAGGAGCAGCCAATGATTAAGGACGTTACATTAGGCCAGTATTTTCCGGGTAAATCCATTATCCATAAACTGGACCCAAGAGTAAAAGTTCTATTAACATTAGTTAATATTGTTTTTATATTTATAGCGGGCAATTTTTCAAGTTTGGGATTGATGACGGTATTTACATTGGTGGCAATGCTGCTTTCAGGCGTACCGTTTACCAGATATATACGAAGTATTCGCGGTGTATTATTTATAGTATTGTTTACCTCTATCCTGAATTTGTTCTATGGCGGAGGAACGGTACTGGTAAAATGGGGATTTATACAGATTACAACAGGCGGTATCCGCAATGCGATTTTTATAGCGGTGCGAATTGTGGTGCTAATTTTAATGAGTTCCATTTTAACGTATACCACATCTCCGACCCAGTTGACCGACGCGCTGGAGCGGCTGATGAAGCCGCTGAAAATTTTCCGTATTAAAGTACATGAAATAGCCATGATGATGACCATTGCATTACGATTTGTGCCTACTTTGCTGGAAGAAACTGATAAAATTATGAGCGCGCAGAAAGCAAGGGGTGCCGATTTGGAAAGCGGCGGTATTATTTCCCGCGTTAAGGCTTTAATCCCTGTGTTAATACCGTTGTTTGTATCTTCTTTCCGCCGTGCATATGATTTGGCAATGGCGATGGAATGCCGCTGCTATAATGGCGGGAAGGGTAGAACAAAAATGAAAGTTCTGCATATCACTGCAAAAGATATTATAACTTTTTTGATTACGGTAGCAGTTTGTGTGGGTGTTGTGCTTTTAAATATATTTGTAGTAGAAAACTTTTTGATTTAAAGGACCATATATGAGAAATTTGCTTTTAAAAATTTCATATGACGGAAAATATTATCATGGCTGGCAAATACAGCAAAATGCTGTGACAGTGCAGGAAGTATTTCAGAATGCGTTAAAAAATATTTTGGGGATGCAGCCGGACTTGAAAGGCTGCAGCAGAACAGATTCCGGGGTACATGCATATGAGTATTGCATCAGTATGAAACTGGAGCACAGTATTCCGGAACAAAGATTGGTAGCAGCACTCAATCACTTTCTTCCGCCTAATATTGCAGTACACAGCTGTGAGCAAGTAGATGATGATTTCCATGCAAGGTACTCCTGTAAGGGAAAAGAATATGTTTATAAGATTTGGAATCATCCCATCAGAGATCCTTTTTTGGATGGATACGCCTATCACTATTGGTATGCACTGGATGAAAAACAGCTGAATGAAGCTGCAAAACATTATATTGGTTCCCATGATTTTACTTCTTTTTGTACGTTGGATCAGCGCAAAATAGGAGACATGGTTCGAACTGTAACACAAGCCAAGGTGGAAAGAGCAGGCGACATGGTGTTGTTTACCGTATCTGCGGACGGATTCCTTTATAATATGGTGCGTATTATGGCAGGTACTTTGCTCAGAGTAGCCCAAGGAAAATTTCAGCCGGAAGATATTCCGAATATTTTGGAAGCAAAAAACAGAAAAACGGCAGGACCTACAGCGCCGCCATGGGGATTGTATTTAAACCGTGTCTTTTATGAATAGATAGAGTGAAAACAGCAAAACCATTTGAGATTTTAAGAAAGGTTGTTATATGGCAATGGATGAAAATAAAAAAAATAACAAAGGTAAATTTTTAGATAATTTTGCCGGAACCACAAATTTGCCCAGTGCAGACCAAGTCGAAAAATCTCAAGAAGAACCGGTAATTTCATCTGACCGCAAAAAAAATGCACCAAAACGTATGAAGAAAAAAACACCGCTATCCAAATTGCCCAAGTGGGTATATGCGGTGATAGCCGTATTGCTTGCTGTAGTTTTGGGGTTATTCATATGGTTCAGCGTAGACAGCTCCTCCGGGCTCGGTCAATGGTTTAGGAGTATCACTGTCGGCAGCGGACAAGGAGACGGATACCCCACTTCCATTGTGGGAAGCTCCGTTAGCCGGGGCAACTTTTTAGTGATGGATAGAAATGTGGTTACGGTGAGTGATACCGCATTAACGGTTATGAACAGCAGCGCCGGTCAGTCCATTAATCGACAGCATAGCTTTAATAATCCGGTTTTACAGGCGACAAACGGCAGATATCTTATTTATAATCTGGGAGGAAACGGGTTTAAAATTGAAGGAAGCTCTGATACGATATATTCCAGCAATACCAGTAATAATATTATAGCAGGCGATATTGCAAAAAACGGCCGATATGCATTGGTAACGGAAGCACAAGGGTATCCGTCTTCTTTATCTGTATATTTAACGGATAATACCGTTCAGTATAAATACGATTTTTCAGAATATTATGTAACGGATATTTCCTTAAACAGTGACGGTACCAGAGCAGCGGTTGCAGGAATTACGGCAAAAGACGGCGGTATTGTTTCCGCAATTTATATTTTTGACTTTTCCAACCCGGAACCGGTAGCCATATTAACTTATAATGAAGTATTAATGGAAAAGGTAGAGTATATGGATAACGGTACGGTTGCGGCAATTGGAGACACCACTACCAGTATGATCAACGGTACGACAGGTGAAAAGGTAGATTACAATTATCAGTCTCGTCAAATGACAGACTATGCAATTGATAGAAACAGGGTGGCACTGGCGCTGACGCCTTATGATAATCAATCTGCCAGCAAGCTGGTTATTTTAGACAGCAGCGCCTCTGAGGAATGTCTGATTGAAAGCCAAGATAAAATTGACGCTATTTCTTTGTACGGAGATACAGCGGCAATTTTGACAGATACTACTATAACGGGCTACTCGGCAAGCAGTGGGAATTCTTTCAGTACCACAGATGCCGGACCGGATGCAAGAGGAATTGCTTTGGCGGATGAAGCTACCGTTTATGTGCTGGGTGTCAGTCAAATTCGTCAGGCAAGATTTTCATAGGCACAACCCTTGTGAAGTAATGTAAATTGTGTTATATTAACAGGGTAACAAACCAGGAGGTTATACATGGGTATCCTATTGGATATCGGCTTTGTCATTATTATCTTACTTTGTGTCGTATTCGGCTATAAGAAAGGTTTTTTTAAAAGCATAGCCGGTTTTATCGGTGCAGTGATTGCCATGTTTTTGGCTTGGGTATTAGCAGGCTTTATCGCAAATGCCCTGTACCAAGGTGTTTTTAGAGAAAAGCTGATAGCTGATATCTCAGCTGTTCTCTCCAATGACGCATTGGAATCTTTCACGGAAAAAGCTGCACAGGTAATAGCAAATTTACCGGGATTTTTAGGTAATACACTGAATAATCAGGGGATTACTTCTTCGCAGATTGAACAAAGTTTACAGGCAGCAGGAAATAATGCGGCGCCTGCAACTGCGGATTTGATTTCTCCTGCTATTATATGGCTGCTTCAGCTATTGCTAACTGTTATTTTGTTTTTCATTTTGCTGATATTTGTCCGCTTGGCTGTCAAATTACTCGGCAATGTATTCCGTTTGCCGGTTTTACGCCAAGTAGATGGTATATTGGGCGGCATTTTCGGCATATTCAAAGGTTTTGTTTATATCTTTTTAGCATGTATTTTATTACAGCTGCTTATGCCTATTATAGGGAGCAGTTCAGAACATATGAAACAAGTATTGGATAACTCCTTTATTTATCAATTTGTTTTTTATAATAATCCTATTACTTCGTGGTTTATCTAATTGCGAAGTTTACCGATTGGTTAAAACTGTCCTAATTTAACCGCAGGACAGGGTGAAAAATCCGTTGCGGTAGCGGAGAAGAGAAAAAGTTTATGATAATGTGTACACGTTGCAAAAAAAGACCTGCTGTTGTGTTTGTTTCAGGTGCGACAGATGCGCAGCAAAGTCAAGGTTACTGCCTTGTTTGCGCAAAAGAACTGGGCATTAAGCCTGTGAATGATTTAATGGAAAAAATGGGTATTACAGAAGAAATGATGGAATCCATGGAATCCGAATTAAGCGGTTTGATGTCTATGGATAGCGCTATGGTGCCCACTGATGATGACGATGATGAGAATGGAGATGAAAATGGCTTCACCCAAGGCGGTGCGGCTACATTCCCGTTCCTGAAAAATATATTCCAAGGTCCTAATGGAGAGGAAACGACAAAAGAACAGGAAGAAACGGATACGTCTTCCAGAAAAACAGATGATAAGAAAAAGAAAAAACGTAAATATTTGAACATGTACTGCACCAATTTAACAGGAAAAGCAAAAAATGGTGAATTGGATGCAATTATTGGACGTGACAATGAAATTGCTCGGGTCATTCAAATTTTAAGCAGAAGGACAAAAAACAATCCTTGCTTGATTGGTGAGCCGGGTGTTGGTAAAACAGCCATTGCGGAAGGTCTTTCCCTTCGCATTGCACAGGGAAATGTGCCTGCACGCTTGAAAAAGAAAGAAATTCATTTGCTGGATTTAACAGCTTTGGTGGCGGGAACTCAATTCAGAGGTCAATTTGAAAGCCGTATCAAAGGTTTGGTAGATGAAGTAAAGACAGACGGAAATATCATTCTGTTCATTGATGAAGTCCATAATCTGGTAGGTACAGGGGATGCGGAAGGCTCCATGAATGCGGCCAATATTTTAAAGCCTGCTCTTTCCCGCGGAGAAATTCAGGTAATTGGCGCTACTACATTTACAGAGTATCGAAAATATATTGAAAAAGATACTGCTTTGGAAAGACGTTTTCAGCCGGTTACCGTAGTGGAACCTTCTGTGGATGATACCATCAACGTACTGTTGGGAATTAAATCTTATTATGAAAACTATCATAGAGTGCAGCTTTCAGACTATATTGTCAAACGTGCGGTTGTATTGTCAGAGCGTTATATTACAGATCGTTTCCTGCCCGACAAAGCAATTGATTTAATGGATGAGTCTTGTGCCTGTGCTGCTTTGCGGAATACTTCTATGGCAGAGTATGATACGGCAAAGTTTGAACTGGAAAAATTAAAAGAACAAGAAGAGCAAATGACAGCGGACAGCGTTGAGCCGGATTATGAAAAATTGGCAGAAACCCGTTACGAAATTGCTCGTTTGGAAGAAAAGACAAAATCTTTGGAACAAGAAGCGCTGCATTCTGCTGTAACAGAAGAAGACCTTGCCCATGTTATTGAGTTATGGACCGGTATTCCTGCCAGCCGTATCCAGGAAAGTGAGCTGAAAAAACTGGCAGATTTAGAGGATAAATTAAACTCTAAAATTATTGGTCAGAAAGAGGCGGTAGAAGCAGTTGCAGCTGCGATTAGAAGAAGCAAGGTGCAAATCAGTCCAAGACGCAGACCGGCTTCCTTTATCTTTGTGGGGCCTACCGGCGTAGGAAAAACCGAGTTGGTAAAAGTGTTGTCGCACGAATTGTTTGATACTCCTGACGCGCTCATTCGTTTGGATATGTCCGAATTTATGGAGAAACATTCTGTTTCCCGAATCATCGGTTCACCTCCGGGCTATGTTGGCTATGATGAAGCAGGTCAAATGACAGAAAAAGTAAGGAGAAAACCTTACTCGGTCATTTTGTTTGATGAAATTGAAAAAGCGCATCCGGATGTTATGAATATTTTGCTTCAAATTTTAGATGAAGGCAAAATTACAGATGCTCACGGTCGTGTGGTTAATTTTGAAAATACCATCATTGTGATGACGTCCAATGCAGGAAGTGAACGAAAAGAAGCTGCACTTGGTTTTGCAAAAAATGCATCAGATGTAACTCGTGACAAAACCATGAAGGCATTGTCAGAATTTTTGCGTCCCGAATTTTTAAGCCGTGTGGATGAAATCATCATTTTCCACGAATTAACGGGTGCTGATTTTCAGGCAATTGCACGCCTCATGATTGACGAATACGTTGATTCTTTAAAAGAGCGTAATGTTACGCTGAAATATGACGATACTGTGCTTAGCTGGCTGGCAGACCATGCAATTGGAGGCAAGAGCGGCGCGCGTGATTTGAGAAATCTGATTCGAAAGAAAATAGAGGATCAAATTGCAGCACTGCTTGTAACACATTACGACCAGCAGGTTACAGGAATTGCCATTACAGTTGAAAATGACGAAATTAAATTAAATTCAATTTAAAGTGCATAAAATATCCACCATATGGAAATAATAGCTTTTGGAAAAAAGTAACCAATATATTGAAAAAAGCTATTGACAGACGACAATGTTATATGCTATAATTCATAACGTTGTCGAAAGTGCGGGTGTAGTTCAATGGTAGAACTCCAGCCTTCCAAGCTGGTCGCGTGGGTTCGATTCCCATCACCCGCTCCACATTAAAATGCGCTGATAGCTCAGCTGGATAGAGCAACTGCCTTCTAAGCAGTAGGCCAGGGGTTCGAATCCCTTTCAGCGCGCCATATGGTGGGTATAGCTTAGTTGGTTAAAGCGCCAGTTTGTGGCACTGGAGACCGTCGGTTCGAATCCGACTATCCACCCCATTTGTACATAACACAGAATATCCCATTTGCATTCTGTGTCTATATTGGGCTGTCGCCAAGCGGTAAGGCAACGGACTTTGACTCCGTCATTCGTAGGTTCGAATCCTGCCAGCCCAGCCAAATATTCTGCCTCAAAAGGCAGAAAATTTTGTTGACAAAGGCAGAATAATCTGCTATTATATACAAGTTGTCATTTTTATGACGATCCATTAGCTCAGCTGGCAGAGCACCTGACTTTTAATCAGGGTGTCCGGAGTTCGAATCTCCGATGGATCACCAAGAATAAGAGAACCAATCTTTTTAAGTTTGGTTCTCTTATTTTGTTTATATCAAATATGAAGAAAATATGAAAACTGTAAAACTATTGCGTAATATATTGACAACATCACAATATCAGGTAAGATATAAAGATAGTATTTATACATTTACTTTAGAAAAGTTTCTTTATGTATGTAAACAGGAAAAGGAGTATTCAAAACTATGGCTTTTGATAAGATGATTGTAAAAAAACTACTGAAAAAATTTGATGATGTACCATTCGTAGTAAAATTTCCTGATGGAGAAGAATTTAAAGTAGGTCAGGGTGAACCACAAGCCATTATCCGTGCAAACGGCGGTATTGATATGGGTGCAGTGATGAAAAGTCCATCTTTGGCTTTAGGCGAAGCGTATATGGACAAAACACTGGAATTGGAAAAAGGAAATTTGTTTGAAATCTTAAATATGGTGCTTGCAAAATTAGAAGATTTCGCAAGCGATTTCAGCGGCTTAACCAAAATTATGAAAACATCTACTTCCAAAAAAAATCAGAAGCAAGAAATTGCAACCCATTATGATATTGGAAATGAATTCTTTGAATTATGGTTGGATGAAACCATGAGTTATTCCTGCGGCTATTTTAAACATGAAACAGATACTCTTTATGATGCGCAGGTAAATAAAGTAGAACATATTTTAAAGAAACTAAACTTAAAAGAAGGTCAAACTCTTTTGGATATTGGATGCGGATGGGGATATTTATTAATTGCAGCCGCTAAAAAATATCATGTAAAAGGCGTTGGTATTACATTAAGTGAAGAGCAATATAAAAAAGGGCAGGAACGCATTAAGGAAGAAGGTCTGGAAGGACAGGTTGAAATCCGATTAATGGATTACCGCGACCTCGAAAAATCCGGTATGACATTTGACCGAATTGTAAGCGTTGGTATGCTGGAACACGTCAGCCGTGACAATTACCCTTTATTCTTTAAAAATATTGATAAAGTTCTGAACAAAAAAGGAATTGTTTTACTGCATTATATCAGCGGCAGACAAGAACACGACGGTGATCCTTGGATCAAAAAATATATTTTCCCAGGCGGAATCATTCCAAGCTTAAGAGAAATTATTCATTTAATCGGCGAGTATAATTACTATACAATAGATGTAGAAAGCCTGAGACGCCATTATGAAAAAACATTGCTGGAGTGGTCAAAAAATTATGCTGCAAAACGTGATGTGATAGATACCATGTTTGAAGAGCGTTTTATAAGAATGTGGGAATTGTATTTGGTGGCATGCGCCTCTGTGTTCCATAATGGAATTTGTGATATCCACCAAATTTTATTTACAAAAGGCGTAGATAATGATTTGCCAATGACCAGAAAGTATTTATACGAAGATTAAATTACTATGAAAAAACCACACAGAAACTGCTGTGTGGTTTTTATGTTACCCTCATGGTTATACTATCTAAAGCGTATCCGTTGATTTTATGTTGTGATTGTTGTATCATTAATACATATCTGTCCACTGAAAGGAGATTTATTGTTGAAACGTAAAGCGTTATTTCTTTTGTGTACTGTTTTGGCAGCAGGTACTGTAATGTATGGCTGCGGTGCGCAGAATGTAAACACAGCATCTTCCAATATAAGTGAATCTACGTCACAGGCAGAGTCTCAAACCGTTTCGGAAACTTCCAGCGAAGTGTCTGAAGAGCCTGTGAATGATAATATTACATTAACAGATACAACATATGAAACAGAGCATATTAAATTGGTGTATCCTACTGTATCTCAAATGGATGACGCTTCTGTAGAAGAAAAAGTCAATCAATTGATTGAAACAAGCAATCAGTTGGGATCAAAACAATACAGCGGCACTGCAAATTTAGAAGGTACCGTTGAGGTTACTTTTTTAGATGGCGAGACTTTATCACTGATTTATCGATGGACGCTGACCAATCCGGAAGAGAATGCAGGGTATCCTGCAACGTACCTGCACAGTTTGGTCATTGATTTAAAAACAGGAGAGCAAAAACATTTCAATGATTACGCGTCTATCTATAATGTCTATTATCAATTCAGGTACGGTTTGTATCAAATTGTAACAGACAACAGCGAATCTGATACAACAGCGCGTGTAACAATACAAAATTTACTGAGAAACGGAACTGTTTCTACGGATAAACTTGCAACCGCAGACTATCCGCTTTCAGAGGCGTTCCCACCGTCTTTGTACGGTTACGTTACACAAGATAAAATAGGCTTGTTGATTCCTGTCTCTGATAATATAGGAGGATCCATTCAAGTGGAATTTGACAGAAAAGACGTTGCAAAAACAGAGTAAAAAACAGCCCTCGGTTAGGGTGGCACTCATAAGACAGTATTAGAAATATTTTCGGGAAACGGCATAGCTTCGACTATGCCGTTTCTCCGTTTTGCAGGCTATTCAGAAATGACGCAGGAAGTATTCCTATAAGGTCATAGGAAATGTCAATCTGCTGTTCCCGATAATCCTTTGACTTGTCCGGCGGCATGTTCTTCGTTGCCCTGCCTGTCTGTTGAAAATGGATTATCGGCGTTATGACTTTATCCTCTTTAGAATACGGGCAATCTGCGACGGCCCATAACCGTCCAAACAAAGAGAAAATATCCGCTTGACGACTTCGTCTGCTTCTTCGTCCACAATCCATCGCTTTTTGTTTTCCGAGTCTTTCCTATATCCATAGGGTGGGTTGGTGCAAAGATGTTCTCCGGCTTCTCCCTTTAACTTCATCACCGCGCAGATTTTCTTGCTTGTGTCCTTTGCGTACTATTTGTTGATGATGTTCAAAAATGGGGTAAAGTCGCTGTCCTGTTGGTTTGCGCTGTCGACACCGTTGTTGATAGCGATAAACCGCACACCCTTTTCCGGAAAGAGAATGTCCGTATAAAGTCCTACGCTCAGATAATCACGTCTAAGCCGCGACATATCCTTGACTATCAATGTTGCGACCTCGCCGTTTTCTATTTTTTCCAAAAGCTCTCTCCAACTCGGACGGTTGAAGTTTGTCCCGGAATAGCCATCGTCCACGAAAAACAAGGTGTTTGGAAGATGGTTTTCCTTTGCGTATTTACCTAAAATCGCCTTTTGATTGACTATGCTGTTGCTGTCGCCAGTCAATTCATCATCGCGGTATAAGCGGCAATAGAGGGCGGTAATCTTGTCAGACTGCCTTAACATATTTTCTTCTCCTTTCTCCGTTATAGCTGCCTGTAAAGCGATAGCAAGTTCTGCCGGATTTTA
>CALWUU010000045.1 GCA_944384835.1 uncultured Clostridia bacterium | reverse complement strand
CAGATGGGATTTATTTTGCTGGGCGTTGCTATTGTTGTACTTCTTATCGCGTTTTTGATTGTAAGGAGTTCTTCTCCTCTGTTTAGAAAACTGCAGAAATTGCTGGACCGCATGACCACTGTTTTGTTGGAAAATATCACGGGTGTTCGTGTGGTTCGTGCGTTTAACAATGAACAAAGAGAAGAGAAACGTATGGGTCAGTCGTTTTCAGACTACGCGAAAACATCCATTAGGGCAAACAGACGATTTGCCAGCTTAGACGGTTTGGCCTTCTTCTTTTTGAACCTGTTTTTGGTTCTTGTTTACTGGCTCAGTGGTGGCCGTATTAGTACCGGCAGTTTCCAGATAGGTGATATTACGGCTGTTATTGAATACGCCTTTATTATGCTGTTTTTCATTATGATGGCACAAATGATTATTTTAATTATTCCGCGTGCGTTAGAGTGCAGCAAACGTGTGCAGGAAGTATTAGAGCACAATCCTGAAATTCAGGACCTTGTTACCAAAGAGCCTAAAGAGGATTCAAAACAAAATCCTGCAGTTTTGACCTTTGACAATGTTTCTTTCCGCTTTGAGGATTCAGATGAAGATACTCTCAAAGGCTTGAACTTTGTATGTAAACGAGGAGAAACGACTGCTATTATCGGCGGTACCGGAAGCGGTAAATCTACAATTGCTTCGCTGATTATGCGATTTTACGATGTAACAAAAGGCTCGGTTTCGCTTAACGGAACAGATATTCGAAAAATGCCGCAGCATTATCTGAGAGATCAGTTGGCTTATGTTCAGCAAAAGGCCTGGCTGTTTTCGGGCACCATTGCAGATAACTTACGGTACAGCAATAAAAATGCTACTGAAGAAGAATTGATGCATGCGGCTGACGTAGCCCAGGCAGGCGATTTTATCCGTTCTTTGCCGGATGGTTTAAATTCCTATGTGGCTCAGGGCGGTACGAACTTTTCCGGCGGACAGAAGCAGCGTCTTTCCATTGCAAGAGCCTTGGTGAAAAAACCGGAACTTTATATTTTTGACGACAGCTTTTCTGCATTGGACTTTAAAACCGATGCGGCGCTGCGTAAAGCGCTGGCAAAAGAAACAAAGGATGCTGCTGTTCTGATTATTGCCCAGCGTGTAAGTACCATTCAAAATGCCCATCAGATTATCGTTTTGGATGAAGGCCGTATGGCAGGCATTGGTAAACATGATGAACTGCTTAAAAATTGTTCCGTATATCGGAAAATTTATGAGTCTCAGACAAAGGAGGCGCAGGAAGCATGAATCAGACGGCAAGTAAGAAAAAACAAAGTACAGTTGTGCGGTTGTTTAGTCAACTAAAAGGGCAGCGTATCCGTCTTACAGCAGTTGCCATATCTATTGTTATTTATTGTGCACTTAGTATTTATAACCCTATGTTCAGTGCACAAGTAATAGATCATCTGTGGCTGAGTATTCAAGCAGCGTGGAATGACGGAACTCCATTTTCTATTACATGGACGAATATGGGGTGGGAGTTGACTCAGTTAAGCCTTCAATACTTCTTTACTTGGGTTTTCTATTACTTACAAGCATATTTGATGTCCAATATAGCGGAGAGTTTGAATCTGGAACTAAGAACTCAGATTGCAAAAAAATTAAACCGTTTGCCTCTGCGGTTTTTTGACCAGAACAAAGCAGGTGAAATTTTAAGCCGTATTACCAGTGACTTGGATAAAATTTCCGAAGTGCTTCAAACAGGTCTGTTAAAGATGATTGTAGCGATCGGTACGGTTATTGGTTCCCTTGTAGTCATGTTCTATTACAGTGTTATTTTAACCTGCATTTTCTTAGTGTTTGTTATTATCAGTATTATTGTGACACAAATTGTTGCAAAGAAAAATTTACGCTATGCTACGGAACGTCAAGAAACCATTGGTGAGCTGACAGGTGTTGTAGAGGAATATTATCAGGGCAGAAATGTAATCAAAGCATTTAACCACGAAGAGGACAGTTTAGGACAGGTAACCAAAGTAGCGGAAAAGAACCGCGCTGCCAACCAAAAAGCAGACTTCATAACCAACTGTGTGAATCCGCTGATTCGTTTATTGACCAGATTGTCTCATGTGGTTATTGCTATTATCGCCGGTAATGCTATGCTCAACGGCACTATGACGGTTGGTGTCGTACAGGCCTTTTTCCAATATATCAACCAGACTTCAGAGCCGTTAACAGAAGCTTCGTTTATGATTAACTCTTTACAATCTGCATTGGCTTCTGCAAAACGTACGTTTGAATTACTGGACGAAGAGGAAGAAATTGCTGACCCGGAAAATCCGGTTGTGTTGGAACGTGCAGAAGGCAATATTGCCTTTCATCATGTTAGCTTTGGATATAAACCTGACCGTTTGCTCATGAAAGATATTAGCTTTGAGGCAAAACCGGGACAAAAAATTGCTGTTGTAGGTAGTACCGGAGCCGGAAAAACTACGCTGGTAAATCTATTGATGCGGTTTTATGAGATCAATAGCGGTAAAATTACAGTCGACGGTGTTAACAGTGCAGAAATGACCCGCAGCGGTTTGAGAAAAAATTTTGGTATGGTATTGCAGGATACATGGTTGTTCAGCGGTACGGTAGCAGAAAATATTGCTTACGGCAAACCGGATGCGACAAGGGAAGAAATTATCGCAGCGGCAAAAGCGGCAAAAGCAGACTACTTTATTCGTTTGATGCCGGACGATTACGACACAGTATTGGATAATGAAGCTGCCGGTCTTTCTGCCGGTCAGCGTCAGCTTTTGACAATTGCACGTGTATTTTTATGTAACCCACCAATTTTGATTCTGGACGAAGCTACCTCCAGCGTAGATACACGTACTGAGGTAGAAATCGGTAAAGCGATGAAAGAGCTTATGTCAGGCAGAACCAGCTTTGTTATTGCTCACCGACTGTCTACAATACGAGACGCAGATACCATTTTATTTATGGAACACGGCAATATTATTGAGCAAGGCAACCATAAAGAGCTTTTGGAAAAAGGAGGCGCTTATGCCGAACTTTACAACAGCCAGTTTGCTTAAAGATAGTTTCAGAATCTATGGACAATTTTAGCGCATGATATTATTTTGTATTTGGGAGAGAGTACTAAAAATAATATGAATAAAATGATGATTAGCGATAGAAACAAAATTCAGTTTTATTTCAGTAAACGGAACAATTTATCATAAAAACAGGCGGGGCAGTAACAAATAAGTTACTGTCCGCCTGTTTTTATTTGGTATATTATATGATCTGTTTGCAAGCTGCACTTTTCGTTCCGTACGGCTTTGTCATTAAGCATCTTGCAATCAAATGTCCGATTTGTATTATGTACTTGGCTTTATAGTATATGATACTTAGATAAAAATGATTTTTTAAAATTCGGTTATAATGCTTTTGTCACAGCAGGGAGGTGAATATAAAAACTGATCAATATGATCCCCTTCATAAAAATATCTTGGCGCAGAAGGACGGTATTGATATTCAAAGGTATCAATAATAATCAGTTTAATTTTCATACGGGAAGGAATAATATTCTTAATAAAAACACTGGCTTGTTGTCCCGGCTGTACGCCTTCTTTTAACTCAGCCAAACCGGCCAGATTCGGTGTCAGTTCTACAAAAATACCGTAAGGCTCAACAGAACGGATAATACCGGCAACAGTTTCTCCCGTTTGAAACATTGCAATATTCTCTTCCCATGTGCCGAGTAATTCTTTATGAGTCAATGTAATGCGGTCATTCTCTAAAGTTTTTACTGCTGCACGTATATCCATACCAACATAAAAACGCTCTTTGGGATGTTCTATACGAGAAATAGAAATGGCGTCAATTGGCAGTAACGATATAATTCCGCATCCGATATCTGCAAAAGCACCAAAATTTTCTAAATGTGTTACTCTGGCATTTAAGATATCGCCAGGCTGTAAAGCAGAAACAAATTCTTCCATACATTTTTCTTGTGCCATTCTGCGTGACAATATTGCTACTGTGCTTCCGTCTTCATTTTTTTGAAAACCTACAATCATAAAACAAACAGGGCGGTTCACCCTTGAAATAATTGCAATATCTCTCACGCTTCCTTCACGAATTCCGATTGCACTGTCTTCTCTTGGAATAATTCCTTTCATGCAGCCAAGGTCCACAATTAAATTGTGGGCACTGTCACATATCAATGCACGACCTTCTAAAATCTGTCCTTCGTGGCAGGCATCTGTGAGGGTAGAAATATTCGTCATTGCGGCTCTGTTTTGGGGTGTATCTATTATCCAACCCTCAGGATAGTATAAACTCATTTTATTAGCCTCCCTTTTTATTGTCCGAATTATCTATATGCGTACAAATGTGTATTCATACGCAAAGAACAGAAATATTTCTGTATTGACCGCTTGAAAAATGAATTTTTGTGTATTACAGCAGATTGACTTGCATATTGATTCTCTTTCGATTAAAATAAAATGTAACTTCATATTTTAGTAAGAAAGGATGTTTCCATGAAAAAACAAATGATAGGTCTGCTTGCAGCTGTTGTGGCAATCAGCACTGCTTTGGTTGGCTGCGGCTCAAGTAACGGAGAATCTTCACAAGTGTCTTCCGTAGAATCCGGTGTGTCTTCCACTGAATCGAGAGTCAATGAGGATGCCGATAAACCGGTTGGATATCAATTGGAATTGCCGGAAGAAGGGGAAGAAATTGCTGTTATTGATACCAATATGGGTGTTATGAAAATGCGTTTATTCCCAAATGCCGCGCCAAAAGCAGTAGAAAATTTTACTACTCTGGCAAAGCAAGGTTATTATGATGGTCAAATTTTCCACCGTGTAATTAATGACTTTATGATTCAAGGCGGTGATCCCACCGGCACAGGAAGCGGAGGAGAAAATATTTGGGGAACAGATGGCTTTGAAGATGAATTTAATGCTAATCTTTTGAATATTCGCGGCTCGGTTGCTATGGCGAACAGAGGAAAGAATACAAACGGAAGTCAATTTTTTATTAATCAAAAGAAAGCGGAGTCATTTGAAGGCTGGGATTATTACACAAGCCTATATAACAATTTCCGCCAAAATCAGAGTGCATTTTTACAGGCATATGGAAGCTGCCCGAATGTTTACCGTATTACAGATGATGTAAAAACAATTTATGAAGAATACGGAGGCAGTCCTACATTAGACGGATATTATAGTGTAAACCAAACGGGGCATACTGTTTTTGGGCAGATATTTGAGGGCTTAGATGTTTTAGATGCCATTGCAGCGGTTGAAACAGACAGCAACACGGATAAACCGTTGACAGACGTTGTGATAAACAGCATTACAATCGAGCAATATCACGCTGAATAATATGACAAAGACAAATGGAAAGGAGGGTTTCTATGAGCGGTCATAAAGAGGATACGCAGGAAATCTATGAAAAGCGCCGAATGCAAGGCGGGAAGCAAGCAAAAGAGAAAATTCCGATGAAGCCGGAAAACAGAAGTAAATTATTTGCTTGTTTAGCATATATTCCATTTGTTTGGATTGTCAGCTATTTTGCAGAGCGAAAAAATGAGTTTGTACGTTTTCATGTCAAACAAGGGATGAAATTGACTTTATTAACTTTAGTGGTAGGTTCCGTGGCGTGGGCTTTGAATGCGTTCTTTTCCTGGATTTTTTCTTACTCAGTACCAACGCCGACACCGGAGGATTTGACTCATGTTACAACAGGAGTTAACTCAGTGGGACAAACATTATGTATTATTGTGGCTTTTGTGGCTACCATTATATTGGTATCTTACGCTTTGTATGGTGTGATTGCCGCAGCCAGAGGAAAAATGGCAGAGCTGCCTCTATTAGGAAAACAAAAACATCAAAAAGACGAAAAGCAGGACAAAGAATCATAAAGAAAGAATTTACTGCAAAAAGTGACGGATTCCATTGACATTTTGATACAAAAAGAGATATAATAAAAATATATTGTTATGTTCCCAATAGCATGAACGGTTTTGCATTGGGAACATCTTTTTTGTTTTATATCTGCACAATATTTTTGTCAATTTTAAATAAATTTGTGTACTGAATGTTGATTGGGAGGATTCTATGGCTACCAAATATATTTTTGTAACCGGCGGTGTGGTATCCGGTTTGGGAAAAGGAATAACAGCTGCGTCGCTTGGCCGTTTATTAAAATCAAGAGGGCTGAAAGTGACGATGCAGAAATTTGATCCGTATTTGAATATTGATCCCGGCACAATGAATCCCTTCCAGCACGGAGAGGTATTCGTAACCGATGACGGTGCTGAAACAGACTTGGACTTGGGTCACTATGAACGTTTTATTGATGAGAATTTATCTCAAAACAGCAATGTTACTTCCGGCAGAATTTATTGGAATGTATTGCAAAATGAGCGTAACGGTCATTATAACGGCGGTACGGTACAAGTCATTCCTCATATTACAAATGAGATTAAAAATCGCATTGCGTTGGGAAAAGAAAATGTTGACGTTGCCATTGTTGAAGTTGGCGGCACAGTAGGCGATATTGAAAGTCAGCCGTTTTTAGAAGCCATTCGTCAATTCGGCGCTGAAGTGGGCAGAGGAAATTGCTTGTTTATTCATGTTACGCTGGTTCCGTATTTGGCAGCTTCCAGCGAGCAAAAAACAAAACCCACACAGCATAGCGTAAAAGAGCTGCTGTCCATTGGTATTCAGCCCGATATTATTGTTCTGCGGGCAGAAATGGAAGTAGCGGAAGAACATAAAAAGAAAATTGCATTATTCTGCAATGTGCCTGAAAATTGTGTGATACAAAACTTAGATTTGCCTTTGCTGTATTCTGTTCCTTTGGCGTTAAAAGAAGAGCGTTTGGACGATATCGTTTGCCAGCGTTTTGGATTGGAAACCCCGGGCGCAGACTTAACCGAATGGACCAAAATGGTCAATACAGCGCTTTCTATCAATAAGAAAGTAAAAATCGGTATGGTAGGAAAGTATGTTGAGTTAAGAGATGCTTATTTAAGTGTAGCAGAGGCTTTGACACACGGCGGAATCGGAAATGAAGTAAAAGTAGACATTGAATGGATTGATTCTGAAGACATTGATGCAAATAATGTTGAGGCAAAATTAGGACACCTTGACGGCGTATTGGTACCAGGCGGATTTGGACAAAGAGGTGTAGAAGGAAAAATTGCTGCAATTGAATATGTGCGCACACACAACATTCCTTTCTTTGGTATTTGCCTGGGTATGCAGTTGGCAGTGATTGAGTATTGCCGCAATGTTTTGGGTTTGGCAGATGCAAATTCTGCCGAGTTTGATGTGGAGAGCAAAAATCATGTGATTGATATTATGCCTGACCAAAAACATGTGGAACAGCTTGGCGGTACTATGCGTTTGGGTAAATATCCTTGCCAGATTATGCCTGATACCAAAGCAGCGGAAATTTACGGCGATAATTTAATTTACGAACGTCATCGCCATCGCTTTGAAGTAAATAATGATTACAGGGAACAGCTGGAGCAAGCAGGTATGATTTTCTCCGGAAGAGCACCTGACAACCGCATTGTTGAGATGATGGAAATCAAAGATCATCCATGGTATATTGCAGTGCAATTCCATCCGGAATTTAAATCGCGTCCTAATAGACCCCATCCTTTATTTAAAAGCTTTGTAGGGGCAGCATTAAAATATAAAGAATCCAAATAAAAAAGAGCAACTGTTTAACAGTTGCTCTTTTTTGCAATAAGGTATTAATGGATTTTGTGAATTTGGATGTTAGCGAACACCGCCGCCTCCGCCTCCAAAACCACCACCGCCTCCGCCGAAGCCGCCTCCGCCTCCGCCGGAGCCTCCAAATCCGCCTTTTCCGGAAGATGGGGGATTTGCAATACGGGTTGCAGCTGAGCTGATAGAAGTTAATTTATCTCCCAAGCCGGAAGCAAAGTTTTCGCTGCGGAATCCGGAATGATGATAATGAGACATAAACATCCAGTAGAAGAACGTGTCTCCAAAAGCAGAGGTCATATAGTCGTCATTGTCTATATTTGGATATACAAGTTTCAGCCGTTTGCATACTTTATCTGCAATACCCATCATAGTGGCATATACCAGATAATCTTTCCATAACTCTAAGTGAGGTAATTCGTATTCTTTCATGTTGGAAAATTCCAGCATATATTTTTCAAGACCTTTCCACACCATATACATGGTTTCTCCCTGTATGCTCAGGCGGCTAGGACCTGTACTCATAATAAACGTAAAAATACCCGCCAAAATCGCCGCAATTGCAATATAAATCATAGAGGAAGCAAAAATTGTGATGATTCCTGCCACAATTCCGGCAATACCCAAATATTTGATGATTTTAATAAAATTTTGGCTTTTTTCATAATAACCGTATGGTCTGATTTCATCTTTTGCACGTGCAAACAATGTTTCAAACATGGTGTTTACATATTTGCCATGCTTCTTCGTGTAAGCAGAAAACTGTTTTAATGTAAAGGAACCGTTGGTTGCTGTTGCTACGGTTGTAACCAAAGAAAGCATCACTTGTTCGCTTAATGTAAGCTCTTTGTTTTTGGTATTTCCAATTGGTTTTAAAACCAGAGTATCATTTTCATCTGAGCCGAATTCCAAATATCCCTTATTGGAAAGACTCATTAAGGTAGCGCTCAATATATTTCCCCGTACTTGATCCTTAATACTGACTTTGTAATGATAATAAAGCAAAGCTGCCGCGGCCGGACTGCTGCCTTTTGGAATTTCTCGTGTATATTCAGGGACATTCACTTTGTGACGGCGTGTAAGATAACGTGTAAGGACAGATAAAACGATTGCAATTCCTATGATGACGGCAGCAAATATGATGTCCAATACACCCAGCATATATTCATATTCTTGCTTTTTCTGATAAGCCGTTGCCCATTCTTGTTCTTCATTTTGAATATTTTGCAAATTGGTTGCGGAGCTGGTTCTTGTTACATTTGGAAATAGCGCAAGCGGAGCTGCAATTCGGGCTTCAACCATGGTTTGTGCAGGAATATTTTGCGCAGTAAATGAAATTTGATTTGGAGCGTCAATGGTTAAAAAGCTGTCTGCCGTACAATGCAGCCATGCATAAGGATTTTCCGTTACAGTTTCATTTTGCGGCAAAGTTACAGTCACACTCATATTTGTAATGGGAATTGAAAACTGTGAGCCGATAAATTGATAGTATAGTACTGCTGTATCGGGATATGCTGTAATACAATTGGTAAACGTATATTGAATTTCAAAATTGCGTGTACCCTCATAAATACGCGGCATGAACAGACCGATTTCTACCGTATTGCCTGTTTTTGTATAGTAGCATACATTTTCAAGATTGGGAGATGCAAGCTGTGGGTTTGATACTTCCTGTAAATTGTAGGATATTTGGTTATCAAGATCATATACGGACACGCCGGTCAATGCGTCTACTTGGGCAGAATCCAGCTGGATGGTTTTATAAATATTGCGATACGGGGTATCGCGGTTTTCCAGTGTGATTTGCCATGTTTCTTTGACTGTCATGTCTCCGTTTTCCGTTACAGTCGCTTGTATATTCAGGTTATCCAGAACTTGTTTGGAATCTCCTTTATAATCAGTATTGCTCATAACAAGCGGTACTGCTATGGCGAATACAGCAGCCGTTACAGCCAGAAAAATTCCAATTTTTATGAGTAAAGATTTTGTCATAAGGTTCTCCTAAGAGTGCATGGATTAAAATTGTACCTTAGGTACTGCTTTTTCTGCCTCGTTCATTTCAAAATATGAGCGTTCTTTATATTTAAAGATATTGGCAATAATATTGGATGGGAAACGTTGTAAATATTCGTTGTATTTCATAACCGTATCATTGTAGAATTGACGTGCAAATGCTATTTTTTCTTCCAGTTCTTTCAGTTGGCTTTGTAGGTCTAAAAAATTTGAATTTGCCTTTAAATCAGGATAATTTTCGGCAGTGGCAAAAATATTGGCGATGGCGCCGGAAAGCTTTTGGTTGCTTTGTATTAATTCTTCCGGAGTTTTTGCCTCCATTGCTGCCGCGCGCCATTTTGTGACTTCTTCCAATGTGCTTTTTTCGTGAGAAGCATATGCCTTTACTGTTTCCACTAAGTTAGGAATTAAATCGTAACGCTGTTTCATTTGTACATCGATTTGTGACCATGCGTTGTCTACACGTACAGAACGCTCTACTAAATTGTTATACATCACAATCACGGAAATAATTAGGATGATAACAATTGCGCCTACAATGCTGCCTGCGATTATCCAACCTATCATAGCGATACCTCCATAAAGTATTCATAGAATATAGCATTATCTATAATGATATATTTGCGGTTTCTATTTTAGTTATATATTATCATGAATTGATTGGAATGAAAAGTGCCAATTGTGTTAAGAAATATTTGTAAAAGTTCATTTTAGTAAAAAATAGAGATACAGGATGCAGATAAATATCTGCATCCTGTATCTTATGTTATCACATCAAAAAAATTGTTATACAGTTTCTAACGTATTAACATACAATATTCTCATAACCGCCTAAATTTTATTTTTGTTGCTGTTTTGAGGTTGTTGTCTATTAAAAATACGTCATGGATCAATGCTGAAAATATTCTGGTCAACAAACAAAACTCTGTATATTGACAGAGATTCCTTTCAATGTTTGTTTGGCTGCTGTTGCTAGGTTGTGTTATATCATATTTTCGGAAATTCTGTAGCAAAGCGTCATGAGACTGTCGCCCAAATGAACTGCTTCTACAATCGCGTCTGAATATTTTGGATTGATGTCATAATGGCTGAAATTCCAGTAGTTTTTGATTCCCAAGGAATATAGTTTATCTACTAAAGCTGAAACTTCTTCCTGCGGTACACATAAGACAGCCATATCTGGTTTTACTTTTTGATAAAAGTCATCCAAGTCGTTAATATCCAAAATTGTATGCTCTTTTAGTTTCGTGCCAATTTTTTGTGGGTCATTGTCAAAAATGCCGGTTAATACAAAGCCTTGCATTTCAAAAGATAAGTGAACAGTCACAGCGTGTCCCAAATTACCGGCACCGAGAATAATTGCCTTGTATGAATTTTGAATGCCCATAATATTGCCTATTTCTGTACGGAGCTGATCTACCATGTAGCCGTAGCCTTGCTGACCAAAGCCGCCAAAACAGTTTAAGTCCTGACGAATTTGAGAGGCGGTAAGTCCCATATTTTCAGATAATTCTTTAGAGGAAACTCGGTTGATTCCTCTGTTTTTTAATGTAGTCAAATGACGGTAATAGCGAGGTAATCTTCTAATTACAGGCATAGAAATATAATTACTTTTTGCCATAAGTCAGCACCTCCAATACAATTTTATAGGAGTTTTACAAGACGGTTGTTGATTTCTTGCAAGAAGGTTTCCGTATCAACTGTTCTTTTATTTTCTAAAGAGGATAATGCGTATAAGTCGCCTGTCATAACGCCGTCTTCAATGGTTTGAATGGATGCTTGCTCTAATTTATTTGCAAAATTAACCAATTCAGGAATGTTATCCAGCTCGCCTCTTTTTCTCAAAGCGCCTGTCCATGCAAATAAAGTAGCCATGGAGTTGGTAGATGTTTTTTCGCCTTTTAAGTGTTTGTAATAATGTCTTTGTACTGTACCGTGAGCAGCTTCGTACTCGTACACACCGTCAGGAGAGACCAAAACAGAAGTCATCATTGCAAGACTGCCGAAAGCGGTTGCAACCATGTCGGACATAACGTCACCGTCATAATTTTTACATGCCCAGATATAACCGCCGTTGGAACGGACCACTCTTGCAACGGCATCATCAATTAGAGTGTAGAAGTATTCAATGCCGGCAGCTTCAAATTTCTCTTTATATTCCTTCTCGTAGATTTCTGCAAAGATATCTTTAAAACGATGGTCATATTTTTTGGAAATAGTGTCTTTTGTGGAGAACCACAAATCTTGTTTTAAATCCAATGCGTAGTTAAAGCAAGCGCGGGCAAAGCTCTCAATGCTTTTATCCAAGTTATGTAATCCCTGCAAAATACCTGGTGTCTCAAAGTTATGAATCAACGCTCTTTCCTCAGTACCGTCTGCTTTTGTTACAACCAGTTCTGCTTTGCTGTTTGCTTCTACTACCATTTCAGTGTTTTTATAAACATCACCGTATGCATGACGTGCAATGGTAATTGGTTTTGTCCAAGTTGGAATAAAAGGTGTAATGCCTTTTACTACAATGGGGGTACGGAATACAGTACCGTCTAACAATGCACGAATGGTTCCGTTAGGAGATTTCCACATTTGTTTTAAGTTGTACTCTACCACGCGGTCTGCGTTTGGAGTAATGGTAGCGCATTTTACTGCTACACCATATTTTTTGGTAGCATATGCGGAGTCAAATGTAACTTGGTCGTCTGTTGCTTCTCTGTGCTCAAGACCAAGATCATAATACTCTGTTTTTAAGTCGATATAAGGGGTTAGTAAGATATCTTTAATCATCTTCCAGATGATACGTGTCATTTCATCGCCATCCATCTCAACGAGAGGGGTTTTCATTTGAATTTTATCTGCCATTGCAAAAATCCTCCTAAAATTATTGATTATGTTCCCTTGTATAATTTAACAAACCGCCTGCCAATACCAAATCACGCTGACGCTCTGTTAATACAGGTTCCAGTGCAATCTCAGTACCTTTTGTTTTATTTTTCAAAATAACTTTGCCGCCGTTGGCAATCGCAGTACGAATATTTGGCAATTCCAATTCGTCCATTTGGTCAATGGAGTCGTAATCGGCTTCATTTTTGAATGTAAACGGTAAAATGCCTGCATTTGCTAGGTTTGCACAGTGAATGCGAGCAAAAGATTTTGCCACAACTGCTTTTACACCGAGATAAAGAGGAACAAGAGCAGCGTGTTCACGGGAAGAACCCTGACCATAGTTAGAACCGCCGATGATAATGCTTGGGCCTTCTTTGCGGCAGCGTTCCGGGAATTTTTCGTCGCAAACTGCAAAGCAGAAATTGGATAAATAAGGAATATTGGAACGGTACGGAAGAATTTTTGCGCCTGCAGGCATAATGTGGTCGGTTGTGATATTATCGCCAACTTTCAGCAATGCTTTTGCAGTAATGGTTTCTTCCAGTGCGCTTGTAGTTGGGAACTCTTTGATATTTGGTCCGCGCAATACTTCTACTTTGTCCATTTCTTCAACAGGAGCAGGAGGTTCTACCATGTTATCATTGATTAAGAAGTGCTCCGGTTGTGCAATGTCTACTTTTTTGCCCAGTGTTTGAGGATTTGTGAATACGCCTGTCAAAGCAGAAACAGCAGCAGTTTCAGGACTTACCAGATATACTTGTCCGGTAGCGGTTCCGGAACGTCCTTCAAAGTTACGGTTAAAGGTACGCAGAGAAACGCCGTTTGTATTTGGAGACTGACCCATGCCGATGCATGGACCGCAGGCACTTTCCAAAATACGTGCACCTGCTGCGATTAAATCAGCCAAAGCGCCGTTTTGTGCAAGCATATTAAATACTTGTTTAGACCCCGGTGCAATGGAAAGACTAACGTCAGGATGTACTGTTTTGCCTTTTAAAATAGCAGCAACACGCATCAAATCCAAATAAGATGAGTTGGTGCAGGAACCAATGCAAACTTGGTCCACTTTTTTTGCGCCGATTTCGTCAATGGATTTGATGTTGTCAGGACTGTGAGGACAAGCTGCAAGCGGTTTTAGCTCAGACAAATTAATTTCATATACTTCATCGTAAACTGCATCATCGTCAGCTTTTAATTCTACCCAATCCTCTTCGCGATCCTGTGCTTTCAAAAAGCCGCGGGTAACATCGTCAGAAGGGAAGATAGAGGTTGTAGCACCAAGTTCCGCACCCATGTTAGTAATGGTAGCGCGTTCAGGAACGGTTAGTGTTGCTACACCGGGACCGCCGTACTCGATGATTTTTCCTACGCCGCCTTTTACGGTCAACAAGCGCAGGACTTCCAAAATCACATCTTTTGCAGAAACCCAATCCTGTAATTCACCGGTTAGATTAATGCGAACCATTTTCGGCATGGTAATGTGGTAAGCGCCGCCGCCCATAGCAACCGCTACGTCAAGACCGCCTGCGCCCATAGCCAGCATGCCGATACCGCCGTTTGTTGGCGTATGGCTGTCAGAGCCGATTAATGTTTTTCCAGGAATACCAAAGCGCTCCAAGTGTACTTGGTGGCATATGCCGTTGCCGGGACGAGAAAAATAAATGCCATGTTTTTTTGTAACCGTTTGAATAAATTTATGGTCGTCTGCGTTTTCAAAGCCGGTTTGTAATGTGTTGTGGTCAATATAAGCAACAGATTTTTCTGTTTTGACTCTTGGAACACCCATTGCCTCAAATTCCAAATAAGCCATGGTTCCTGTCGCGTCTTGCGTTAGTGTCTGGTCGATTTTCAGCCCAATATCGCTTCCTACGGTCATTTCACCGCTAAGCAAATGTGCTTTAATAATTTTTTGAGCAATTGTGTAACCCATCGTATACCCCTTTCAATGTACGAAATACCATTTAGGTAACATTCATTTCGCATATTATAATTACTCATATTATCTAATATTTTCAAATTCTTGTCAACTTTTAATGACGGTTTCCGATGTATATATATCAATGATTAAGGTTGTTTTTACAGTGGATTTTTCTCTTTACTATGTAAGATAAAACATGGGTTATTTCACTGAAAATTTTTGTTTTTTATAAAAACAGCTTGTCCGTTTACAATTCCAGTGGTATAACAGCTGTACATGATACATGAAAGTGAAATTTGAATTCCACATATCATGTGCCTAATCACAGATGCAAGCGGTAGAAGTGTTATTTTTCAGAATCACGCTTTCCTGACAGAGCAAAATTAGGATTTTGGATGTAAGAACGATTTTACGGCGGATAGTTGAAGATTGCGGTACAATTTTCTTTATGCTATAATACTATGATAGCAATGCTGCAGGGACGAATTTGGAAAATTTTTATTTTTGCGTATGATTTCCTTCGTTTTACGGCACACTATGTGTTGTAGGAGGTGTTTTGATGAATCAACATCAAAATTCACAACGGCATCATACAAAACGTTTAGAGGATTCCTTTCATTTCGAAGATGCCTATGTCAATCTTGCGTATGAAAATAATTCCGATTCTCCCGATCATGCGCAGCCAAACAGCGATGACCCGCAAATGAATAAAATTCAAGAGATAGGCTCTGTGCTGACCAACAACGGGAAGTATAAAATTCATTGTTTGACCATTATCGGACAAATAGAAGGGCATTATGTATTGCCAAGTCAAAATAAAACAACAAAATATGAGCATATCATTCCCCAGTTGGTGGCAATTGAAGAAGAACCTGAAATAGAAGGTCTCTTGATTCTGCTCAATACCGTAGGCGGAGATGTAGAAGCCGGACTGGCTTTGGCAGAACTGTTTGCAGGTATGAAAAAACCAACGGTTTCTCTGGTGCTTGGTGGCGGACACTCCATTGGTGTTCCTCTTGCGGTAGCGGCACAAAAATCTTTTATTGCGCCGTCTGCGACTATGACAATACATCCTGTACGCATGAATGGTTTAACATTAGGCGTTCCGCAAACATTTGAATATTTTCAAAAAATGCAGCAGCGCATTACAACGTTTGTAAGTGAACATTCCAAAATGGATCCGGATCGTTTTTATCAACTGGCAATGAACACAGAAGAGTTGGTTATGGATGTGGGTACTGTATTGGACGGTCCCGATGCAGTGAAAGAAGGATTGATTGATGGTCTTGGCAGTTTATCCGATGCACTGGAATGTTTGTATGAAATGATTGACAAGAATAAAAAAGACCATGGATATGAAGAACACACAGAAAATAAACCTTCTCTGAACACAGCCCCTGTTGGAACAGAAAAGAAAACAAAAAAACGAACAGCAAAAAAATAAAAAAAGGAAGGCATCTTGAGCAAACCTCATAATGCCTGCCTTGTTTACATAGGGTATAACAAAAACAAGAGGTGAGACAGTGGCACAACGAACGAATAAAAAGCCGGCCAATACCAAAACAAAACGAACACCAGCAGCAAAAAAGAATACACAGACAAAGACAAGAGCTGCTGCACGAAAACCTCGTGATCAAGAAGTACATAAACAACGCAATCAAATTATGGCAATTCTGTTATTTGCATTTTCCGTTTTTTTAGGTTGTTTGGTATGTATTCAGGGAGAAAGCGCTTGGGCATGGATGCACCATGCATTTTTAGGCTTATTTGGTATTATGTCATTGGCATGGCCGATTTTGCTTTGCTACATATCTATTGTAATTGCTTTCGGAAAAACACAGTCACGGGCAGTGTCGCGCATTGTTATGACAGTGATGTTGATTATTGTGCTGTGTGCAACAGTTTATATTTACACAGCGACGGAAGAGCAGCAAGACCTGCCGTTTACCATAAATATGACAAGGTTATATAACCAAGGCGCGATAAACTCCGGAGCAGGTGCTTTCAGCGGTATATTTGGTATTCCGATTGTGTCTATTTTGGGTTTTACCGGTGCTAAAATCGTGATTCTGATCGTACTTTTTGTGATGGTTATGGTGCTTACCGGTATGACGTTGCCAAGCTTGATTTATGCGTTTACAAAGCCTGCTGTTAAAGTTGTATCAAATATACATCAAGCAAGAGAACGAAAAGCAGATCAAAAAGCATATAACAAAGATGAATATAAAGAACCTCCATTGTATCAAAACAGCAGGCGAAATGATTCGTCTCCGATTGATATTGCGTTGGGGGACGATGAGATTCCTGCCTATATGAATTATCAGCCAAAGCCTGCAAAAAAGATAAAAAGTGAGAAATTAAAGAAGCTTGAAAAAGTATTCAACTTTGGCGGACAAACAGAGGATACTGACGAACAAGAACAAAGCAAACATCATAAATTAGACTTTTTAGATGTTGAAATCGACTCCTCGGAATCTGTGCAGCCGCCGGTCGTACGTGTTGACCATCCGGAACACACAACTGCTGTGGCACATGCAAATACATCCTCTGATATTGATATTCCTCTGGACGAACCAAAACAGCAGGAACCAATTTCTGTGCAGGAAGCTCCTGTATCTGCAGCGGATAGCTCCGAAACAGCGGCACAGGCTGCTGTTTTTGCAGCAAAAGCAGTGGAAAAAGCAACTGCTGATGTACCTGCAAGTGTAGAACAGCAAAAAGAAGCTGAGAAAAAGAGTACATATCAATTTCCTCCCGTGTCCATGCTTGAAGTAAGCAAAGAACTGGATACACGCAATGTAACGGAAGAATTGCAGGTAAACGGTCAGTTGTTGGTAGAAACATTAAAAAGTTTTGGCGTTCAAACAAAAATTTTAGATATCAGCCGCGGTCCTGCCGTAACTCGATACGAGCTGCAGCCTGCCGCAGGTGTGAAAATCAGCAAAATTACAAATTTGGCAGACGATATTGCCATGAATCTTGCCGCGTCAGGCGTGCGTATTGAAGCGCCGATTCCGGGAAAAGCCGCTGTGGGTATTGAGGTGCCAAATAAAAATGTAGGCGTTGTGCGTATGCGCGACTTGATAGAATCCAACCGTTTTTGTTCTGCAAAAAGCAAACTGACCGTTGCTTTGGGACGTGATATTTCAGGACAAGTGACCGTTGCAGACCTTGCCAAAATGCCTCACTTGCTCATTGCAGGCTCCACAGGTTCCGGTAAATCCGTTTGCATTAACTCATTGATTATCAGCTTACTATATAAAGCAACGCCGGATGAAGTCCGATTCTTAATGGTAGACCCGAAGGTAGTAGAACTGGGTATTTATAACGGAATTCCCCATTTGTTGGTGCCTGTTGTTACAGACCCTCGCAAAGCCGCAGGCGCATTGGGATGGGCGGTAACAGAAATGCTCAACCGTTACAAAATGTTTGCCGATAACAATGTGCGTGATTTGGCTTCCTTTAACCGTTTGATTGGCGACAAAGAAGAATACGTACGTGATGACGGTGTTACGTTAAAGAAAATGCCGCAGATTGTGATTATCATTGACGAGCTGGCTGACCTGATGATGGCAGCGCCCAACGAAGTAGAAGATTCTATTTGCCGTTTGGCTCAAATGGCCCGTGCGGCAGGCATGCATTTGGTCATTGCCACACAGCGTCCGTCTGTTGACGTTATTACAGGTATTATCAAAGCGAATATTCCAAGCCGTATTGCATTTGCAGTTTCTTCTCAAATTGACTCCCGTACCATTTTGGATATGGGCGGAGCGGAAAAGTTATTGGGACGAGGCGACATGCTGTTTGCCCCAATGGGTTCACAAAAGCCCCTTCGTGTGCAGGGTTGTTATGTGGATGACCGTGAAATTGAATCCATTGTGAATTTTGTGAAAAAATCAAAACCGTCAGAATATGACCAATCTGTCATAGAAGGCATTGAGAAAAATGCAGTGGCTGAAAAATCAAAAGGGGATGAGGATACTGGAGATACCAGGAGCACAGACCCTATGATGGACGAAGCCATCAAATGCGTTGTAGAAGCGGGACAAGCTTCTACCTCATTATTGCAAAGACGGTTACGTCTTGGCTATGCAAGAGCAGGCCGTTTGATTGATGAAATGGAGCAAATGGGCATTGTAGGACCCCATGAAGGTTCTAAGCCCCGTCAGGTATTAATGACTTATCAGCAATGGCTGGAAATGAGTATGCAGAAAAATGACGCTGCAAATGATCAAGAGGAAGAATAAATCAGGAGGTGTGCGGAAATGGCGTTTTTGCCGATTACAAAAAAAGAAATAGAACAGCTGGGCTGGGACGCGCCTGATTTTGTGTTGGTTACAGGGGATGCTTATGTGGATCATCCAACGTTTGGAGTAGCGATTATTTCCCGCTTGCTGGAAAGCTACGGTTATAAAATTGCCGTTTTGGCACAGCCCGACTGGCGCACTGACCGTGACTTTACGCGGTTTGGACAGCCCAAATTAGGATTTATGGTGACTGCGGGCAATATCGACTCCATGGTTGCTCACTATACTGCCGCCAGAAGAAAACGCAGTGACGACGCTTATTCTCCGGGAGGAAAGGCGGGAAAACGTCCTGACCGTGCCGTTACGGTATATACCAAAAAAATAAAAGAAATTTACCCCGATTCCCCTGTGGTCATTGCAGGTTTGGAGGCGTCTCTCAGACGGTTTGCCCATTATGATTATTGGGATGACGGAATTCGTCCGTCCGTTTTGATTGAATCCGGAGCAGATTTGCTTTCCTTTGGGATGGGTGAGAAGCAAACCATAGAAATAGCCTCTCGCTTGCTGCAAGGTGAGCCGATTTGTACCCTAACGGATATCAAAGGAACTTGCTATGCCGTACCTGCCAGCGAATATCAACCGGGACCGGCAGTAGAATGTCCCAGTTATGAGCAGGTATGTCAGTCAAAACGAGAATATGCAATTTCCTGCCGCAAGCAGCAGGATGAACAGGATGCCGTACGCGGTAAAAAATTAATACAGAGACACGGAACTATGATCGTAGTGCAAAATCCGCCTATGCCGCCGCTGTCTCAAGAGGAATTTGACAAGGTATATGAGCTGCCGTTTGAACGGGCGTATCATCCAAGTTATGAAAAAGAAGGCGGCGTGCCTTCCATTCAGGAAGTAGAGTTTTCCATTACCCATAACCGCGGCTGTTTCGGCGCCTGCAATTTTTGTGCCATTGCTTTTCACCAAGGCAGAGAAATTACGGCCAGAAGTGAAGGATCCGTATTGAGGGAAGCAAAAACATTAACTGAAATGCCAAACTTTAAAGGATATATCCATGATGTGGGCGGTCCAACTGCTAACTTTAGAAGTATCTCTTGTGACAAGCAAATCAAACACGGATTGTGCAAGGCAAAAAAATGTTTGGCGCCCACTCCGTGTAAATTGTTAAAAGTAGACCATTCCGAATACTTACACATGCTGAGAAAACTGCGTGCGGTTCCAAAAGTGAAAAAAGTATTCGTTCGTTCGGGAATCCGTTATGATTATCTTATGCAGGATCCCGATGAAAGCTTTTTCAAAGAACTGGTGCAGCATCACGTCAGCGGACAGCTGAAAGTAGCGCCGGAACACTGTTCTGCCAATGTGTTGGATCATATGGGAAAACCGCATATTGAAGCTTATAAAGCGTTTCAGAAACGGTTTTATCAAATCACAAAGTCCATTGGAAAAGAACAGTATTTGGTTCCGTATTTGATGTCCTCTCATCCGGGAAGTACATTAAAAGACGCGGTCGCGCTGGCTTTGTTTTTAAAGCAGGAAAATCTGCGTCCGGAGCAGGTTCAGGATTTTTATCCTACCCCAGGTACCATTTCCACATGTATGTTCTATACAGAGTTAGACCCATATACATTGGAGAAGGTCTACGTACCAAAAACCGATAAAGAAAAAGCGATGCAGCGGGCATTGCTGCAATATTTTAATCCAAAAAACAAAGCGCTGGTCATCGAAGCGTTAAAAGCTGCGGGACGCTCCGATTTGATCGGCAATGATGCAAAATGTTTGGTGCGCCCAATGCACCCGCAGCATAGCGCGTCCAAAGGGGGACAGGCTGAATCATGGAAGAAAAAGAAAAGAAGTCCGCTGCGGAACATTCACGCCAAAAAGTCCAAAAAAGGACGCTGATTTACAGTCTCATTGCCGTTGGTTTGGCACTGGCTGTTGCGCTTAGCTTTGTATTGGCAGGCCAGTGGAATACCATTTTCGGCTGGGTTGGATTAGGGCATTTTTCGCAAACTGCGAAAGACGCGCCATTTTCTCTGCATGTGCTGGATGTGGGAAAAGCAGATGCCATGGTAGTTTCCTGTCATGATAAGACCATAGTCATTGACGGCGGAACAACAGACGGCGGAGATACGCTTACCACTTACTTACAGCAAATGAATATTTCCCAAATTGATTTGGTGATCAATACCCATCCGGACAACGACCATTTACAAGGATTAAAACAAGTTGGAAAGCACTTTACTGTTAATGAAATGATTATACCTAACTTACCGCAGAATTTGATACCTGCCACAGATGAGTATCTATCGACGATGGAAGTATATCAGGATAAAAATGTCCCAGTCAAACAAGCAGTACCCAATGAGACGGTTTGGCTAGATGAACTAAAGATTGAGTTTTTAGCGCCGTTACAGTTTTATGATACGATGAATAATAATTCCATTGTGGTAAAATTAACCTATGGCGATACTTCCTTTTTAATGATGGGCGATGCAGAAAAAGAGGAAGAACAAGATTTGTTAAGCAGTGGCGCGGACTTACAGGCAGATGTCATTAAAATCGGACATCATGGCAGTCAGACTTCCACAACGCAGGAATTTTTAAACGCAGTACAGCCCAATATGGCAGTGATATCCGTAGGGCCGGACAGAAATGAGCTGCCAAAATCCGAAGTATTGCAAAGACTTGAAAAGTCCAATGTAAAAACATATCGTACAGATATCTCAGGCACTGTTATTTTTATGAGCGATGGCACTGACATTACCGTTGCAACGGAACAATAGAAGGAGAGGATTACATGAGCAGAAAAATTGTAATTGACCGTTTTGAAGGAACCTATGCTATTTGTGAAGATAAAGACCAAAAATTTTTTGCGATAGAAATTGCAGAATTACCGCAGGGTGCAAAAGAAGGTCATGTCATTGAAATCAGAGACGACGGCACCCTTGCCATTGACCAGAAGGAAACAGACTTGCGCCGCGAAAAAAATAAAAAATTACAAAACAGCTTATGGAAGTAACACATGATACAGAAACAGCACCTCTATGCATAAGAGACGGGTATGCATAGAGGTGCTGTTTATCTATTTTAGGAAAGTTTTCAGCAATGCTTCTTTCAAAGACGTATAAGGTGCATAGCGAATGGGGAGATCCAAACGATTGGATTTCTTTAAAATGCTTTTTTGATGACTGAATGTCAGGAATGATTGTTTTCCGTGATAACTGCCCATACCGCTTTCACCAACGCCTCCAAACGGCAGATGATGAGATGCCAAATGCATAATGGTATCGTTGATACAGCCGCCGCCAAAAGACAAACTTTGCAGAATCCGCTTTTGTGTTGTTTTACAGTTGCTAAATAAATATAAAGCTAAAGGTTTTGGACGGGAACGTATCCATGTAATGACATCTTCTATGTCATGGTATGTCAGCAGGGGCAGAATAGGGCCGAATATTTCTTCCTGCATGACAGGGGAATCAGGATGTACGTTGTCCAAGATGGTAGGCGCAATTTGTCCGTGTTCATTGCCTGCGCCTCCTGTTATGATTTCCTGGCCGTCTATCAAATCCATCAGACGATGAAAATGTTTCTCATTGATAATTTTAGGATAGTTCTGATTATCTAACGGATAGCTTCCTAAAAAATCACTTAAATACTGCTTCATGTGATAAATCAGTGATTCCTTCACAGTACGGTGCACATACACATAATCAGGCGCTACGCAAGTTTGTCCCGCGTTTAACAGTTTGCCGAATACAATTCGTTTTGCTGCCAAAGCAATATTGGCCGTTTCATCCACAATACAAGGGCTTTTTCCGCCCAGCTCCAAGCAAACGGGAGTTAAATGCTTTGCTGCCTTTTCCATGACCAATTTGCCGACAGACGTGCTTCCTGTAAAAAAGATAAAGTCGAACTTTTCTTCCAGCAATAATGTGTTTTCTTCCCGTCCTCCCAAAACAACGGAAATATGTTTTGAGGCAAAGCATTCCAATATCATTTGCTCTATTAACTTGGCAGTATGAGGCGCATAAGCAGAAGGTTTTAAAATAACACAGTTTCCGGCTGCAATTGCCCCAATGAGAGGAACTGTATTTAATTGAAACGGATAGTTCCAAGGCGCCATAATCAAAGTTACGCCCAGAGGTTCCGGCATGATAAAGCTGACAGCGGGAAATTGCGCCATAGGAGTAGGCACTCTTTTGGGTTTTGTCCACTCGTTGAGATGTTCCAATGTATGGCGCAGCTCGTTTTTCACAATGCCGATTTCCGTCATATAACTTTCAAACGAAGATTTATTCAAATCAGACTTCAGAGCGGTATAGATGGCATGCTCATGCCGGTCTATCCATTTTGCCAAATTGCGCAGCGCCTGCTTGCGGAACAGAACGGATTTTGTGGTATCAGTATGAAAAAAATCTCGCTGCTGCTGTACAAGTTCTGTGATATTCATGGGTTTCACCATTCTTTTCAATAGATTGTTTAAAAACAGTATATATCGTTTTTAAGCAAGTTACAACAAAGTACAAATATGTTTTGACTTTATCTTTTGTTCTGATTATAATTTTAATCACACAATGCAGAGAAATTTGTCAAATTGTGTGATGAAATCTATGGTATTGGGAGGATGCGCAATGCAGTCTGTTTTGCCCGGAGTGTACCGCCATTACAAAGGGAACCATTATCAAGTATTGTACTTGGCAAAACACTCCGAAACTTTGGAAGAGATGGTAGTATACCAGGCATTATACGGGGAACGTGGTATTTGGGTACGTCCTGCGTCTATGTGGAATGAAACAGTGGACTATCAAGGCAAACAGGTAAAGAGGTTTACGTATATTGAAACAGAATGAACCCACACTGGAGCAAATTTGTGCTGAGTTATGCGGCAGGGAGCAAAAACGCGGCAGCATTGGTTTGTTGGGAGAAAAGGTACTGCATGCAGGACTGAAATTATACTTTGAACCGAATCCTGAGTTTCATGAAGTGAAGGTCAATGGATTTATCGCCGACATTTGTAATGCTGAAGGTATGATTGAAATTCAAACCAGAAATTTGGGCAGACTAAAGCGTAAACTGGAAGTATTTTTGGAACAAATGCCTGTTACGATTGTCTATCCCATTGCCCATATCAAATACTTGTGCTGGGTGGACGAAGAAACAGGCGCGGTCACAAGCAGGAGGAAATCTCCCAAAACAGGCAGTGCTTGGGATTTGTTCAGGGAATTATATCAATTGCGGTCTTTTTTGACCCATCCTAATTTTCGCGTTTGTACTGCCTTAATTGACTTGGAGGAATACCGTTTGCTCAATGGGTGGAGCAGAGATAAAAAGAAAGGTTCTACCCGTTATGACCGCATCCCGATTCAGCTGGTAGAATTGATTTATTTAGATACAGCTAAAGATTATCGCGCTTTAGTACCCAATACTTTGCCAAAGAAATTTACTTCTAAAGATTTCAGTAAAGCTGTTCATATTTCGTTGTCGTCTGCCCAGCGTGCATTGCTGATTTTATATCAGCTGGGTATAGTACAGCGTGTGGAAAAACAAAAGAATACATACATTTATGAATTAACAGAACAATAAACAGAAGATAAAGGAGATGTGACAATGTTAACAGCAGGAACAAAAGCACCAAATTTTACATTACCCGATAAAGACGGAAATATGGTTTCTCTCAGCGATTTTGCAGGAAAAAAGGTTGTGCTGTATTTTTACCCTAAAGACAATACCCCGGGCTGTACCAAACAAGCTTGCGGTTACCGCGATGAATACGGCGAATTTGCAAAACAGAATGCAGTTGTTATCGGCATTAGCAAAGACAGTGTGAAATCTCATGGGAATTTTGCCGCTAAATTTGAGCTTCCTTTTATTTTGCTGGCAGACCCGGATTTGGATGCCATTCAAAAATATGATGTATGGCAGGAAAAGAAATTATATGGAAAAACATATATGGGTGTGGTTCGTTCTACTTATATCATTGATGAAACAGGAACCATTACACATGTATTTGAAAAAGTAAAGCCGGATACAGACGCACAAACAGTGCTGTCTATTCTTGCACAAGCATAATCATGTTCTTAGAGAAGAGAGAAAAAGAGCCGTGTAAGGACAGTCTCAATAAAACAGCATAGAAATATTTTGGTGATATGGCACAGCTTCGGCTATGCCATTTTTTCGTTTTGTAAACTGATTTGCAAGGCACCGGGGAGTGTTCTCATGCAATCAGAGTAAATGTCGTTCTGCTGTTCCTGTGTCTTTTTGATTTGTCCAGTGGGTGGATATACACTAATTTTACCTTGTTATTTCGTACGCAGGGTGTCAGCTCGTCCACGTCAAGATATTTCGCGCTTTGCCGATAGAACTGTCAAGGTTTCCTGCCTGTTCTTCTTTTTTGTAATTTCTTCATTGAGCTGTAACCGTTGTACCGCCGTTGTTCCTGCTCCATAAGACGTAACACCTTGCAGCACAAGCTTTTTCTGTCACAGCTTTCCGTAAAATGATAGAACGCGCTGCCAACTTTCTGCATGATTTCGTACTTTGGCAATTCTTCAAACACTATTTTTTACCACTATTTGTTCGCCTTTGACGTTTTGCTTCAATTCCTTTTTTCGTTTTCCTTATGTTTTCATATGATAAGTTTCGCAGCAAATATAAAAAAGAGGTATCTCTTCCTGTTTTGCCCATTGCGGCATAGTGGAAAATGCTTTTGGGAAGTGTATCAATCCCTCTCATTTTCAATATCGCAGGGAAAAATGAATGTATCATATCTAATAGCAGCTTTTTGAGAAAATGGGGCTATTTTGTTGACAATCTCATGTTTTTTTCTTATAATTAACACAATATTTCATAGTAGTGTAGTAGTGAATTGTTTCACAGCACGGCGATTCTATATTTGTTTGATAGAGAAAAAGTACTGCATAAGTTTACGAAAAAGGGCATGCCTTTTATAGTAGAGCCGTTCACAGACAGGCAAATTCTGTCTTTTTGATATATTGATACGATGAGGCATGTTGTTCCTGTGCGGAAATTTTTACGGATAGGATGCTTTTTGCATTTTACCATAAATAAACATATAAAGGAGAAAGATGAAAATTATGAAAAAAGTAGTATTTGCGTTGCTGTTAGCTGGGATGCTGGTTGCATCTCTGACCGCATGCGGCAGTGCAGGAGAGAGTGAAGTTTCCTCAACCGCTGTATCACAAAGCAGCAGTACGGACAGCGAAGAGCTGTCCTCGGCACCGGTGGAAAGTGGTGATGGCGAATCCGCTGCGCAGCCTACGCCTACCCGAAAGGAAATCAACCAGACTATTACAGATCCCGAGCTGGGCTATACCGTTACTTTAAAGCAGGCCATTATTGATATTCCGTTTGATGATCCTGATATTTGGAACGATGGGTATAGAACGGGCGTTTGTGTAGAAGTGGAGTTGAAAAATGACAGCGAATATACGGGTAGATTGTATGGTACTGATTTGAAGTTGCTTGTGAACGGCGACCCTGTTAGCACGAGTAACTCCCGTATCAGTAGTTTCCAGACCTATGCGGATGAGAATAATCTCACAGCTTTGACTTCTTCAGGCGTTCCGCAAGGTGAAAGTGCCAGCGGATGGCTATTTTACTATTATGACACCGGCTCCGGTGACAATGAGCTGAAACTCCGCTATTCCCGTGAGGAAACAAAGGTCACTGTAATCGGCGGTCCTGACGGAGGAACAAGCTCTACCATTCCCGCTCAGGATTTTGATATTTTGATTTGATTTCCTCTGGAATCATCGCCGGATATGTGATACCCCTGCTCATGGAATACACGTTTAACAGAAAATGCGACTTTTAGGCAAGGTGTTGGAACGTGTGGGGGAAACAGTGTTTGGCAAATGCGGCTCTTTGAAAGAAATTACTTTCTTCCGGCACATAATAAATTGTGGTATCCTGCCTGGCTATATGTAACTAGCTGCAAGAAGTTTGCTTTCCCAGTCATATAGATGTTACCTATGGAATGATTCTTCTGGCTGACAGCCCCCATGTTGATTATGGAAAAGAGTTCCGAAGTGGAGATCATAGTGCTTCTCGATGGAATGTAAGTGTCCCTCAATCAGGTGGCAGGCTTGGCATTATGCCCTTGATAAAAAAGGAAGAGAAGTAAAAAAGAATATATCAAACTTACACCCATGCGTTTTTACAGCGCATGGGTGTTTCTGTTTCCGCACAAGCTATAAAAAGGGATCCTGCCGTTTTGTTTTGAAAGATGACAACGATTTCTTGCCATGCTTGTGTACAATCAAAAGGGCGGAATCAGTTTTCTGTTTTTGCCCTTCATCTATGATGAAAATAATTGTGTTTAAGCGGTTAAAAAGCCTTGCTTGATACGGTTTTGTGGGCACACAACAGAGTAGTCAGCGGATTTATTACGCCTATCCGCAAAATTATGCTTCTATGCTTCAGCTGCACAATAGAAGGGAAAAATAAGTTGAAAAGTATCGCTTCCCACTGGCTTATTTCTACATTTTGTATGGCGGCAGCTCTTTGTTAGTTTGTCGTTGATTCTGTTTGATTAGCAGTTGCCCTGCAGAGGCTCTTTTTTATTGTTCTATGAGAGTGATTTGCTGTCTGCATAAATTTTCATGCAAATATGGAAATTGGTTGACATTTGAAATCATACTGCATATAATAAATATATGAACAATTATTCATATGAATGGATGTGAAGTTGATATGAGTGAAAAAGAACCTGTTTTAGAGCAATGCGATTATATGCATTTACATGAAAACGTGATTGAACAAGTACAGGAAGAAATGCCGGAAGAAGAAATTCTTTACGATTTAGCCGAATTATTCAAAGTGTTTGGAGATTCTACCAGAATCAAAATACTGTATGTGTTATTTCAGTCAGAAATGTGTGTATGCGATATTGCACAGCTTTTAAATATGAGTCAGTCTGCCATATCTCATCAATTGAGAGTATTAAAGCAAGCACAGCTTGTAAAGTACAGAAGAGAAGGAAAAACCGTATTTTACTCATTGGCTGACGCTCACGTAAATACCATTTTAAATCAAGGTTTGGAACACATTGAAGAATAATAGATTGGAGGGATTTGTGATGAAAAAAGTATTTATATTAGAAAATTTAGATTGCGCAAATTGCGCTGCAAAAATGGAAAACGCCATTGGCAAGCTGAATGATGTAGAAAGCGTTTCTATCAGTTTTATGACTACCAAAATGGTTTTAAAAGCCGATGAGGATAAAATAGATACAGTGATTGCTGAATCTAAAAAAATTATTAAAAAAATTGAACCGGATGTAGTCATGAAGCCAAAAGTATAATGAAAGAAGGTTCCGTATGTTAAAAAAGAGGCTGATCCGTATTTTAGCCGGCGCAGCCGTTTATATAGCTGCTATTTTAATTGATATTTTTGCCGGTTTGAACCATTGGATTGTATTTGGCATTTTCTTGGCTGCGTTTCTCATTATAGGCGGAGATGTGATTTGGAAAGCATTGCGCAACATAGCTAGGGGCCATATATTTGATGAAAACTTTTTAATGTTAATTGCCACTGTGGGCGCCTTTGTATTGCAAGATTACCGTGAAGGCGTAGCCGTAATGTTATTTTATCAAGTAGGAGAACTGTTTCAGTCATATGCGGTTAATCGTTCCAGAAAATCCATCTCTGAATTGATGGATATCGCGCCGGAGTTTGCAAATGTTATGCGGGGCGGAAAACTGGAAACAGTTGACCCGGAAGAAGTAGAAGCAGGCGAGATTATTGTAGTAAAACCGGGAGAAAAAATTCCTTTAGACGGCGTTGTGGTGGAAGGTACTTCTTTTTTGGATACTTCCGCACTGACAGGAGAGTCCGTTCCAAGAGAAGTGCAGCCTGAAAGCAGCGTATTAAGCGGCTGCATTAATAACACAGGAGTACTGACCATAGAGGTAACAAAGGAATTTGAAGATTCCACTGTTGCTAAAATTTTGGATTTGGTAGAAAATGCAAGCAGCAGAAAAGCAAATGCAGAGAACTTTATTACAAAGTTTGCAAGATACTATACTCCCGCTGTTGTAATTGCGGCAGTATTGCTTGCGGTGATTCCTCCATTGTTCCTTGGTATCAATTCTTTGGACGTTTGGAGCGAATGGGTACGCCGTGCGCTTACGTTTTTAGTTATTTCCTGCCCTTGCGCCCTTGTGATTTCCATTCCCCTTGGATTTTTCGGAGGAATTGGCGGTGCATCAAAATGGGGCGTACTTGTAAAAGGAAGCAACTATTTGGAAGCTCTCGCCAAAGCGGAAGTAGTTGTGTTTGACAAAACAGGAACGCTTACAAAAGGTACGTTCCAAGTAACGGAAGTGCATCCAGTTGAAATGGACGAAGCGGAATTATTGGAATTAACAGCATATGCTGAATATCACTCCAATCATCCAATTGCCACATCCATTGAAACGGCATACGGCAAAGAAATGAATCCGGAACGCCTAGGGTCGGTACAAGAAATTGCAGGTCATGGTATAGAGGCGCAAGTTGACGGCCGCACGGTTTATGCCGGCAATGCAAAGTTAATGGAATTGAAGCAAATTCCGTTTGAACCTGTTCATGCGGCGGGCACTGTCGTATATGTAGTTGTGGAACATCAATATGCAGGTTATATTTTGATTACAGATGAAGTCAAAGAGGACGCGAAAGAGGCCATTGCAAAGTTAAAGCAGCTTGGTATTAAAAAGACAGTGATGCTGACGGGAGACCGCAAATCCGTAGCGGAACAAGTGGCAAATGAATTGGGCATTGATGAAGTACATTCTGATTTGCTGCCTGCCGATAAAGTGGAACAAATGGAACGTTTATTTGCAGAGAAATCCAAGAACGGAAAGCTGATATTTGTGGGAGACGGCATAAATGACGCCCCTGTTCTTGCAAGAGCCGACATTGGTATTGCCATGGGTGCGCTGGGTTCAGATGCCGCTATTGAAGCTGCGGATATTGTTATTATGAACGACAAACCGTCGCGCATTGCAACGGTAATGGGGATTTCCAGAAAGACATTAAATATTGTCATTCAAAACATCGCGTTGGCATTCATTATAAAGTTTGCGGCATTAATGTTAGGCGCTTTTAGTGTGGCAACGTTATGGGAAGCGGTATTTGCGGATGTTGGTGTTGCAGTATTGGCAATTTTAAATGCAATCAGAGCTTTAAGATATAAAGAACAATAGTGTGAGAAGGGCTGATATCAGCCCTTCTTTTTTTTTATAAAATTATGAGTATGGATACCTGTCCAAGGTTCGTGTTTTATTGCGTATATTTTGGATATGAAAAAATCCGTTTTGTATTAGGCAACTTGTCATATTCCAGTATTTTCCACATATACTAGAAACAGTATAGGAAACAGGAGCGTGATGAGATGGGCAATGCAATCCATTATTTTATCAATACAAACAGTTCAAAAGGGTTTGTCAGTTTTTTCAAATCCAATTTTGAACCTTTGGAGCGAGTCATTAAGTTGGACAACTATCCAACTGTCATTGTAGAAGAGTTAATAGGAAAAGCCAGCGCGATTGCGGCAGAGAAAGGTTATCAGCAGGAAATTATTCACAGCTGCATTGATAACAGTATAGAAGGTATTATTTTGCCCCAGCTAAAAACAGGATTATTAAATATTCCTGCATATATTGACTACGGATATTCCGTGTATAAACTAATTGATAACGACACTGTGCATGACATGCAGGAAGCATTAACAAAGTCTCATGAATACTTTGCAAAAGCATTAAAAATACATGATGACTGGGAAAAAATTTATATTACCAATATGAATTTTGCTAAGATGAACCAGTTGACTTCCGATACTATTTTAAAAATTCTGGGTGGACATACACAAAATAAAAAAGGAAGCAGTGTAAACCGTTTGTTTGGTGCTTCTACAATCCATGGGCCGATTGATTATATAGAAAACATTACTGCTGATATTGAAAAGCGATATTTTATTAAAGGAAGACCGGGTACGGGAAAGTCTACATTTTTGAAAAAGATTGCTGAACGTGCCATGATGAATGGATATCATGTTGAAATCTATCATTGTGCATTCGACCCCAATAGTTTAGATTTGGTTGTCATTCGTGATTTGGGAATCTGTTTGTTTGACAGCACATCTCCCCATGAATATTTTCCGTCCCGTGACAGTGATGAGATTATAGATATTTATCAGGAAGCAGTAAAAGAACATACGGATGAGGAAAATAAAGAGCAAATTGCAATCATACAAAAACAATATAAAGAAACAATCGCACAAGCAATCGAATGTATTCAAAAGGCACACAATTATCACCAAGCTTATCAGGAAAATTTATTAAATAAAATAAACAGTGTTAAATATAAACAAGCTATTAATAAAGCGGTAGTAAAGTTACTGAAAATGAAATAATTTCTTAAAATGACTGCGTGTCCGAGAAGTCAGACATATTGTTGTTCATTTTAAATAGAAATGCTTATATAATACACTTTGTTATAGATAAATGGATAAAAGTTAGAAACCGTATATAAAGATGATAAATAAATATTGAAAAATAGAAAAAAAAAGAATACAATATAATCAGTAAATCATAAGGACTGGAAAAAGATCGTATGTAAGCATAAAAAATATGATGTTTTTGACAATTGTCCTGTTTATTGAAAAAAGACATATTTCTTGTTTATTTGTGCAATTTAGACAAATATCATATGTTTTCTAGAAATTGGATAAAGAAATATTTTCCAACCTTGGAATCGCCAAGGGATGTCTTTTTATTATGCTTTCAGCCGAAAAAGTATGCGAAAGCCCTATTTTCTTAATGCAATATTCATAATTTACAATTATGAATAAAAAATTTTATGCGTTTAGACCATTTGTTGTTTCTTAACGAAAAAAAGTTGACAATAGGGCGAATTTGGTATACAATGTGTTCGTAGCTTAGAAGCTTTTTAATCAGTAAACAAAAGCGCTCTTAATCTATTATTTTTAAGACGTTTTTTTTGTTTAAATTTTTCGACAGAAATAGGAGGTTATCAGAAATGAAATTAACACCAAGAGAACTCGAAAAGTTGCAAATGCACTGCATTGGCAAACTAGCTGAAGAAAGAAAAGCAAGAGGGGTAAAACTTAACTACGTTGAGACCATTGGTTATCTTTGCGCTCAGCTACATGAACTTGCAAGAGACGGCAAGACTGTTGTTGAACTAATGCAATTGGGTACAAAAATGTTGACTAGAGCTGACGTTATGGAAGGCGTTCCAGAGATGATCCACGACGTTCAAATCGAAGCTACATTCCCAGACGGCACAAAACTAGTTACAGTACACAATCCAGTTCAATAATTTAAAGAGAGGGGATTAGAAACATGCGTATCGGTGAAGTTATTCCAGTAGAGAGAGAAATCGAACTTAACGCGGGTAAAAAAACTATCCAAGTTGAAGTTGTTCACACAGGCGATAGACCAGTTCAAGTGGGCTCTCATTTCCACTTCTTTGAAGTAAATAAAATGCTACAATTTGACAGAGCTGCTGCATTTGGCTTCCGTCTAGACGTTCCATCCGGAAACGCTGTTAGATTTGAGCCAGGCGAAAAGAAAGTTGTTACTTTGGTAGAATTGGGCGGCAACAAACGCGCATTCGGTCTAAACAACTTAACTGCAGACCAAGCAGTACCTGCAAACCTAGACAAAGCTATGAACAATGCTAAATTGAAAGGCTTTGTAAAATAAGAATATTTTATTCACTTAAGGAGGTAATGAGATCATGAAAATTTCTGGACAACAATATTCAATGATGTACGGCCCAACTGTTGGTGACAAAGTTAGATTGGCTGATACAGATCTTATCATCGAAGTAGAAAAAGATTACACCGTATATGGTGATGAATGTAAATTCGGTGGTGGTAAAACACTACGTGACGGTATGGGACAATCTGTTAACACAACAAGTGCTACAGGTGACCTAGACCTAGTTTTGACAAATGCTTTGATCGTTGACTACACAGGCATTTTCAAAGCTGATATCGGTATCAAAAACGGCATGATCGCTGGTATCGGTAAAGCTGGTAACCCAGACATTATGGATGGCGTAACACCAGGCATGGTTGTTGGTGCTTCTACAGAAGCTCTTGCAACAGAAGGCATGATCGTTACAGCTGGTGGTATTGATACTCACATCCACTTCATCTGCCCACAACAAGTTGATACTTCTCTATTCAGCGGTATCACAACAATGGCAGGCGGCGGTACTGGTCCTAACGACGGTACAAACGCTACAACATGTACTCCTGGTCCTTGGAACCTAGCTATGATGCTAAAAGCAGCTGACGAGTATCCAATGAACCTACTATACTATGGTAAAGGTAACTGCTCTGCTCCAGAATCTTTGGAAGAGCAAGTATTTGCTGGTGCAGCAGGTATGAAACTTCACGAAGACTGGGGTACCACACCTGCAGCTATCGACTGCTGCCTAACAGTTGCTGACAAATATGACATCCAAGTTGCTATCCACACAGATACTTTGAACGAAGCTGGCTGTGTTGAAGATACTATGGATGCTATCGCTGGCAGAACAATGCACACATTCCATACAGAAGGTGCAGGCGGCGGTCACGCACCTGACATCATCAAAGTTGCTGGTTTCCCAAATATCTTGCCAGCATCTACAAACCCAACAATGCCATACACAGTTAACACTTTGGATGAGCACTTGGATATGTTGATGGTTTGCCACCACTTGGATAACAGAATTCCTGAAGACGTTGCTTTCGCTGACTCCAGAATTCGTCCAGAAACAATCGCAGCTGAAGACGTTCTACATGATATGGGTGTATTCTCCATCATGTCTTCTGACTCTCAAGCTATGGGCCGTCCTGCTGAAGTTATTACAAGAACATGGCAAGCAGCTCACAAAATGAAAAAACAACGTGGTAAATTACCAGAAGATGCTGAAGGTAATGATAACTTCCGTGTAAAAAGATATGTATCTAAATACACAATTAACCCAGCTATTGCACAAGGTATTTCCCATCTTGTAGGTTCTGTAGAAGTTGGCAAATTTGCTGACTTGGTTGTATGGGATCCAGCATTCTTCGGCGTAAAACCTGAGATCATCATCAAAGGCGGCGCTGTAACTGCTTCCAGAATGGGCGATGCTAACGCTTCTATCCCAACTGTACAACCAATCATCTACAAACACATGTTTGGCGCACACGGTGCAGCTAAATATGATACATGCATCACTTTCGTATCTCAAGCTTCTATTGATAACGGTATCAAAGAGAAATTGGGTCTACAAAAGAGAGTTGAAGCTGTAAAAGGCTGCCGCAACATCGGCAAAAAAGACATGAAATTCAACGATGCAACTCCAGAGTTGACAGTTGATCCAGAGACATATGTAGTTAAAGCTGACGGCGTTCTACTAACTTGCGAAGTTGCTAAAGAATTGCCACTAACACAACTTTACTACCTATTCTAATTTTGAGTTTAAAACTTAAGATTAACGGCGTATTGTAGTTATACGGTTTAGTAACCACTATGGTACGATTACATAGTAGTTACTTCCCAAATAGATAATAGCGTATAATTAATGCCAATTATACGCTATTATATTTGGTCGATTTGGGGGTATTTATTATCGGCGTGACAAAATCATGGCTGTATTTAGGAGAATTTAATTATGTTATGTGAACAAATATTGGGAACTTTAAGTGATGAGCAATTTAAAAACTTGAAGGTTGATTATGTAGATATTGAATGGCACGAAGCTTTCAAAAAATTACATAAGAAAAAAACTCAAGGAGGTCGTGACCTGGGTATTTCGTTAGGAAACGAGATTTTAACCAGAGGTTTGAATCAGGATGACGTGCTTGGTGTTGATGGCGATACTGTCATTGCTGTAAACATTCCTGCTTGTGAGGCTTTAGTTATGACAGTGGACAACGATGTTCGCATGGTTGCTAAAGTATGTTACGAGATTGGAAACAAACACGCTACACTTTTTCGAGGCGAAGGTGACTACCAGTTTATTACTCCACTAGACCTTCCAATAAAAGCGCTGATGGAAAAACTAGGCGTTAAAGTTGAACGCAAAACAGTTAAATTCGACTTTAAGAAGAAAATTTCTTCCTCAATTAACGCACATACGCATTAATCAATGAAGTTAAATCCGCCATCATTTTTCAGCGACAAAATGATGGCGGTATTTCTTTGTCGCTAAATAACTGCGGAGAGAAAAAGCATGAACGAAAATCAACTATTTATTCTGTTACAAGTTAATGACGCGTTGTTTCCAATCGGCGGTTATTCTCACTCTTATGGTTTAGAGACTTATATTCAAAAGAATATTGTCAATAGTGGGGAGACTGCATTGGCTTTTATGAAAAGCAGTATTAAAAATAGCTTCCTATACTCTGAATTGCTGCCTGCTCGTCTTGCTTATGAATATACAAAAGAGGACAAGCTGGATAAAATTGTAGAATTGGAAGAAGTTGTTGAGGCGAGCAAGTCTCCGGTTGAGATTCGTGCCGCTGCACAAAAGCTTGGCTCTAGATTCGTAAAAACCGTTATTAGCATGAATGTAGATTACATCTCTGATGTATTTGCACGTTATGTTGAAAAAGTAAAACAACCAACTTATGCAATTGCATATGGCGTATTTTGCGCTGCTGTTGGTATTGATATGAGACGTGCCATGGAATCCTTCTTATACACAAATACTTCCGGTAAGGTTGTTAGCTGTGTTAAAACGATTCCTCTAAGTCAGACCCAGGGACAACAAATTCTAAAAGATTGTCACGAAACCTTTATTGAAGTTTTGGATCGTCTTGAGTCATTGACAGAACGAGAACTTTGTCGTTCAACACCTGGTTTTGATGTTCGCTGCATGCAGCATGAAACTCTATATAGCAGACTTTACATGTCTTAATGGATTTTAGGAGGAAATAAATATGGCTTACAAAAAAATTGGTGTTGCCGGTCCTGTTGGATCCGGTAAAACTGCCCTTATTGAAGCAGTAACTCGCGAAATGGCTAGCTCTTACAGCATTGGTGTTATTACAAATGATATTTACACCAAAGAAGATGCTGAATTCCTTGCAAAGAACAGCGTTATGCCAAGAGACAGAATTACTGGTGTTGAAACCGGCGGCTGTCCTCATACTGCTATTCGTGAAGATGCATCCATGAACTTGGAAGCAGTAGATGAGTTAGTAGATAAATTCCCTGATATTGAACTTGTATTTATTGAAAGCGGCGGCGATAACTTGTCTGCAACATTTAGCCCAGAGCTGGTTGATGCTACTATCTTTGTTATTGACGTTGCTGAAGGCGATAAAATTCCACGTAAAGGTGGTCCTGGCATTACTCGCTCCGATTTATTGGTTATCAATAAAATTGAACTGGCTCCTTATGTAAATGCAAGCCTTGAAGTAATGGAGAGAGATTCTAAGAAAATGAGAGGAGATAAACCTTTTATTTTCGCTAATGTTAGAAGCCATGAGGGCGTAGATAAAATCATTGACTGGATTAAATCTGACGTTCTACTTGAAGACTTAAAATAATTCAGGGAGAAAAGATATGGAAAACACATCGAAAAACAATTATGCTAAGACTTGTGTTTTAAACATAACTGCTGATGTTAAGGACGGTAAAAATTACGTTAGTGATGTTTATTTCACTTCCCCTTTTAAAATTATGAAACCGTTTCATATTAACAAAAATTATATGACGGTTATGATGCAGACAGCTTCTGCTGGTATCTTAAAAGGTGATACTCAAGAACTTAATTTTGATATCCGTGACAATGCAAGTATGGAGCTAACTTCTCAATCCTATGAAAAGCTTCACAAAATGGATGGTGGTAATGCTCGCAGAGACTGCACCATTAAAGTAGGTAAAAATGCGCTGTTTAAATATAGTCCGTTACCTACCATCCCATTTTATGATTCCGGATTTGACAGTACTATTCATGCTGAACTTGCGGACGATACTTCTAAGTTAATCCTTATGGAAATTTTAACTAGTGGTAGAGTTGCTTACGGTGAAACATTTGAATACAGGTATTATAATTCTCTTATCACAGTTCGTAAGGCAGGTAAGTTGATTTACAATGATAATACCATGTTCGATCCCTCCGAAGGCGAGATGAACAATATTGGCGTATATGAAGGTTATACTCATATGGCTAACTTATTGTTCTTTAATATGCAAGACAAAGCTTCAAATCTCGATTTAATTCGAGAAATTATTGATAACACTCCTAATGTAACAGGTGGCGCGTCCATTATTCAGAGTGGAGACACCTCTGTCAAATTATTAGGTAAAACTTCCCAAGAGTTATACGATCTTTGCGAAAAGATTGCTAAAGCTGTCTTGGATGCATAAAATAAAGCAGATGCTTGGAAACCAAAGCATCTGCTTTATATTTTTACTCTGAAGAGAGCGATTATTAAAATAATTCAGAAAGCAATTCTTTATCGTCTGTTACACTTGCCAGTAGAATACTGTAGATACGTTGCGGATTTTCATGAAATTTTTCTTTTACCATGCGTGCTTGATATATATCGGGAACATATATTTTAAAAGACATCAAATCCATTTCTCCTCCGGAAATATGACATTCTACTTGGTATCCCTGCTTAGTCTCAATAATATCAACATGATTTTCTTTTTCTCGTTTCGCTTTTGCCAATAACTTAAACGCAGCTGACACGGCACAATCTCTGACAGATATAGGCAGGGTACTGTCAAGCTGTTTGGCTATGTTGCGTGTAATATCGTTGCAGATGACACAGTCTTCCTGTTCATTTAATTGGTTAAAAGGTACAGTGTCAATGGTACCTTTTTGAATCATTTCTGAAAGAGAATCCATCACTTCAAAATAATTGGCAAGACTATTTTCCTGCATAATCTGTACAATATCTTGCTTGGAGAGTGGAGCATTAATACTGGAAAGCAGATAACAAATTAAAAGACGTATGTCATTTTTTACTCTCAATCCTCCCGGCTCTACACCGCCGGTTAATGCGTCAAAATCCATAAAATCACCCCATGCTATTATATTATCATAAATTAAGAAATAGTTCAAAGACTTTCTATTAACGCCGTGCGTGGGATGGAGGTGGTTTCCATTTACCTGATAAGAGCGTGTTCGATATCGCTAAAAAAAGAGTTAAGCATAATAACTCATTATGCTTAACTCTTTTTGTTTTTCAATTGAAAACGTTGGCGGGTAAGGTCTTCTTTCATAAGCTGTAATACAACGCTTTTCGTTGTAGGAGAAATTGCGCGGTAAAATGCAATAAATTGTTTTTCATCTCCTGATAAATTATAAATAAAACTGTCATTTGAAGTAATATCTTTATTTTTTGATGCATTAGGGGCATATTTGGCATCATGTAATTGATGAGCAGCGGCGTTTTCTTGACCCAATAGTTCCTCAATACCTACACAAAATACATTGGATAACGTGATTAATGTTGCAATATCAGGAGAAGTTTTTTCCGTTTCATAGTAGGAGTAAGTAGAACGATCAACATTTAGAATATTCGCCATATGCTGCTGTGTATAGCCAAATTTTTCTCTCAGCATACGTAGTTTTTTGCCTATTTTTATGCTGGCCATTTTACCCCTCCTTCCTGAATCTTTCTTTATTTTCCATTATAGAATGGTGAGAATTTTCCTTTAAATTTATGTGATTTTTATTCACCATACAGTCATTTTTTACATGTTTTTTTGTCTGAATCGCAAATAATATAATGTTAATCCTCTTGACTACATTCGCATATTCTCGTATAATACGATATAATAGGATTGTTATACACGAATGGAGGATAGCAGATGAAATATATTGTAATATTAGGCGATGGTATGGCTGATTTGCCGGTAAAAGAATTGGGAGATAAAACTCCTTTGGATTGTGCAAAGCATCCGAATATGGATTTTATCGCAGCCAACGGTATATGCGGACTGGCGAAAACTGTGCCGCAAGGCATGCCTCCAGGAAGTGATACTGCCAATCTTTCTGCAATGGGATATGATCCAAAAGTGTATTACACAGGTCGTTCTCCTTTAGAAGCGGTTAGCATGGGCATTGACCTATCTTTAACAGATGTTACTTATCGTTGTAATACAGTTACATTGTCAGATGATGAACATTACGAAGACTGTACAATGGTAGATTACAGTGCTGGAGAAATTACAACAGAAGAATCTTCTCAAATTATTCGTGATTTAGATGAACAGTTTCATAATGAATTTTTAACTTTATATCCGGGTATCAGTTATCGCCATTGTTTGGTATTGAAAGACGCAAAAGACGGTGCCCAAACCACACCGCCTCATGACATTCTGGATAAAAGGATTTGCGATTATTTACCGAAAGGTCAAAACTCAGAATTATTGCTGGAAATGATGAAGCGTTCCAGAGAGATTTTGAAAGACCACCCTGTAAATAAGAGCCGTATTGAGCGTGGATTAGCTCCGGTATCCTCTGTTTGGTTCTGGGGAGAAGGCAGAAAACCAAATTTAACGCCGTTTGAAGAAAAATACCATGTAAAAGGCAGCGTGGTTTCTGCGGTGGATTTGATTAAAGGAATCGGCATTTGTGCAGGATTAAACAGCATTGACGTAGAAGGTGCCACCGGCACTGTCCATACCAATTTCGAGGGTAAGGCACAAGCAGCCATTAACGCGTTGAAAAATGGAAGTGATTTTGTCTACGTACATTTAGAGGCACCCGATGAGTGCGGTCATCAACATGATATCGAGAACAAAGTACGCTCCATTGAACTGATTGATGAAAAAATTATCGCTCCAATTATGGACGCAATGAAAGAAGCAGGGGAAGACTTTAGCATTATGGTGTTGCCGGATCATCCTACTCCATTAAATTTAAGAACACATACATCAGATCCTGTTCCGTTTGCTCTTTATAGAAGCAATGCACCGCAGCAAAGCGGCGTTTCTGCATATAATGAGAAAACAGCAGAATCTACAGGTGTATATGTAGACCAAGGTTATCAATTAATGGAAATGTTAATTTCCGAGAGTTAAATATTCTTATAAAGAAGGCAGCTGCCTTCTTTCTTATGCTACTATGGCTCAGTTGGTAGAGCAGCTGATTCGTAATCAGCAGGCCGCCGGTTCAAGTCCGGCTAGTAGCTCCAGTGGGTCGTCCCGACGCGTAAGCCGCGTTCGGGGCTTTTTTTATTTATTGATGTCTTGGTTCTGTGCTCGCGTTTATAGAGTAGTATCTCTTTTGAATGTAAACTCTTCAGACTGAGTTTATTCGTTACTGTCTCAGAACTTAGTTTTTTATGTTGTTCTAAGTTAACAGGTATAATTGTATGGGGTTTGCGGAATTCTCTGTCTCTATTGTGGCAGAGTTTTCCTGTTATATAAGATTTCTTGCTCCATGTGCATATTTGGGTTACCGTATACGCTTCTACGTGTCCTGTATCCACTTGATACAGGAATTATAATTTTGATACGTATTCAAGTTTGTTTCAAGGTTGTATAGCCGTATTTTCACGGTTCAATTTTTATTATTCTGTGTAATGTTTTGAAATATACACTGAATTTTTATTCCAAAAATGATAGATGAATTGTTATCGTAGTCTTAATACTAAGGAATGGATTTATGAAACAGAGTTTTACAGAGTATTATGACTTAATAACAAACACAGAATCAAAAGATTTCAGTTGCTGCCAGAAAGTTATACAAATTCGCAGTCATAAATTGGTAAGAACCGTCTTGTCACTATCATAATCTAGCGACGGCAGCAAAATAAATATTGAAAAATATCTCTTGCAATATTCAAGATTTTGATTGTTGACCGAAATGGTATAACAATTATTAGAAAGAAATTGCTGGGCAATTTCTCTTTTGTATTGAACGAATCTTAAAAGAGTAACAAAGTGACAATTCGGCTGTTAAGAGAATGTTTCAGTGTTTCACAGTTAAAAATTGCGAAGCAATTTTTTCTATGTTATAATGGCACAAAGAAGGTGATTGTATGAAAGTACAATTTCAATATCAAACCGATTTGGGTATGTTATATATCGTTCAAGAAGATGATGCAATTGCAGAAGTGGGAATACTCCAGCCAAATGAAAACATTGCTTATGAAAAAAGGGAGACACCTCTCATTCAAAATGCTTACCAGCAATTAAAGGAATATTTTCAAGGAGAACGGCAAGCATTTCAATTGCCTTTGGCGCCGAAAGGAACTTCGTTTCAACAAAAAGTGTGGAATACACTACAAACTATTCCTTATGGTGAAACGTGGAGCTATTTACAAATGGCAAAGGCAATTGGCAATCCAAAAGCTTGTCGTGCGGTAGGCATGGCAAATCATCGCAATCCCATCAGCATTATCATTCCTTGCCACAGGGTGATTGGTTCTAATGGGGATTTAGTAGGTTACGCCAGCGGACTTGATATGAAACGATATTTATTGAATTTAGAAAAAGAAACAATAATAAAACAAAGAAAGAAATAATATTTTAGGAGATTTTAATTATGCTTCAAATAGGATGTCATTTATCTTCCTCCAAAGGATTTTTACACATGGGGAAGGAAGCATTATCCATTCATGCAACGACATTTCAATTTTTTACGAGAAATCCACGCGGCAGTAAAGTAAAACCATTAGATGTGGATGATATGAATGCACTGCTGAAATTAATGGATGAACATGGAATAAAACATGTTGTGGCTCACGCACCATATACATTAAATCCTTGTTCCGCCACAGAACGAACCAGAGAATTTGCATTAGAAACAATGCAGGATGATTTAATGCGTTTGGACTACTTGCCCAACCAGTTTTATAATTTTCATCCGGGCAGCCATGTGGGACAAGGAATAGAAGAAGGAATTCGCCAAATTGTTGAAGCGCTGAATATCATTTTAAAACCCGAACAAAAAACAACTGTTCTGTTGGAGACTATGTCAGGAAAAGGCAGTGAAGTGGGAAGCCGTTTTGAGGAATTGCGGCAAATTATTGATGGCGTTGCATTGAAAGATAAAATAGGTGTTTGTTTAGATACTTGTCATGTTTATGATGCGGGTTATGATATTGTAAATAACTTAGACGGTGTCCTTGAGGAATTTGACCGTATCGTTGGCTTGGAACGTTTGCATGCCATTCATTTAAATGACAGTAAAAATCCTTTTTGCAGTCATAAAGACAGACACGAAAAAATAGGTGAAGGTTTTATCGGTTTGGAGGCCATTGCAGCGATTATCAATCATCCAAAGTTGTGTCATTTGCCATTTTGTTTGGAAACGCCCAACGAATTGGATGGCTATGCAAAAGAAATCGCCCTATTAAGAGAACGCTGCAAATATTAGTGGGTTGATACAGAATGGTATGTCACTGAAAGAGAAATACTTTTTTGTAAGATTATTTGAAGCAAGAATCGCTTAGAAAAGAAGCGATTCTTTTTTATATCTTTGGTATGAAAGATGAGTATCATTATATCAGCTAGTGATGATAGTTTGACTTATATTAAGAATAATATTTTTTTAAGTTAAGTGTTATCAATAAAAGCCTATGTTATGTACTGGATCTATGAAAATAAATGATATCGGTGATGATTTCTCTCCTGTTTTTGACTGGAAGTCAACGTCCTAAACAGATAAAGATAAAATTTTAAACGTTCTGTCATACGCCATAATAAATGGAATAGCATATTATTTTTATCTTGTTTGCTAACCTGCCGTTATTCATAAATCTATGGGATGTTCCACACAAATGCAGTCATTTGTTTATCATAGACAACAATTTATAAATATAAGAATTTTTCTTGTGAAAATAATTGAAATCATGAGAAAATTAAAGCTTTTAAGAGAAAACATCAGTTAAATTCAAAATATGTTAAAATAACCGTATGAATAGAGAATCCTCCTGTGTATATTGACTTTTTTATCATTTTCATATATTATCAAGGTTAAGGTATTTCATTGAAAGGTAGTGATGTTTGGGTTGGAAAATAAGCTGACTTTATACGGCTTTAACAACCTCACCAAAACACTTAGCTTTAACATCTATGATGTATGCTATGCAAAAAGTGAGCGAGCCCAAAAAGATTACGTTGCTTACATTGATGAGCAATACAATTCTGAAAGATTAACCAGAATTTTGTGTGATGTTACTGAAATTATCGGCGCGCATGTGCTGAATATCAGCAAACAAGATTATGACCCCCAGGGTGCAAGCGTAACACTTTTAATCAGTGAAAATGATATGCCCGAAGAGATGATGGACAAGTCTTGCAACCATGGACACCTTGCTTCACGTGATACTGTTTTGGCACACCTTGACAAAAGTCATGTTACGGTGCATACGTATCCGGAGTATCACCCGGATAACTCTATTTCTACATTTCGTGTGGATATTGATGTTGCAACCTGCGGAGAGATTTCTCCGCTGAATGCATTAGATTATTTGATTGGCAGTTTTGATTCTGATATCATTACTGCCGATTACCGCGTACGTGGTTTTACCCGTGACAATCATGGACATAAATTATTTATTGACCATGATATTACTTCCATTCAGGATTATATTGCCACAGAAACTCTGCAGAAGTATGATGCAATTGATATTAACGTATATCAGGCAAATTTGTTCCATACAAAATTGTTGATAAAAGAAATAGAATTGCAAAATTATCTGTTTAATACAGATGTTTATGAATTATCTCCAAAAGAGCGTTTGGCAATTACAGACCGTCTGCGCAGAGAGATGATCGAAATATTCAGTGGAACCAATGTGTACAAGTAGGAGGATTGTGCTATGAACTTATCAGACCAAAGCAAAGCCCCTATTTTTGAGGCATTAGAGCGCTATAAAGCTATGCGCATTGTTCCGTTTGACGTACCGGGACATAAAAGAGGAAAAGGAAATCCGGAGTTGACAAAGTTCTTGGGTGAAAAATGTTTAACGGTAGATGTAAATTCCATGAAACCGTTAGACAATTTGTGTCATCCGGTTTCCGTAATTAAAGAAGCAGAAGAATTGGCAGCTCGTGCTTTTGGCGCGCAGCATGCCTTTTTTATGGTTAACGGTACTACTTCTGCCGTACAAAGTATGATTATGAGCGTATGTAAACGCGGAGATAAAATTATTATGCCACGTAATGTACACCGCAGTGCAATTAATGCGCTTATCATAAGCGGTGCGGTTCCTGTTTATGTAAATCCAAGTATCAATAAACAGTTGGGGATTCCATTGGGTATGTCAGTGGCAGATGTAAAAAGGGCTATTGAACAAAATCCGGATGCGAAAGCGGTTTTGGTCAATAATCCGACTTATTATGGAATTTGTTCTGA
>CALWUU010000044.1 GCA_944384835.1 uncultured Clostridia bacterium | reverse complement strand
AGATACCGCCCGGTTTTACCGTGGTAAGGATGGAAAGGCGAGGTAAGAGCTCACCAGCGTGTAGGAGACTATACGGCTATGTAAACCCTATTCGGAGCAACACCGCAGAGAAACATACAGCGCTTGCCCGGCGCGTTTCGAGAAGGTGGCATGAGCCGTGGTGGCAACACCCGGCCAAGATAGATGACTGTTCACGACAGAACTCGGCTTATAGGTCTGGTCGCAAAGAAAGAGACTTCTCTTTTGAGAAGTCTCTTTCTTTTTATGGAAATAATGTTTATTTATTTTATAAGATTTATTATCCAAACAATTTATTTTATTATTATGAAGTGAAAAAAATTATAATTGCACAACCAATCATGTTTCAATAAAGAATCGCCTTATATATTATTTTAATGATTACCACAATTATTTTTCGGTGTCTTTTCTTATTTCATCTGAAATGCAGCAAAAGCCAACATAAATGCATCTATACGTGAGATACTTATATAGCATTACAGCTACAAGAAAAGTGAACGGAAAATTTGAGTCCGTGTGGAAAATCAGGTGATGGAACAATATACACCTATTGAGGGAAGTAATATTCCTATTTTATTGTTCGTATAAGGCTGCTTTAGTTATTGATAGATAAAAATATATACTGCAAATATTTGACCATTCAGACACTTATCAGGTTACTGTGATAAGTATCTCTGGCAGGGAGTATTCATAATTAATATTTATAGAAAAAAGAACAGATGTTGTAGCACCTGTTCTTTTTCTCTATAACAGCAAACTTTTATTTTTATAAGTAAAAAAGGGAAAAAGCCAATTATCATATGATAATTGGCTTTTTCCGAGCATTTAGTTGCTCGTCACCCTATCGAACAACCGGTTGCAAACTCCATAAGAAGGGAATATTATTCTTCGTCTTTCTTAATTGGAGTACGATCGAATGTTGTAACAGGAGTAAATTTTTCCTCAAGTGGATCGATTTGAATTTGCATGAATTCTTGGTAAGATGTCTCAACAAGTTTGAAGTCAGCGTGGTCAAGACCAGCAATTTCTTCTTCTTTGTGAGCACGCAGACCGATTGTGTATTTCAATACGAAGAACACAATTGTCATAGTAGCAGCACCCCATGCCAAGATAGCAGCAATACCTAGGCATTGAACACCGAAGAACTGCCAGCCATGGCCGTAGAATACGCCGCTTTCGGTAGAGAATAAACCAGTTAGAATGGTACCTGCTGCACCGCAGAAGCAGTGTAGACCTACAGCACCAACCGGATCGTCAACTTTGAATACTTTGTCAACCAATTCAATACCAAATACCATTACAAAGGATACGATTACACCGATGCAGAAAGCTCCCCATGGCTCGATTTGGTCACAGCCAGCTGTAATAGCTACCAGACCTGCCAAAGGTGCGTTTAACATCATGGAAACACTTGGTTTTTTGTATTTAATCCATGTAATAAACAGAACTGTTACTGTAGAAGCAGCAGCAGCAATGTTAGAGGATAGGAATACGTTAGCTGCTGTCACCATAGTGTCTGAATCTGCAACAATGGTGGAGCAAGCGTTAAAGGCAAACCAACCAAACCATAGAACGAATGTACCCATACCTGCTAATGTAAGAGAATGGGCAGGCATTTCTCTGGATTTTTTGTTTTTGTCGTATTTGCCAATACGTGGGCCAAGAATAGCAGCGCCAACAAGAGCGATGATACCACCAAGACCGTGAACAGATGCGGAACCTGCAAAATCGTGGAAGCCCAACTCTGCAAGCCAGCCGCCGCCCCATGCCCAGTGACCGGCAATAGGATATACAAGACCGCTGATGATAGTACTGTAAATAAGGAATGATTTAAAGCTAACTCTTTCCAGCATAGCTCCGGATACAACCGCAGCGGTTGTAGCGCAAATAGCGCCGTGGAACATAACGTTTGCATAGCTAGGAATGGTTGGATTGATGTCCGGATAACTATTCATAGCTACAAAGTTAAACTCACCAATAAATGGATTACTGTTACCAAACATAATACCATAGCCGAATGCCCAGAAAACAAGGGAAGCAATGGCAAAGTCTAGCAAGTTATCAATCCAAGCAGTACTTGAATTTTTAACTCTTGAGAAACCGGTTTCAAGCAATGCGAAACCACTATGCATGAAGAAAATAAACATAGTTCCGAATAGAACCCACATGGTATCTATTGCTGAAATTTCCATAGTTTTCTACCTCCAAACAAAATTGTGTAATGCATTTTTGTTTATACATATGAAACATCATATGTAGTCGCAAAAACAAAAAGATTACTTTACGCTAAATAATAGTCTGCCGTACGATGGGAACGGCCAATATTTGTCGCCCACCATACCTTCAAGTTTGTCTGCAATGGAGCGGGTAGCTTCCATTTGCATGAAAACAGCATTTCTGTAAGCGTATGCTGCGTCCTTCACATCGGTAATCTTTGCGGCCATTTCTACATTCTCTTCCAGTTTTTTGCAATTCTGGAACAAAGCATAGGAAAGGTCGGAAAGGTCTTTTAACAGGGTTTCTTCCAGCTGACAGCTTAGATCTAAGTTTAACTGTTTTTTGGCAACAGCAGCTTCACTTAAATCTTTTATATATGCGCATACTGCCGGAGTAATATCCCTCTTAACCATGTCAATCATGGTTAAGGCTTCTATGTGAATCTGTTTGAAGTAGTTCTCGAGGGTGATTTCATAACGAGAACGTATCTCCATTTCAGAAAGGACACCGTGTTTTTCAAAAAGCTCGATGTTTTGCTGATGAATGTAATATGGTGCGGCATCAGCAACGGAAGGAAGATTCAATAATCCGCGTTTTTCAGCTTCTTGTACCCACTCTTCAGAGTAGTTGTTGCCATTGAAAATGATGCGTTTGTGATTTTTGATGGTCGTACGAACCAAATCACTCAATGCAGATTTGAAATCGTCTGCTTGCTCCAATTTATCTGCAAATTCACAAAGAACATCGCCGATTGCGGTGTTTAAAATAAAGTTTGTGCATGCAATAGATGCAGAAGATCCTAACATTCTGAATTCAAACTTATTTCCGGTAAAAGCAAACGGAGAAGTTCGATTTCTGTCTGTTGTATCTTTTGCAAAAGAAGGGAGTCCGTCCACACCTACTTCCATATAGGAAGTTTTTTGTGCGTGGTATACGCTGCCATCCTCAATACATTGCAATATTTCGGTTATCTCATCACCTAAAAAGATTGATATGATAGCAGGCGGAGCTTCATTGGAGCCCAAACGGTGATCATTTCCGGCAGAAGCCGCAGAAAGCCGAATTAAATCTTGATGTTCATCCACCGCTTTAATGATAGCCACTAAGAATAGCAAGAATTGCGCATTATCTCTTGGAGATTCTCCCGGCTCTAATAAATTTACGCCGGTATCTGTTGCCATAGACCAGTTATTATGTTTTCCGCTGCCGTTTACACCTTTAAACGGTTTTTCATGCAGCAGACATGCCAGATTATGTTTTGCAGCAATTCTTTTCATAACCTCCATAATCAATTGATTATGGTCGGTTGCAACATTACTGGTGGTGAACAACGGAGCCATTTCGTGTTGACCCGGAGCTGCTTCATTGTGCTTTGTTTTAGATGGAATACCCAGTTTCCAAAGTTCTTCATCTAAATCCTTCATGTAAGCGGAAACTCTTGGCTTAATTACACCAAAGTAATGGTCTTCCAATTCTTGACCTTTTGGCGGTCTGGCTCCCAACAATGTTCTGCCAGTATACAAAAGATCTTTCCGTTGATTATAAACAGATTTGTCAATTAAAAAATATTCCTGTTCGGCGCCAACAGTTGTCCGTACATGTTTTGCACCGGTCGGATTGCCAAATAGATTTAAAATACGCATTGCTTGCTTATCAATTACATCCATTGAGCGCAGCAATGGGGTCTTTTTGTCCAATGCTTCTCCTCCATAAGAGCAAAACGCAGTTGGTATACATAAAGAGCCGTCTTTAATAAAGGCGTTTGAAGTTGGATCCCAAGCAGTATAACCCCGCGCTTCAAAGGTAGCGCGTAAACCGCCGGACGGGAAACTGGAAGCATCCGGTTCGCCTTTGATCAGTTCTTTGCCGGAAAACTCCATAATGACTTTACTGTTATCAATAGGAGTTAAAAAGCTGTCATGCTTTTCGGCAGTAATACCGGTCATTGGCTGAAACCAGTGTGTATAGTGTGTTGCCCCATGTTCCAAAGCCCAATTTTTCATAGCATTTGCAACAGAATTAGCCACATGGATATCAAGTGGCAGACCATCTTCACGCGTCTTTTTTAAAGATTTATAAATCTCTTTTGGCAATCTGGCACGCATAATATCATCATTAAATACCAGCGTCCCAAACATCTCAGGAACTTTGCACATAGATTTCACCTCGTCCATAAGAGTCAAGGAATAACTCCGTTCACTTCCTTTCCTAAATACATAGTTATAACCAAAAAAGAGCACTATAGTGTTTTTTCTACTATAGAACTCTTACTTTGCTTATAGGTTTTATTATACGGTAGACATGTAAGAAAGTCAATGGTTTGCCTTTACTTTGGTTTTTTATCTATGTTATAAAATAAGTTGCAAATTTAAGCGAAAAGCACCAAAAATTTTATATGGATATTCGTATTCTTTTGGATTGATTATGCAGATGCCATAGAAGGCAGTAAACCTCCTGTACGGATTAACCGTTTTCTTAAAGTTTGCAATCGAAACCGGTTATAACGTTGAATTGCGGTGCAGGGCATGTTAATCAATAAAATAATAACTGTAAATAATAAGTTGTAAATAGGAGGATTAACGAAAAAAACAAAAATAACGGAAAGGCTTTGTGTTTCATGTGTCCATTCTGCTCGGCAAGTTTCTGCAATAAATTCATTTAAATATTCCACTGAAACGTTGTTTGACATATGTTCTGTGGAAAATCCGTCCTTACCTGTAAACTGGGGGACATGTTCTTTCCATAGGTTGATTTTTAATGTTTGTTTATAAAATTTTCCGTTTCTTTCAAATTTTTTCATTTGATATCTGGATTTGTGTTCATCAAATGAAGACTGAGGCAGCTTAATACAAATTGCAAATATAATAAGATGATAAGCGCTTACAATGATAAGATTCCAAAAAAACATGTTAAATATTTCAGGAACGGTTGACGCTCGAAAAAGCATAATATCCCCCTTTTTAAATATTCTTATTTATTTTCACTATTATACGAAATAATACATTGAAACTTTGAACTTTATGCAATAACTTTGTGAATATTTTCGATATAGCCCTTAAATAAATGATTTGCTGTAGTAAAATAATAAAATTCATGATGTTCTTTTATTGGAAAGGAGGATAACATGAAAAAGATTGCAGCAATATTATGCGCATTGCTCATATACGCAACGGTATTTATAAATTCTTGTTATGTCTTTGCACAAGAAACAAAAGATTATTTTTCCTTTACCAGTTCAAAAGAAGATGTTTTGGCGAATGATGAAATTCATATTGCGATTACAGCCAATGAATGGACTGCCAGTGAGACTATTGCAGGATTTCGTTTAAATGTAGAATTTGATTCATCAAAGCTTACCTTAAAAAGAGTAGACACATCATCACAAATTGAAAACGGTACCTTTCGCTACCATATAGCAGGAGACACGATGACAGGCATCTATGTTTGCAACGGAACATCAGCCCCAAAATTAACAGGTGAATGTATGACCTTGGTATTCCGTGTTAACGGTGATGCGGTTTTTGGAGAAACATCGGTTTCAGCTCAAATAGACCAAGTGGTAGACTGGAGTGCGAAACAACTGCCTTCAGTTTCCAGTGTTACAACTATGTTCCGTATCACGCCAGAGTTTACAAAAGAGGCAGTTTTAACAAAATTAGTTCCAAATCAAGGAACGTTAGAACCGGCGTTTGATCCTTATATTCAAGAATATTCTCTTCAGGTAGGAGCGGAAGTAGAACAGATATTGTTTGAATTAGAAGCTGCTGATGGAGGAACTGCAAGAGTAAACAGAAAGAATTTAGGAAAACAGGGCTCTGTAACACAGTTCATTATTACAGTAACTTCTTCAGATAAAAAGAATAAAAGCCAGTATATAGTAAATGTTACGCGCGGTGAAAAGATAAAGGAAGAGAATGAGAGCAGTAAAAGCACTACTTCCGGTCGGAGTAAAACAAATGGCTCTGGGAAACAAACGACAGCAGAGGAAGATAATAATGAAACGTTAAATACAGATACCATATTTTATGGTGATAGAAATTTATATATTGTTGGAAATCAAATGCCGTCTTATTTTGTATATATGATAGCAGGTGGCATAGGAATTTTTGTAATTGTTATAGGAATTATTGTTTTGCTGATGCATAAAAAGAAGAAATGATGCATTGTTTTGACATAATTACGAAATGAAGGCAGAATATTGTCATTCGATTTTATAAAGATATTTTGATTTTCTATTGACTTCTACCATTGATTCATATATAATATTAATTGCGCCTGACAAAGCGGCGCAATTAATATCGCGGGATGGAGCAGTTCGGTAGCTCGTCGGGCTCATAACCCGAAGGTCGTTGGTTCAAATCCAGCTCCCGCAACCACCAGACTGAGTCCGGACGCAATTCGCGTCTGGACTCTTTTCGTTTATCCGTGCGAGTGATCCCACCATAAGCAGCATCAAAATTTTTTAACCCTTCCAAGTTTACCGGTTACTTTGTTGAGTAACCGTTTTTTTATTTCCTTTTTCAATTAGCTTGTATCAAGTTTATTCAGTATCAAGGCAGTACTGTTTTAATCGAGTGCTGACTAAACTTTTTTATCTTTTCTACAATATGCCCCAGTATTTGTGCTGAATTGTTATGAAAACAATAATTCTATGGAATACTTTGAATTTTATATAAAACCGTATTAATAATGAAATAATATATTAGGTGGTTTTAGCTGTAAATTATGGAGTTATTGTGTTTTTTACCGTTCTATATAAATTTGTTTTGTTTTCATCGGGACAATTTCAATGTGTAAAAAAGCATGTTTTAAATCTATACACTATCTCTTATATATAAAATAGTGTATAGATTTAAATGAAAAAATACACAAAATATAATGGGATTTATATTGTGTATAACGCTGAAAATAAAATAGGGTATTACATCAAGGGCAAAAAAATGTATACAATAAATATCGGCACAAAATAAAAATGGAGGTATATATAATGCCGCAGAATAAAAGAGAAGATTTAATTTATTCAGTTCTTATGGTATTCATTATGGTAATATGGATGTGTACCTATAATATTGCAATTGTTTATGGCGGATTGTCTCTGGAAGTATTGCAGGAAGCTTGGTTAGCTTTTCCGCTTGCGTATTTGGTAGCATTTTTGTTAGAGAAATTTATTGTTTCCAAGTTTGCTCATTGGTTTGCATTCCGGTTCCTTGTAAAACCGACTAGTAAGCAATGGAAGATTATTTTAGCAATTACATGCTGTACTATTTTACCTATGGTTATTTTTATGTCAGCTTTTGGTGCAATTGAATCATGTGCAGCATCCGGACAATGGGATACTATTGGATGGCAGTATTTGGTGATATTACCCAGGAATTTAGCGATGGCATTACCATTTCAGTTGTTAGTTGCAGGTCCGTTATTGCGTTTTGTTTTTCGTAGACTATTTCCGGAAGGAAAAATATTGGCTTAGTATGGAAACTTTGCAAATACAGATAAGATTTTATAGTAGAGTCTAATCTTTTAATGGAACAACCATTTTTTGATGCATTGGTGTGAAATAGAAAAATACATAAAATTTATGTTGATATGATGTGCTGCATGAAAGCCATACAAAAATATTTTATGGAAACCATTATTTATTTAAATTTTTATAACATTGGAATGTTGGAGCCAACAGCTTTTCCGGTGAGAGGATGGAACTTGTACCATCAACATCCGGATGCATCTGCCATAGTAAGCGTTTATCATATTCTGCCCATTAAAGATTTTCTCGATTTGGTTTAGAAAGTAATTAAAAAACGGACGTTGATCAACGTCCGTTTTTTTGCATCATTCTATTATATGAAATTTAATTTTGTTTGTAATGTTTTAAATCATTATTTTACTAGTGAGAAGAAAGAACCGGATAAAGTCATTGGTCCGGCTATCAATTTACTGCCGTTTTTAGGGCTGTATTCTTGAAATCCTAAATATTGATTATTTTTGTAGTTCTTTAATGTAACACCTTGAAATCCTTGCTCTTTTATGATCCAATATTGTTCCGGCTGCTTATTATTTGCTTTTAACACAACTGTATTTCCATTAGAGCTATCCAATGTTAAAACTTTTCCATCATAAGCGCTGACAATATGATAAGCCTTTTTTTGCTTATCATATTTCAGATCCCATTGTTGATTTATGCCTCCGTTCTTTGTCCACATGGTTACTTTATTAAGATTGTCCATATTTTGATCAACAGTATGCGTGCTAAAGCTGCTTGAAATTAAACGGTAGCGTCCAGTATATATGTTTTCAGTAAGAGGATCATTCATTTCTATAATATTACTAATCAAACGTTCCCCGGGAAAGTCTGCAACAACAATTCCGGTATGGCTTACGGTTCCCTTTTCCAATAGATTTGCATACATTGTATTCATGCCTTCAAAAGCAATACTGGATAAATTTCCCACTTTTCCCTCTCTTGGGAATTCAGGATACCATGAACTGAATGCCGGTTCGGTTAATCCTGTCAAAAGTCTTGGAGCACCTGTTTGCGGACTGGAATGACCACTGGCAGCAAAATATGGCATGAAACCGCCGGAAGCATTCAGATAGTTAATGCTGATGACATTGTCTGTTATACTAATTTTTTGAGCGTGTGCTTTTATTGATTCCCATTTTTGATATAAATCCCAGTTTGTACCAAGATTATAGTTGTCTTGTACATTTAATTTACGGTGATTAATTCCGAGGTCATTTAACGAGATAACATCTGAAACCAGAACTATTTTACCTCTGCATTGATCCAGTGTTGGGTTGGTTTGTCCTTGTGGTTTCCAGAATAGATTTTGATATCGTTTATAATATGTATCAAATACTTTACGCATTTGTGCATCGCTGGCACTGCTGTGTTCTTGTTTAAAACGTATTAAAATTGTTTCAGAAGGGTGCTGTGTCAAAAATTCTTCACATGTTTTTAAAACGTCCTCAAAGTCATATCCTAAATATACGGTTCCGTGGTGAAGCGGAAATCCTGTTTCCGTATATTTTGCGCGAATGTCAAGAAAACGGATACCGCTGTTTAGCTGTTTGGTCAAATCCATGGTCTGTGTTCGGGTGCTGTCAATTGCAAATAAATTATCCTTAAACGCCATGGAATCGTGGGTGCCCGGAATGGAGAGTTCACTGAGTTTGGTTTCTCCTTTTATATTTTTCATCCATTCCTGTCTATTTCCTGCTGCACTTGTTTCATGCCAATATGCGGTATCATAATGGGCAGACACAGTAAATACGTTTGTAAAAAGCAACAGAACAATTGTTGTGAAAATAGAAAGCACATAAACCTTTTTCTTCGTAAATTTTATCTTCTTTTCCGTTTTTTTCCTTATTGTAAAAGTTAATCTTTTATATCAAGCTTTATTTATAACAAACCATATATTTTGAATCTTTAAACCCCCCTTTTTCTTAATTTCATGTTTGTTATAAGTAAATTGATTTAAGACGGCAAAACCATAAATACTCAATAAATTTGTGCAGCTTAATATATCATTTATAACCTTACACCTAAAATATGGCAAATCATATCATGTTTAGATGAATTTGTAAATAGAAATTCTTGTTTTGCGATGTTTTTGGAGAAAACCAAAACAAAAAATTTTTTCATTGGTAAAGTTACATAATTAGTTTTTGAACAATAATGTTAAATTTTCTATAATGTATATAAAAATAGACTGCAGTATGATAAATATGACTTCTTTTTTAATATGCAATAAGTATTGAATTATTGACTTTCGTATGATAAACTAAGGATACATTTTATAGATGGAAAAACGGAGGAATTATATTATGGCTATCAAAGAAGTTACACTTTCTCAAGACATTAAAAATGAAACAGACAGATACAATGAAAAGACAGGTTGGGTAAGATTATATTTTAATACTGATAATGGTTATATTTGGGCTGAGGATACGGATGATTGTCCGAAGGCAAACCATACTACATATGATATGAACAAAAATATTATTACCGTATTTGAAAAAGGAAAAGACGGCGGCTGTGGCTGTGGCTGCGGCTGTGGTACAGTGACTGCTGAGGATGTTGTAAAAAAATGCAACGAAATTTTAGCATCTCTATAATTGAAACAACAAAAAGGACGAGGAATTTCCTCGTCCTTTTTATTTTATTGTGCGGAAGCAATTTGCTGTTTTAATAACAATAAATCGCCGGTATCTATTAATTCATCGTTGTTCATATCACAGGCTAATAATGGAATGTCAGATAAAGTTTCGGCTCCGTTTAATTGATCATAAAGCAACTGTACATCTCTGGAGTTAACCGTGCCGGTTCCATTAATATCTCCTTTGACTATAATTGTAAGCTCATCTATAATCGAGCCTTCAATTTGCAATGCAACTGTATAGCCTGTACCAAGATTTCCGCTGTTTATAGTGGTGCCGCTTAGATTTTTCATGATAATGGTATCTTTGGTTGAGTTCAAACTATCACGTAACACTGCAAACGTAGTGGTTGGAGGCAATAAAATAGTATTATTGCTGCGGTCGATGAAAAATGTATCGCTTTCCAGCTGATGAGGGTAGCCTGAAGAAGTATCCGGATCAGATGAGGGATCACTTTCATGGTCACTTTCATTGGTGGTACTGGAGGTGGAATTAGACTCAGAAGCATCGGGAAGATCTTCTGTGCTGCTAAGTTCGGACAGTGTAACAAAATAAATCGATTCATCCTGTTTGAGTAAAATACCTGTGTCTTTCGTATTTGTTGCCAGTGCAATACACTCTCCTGTTATCTGATAGCGGTTTTGTGATGCTCCGTTTAAATCAAACTCCTCCAGATAATCTGTTGATTCGGAAGAAACTAAAATTTTGGTTCCCGTGAGAACACTGGCATTTGAATAACGAGTAGGGCTCAATTGGGTAAATAATGGAGATTCATTTGGATGCATCTGGTATAAATAACCGTTAAGATCGAACAAGATATTATCTGTAAGGGTATGAGGTGAAAAAGACGGCATATTTTTACCCGCTTGATTCAAGGTGAACTGATAGGGCAGTCCTTGTGCGGTAGATGCAGTATATATGTCTGTCATATTCTTGCATGAGATATAGAGAATATTATCAGGAGAAGTACATAATTTATCTAAGCTTGTTTCAAATGAATTTAAGGAAATTGGCTGGGCCGAATTTTTTTCTGCTACATTGGTATATGCAAGCAAATTGTATCTGTCCCAATAGTTAACGCCATAAATGGTACCGTCCTGAGAGGCTGTAAAAGAATATAAAGCGGTACTCAGTTCTGTAATGTGATAGTTTGCTGCCGTAGTATCGGATAAATTGTAAGTAATAATGGAAGATTTACTTTGCGATTCCGGCATTAAAATATATAAATAGTCCTCAGAATAACAAATTTCCTGATAGTTTGTGTCAAACGTTTGTTCCTGTAAGATATAGCCTTGTTGGCTTAGTAATCCAATATAGGTTCCTTGATCTTGATTTTGAATGAGAAAATAACCTTCATCTTTCTTGGGAACCAGTTGTGTGGAGGAGCCTACTGAAATATTCAGTTTTGTACCCATAGGCGTAGTCATAGAAATACCAATTAAGGTTGCGCCGCACAGTAAACTTGCCACTGACAATAAAGCGACTATAAGCAATAAATAATATTTTTTCGTTCGCACGCTCTTTTTCATTTATCTCACCATTTAAATACAAAATTTGCCATATTGCTACTCCTATATAAGCAAATTGTTCAGATAAATGATATAAATTGTGAAATTCTTTCATTTATTTGTAAATAAACTATAAACTTTCTTTTTTCGTTGAAAATGGTTGAAATTGTTGAATTTAAACGCATAATAGACTAAATATTATTTTTAGTTTTATTTTGTTTAAAAAGATTCACATTTTTTATATTATTTATAGAAAGTTTTGCGTTTGTCTTCAACACTTTCGTGATTACAATCTTGTTTTTATGTTTGTTATAACAAGATATATGTTAATTTTGTTATATTTTGGGTATATATGGCATTATAAGTATTTTCTACATATTTTTGGAGCAATTATTATTGTGTTTTTGATTGCAGTTACGTATGATAATAGTGAAAATATTTCACGTAACTTGTTTTACAATTATGCTTGCAAATAGGAGAATGTGAATGAGAAGACTATTGGGGAGAGTTGTGGTTCATAACGGAACATGTATTTTAAAATATTATTTGGCGGGGAGCAGAAGAGAAGGTTATACCATTACAATATTACAAGAGACAGAAAATGAGTTGCTTTGCTCTAAATATGAACAAGTAACCAGAAGCACTGTTAGAGCAATGCGGTTATGTAATAAATTGATGAGAGGAATTGTTTTTCCTGAACAGCTAAAAGAAATTGTAGAAGAACAGATTTAAGATTTAGATTGATAAAGTAACGTGAAATATTTCAAAAGCGCTATGAATTTCATAGCGCTTTTGTCTCTTTCGGCATAACTATATTTTTTAAATTTAATCTATTTTATAAATTAAAATTAGTAATTTATGAATTTTTTTTAAAAGTTTCTAAGGGAGATTTAACATAGATTTAACATTGGACGATTAAAATGAAACAGATAAAACATGATTGGTTGGAGGTTAAACAAGGATGAAAAAGATTTTATCCCTGCTTACCATATTATTATTAGTAGCTTCAGTTGGCTTACTTACAGGTTGCGGACCCGAACTTGTAGGAACCAAATTATCTGAAAGCCAGGATATGAGTGGAACAGTTGCAGGTAAATTAACATTAAACGGTTCTACTTCTATGACAAGAGTGTGCCAAGCGTTGGGAGAGGCGTTCAGCGAAAAATATCCCGGTGTTTCGGTAGAAAAAAGCGGTACCGGTTCCGGTGACGCACCAAACTCTGTGCGGTCGGGTATTGCTCTGATTGGTGATATGTCCAGAGATTTGAAGGAAACCGAAAATCCGGAAGAATTTGAGATAAAACAAATTGCCATTGACGGCATTGCCATTGCAGTGCACAAAGACAATCCAATACAGGATTTGACAACAGAGCAAATCAAACAGATTTTCACAGGCGAAATTACAAATTGGAGCGAGCTTGGCGGTCAGGATCAAGCGATTACTACATTGGGAAGAGAAGCTGCTTCCGGAACTCGAGACGGCTTTGAATCTATTTTCAGCATTGAATCTCCTGTATATGCAGCGGAGCTTTCATCAACGGGCGAAATTGTTACTAAAATATCCAGTGACGTTTCCGCAATTGGATATGTTTCTTTAGAATCTTTGAACGACAGCGTAGTGGCTTGCAGAGTAGACGGTGTCGAAGCCACAGAAGAAAATATAGAAAACGGTACTTATACTGTACAGCGTCCGTTTATACAGATTTATAAAAAAGGAACAGACAGTGCGTTGATTGACGCATGGTTCGAATTCATAGAATCTTCAGAAGGACAGCAAATTATTAAAGATGTTGGTTTAATTGGTACAGCCAATAAAACTGATAATGCATAACTGTAAGTTGGAAGAAGGATTTGGTGGAGTAATGGGTATTTCGATGAATGACCTTACGGCTCAAAAGAAATTAGAAAAAATAAACTTGATTAAGCGCATTATTACAATAGTTTTGGGTGTTGGATCAGTTGTTATGTTTTTTCTGCCGTATGCACAGTTTGTATTTAAGGATACAAAGTATGTAACCAGTGGTTTGGATTTATTGATTGCAAGTGGATTCCGTGTGGAAACCGATACAGCCAGCGTTTTAATCGGTATACCGGTTTTAATTCGAATTGCAGTAGTTGCCGGTGCCGTATTTGCATTGGCAGGTGCTATTCTTATTTTCTTTAAACGTCCTGTGTTATCGGGGTTATCGTTTATTCTTTCTGCAATTACACCGCTTGTTGTATTAATTTCAACGGCAAGTATTCAATCTGACGTAACAGCTTTGAATATCAGCAACGTTACAGTTGGTTATATGGTGCCCTTTATTTATGTATTGGTGGCGGGGTTGGTTTGCGCGGTTCTTTCTCTGTCTACACAGGGAGTTGAAAAATTGGCAAGAGCGATTTTCCTCACCTTTGCATGCGTATCTATTGCTGCGGTATTAACCATTACCATTTATATTTTCTCAGCAGGTATTCCTGCTATGGCAGAGATAGGTGTTTTCAAGTTCTTATTCGGTACCACTTGGGATGCTTCTACCAATCAGTTTGGTATTTTGCCTTTAATTTTAGCTTCTATCTGCGGCACTGTGGGCGCGATTATCATAGGTGTTCCAATCGGTATTTTAACCGCGGTATTTTTGACCGAAATTGCAAGACCGCGGGTTGCAAAAATTATTCACCCTGCAATTGAATTGCTGGCAGGTATTCCATCTGTTGTGTACGGTTTCTTTGGAATGCTTGTGATTGTTCCTGCCATCAGAGCTATGTTCCCGGGTAAAACCATTGGTGACAGTTTATTGGCTGCGATTATTATTTTGGCGATTATGGTAATACCAACCATTGTAAACGTAACGGAGAACGCGCTCAGAGCTGTACCCAAGTCCTATAGAGAAGCTTCGCTGGGTCTGGGAGCAACACCTATCAGAACTATTTTTAAAGTAACAATTCCTGCCGCAAGATCGGGTATCCTTTCAGGTGTTATTTTAGGCGTTGGACGAGCAATTGGTGAAACCATGGCAGTTATTATGGTTGCAGGTAACGTTGCCAATATGCCTACTTTATTGGGCACTACAAGATTTTTAACCACAGGTATTGCAATGGAAATGTCTTATGCGTCCGGTTTGCACCGTCAGGCATTGTTTGCAATCGGTTTGGTATTGTTTATCTTTATTATGATTGTCAATATTTCCTTTACAATCATTTCAAGGAAAGGGGCGAAAGTGAATGCAAACTAATGCTGCAGCTGTATCTCAAGATACAGCACAGAATCCGGAACCTCGTAAACCGCAATCTTTATATCAGAAGAAAAAGCACACTTCTGATATTGTATTAAGAATTATTATTTACACCGCAACTGCCATTACGGTAGCTGCTTTGATTGGAATTATCGGTTATATTTTATGGAATGGTGTTCCGCATATCACGTGGTCTTTCCTTTCTACTCCATATTCGGAAACGAGGGAAAGTATGAAGGGTATCCTGCCTATGATTATCAATACCCTGTATATTGTTGTAATTACCTTGCTGATATCGGCTCCAATCGGTATTTCTGCGGCAATTTATCTGACGCAATATGCAAAGCAAGGGAAACTGGTTCGTGCAATTCGTTTTACCACAGAGGTTCTTTCCGGTATTCCTTCTATTATATTCGGTCTGTTTGGTTATACGGTATTTTGTATTTTGTTCAGACTGCAGACTTCTATTATTGCCGGTTGTTTGACTATGGCCATTTGTGTGCTTCCTACTATTATTCGTACAACGGAGGAAGCGTTGCTGGCGGTTCCCGGTTCTTATAAAGAAGGAGCTCTGGCGCTGGGTGCCGGAAAATTCCGCGTGATTATGGGTATTGTTTTGCCTTGTGCTATGCCGGGCGTATTAACGGCAGTTATTTTGGCAATGGGGCGTATTGTTGGCGAATCTGCGGCATTGCTGTTTACTTCAGGTTTATCGTATAATATGCCCAATGGATTCTTTTCCCAGATTATGTCCAGCGGACGTACGCTTACATTGCATTTATATCAGACTGCACGAGAGGCGGCTTCTCCGGATGCATTAAACGTTGCATTTGCCACAGCCTCTGTCTTATTAATTTTTATCTTTATATTAAACCGTTTGGCAAGTTTGCTTTCTAAGGTATTAAAGAAAGGATAGTAGCACATGAGTAGTACAGAAATCAATCCTAACGCAAAAGTTTCCGTTAGAGACTTAAATCTATATTACGGCGACTTTCACGCTTTGAAAGGTCTTAATATTGATATTCCGGCCAACAAAGTAACTGCGTTTATCGGTCCTTCCGGCTGTGGAAAATCTACTTGCCTGAAAACATTAAACCGTATGAACGATTTGGTGGACGGCTGTAAAATCACCGGTAAAATTACCATTGACGGAGAAGATATTTATGATCCCCGTACAGATATTAACCTGTTAAGAAAACGCGCAGGTATGGTATTCCAAAAAGCGAATCCATTTCCAATGTCTATTTACGACAACATAGCTTATGGTCCAAGGGTACACGGTATCAAGAACAAATCTAAGCTGGATGAAATTGTAGAAAAATCTTTGCGCAGCGCAGCGTTATGGGATGAGGTAAAAGATCGTTTGAAAAAATCAGCATTGGGTATGTCCGGCGGACAGCAGCAGCGTTTGTGCATTGCCCGCGCGTTGGCTGTCGAGCCTGATATTATCTTGATGGATGAACCAACTTCCGCATTGGATCCTATCTCTACTTTAAAAATTGAAGATTTAATGGACGACTTGCGCGAAAAATATACAGTTATTATCGTAACTCACAATATGCAGCAAGCGGCTCGTATTGCAGATAAAACAGCGTTTTTCCTAACAGGAGAAATTGTAGAATACACAGATACACAGACGATGTTTAATAATCCAAAAGATGAAAGAACCGAACGTTACATTACCGGCCGTTTTGGTTAATTTTGATTATGGTATGGAAATATTTACAATTCCATAGAAAAATGCTAAGATATTATAGATATACTATATGAAACAATACGTTTCTAAGGCTGGAGGTAACAGGTATGCCAAGAAAATTATTTGATCATGAATTGGAAGAGCTTGTTAGGGAAATGACCGATTTGGGCAATACTGTAGATGACAGATTTGAAAAAACAATTGAATGTCTGCGTACGGTAGATATAGAAAAAGCCAGATATGTTGCGGAGCATGACCATGAGATTGACCGCAAAGAACATAAAATAGAAATTGTATGTCTGAATTTGATTGCACTGCAGCAGCCAATTGCAAAAGACTTAAGAATGATTGCCGCATGTCTGAAAATTTTGACTGATATTGAACGTGAAGGCGACCAATGCGCGGATGTTTGTGAGATTTTAAGCACAGGACAAGTTTACGGAAACAGTTTGGTTGTTTCTAAAATTATTCAAATGATGGAAGCGGCAAGAGACATGTTCCGCCGCGCTATGGATGTATTTATCAGCCGTGACGTGGAAGAAGCAAAAGATATTTGTGCCAGCGATGATTATGTGGATAATATGTTTTCTAAAATTATTTTGGAAATCAGCAGCACAATTACACAAAGCACCAATGTTATGGGTGATGTGGATTTATTGTTAATTACAAAATATGCAGAACGTATGGCTGACCATGCAACCAATATTGCAGAGTGGGTTATTTATATTGAGACAGGAGAACATCCTGACTTGAATAAGCATGAAGTATCCGGTTCGCATGTACTTACAGGAAACGATGCTAACGGGGAATCATGATAAAGGGTGGAGAAAAATATGGCGTTGGTTTATGTGACAGACGATGAACCGAATATTTGTAAATTGGTAGCCTTTGGGTTAAAAGACGAAGGCTTTGAGACAGCTACGTTTACAGACGGGAATTCTTTATTGGAAGCCATTCAAAAACGCAAACCTGACGCTATCATTTTAGACTGGATGATGCCGCCTCCGGACGGCTTAACCATATGCCGTTCTTTGAGAAGCGAGGAAGATACCAAATACATTCCTATTTTATTGCTGACAGCACGAGGTGCTGAAGTGGATAAGGTATTGGGACTTGAAATGGGCGCTGATGATTATATTGTAAAACCGTTTGGCGTAAAAGAAGTTTGCGCTCGTGTGCGTGCGGTACTGCGCCGAACGGAAAAGCAAGTCGCTCCGCAGCAGGAAGATAAAATTAAGGGCGGAGATATTACAGTTGACATTATTTCTCACACTGTGACCAAAGGTGATAAATTAATAGAACTTACTGCAAAAGAGTTTGATTTATTAGTCATGTTAATGCGTAATACAGGACGTGTGTTAACAAGAGATACGCTTCTTGACAGAGTATGGGGAGTGGAATATTTTGGAGATACCCGTACAGTAGATGTGCATGTGCGCTATTTGCGCCAAAAAATTGAAGATAATCCGGATACCCCGCAGTTATTACAAACAGTACGCGGGGTTGGTTATAAATTTGTGGGTGAATAAAGGGGGCCGATTATGAGGAAGCGCTTGATGGCAAGTACAGCAGCGATTATCATAATCGGCTTTCTTGTTGCGTTTGCTTTAGCGGCAAAATTGGTACAGGACCAATATCAATTGGAATTTACACGGCGACTGGATTCCATATTGGCAATGATGGAATCTCAAGTAGAAGATATTGGACAAGATCCGCAAGGTTTTGCCGTTAAGATAGGAAAAAAATTGCAGGAAAAAGGTCAAGAGATCCGTATTACCATTTTAGATTCCGGTGGAAATGTAATTGGAGACAGTGGAGTAAGCGAGCAAAGTGAACTTCCGGCCGAAAATCATCTTTATCGTCCTGAAATACAGCAAGCGCAAAAAGAAGAAATTGGTTATGATACCCGTAAAAGCGACAGCGTTCAAAAAGAATATTATTACGCTGCGGTACAGGTAGAAGACCGGTACTTTTTAAGGGCGGCATTGCCTACTGAAGAAATGGCACATGCGGTTACTATGGTGTGGATGTACGCTATGATTGCGGGTGCTGCAGGAAGTATCATTGTAGTTCTGGTTACATGGCTGATTTTTACCAAACTGTCAAAACCACTGAAAAAGTTATCAGACGCTTCTTTAAAAATTGCAGAAGGAGATTATACCAGCCGTGTAGAGGGTATTTACACCGATGAAATGGGGAACTTGGCTCGTACGTTTAATTTAATGGCAGATAATACGCAGCAGGCCATTGATGAAATGAAGAGCAAACAGCATCAGCTGGAAGGTGTTTTGCAAGGAATGCATGACGGCGTTCTTGCTGTAAATGCAGAGAATATAATTTTGTTTTTAAATGACAGCGCCAAACAAATGCTTGGAGTTGCCGCTTTGCAAACAGGCAAATTTTTTGAGGGCAGTTTATTGGTGGGAAAAATTTCCGCTTTTATGAGTCAGGCTTTAAAAGAAAACAAAGTGATTAAAGATACCGTTGTTTCAGCAGCAAGTGCGCAAGGCGAGCGCATTTTTACCGTTTACGCAACACCCATCCAAAATAATAAAGAGTCGGCAGTACTGGCTGTAATTGCGGATGTCACTCATATTAGCAAGTTAGAACAGCTGCGGAGTGAGTTTGTTGCCAATGTAACGCATGAACTGAAAACACCGCTTACAGCAATACGCGGCAGCATTGAATTGCTCAAAAGCGCTGACAGAGATGAGGAAACCCGCAGGTATTTCTATGATGTTTTGGACATTGAAGCGGAACGTCTGCATCACTTAATTGACGACATGCTGGTATTATCCCAAATTGAAAATGCAAAACCAGACAATACAGAGCAGCGTTGTGATGTAGCTCAGGAAATCCGTGAAACTGTGGCAAGGTTATATCCAATTGCAGAAAAGGAGAATATTACTTTAAAAATAGAGTTAGAAGATGGTATTTATGTTGCATGTTCTTCATCTCGTTTGCAGCAGATGCTTGGCAATTTAATTGAAAATGCAATTAAATATAACAAACCAAATGGTTCTGTCAAAATTACTGCGGAGAAATCGCGCCAAATGGCAGTGATCCGCATTCAGGATACAGGTATTGGCATTGAGGAAGAGCACTTCAACAGATTGTTTGAACGTTTTTACCGCGTGGATACCAGCAGATCCAGAGCAATTGGTGGTACAGGGCTTGGTTTGTCGATTGTAAAACATTTGGCTGTATTATACGGCGGGGAGGTAAGTGTGGAAAGTACACCCGGAGAGGGAACCACATTTACTGTGCGTCTGCCGCTTCTATTGCCGGAAAAATCTTAAGATGAAATCAAAACAGCAGCAAAATTTTTTGCTGCTGTTTTAAGTTGGAATTTATGTTCTCCCAAAAGCATACAAATGGAATATTCATTTTAATTTTTACTATTAGTATAATTTTTCGTTGAAAAACCGAATGTACTATGTTAAAATAATAGCGTTTTCATATTATATTCGCATAGTCACATATTATTTGATTGGTTATTTGATTGAGAAGGAGTTTAAAATGAGCGAAAAAGAACAATTGTCAAAGGAGTCCGTAGAACCCAAAGAACCTACGGATCATCATAAAAAAAGAAAAATTGCTATTATCATTACAGTAATTGTATGTATCCTTATTGTTTTAATTGTTACATTATGTTCCATTTTTCTTGCAGGAGGGCAGCCGGGAAAAGACCAACCTGCCTCTGGAGATGTCAGTGAAGTAAGCTCTGCGGAAGATGCTTCATCGACACAGAATGAATTGGAAGAAAGTAACGGCATACAAAAACCTGTTTATATTGACCCGAATTATGACGGAGTGACAGACGGTACCGGTACACAGGGAAGTTTAGAGGGAGGAAACACCAACGCGGGCACCGGGAATGGCGGGAATAGTACAGATAATGGTCAAAACAATACAGCAACTGCTGTGGGGAAAGTATCTTTGGATGCTGTAGATAAAAAGCTGCTGGTAGGAAAAACAGTTACATTAAAGGCAGAAGTATATCCTGATGAGGCAACAGATAAAAAGCTGACATGGAAAAGCAGCAATGAGTCTGTTGCGACAGTGGAGAGTGGTGTGGTAACAGGAAAATCCCCGGGAGTTGCAGTGATTACAGCAACTGCTTCCAACGGGAAATCTTCCGCTTGTGTTGTAACGGTACGAGCGAAAACCGCTTATGACGCTCCTTATGATGAAGATGCGATTTATGCAGATATGGTAGCTTACGGCATAGGAAAAGGATTTACGCTGGATACTGCATTGTCGGCTGATGCTGCTGAATATTTTGAAGAATATACAGGAGACGGATGGTACCAAGATGCGCCGGAATCTCTTTGGAGTAAATGTGCTTGGATGATTGATAATGCGGCTGAATCAGTAATAAGCAATACCGGCAGCATGGATGGACATCGTTTTAATATCATGTTAGAAGCGGATAATAACGGAGAATATCATATTTATGTGATATATCAGTAGGATAGAAAAAGAACTTTTCGTTTGAAAGGTTCTTTTTTATTTTGTCAGCAGGACATAAATCCCGGCACCAATAAAAAAGGAAACAGTTCCCGCTTTTCTAGCATTATTATTGTTTATGATACATATAATTTTATCATGGAAAGGTGTGGTCATTGTGTTGATATGTTCCATAAAGCCGAAAATAAAGTTAACGGTTATTGTTATTTTGGGAATCATTGCAGCTGTAATTGTATCTGTGATCATTTATTTTAACTTTAAAGGAGAAACATGGGTAACGGTTGCAGGAGCACAATATTCGGTACAAGCCGGAGAAAATGAGCAAAGAATTGAATTTTTGCAGCAATTTGGCTGGGAAGTGGAACAAGAACCTGTATCCATTGAGGAAATTGTCATTCCTCAGCAATTTAATCAGGTATATGAACGTTATAATGAATTGCAGAAAACACAAGGAATGGATCTTACCAAATATGCAGGAAAAACGGTGAAAAAAGTGGTGTACCAAATTACAAATTATCAACGGCAGGATACCATTGTGCATGCAACACTGTTAATTTATCATAATAAAGTTATAGGAGGAGATATCAGCTCTGCCCAGTTAGACGGCTTTATGTATGGATTTATGGGAGAAGGTTCAGAGGAGACCGGTCAGTCATCCGGTTCTATGGCAACATCTGATATTCAGGAGGCTGAACAGCAATCTGAAGGAGAAATTTCTGCTGCAGCATTTCCAACAGACTGACAAAGCTTTTGTTTAGAAGAAAAGTATGATAAAATAGAGCTACTGATAACAGGAGCGGATGGAACTATGAAAGAGCGTTTGGATAAAATTCTTGCATCTCAAAATATAGGAAGCAGAAAAGACGTGGGATTGCTGATACGCAAAGGAGCAATTACGGTAAATGGTATTGTGGTAAAAAAATCGGATACGAAAGCTGACGGAGAGAAAGATGAGATTTGCATACATGGTGTGCCGCTGCAGTTTAAACGCCATTTATATCTAATGATGAATAAACCCGCAGGGGTACTAAGTGCAGCCAGAGACAGCCGAATGCCCACAGTGTTGGATTTGTTGCCCAAGGCATATCAGCGCCGCGGGTTATTTCCCGCCGGAAGACTGGACCGTGATACGGAAGGGCTCTTAATTATTACAGATGACGGGGATTTTGCACATAAGATGTTATCTCCCAAAAATAATATATACAAAGTATATCAAGCAAAATTAAATATTCCTGTGGCAGATAAAGATATTGCTGCATTTAAGACAGGAATTACTATTGGGGATCTGCACTGTTTGCCGGCTCGTTTAGAGCGTTTGGAAAAGGATGGCGAGCCATGGGCACAGGTAACTATTTGTGAAGGCAAGTTTCATCAAGTAAAACGAATGTTCTTGGCGTGCGGCAAACAAGTTGAGTATTTGGAAAGAATCAAAATTGGAAATCTAGCGTTAGACACAGATTTGCATAGAGGAGAAGTACGGGAATTAACAGAGCAAGAAAAAGCTGCAATTTTTTCATAAATAATTGTAAAAAGAACTGTATATTGTGACAGTTCTTTTTTTATATACAAAATACACAAAAGATTTTAGAAAAAATATGAACAGACTGTTTTTGAAAAATAAAGTTTTTTTAAAAAATCATATGAATTTATGCTAAATAGGTTGAAAAAAACGTAATCTTTGTGTAAAATAAATAATATCATAAATCTTTGTGGTGACAAACTTACCAAATGTTTAAAAAATTTTAAGGTATTGATGAACAAATTGCTTTACGCAATTCTTACAAAAAAGTGAGGGAAAATGATATGTCGAATAGATTATTCCAAGGTGTGATTCATCAAATGCGAGATGCCATTGACAGAACCATTGGCGTTATGGACGAAACATCTGTTATCATTGCGTGCAGTGAGCTTGGCAGAATTGGCGAAGTAAACGAAAGTGTGAATGCGGAAACTATGGCTTCCACTGATACTTTTGTTTTAAACGGTTATACTTATAAATCATTTGGCAGCCGTCCCAAGCCGGAATTTGCCGTGTTTGTATCCGGTACAGACAGCGAGGCTGTAAAATACGCTAACTTACTGGCAATTTCTCTTGGAAGCATCAAACAATATTATGATGAAAAATATGACCGCAGTAATTTTATCAAAAATGTTATTTTAGATAATATTTTGCCCGGCGATATTTATTTAAAGGCAAGAGAACTGCGCTTTAATACAGATGTAAGCCGCGTTTGCATGTTAATTAAAATTACAAATAAATCGGATGTTTCCGCTTATGATGTGATTCAAAATTTATTCCCTGATAAAACAAAAGACTTTATTATTAACATCAATGAAACTGATATTGCTTTGGTCAAAGAAATACGCAGTGATATCGAGATGAAAGATTTAGATAAACTGGCAAGTTCTATTGTAGATACTTTGTCCAGCGAGTACTATATCCACTGTATGATTGGTATTGGTACTATTGTTGTGGGAATCAAAGATTTGGCTCGCTCCTTTAAAGAAGCCCAAGTTGCAATGGAAGTAGGTAAAGTGTTTGATACGGAAAAAACTATTGTGAGCTATGACAATTTGGGTATTGCACGTTTGATTTATCAATTGCCAACAACTCTTTGTGATATGTTCCTCAAGGAAGTATTTAAACGCGGTTCCATAGAATCTTTAGACCATGAAACACTGTTTACCATTCAGCGTTTTTTTGAAAACAATTTAAATGTATCAGAAACTTCCCGTAAACTTTTTGTTCATAGAAATACCTTAGTTTATCGCTTGGAAAAAATCAAAAAAATTACAGGTTTAGATTTGCGTGAGTTTGAGGATGCCATTGTCTTTAAAGTTGCCTTAATGGTGAAAAAGTATTTATCTTCTAATCCAGTAAAATTCTAGAATTATTTTTTTCTTAATTTTTCCAGACTGCGCAGAGTTAACAAAATTATTACAAAATAATTACAGTTAATTTCTTTAAAAGAATTATAAAGCAAGAACCCATTGGTATGATTGTAGATAATATCAGTGGGTTTTGGCACTTTTTCAAAAACTTACTCGAATTTTGTTACCAATGAGGAGAATTTGTTTTGATAGAGTTTAAGAATGTCTCCAAAGTGTATCCCAACGGTGCGGTTGCTTTGAAGAATATAAACATTAATATAGAAAAAGGCGAATTCGTTTTTATCGTAGGCTCCTCCGGCGCCGGTAAAAGTACTTTTTTAAAGTTAATTATGTGTGAAGAAAAACCGGAATCCGGCGACATTTTATTCAACGGGCGAAATTTGTCAGAAATACGCAAAAGAGAAGTCCCGTATATTAGACGTAATATGGGAATTGTGTTCCAGGATTTCCGCCTGATTGACCATATGACTGTTTATGATAATGTTGCATTTGCCATGCATGTTGTAGGTGCAAGCAACCGTGAAATTAAAAAGCGTGTACCTTATATTTGCGGATTGGTTGGTCTTGAGAAAAAAATGAAGTGCAAACCTCATGAACTTTCCGGCGGTGAGCAGCAGCGTGTTGGTTTGGCAAGAGCGCTTGTCAATAATCCTAAAATTATTATTGCGGACGAACCGACAGGCAATGTTGACCCGGATCTATCCTTTGAAATTGTAGATTTGCTCAGTGAGATTAACCGCCGCGGCACCACTGTTCTTATGGTTACTCATGAGCATGATTTGGTTCAGCACTTTCATAAGCGCGTGATTGAAATTCATGGCGGTGTTGTAGTTGCTGATACAAATGTGAAAAATAAGCCACAGCCCTATGTAAGAGGGGCTTCCGTGCCAAATCCTCCTGAACAGGAACAGGATACATTCCAAGAGGATGATGTGCTCGATGACGATTATAGAGAAGACGATGCCGGTGAACAAGTTACATATCCCGATTCCGATTATCAGGAAATGTTAAAACGCTACAGTAACGCCTCTGTGAAAGAACAAGAAGAACAGACGGAAGAGGTAAAAGAATTTGTTCCGGGATATAGCAAGGAACATGTTGTAAATATTGAAACAATTTCCAAATCAGATGATCAGCCAGAAGTGGAAGAAGGAGAAATTATCCACTATGAGGATGCATTGGAAGAGCTTGAAAATGTTTTAAAACATGAAATAGAAGAGGACGAGAAAGACAAGGAGGTGGCAAAGGGATGAAATTGGGCTACCTGTTTAAAGAAGGCATAAAAAATGCTTGGTCTAATCGTACTATGACAATTGCTTCCATTGCTGTTTTGGTTTCTTGTCTACTACTAACCGGCTCTGCCATTCTTTTCTCTATGAATCTTGCCAAGGCAATGGAGGTTTTCCAAGGAGGGAACTCTATTCAAGTATATTTGGATGAAGGATTGCCGACCTTGGAATCTGTGAAAATCGGTGAAGAAATCAAATCCATTGAAAATGTAGAGAATTGTGAGTTTGTTTCAAAAGACGAAGCGGTACAAAGCTATATTGACGCTTTGGGAGGTGACGGCGATATCCTGGCCGGATTAACGGGAGAAAATAATCCTCTGCCGGACGCTTTTCGGATTTCGTTGAAAGATTTATCCATTTATGAAGAAACAGCACAGCAAATTTTAAGTATAGAAGGCGTACAAAAAATTAATGACTATTCCGAAGTTGCAAACAAATTGACAAGGCTTGATACAATGGTGAAAATTGTTGCAATTGGTGTTGTAACTGTCTTAGGTGTAGTTTCGCTGTTTATTATTGCAAATACCATTCGAGTCACTATGCACTCCAGAAGGCTGGAAATCAGCATTATGAAATCGGTTGGTGCTACAAACGGTTTTGTAAGAGTACCATTTTTGGTGGAAGGTGCTTTAATCGGATGTATTTCCGGCTTGATTTCCAGTGGTTTGGTTGCATTGGCATATAATTATGTAATGCAGGTTATTTCCAGTCTCATGTCGTCATTTGTACCATTGCCGTTGTCCACAGTAATTCCTTGGACTATTTTAGCATTTGTTGGTGCGGGTATTTTATTTGGACTTATTGGCGGTTTAATTTCGATTGGAAAGTATTTGAATAAGGAAGGGAGTAAGGTAATTGCTTTATAAAACTTTGAGGAACAAAATTATTAAAATTGCGCTCATTGCTGCTATGGCTGTATCAGTTACCGTAGCGCCAATGGTGCATACATATTTGACTCCGAATGTTTCCGCGGCATCTTCTTTGGATGAATTACAGGAGAAACAGAAAGAGATTGAACAACAGCAAGAAGAAACCAGCGCAAAGCTGGAAAGCTTAAAAGCTGACCAAGCACAGCAGCAAGAGTACAAAAATACGCTTGATCAACAGTTGTATAATGTAAAACAAGAAAAATATGTGATTGAAGAGCGTATCAGTATTTTGGATGCCCAAATTGTTGAAAAGCAAGCTGCGATTGAAGATAAGCAAGCAGAAATTGATGCAAACTTTGAACAATTGGGTCAGCGTCTGAATGCTATTTATCTTGCAGGTGAAACAACTACGTTAGAAATCTTACTTCATTCCACCAATGCTACTGAATTAATGGATAACATGGAAGTAGTGCAGAGCATTACTGAGCATGATAAGAAATTAATTGAAGAGCTGCAAACAGCTATCGGTGAAATTAAAGATGAAAAAGCTGAGATTGAAGCCAACCGTAACGAAGTAGCAAATGCTAAAGTGGAACTTGACCAAAAGCAGGAAGAAATCAATGCGCTTGTGGAAGAAAGCAACCGTGTATTAGAGGAACTCAATGCCAATATTGAGCAGGAAAATGAACATTTACATGCTTTAGATGAACAAAGCGCTGAAGCAGAAGCGGCAATTAATCAATGGTTTGCAGACTATTATGCACAACAGGCACAGCAAGGCCAAAATAACAATGGTTCTTCCGGCAGTGGTTCCGGAGGCGGCAGTGGTCAAAGTTCTGGCAGTTGGCTATGGCCTGCCCCAGGTACTTATGGTATTACATCTACTTTCTATGATTCCTCAGGCAGACCATCTGCGCATGGAGCATTGGATATTGCGACATTAGGTTGCTATGGAAATTTAATTGTTGCATCACGTGCAGGTACTGTTATGAATGCTATGCCGGACCCTTATGGTTATGGTACTTATGTAATGCTTGACCATGGTGATGGATACGTAACGATATATGCTCATATGAGCAGCAAGGTGGTTACAGCCGGCCAGTATGTAGAGGCAGGAGCGACCCTTGGATATATTGGCAGTACAGGTCAGTCTACAGGTCCGCATTTACATTTTGAAGTGCGTGAGTTTGGTACAAAAGTTGATCCCCAACGGTTTGTTGGATATTCATGATAAAAAAACTTCTGCGCAATTGCGCAGAAGTTTTTTCTTTTGAATTGTGGATTTAACACGGATATGAATATACTGAATCATGATTTGATACACGCATAAAATTATATCAAAAAGGCATGATAGTTTTTTGTAGGAAGGTTCTAATTATCATTGACAGATACCAGCGCTTTTACTATAATAGAACATAAGTATTAATCAATGCTGTCAGTGTTTTATTGATACAGCACACACCAATTTTATATCAATATCATAAAGGTGGTTATTCATATATGTCTAAACCAATTTTTTTGACAGAAGAAGGTCTTGCGGCTCTGGAACAAGAACTGGAAGATTTAAAATCTGTCAAGCGTAAAGAAATTGCAGAGAAAATTAAAGTCGCGCTGTCATTTGGCGACTTGTCTGAAAATAGTGAATATGATGAGGCGAAAAACGACCAAGCCATTGTAGAGGCACGTATTGCAGATATTGAGGTTATGCTGAAAAACGTGCAGGTCATTGACGAAAGCGAACTTAGCACAGAGAATATCCACATTGGTTCCAAGGTAGAAGTAAAAGTAACTACGGTAAAAAATGGGGAATCCAATGTCAAAGAGTACCGTATTGTAGGTTCTAACGAAGCAAACCCAAAAGCAGGAAGGATTTCTGATGAATCTTTAATCGGAAAATCTTTATTGGGTCATACTGTAGGGGATAAAGTAGAAATTGAAGTACCTGCAGGCGTTATGCTTTATGAAGTGCTAAGTATTTCAAAGTAAGATTGCAGGGGGCGGCGTGAATTTTCACCCTGCCCTTTTATTTTTTAAGAAGTTTAAAGTAGGGAGAGTATAACATGAGCGAAAAGGAAAAAGAGTCTATTCAGGAAGAACAGCAAGATATCAGCGAATTATTGCAGATTCGCCGTGATAAATTGGCTGCATTACAGGCAGAAGGAAATAATCCGTTTTTTGTGAATACCTGCGATAAAGATATCAGCGCACAGGAAATTCATGACCGTTTTGAAGAATTGGAAGGAAAAGACGTGTGCATTGCAGGCCGTATTATGAGCTGGCGTGATATGGGAAAAGCAAGCTTTATGGATATCCACGACCGTTCGGGCCGAGTTCAGGTATACCTGAAAATAGACGAGGTGGGGGAAGACGTATATAAAGGTCTCTCCAATTGGGATTTAGGCGATATTGCAGAAGTAAAAGGATATGTATTCCGTACACGCCGCGGAGAAATTTCTGTACACGCGAAATCTATTAGACTGCTTTCCAAATCTTTGCTTCCATTGCCGGAAAAATTTCATGGACTTAAGGATACAGACTTAAGGTACCGTCAGCGCTATGTGGATTTGATTGTAAATCCGGAAGTGAAAGATACCTTTATCAAACGCAGTAAAATTATCAGCACTATGCGTTCTGTACTGGATAACTTAGGATTTATTGAAGTGGAAACTCCTATTTTAAACACCATTGCCGGCGGCGCTGCAGCAAGACCGTTTATTACCCATCACAATACTTTAAATATGGATTTGTTCCTGCGTATTGCGCCTGAGCTGTATTTGAAACGTTTGATTGTAGGCGGTATGGAAAAGGTATATGAAATTGGACGCCAATTCCGCAATGAAGGTATGTCTGTAAAACACAACCCTGAATTTACTACCATTGAACTGTATGAAGCTTACACAGATTACCACGGTATGATGGAAATTACAGAAAATTTAATCAACGCTTGCGCACAGGCTGTTTGCGGAAGCGACGTAATTACGTATCAAGGGGAAGAGGTAAATCTGCAAAAGCCATTTCGCCGCTTGACAATGATTGAAGCGGTAAAAGAATACACAGGTGTGGATTTTGATACATTTGTAGGCGACAATGAAAAAGCCCATGCCGTTGCAAAAGAATTGGGTTTGCCTGTTGAAAAACATCATGTTTGGGGCGATATTTTAAATTTGGCGTTTGAAGAAAAAGTAGAAGAAAATCTTCTGCAGCCAACTTTTATTTGTGATTATCCTGTTGAGGTTTCTCCGCTGACAAAACGAAAAGCGGACAGACCTGAACTGGTGGAGCGTTTTGAGCTGTTTATTACACGCCGCGAATTTGCAAATGCATATACAGAATTAAATGACCCAATTGACCAAAAAGAGCGTTTTGAATATCAAATGAAATTGCGCGAACAAGGCGATGAAGAAGCCAACCAAATTGATGAAGATTTCATTACAGCGCTGGAATATGGTATGCCGCCTACCGGTGGTATGGGTATGGGAATTGATCGTTTGGCAATGCTGCTGACAGACAGCGCATCCATTCGAGATGTATTGCTATTCCCGACAATGAAGCCAAGAGACTAAATTTTGATATAAAAAAGAAAAGAGATGACACAATCATGAGAAGTGATTTAATGAAAGGCGGTCCCAGCCGAGCTCCGCAGCGTTCTTTGCTGCGTGCATTGGGACTTTCAGATATGGAGTTAACACGTCCGTTTATTGGCGTGGTTTGTTCAAAGAGCGATTATATTCCGGGTCATAAACACTTGGGAGAAATTGCGGAAGCAGTAAAAGCTGGAATTCGCAATGCAGGCGGAGTTCCGTTTGAGTTTGAAACCATTGGTGTTTGCGATGGTCTTGCAATGGGACACCAAGGTATGAAATACTCTTTATGCTCCCGTGAATTAATTGCGGACTCAATTGAAGTTATGCTGACAGCCCATCCTTTAGATGCGGTTGTGTTTATTCCAAACTGCGATAAAATTGTACCAGGCATGGTTATGGCAGCGTGCCGTTTGAATTTACCAAGTATTTTTGTAAGCGGCGGACCAATGCTTCCGGGCAAACATAAAGATACTCGTTTCGGACTTTCCGAGATGTTTGAAGCAGTTGGCAGTTATGCGTCCGGAAAAATTGATTTGGATGAATTGACAGATATGGAAAAATCCGCTTGTCCAAGCTGCGGTTCTTGTTCCGGTATGTATACTGCCAATTCTATGAACTGCTTGACAGAAGCAATCGGATTGGCTCTGCCGGGCAACGGAAGTATTCCTGCTGTTATGTCTGCCAGAACTGCGCTTGCAAAACAAGCAGGCGAACGCATTATGGAATTGCTCAAACAAGACCTTCGTCCAAAAGACATTCTCAATGAAAAAGCATTTGAAAATGCGTTAAGAAGTGACATGGCTTTGGGTTGTTCCAGCAATACCGTTTTGCATTTGCTTGCAATTGCATATGAAGCAGGTGTCAATGTTACCATGGATTTGATTGATGAAATCAGCAAAACAACACCTCAGCTTTGCAAACTAAATCCTGCAAGCGAAGTATTTATTACTGACCTAAATGAAGTGGGCGGTATTCAATCTGTTCTGAAAGAACTTGCAAAAGCAGGATTGGTACATACGGATATTCCAACAGTCAGCGGTACAGTTGGTGAGAGAATGGAGCATTATCCTGCTGCTGACGGTCAGGTAATTCGTACTGTGGAAAACGCATTCCGCAAAGATGGCGGCATTGCTATTTTGAAAGGCAATATTGCACCGGAAGGCGCAGTTGTAAAACAAGGTGCGGTTGCTCCTGAAATGATGGTTCACAGCGGTCCTGCCCGTTGTTTTAATTGCGAAGAGGATGCATCCGAAGCGATTCTCGGCGGTAAAATTAAAGCAGGCGATGTTGTTATTATTCGTTACGAAGGACCAAAAGGCGGTCCGGGTATGCGTGAAATGTTACAGCCAACTGCAGCTATTACAGGTATGGGCTTAGGTGCCAGCGTTGCTCTGATTACAGACGGTCGTTTTTCAGGGGCAACCCGCGGTGCTTCTATCGGACACGTTTCTCCGGAAGCGGCAGCAGGCGGTGTTATCGCGCTGATTGAAGATGATGATATCATTGATATCAATATTACAGAACGCAAGCTGGATGTTCGTGTCAGTGAGGAAGAGCTTGCAGAAAGAAAGAAACGTTGGAAAGCTCCTGAAAAGGAACTGACAGGTTATATCAAACGCTATGCACAGCATGTAACTTCCGGTTCTCGCGGTGCTGTATTCGAAAAATAAAGACACCCATTATTTTGTCGGCACAGTACCCGTAAAAGGGTACTGTGCCATTTTTTGTGAAGTTGAAAAAAGATGAAAAAAACAGTATAATAAAAATAATTACCAGTTTGAATCAGGGGGAAATGGAAATGGGCATGACCATGACACAAAAAATTCTTGCTGCACATGCCGGGTTGGATTCTGTAAAAGCAGGTCAATTAATCGAAGCCAACTTAGACATTGTGTTAGGCAATGATATTACAAGTCCGGTTGCAATCAATGAATTTGAAAAAAGCGGTGCGCACGGCGTATTTAATAAAGAAAGAATTGCGCTTGTAATGGACCACTTTACACCAAATAAAGATATCAAAGCTGCGGAACAGTGCCGTCAGGTAAGAAATTTTGCAGATAAATATGATATCAAAAACTTTTTTGATGTAGGAAACATGGGCGTTGAGCACGCTTTGCTGCCGGAACAAGGCATTGTAAGTCCGGGCGACGCTATTATAGGCGCTGATTCTCATACCTGCACCTATGGAGCTTTGGGCGCTTTTTCTACCGGCGTAGGTTCCACAGATATGGCTTGCGGCATGATTACAGGAAAAGCTTGGTTTAAAGTGCCGTCTGCAATTAAAGTAGAACTTGTAGGAAAATTACAAAAATATGTAAGCGGAAAAGATGTTATTCTTCACTTGATTGGAAAAATTGGTGTAGACGGTGCTTTGTATCGCTCCTTAGAGTTTACAGGGGAAGGCATTGCAAGCTTGTCGATGGACGACCGTCTTTGCATTGCAAATATGGCAATTGAAGCAGGTGCCAAAAACGGTATCTTCCCGGTAGATGATGTGACACTGGAATACTGCAAAGGCCGTTGCCAAAGAGAACCCAGAATTTTTGAGGCAGATCCAGATGCAGAATATGATGAGACCATTGTAATTGACCTTTCTGCATTGCGCCCCACAGTTGCATTTCCTCATTTGCCGGAAAATACCAAGACCATTGACGAAATTGGGGAAAAGGAAATTAAAATTGACCAAGTTGTAATTGGTTCTTGTACCAATGGTCGTCTGGAAGATTTGGAAGTAACCGCTGAAATTTTAAAAGGAAAAAAAGTTGCCAAACATGTAAGATGCATTATTATTCCGGGTACGCAGTCCATTTATTTGGAAGCCGTTCGCAGAGGCTGGGTTGAAATCTTCATTGAAGCAGGCGCAGTATTTTCTACACCGACATGTGGTCCTTGCTTGGGCGGACACATGGGTATTTTGGGTAAAGGTGAACGTGCCGTTTCAACAACAAACCGTAACTTTGTGGGACGCATGGGTCACATTGACTCTGAGATTTATTTGTCCAGTCCTGCAGTTGCGGCTGCAAGCGCAGTAACCGGTTATATTACTGACCCAACCAAATAAAAAGGAGGCTTTCTATATGAACGCACACGGTATTGTACATAAATACGGCGATAATGTTGATACAGACGTTATTATTCCTGCCCGTTATTTGAATACTGCTTCCCATAGTGAGCTGGCTGCTCATTGCATGGAAGATATTGATAAGGATTTTGTAACGAAAGTAAAACAAGGTGATATTATTGTTGCCAATAAAAACTTTGGCTGTGGATCTTCCCGTGAGCATGCTCCCATTGCTATTAAAGCAAGCGGCATTTCATGTGTAATCGCTAGCACATTTGCTCGTATCTTTTATCGCAACTCCATTAATATTGGTCTTGCAATTTTAGAATGTGATGAGGCGGCAAAAGATATTAAAGACGGTGATGAAGTAAAAGTAGATTTTAATACAGGCGTCATTGAAAACGTTACCACCGGAAAAACATATCAGGCAGAACCATTCCCGCCGTTTATTCAAAATATTATTTCCAAAGGCGGACTGCTTAAGAGTATAGGAAAATAATGAAAAGGAGTATTTCTGAAATACGTTGGTATTTTGGTTATGCTCTTTTGTTGTTTTATAGACAGAAAAACGGAAAAGCTTTATAAAATATTCATAAATGTCAAGAGATTTTCTATTATAATGAAGCTATCAAGATACTAAAGAGAGGAATCGGTTATTATGTCGGCAGGTAAAATATTAGTAGTAGATGACGACCAGAATATTTGCGAATTATTGCGTTTATATATTGAAAAAGAAGGTTTTGAAGTTCGTATTGCCAATGACGGAAGGAAAGCGTTGGAGCTTTTCGAAGAACAAAATCCTGACTTGATTATGCTGGATATTATGCTTCCTGAACTGGACGGCTGGCAGGTATGCAGAGAAATCAGAAAAAAATCTCAATGTCCTATTATTATGCTGACTGCAAAAGGTGAAGTGTTTGATAAAGTACTTGGTCTTGAATTAGGCGCAGATGATTATGTGGTAAAGCCCTTTGAGACCAAAGAAGTAGTTGCCCGCATCAAGGCTGTTTTGCGCCGTTACGGAAGCAATGAAGAGGAACAGGTAAAAGAAGTGCGTTACGATAAATTAAGCATCAATTTGACCAACTATGAATTGAAAGTAGATGGTGTAACAATTGATACGCCTCCTAAAGAAATGGAATTGATTTATCATTTAGCCAGCAATCCAAACCGTGTATTTACTCGTGACCAGCTTTTGGACGAGGTATGGGGCTTTGATTATTATGGCGATTCCCGTACAGTTGATGTGCATGTAAAACGCTTAAGAGAAAAATTAGAAGGTGTTTCTGATAAATGGGCGCTGAAAACCGTTTGGGGCGTCGGCTACAAATTTGAGCTGAAAGAATAGAAAGAGGGCTGTTTTGATTGAAAAAGAGCTTGTTTAAAAAATATTTAAGTGTAACATCTATTATCATTGTAGTTAGCTTTTTATTCTTGGGCACTGTTATGGTTGTATTTATTGCCCGTTATTTCCAGTCTGAAAAACAGGCTCAATTAACGCAAAACGCAAACAGTATGGCAAGCATTGCAGGTCAAAGTGTTGTGATGATGCAGGATAATCAATACTTAATTGATGGTTCCAGAATGGCCTTGTTCATTAAGGCGTTTTCGGAAAATGTAGATGCCGATTTCTTCTTAGTAGATCAGTCCGGAGCTGAAATGATTTCTACTTACAGCATCAGAGAAGATGAAAATCCTAATGAAGATGTCAAAGACAGACAGAATATTAGTGCTGAAACCATGCAGCAGGCGTTGTCCGGCTATTTTTCTGCAACAGGTACTATGAATGGATTATATGACAGCAATTACTATATTATTGGTGTGCCGATTGTTACTACCAATTCCTCAGGTCAACAGGTAGCCATAGGAGCTGTATTTGCTGCATCAGATTTAAAAGTATTGGATGTATTTAGGGATGAAACCATTAAAATGTTTTTATTAGCTGCGGTTGCGGCATTTATGGTATCCTTCTGCATAATATGGACGTTCTCTTATAAACTGGCAAAACCGCTTCGGGAAATGGCTATTGCAACCAAACATTTTGGTGAAGGTGATTTTTCGGTTCGTGTGCCGGTGGAAAGCCAAGATGAAATTGGAGAATTGGCATCCTCATTTAACCAAATGGCAGAAACGTTGGCAGCAGGAGAAAGTATGAGACGCAATTTTATTGCCAATACTTCTCATGAGCTGAAAACTCCAATGACAACCATTGCAGGCTTTGTGGATGGAATTTTGGACGGTACCATTCCCGAAGAAAAACGCAATCATTATTTGAAAATTGTTTCCCAGGAAGTAAAACGTTTGTCCCGTTTGGTAAAAACCATGTTGGATCTTTCTAAAATTGACAGCGGGGAAATGAAACTGCGTCCGACTCGATTTGATTTAAGCAATACGATATTTGTTACACTGTTATCCTTTGAAAAAGCCATAGAAGATAAAAAAATAGAAATCCGCGGTTTGGAAACAGCCTCCAGCTTATTTGTAGACGGCGACCCTGATATGATACATCAGGTTTTATATAATTTATTGGAAAATGCGGTAAAGTTTACGAACGCGGAAGGTTATATTGATATCCGTTTATCTGAAACCAATGACCGTGTTACAGTAACAATCAAAAATAGCGGTCAGGGCATTCCAGCAGATGAAGTGGCTATGATATTTGATCGGTTCTATAAAACAGATAAATCGCGTAGTCAAGATAAAAACGGTATGGGTCTTGGTCTTTATATCGTTCGTACCATCATTCGTCTGCATGGCGGTGAAATTGGCGTTAGCAGCGTAGAAAACGAATATTGTCAGTTTGAGTTCTGGCTTCCTAAGAAGAAAGCAAAAGATATGAATGCCGACAAAGGAAAAGAGAATAAAGAACAAAAAGACAGTAAATGGATCAATCCGTTAAAAAGTGATAACAAACAAGGAAAAAATGACAAGAAAGCAAAGAAAAAAGAAGATACAGATTCTGCACCTGAAGTAATTGAAGTAACAGATGTAGAAGTTGTAGAAAAGCCGAAAGATGACGATGCTGCACTGCATTAATGCGTAATAAACAGTAGGGTAAACATAGCTTTGCCCTACTGTTTATTATCAGAAACTATTTGTTAGAGGTGTATACATGGACGAAAATCGCAAACCATTTTATTCTTCACAATCAAATTCACAACAAACCGAACCGCAGCAAACGGACTCTTACACTACTCCGTCAACTGAACATCCCCAACAGAATGCTTCTGAACCATTCGGTACAGCGCAGTCCAAAGCCCAACAAGAATATGCAAATGGGGAGCAAAATCAACCATATGGGAATGCCAATATTCCTCCTTATCAATGGAATTCCTCTTACCAAAGCGGGGCTGCTTATAACTCGGATTCGTCCGGACAACAGATTCCCCCTGATTCTTATGGGCAGCAATATCCTTACGGAGCCGGACAGACCAATAATTGGAATTATGATTATAATGGGAATCCGCCTCCCAATTGGAACGATCCATATTGGCACAGCGGAGCAGGATTTCAGCCTTCTCCTTCGGGATGGCCCCCACAGGAACCAAAAAAGAAGATGAGTACAGGTGTGAAAGTATTCATTATTATTTTGGTTGTTCTGGCAGTGAGCTTTATTGGTGGTTTTGCCAGCTTTGGCATTTATGTGGCAGTCCAGCAGCAAAATGATACAACATCTGGGTCAAACAACAATTACGATTTCTCTCAATATTCCAGTGATTCCAGTATAGAGGAAGATACAGCTGCAAATATTCCCGATAAAACCGACCCTGATTTTGAAGGGATTGCACTTTCATCTGCGGACAGCGAAACATTAACGCCGGAACAAGTATATGAAAAAGTATCCGTATCCATGGTCAGTGTTTTATCTGTTTCTTCAGGTAATACAGATACCGATTCTTCTGTCAGTCAGGGAAGCGGAGTAATAGCAACTTCCAATGGATATATTATTACAAATGCTCACGTCATTGACTATTCCAAATCCGCACAAGTGGCTGTTATCACTCATGATCAGAAACAATATGAGGGTGTTGTGGTAGGTTTTGATAAGGATTCCGATTTGGCTGTGATTAAAATTGAAGCGGAAGGATTGACACCTGCTGAATTTGGAGATGACAATGAATTATCTGTGGGAGAAACAGTGGCTGCAATTGGAAATCCGGGCGGCGTACGGTATTCCGGCTCTATGACCATGGGGGTTGTGTCTGCAGTGAACCGCAGCGTTGAAAATTACAGCAGTACAGGTATTACGTATATTCAAACAGATACCGCGATTAATCCGGGAAACTCCGGAGGCGGATTAATCAATATGCGCGGGCAGATCGTTGGTATTAATACGATAAAAGTGGTTTCATCCGGTTATGAAGGTATGGGATTTTCGATACCTATTAGTCAAGCAAAGTCAATATTGGATACGTTAATCAGAGAAGGAGACATTCCGTCTGTAGGCAAACTGGGAATTACCGGTTCTACCCAATATCTTCCGGTAGACGGTGAAAACTATTCTGTAGCAAGCGGTGTATTCATTGCGTCTGTTGACAGCAGCAGTCCTTTGGCAGACAGTGATTTGGAACAGGGCGATTTAATTGTAGCATTCAACGGTAATACAATTAAAACACTGGAGGACGTTTATACACAGTTAAAAGATCATCGTGTTGGAGAAGAGATTACATTAACCATTCGCAGGATAAACGAAAATGAAGATTTCACATTTGATGTGAAAACTACGATTATCAATCGGGAATAAAAATACCATTATTTTTTCTAAATATCAATGAAAAGCCGAACTTTCTTTTTAGAAAGTTCGGCTTTTTTCTCTTTTTGTTTGCTTTTAAAAAAATTTTTTACATGATATTTCCCTATTTAGGCGAATATTCCACTGTTTTTTACGGTATAGTGAGGGGGTTTATATCAATATAAGCATTAGGAGGAAATTATGGAACATACAGAACAGGAAAAACAGACAAAGTTAGTGGAAGGTCTTGAGCGCCTGGCTTTTGGTAATGTAACGGATGCCATTAAACTTTTGTTTTGTGAAGAGTTAAATACCCGCATACTGAATAAATTAGACTTATTCAACATTTCTGAAATTAAACGGCCAAAAGGCGGAGGAATTGAAATAAAATTTTACGACCGTCTGAAAGCCTTGCAATGTTTGCAGGAAGTGTACAATGGTCAGTCAAGAGACGTTTCCGGTTTATACCGTGCTTTGGAGCAGGGTGTGAAAACGTTTGAGGAGGATGAATCTTAATTGAGATTTCAATCGTTCTCAAAAAAACAGCTGCAGGCGTTAAGCTGGTGGTATCAGGGCAGTCCGTATGCCTCTTATACGGCTGTTATTTGTGACGGCGCAGTCAGAAGCGGAAAAACATTATGTATGAGTATTTCGTTTTTTCTCTGGGCTTTTTATCAATTTCAAAATCAATCGTTTGCCTTCTGCGGTAAAACCATACGCTCATTAAAGCGGAATTTAATTACCCCCGTTTTACCGATTTTGAAGGAGTTGGGTTTTCAATGTCATATTCATTATTCTGAAAATTGTTTAAGTGTAATCTTTCAAGGACGAAAAAATCGATTCTATTTGTTTGGCGGTAAAGATGAAGGCTCGGCGGCAATGATACAAGGCATTACATTAGCAGGCGTTATGTTTGATGAAGTTGCCTTGATGCCGCGCTCTTTTGTGGAACAGGCTTTGGCCAGATGCTCTGTGGAAGATGCAAAATTTTGGTTCAACTGTAATCCGGAACATCCCCAGCATTGGTTTTATCAAGAGTGGATTTTAAAAGCAAAACAGAAACAAGCGCTGTATTTGCATTTTACCATGGAAGATAATCCTTCCTTATCACCTAAAGTGCGTAAGCGTTACCATTCTTTGTATTCAGGTGCTTTTTATGAGCGATTTATATTGGGAAAATGGGTAGCGGTACAAGGTCTTATTTATCCTTTTATGACGCAGGACAAATTTTGCGTTACGCCAAAAGGATCATTTGAGGAATATGTGGTATCCTGCGATTACGGAACGGTCAATCCTTCCTCCTTTGGTTTGTGGGGAAGGCAACAGGGCATTTGGTATCGTCTGGAGGAATATTATTATCACTCCCGTTTGACTGGAATATCCCGAACAGATGAAGAACATTATGCAGGATTGGTCGATTTAATCGCAGGCCGTCCGGTTGCCAAAATTGTGGTAGATCCGTCTGCCGCCAGCTTTATTACGGTCATCCAGCGTCATGGAGCGTATTTGGTTCTTCCTGCAAAAAATGATGTGGTAGACGGTATTCGTGCAGTGAGTGTTGCGCTCAAACAAGGAGATATCCGAATTTGCAATACTTGCACAGATGCCATTCGGGAGTTTGGTTTATATCGATGGAATGATTCCATGCATAAAGATATGCCGATAAAAGAAAATGACCACGCTATGGATGACATTCGCTATTTTGTTTCTACCGTTTTATCAGAAAGAAACGACGATTTTTTTGTTATGGCAGCGCAGCGCTGTTGACCTATCTCTGCTCTGCGCTATCGACATAGGAAATACCAACAACAAATGATGGAGAAAAAAGAAGGGGTTTTTTTCATTGAATTTCATGAGAAAACAAGGACAAGAGGGGAAAAAGAAGAAAAAAGAACAAGTCTTACAAAACAAGGCAGTTGACGCTGCCATGGCAGTCCAAACTGTGGGTTCACAAGATTATTTTGTATGGCAATGCTGTGAGAATAACATTGCGGCAGAACGACAGCTGTATACCGCATTAAGAGGAGCGGTGCCGATTATTGATTCAGCCATTCATAAATTGCTCCGTATTATTGGAAATTTTGCTGTGGAATGTGAGGATAAGCAGGCGGAAAAGGAACTGCGTTCTTTTCTGGATCATGTGAAGGTGAATACGTATCAACAAGGTATTTATAGTTTTATCAGCTGCTATTTTGACCAGCTGCTCACCTATGGTACAGCAGTTGCTGAGATAGTTCCTACCATAGGGGGAGATGATATTGGCGCATTGTATGTAGCTGATTTGGACAACATTGATTTGATGCATGACGATAAAACATTATCCGTGGATATTTATGTAAAAGATAGTTTTGGAGAAAGAAAGCCGATTCCATATCCGAATTTGATTTTGATGACAGCGCTCAATCCGCCCCACGGCAGTGCACATGGCGTTTCTATTTTAAGAGGATTGCCGTTTGTCAGCGAAGTGCTTTTGAAAATTTATAAGTCTATTGGGATGAATTGGGACAGAGTGGGAAATGTTAGATTTGCAGTTACCTACAAACCTACCAATGACCCTATGGACCGCGCGTATGCAAAAGAACGCGCACAGCAAATTGCCACAGAATGGAGCCGCGCTATGCGCAGCGGCGATATCAGCGATTTTGTGGCAGTAGGCGATGTAGGAATTAAAGTGATTGGCGCTGACAACCAGATTTTAGACAGTGAAGTTCCCGTACGGCAAATGATGGAGCAAATTATTACAAGACTTGGATTACCCCCGTTTATTTTAGGACTGTCGTGGTCCTCAACCGAAAGAATGTCCAGCCAGCAGGCGGATATTTTAACAAAAGAAATGGAATCTTACCGTATGCTGCTGAACCCTTCTATTGAAAAAATATGTTCCCTTTGGCTTACACTGCATGGTTATGATACCTCTTTTGAAATTTTATGGGATACCATTACCATGCAAGACCGTGTGGATGAAGCCGACGCCAGATTAAAACATGCGCAGGCAGAAAAACTGGAATGGGAAACAGCAAAAGAAAAGGAGGGAAAACAGTGAACGGCGCCATTATCAAACATATGCAAACAGATATGACCCACGATCTGGAGTGTATTAATCAATATACACGCAGACCATTTACGGCGCAAGAAGTATATACGTTTTCCGTGGTGCTTTGTGACAACGAAATTGACCGGGATTTTGAACGGTTCAGCGTGGAAGCGTTACATACGTTAAGCCAATTGTTTTTAGGAAAAACAGGTATTTTTGACCACAACATGAAAACGAGCAATCAAGCGGCACGAATTTACGATACTGCCTTGGAAACCGTGAAAGATAAAATGACTTCTTATGGAGAACCGTATACTCGTGTGGTGGCCAAAGCATATTTGCCGCGGTGTGAAAAAAACACAGATTTGATTATGGAAATTGAAAGCGGCATGAAAAAAGAGGTAAGTGTCGGTTGTGCTGTTGCAGAGAGAATTTGTTCTGTTTGTGGTGCTAACCAAGCATTGGCACCGTGCAGTCATAAACAGGGAAAGAGTTATGGAAAAAACGGAACAAAAGAAGTCTGCCATATCATCTTAAATCAACCGACAGACGCATATGAATGGTCTTTTGTGGCAGTGCCTGCTCAGCGAGAGGCAGGGGTCATAAAGATGTTTGGAAAGACGAAAGGAGGAATGACTGTGGAACAAATGATTGAAAAAATGAAAGAGGCAGAAGATGGGTTATTCCTTTCCAGGGAGGAAATCAGCAAAATGCTCAGTCACCTAAAAGAAATGGAAGAATATGCGGCATGCGGAAAAGCATACAGAGAAGAGGTAAGCCGTAATGTAGTCAAACTTTGCGGTTTGGCACAGCCTCAAATTTCTTCTGAAGTAATGAAACGTGTGACAGAAGGTATGAGCTTAGAAGATTTGAAAGTGTTTGAGAAAGCATTTCGTTTAAAAGCGGAAGAGGTTATGCCGCTTTCTCCCCAACTGGCTGTGACAAAAGGAACAGAAAACAAAAAAAGCAGCCAAAATCAGGCATTTAAAATTTAAGGAGTTGAACATATGAAAGTGTCATTTAACGGTTACGGCGAAAGCGTAACTACATTTGAAGCAGAAGACGGTGTAAAAGCAGGTTATCCTGTAAAAATGACCGGTAACGGTAAAGTTGGTTTGTGTACCGCAAAAGAAGCGTTTTGCGGCATTGCGCTTAGTGTAAGAAACGGTTTTGCGGCAGTACAGCTGCAAGGTTATTATGGCGGTCTGCCATACACAGGTACCGGCATGAAAGTTGGAGTATTAAAACTTGGCGCTACTTCTGATAAGGCGGAAGTATCTGAAACAGGCAAAGAATGTTTGGTAGTAGATGTAGATAGCAGTGCTTCTACCTGCGGTATTATTCTTTAATTGGAAAGGGTGAGTCAAATGGCTTTTTATGATAATTTGAAATTAGAAAAAGGAATGTACAATTCCGGCAACAAAAGTTTTACACAAGTATTGGAAGAACTGGACTGTTCCAAAAACTATGAAGGGACAGAATTGGAAGGTTTAGATGCTTATCAGCGTCAATTAAAACGTTTTGATATTAAAGTAGGAGGCAGAAGTTCCGATGCGGTAGAAAAATTCTTCCAAACCAGTGACAGCGCCGCACTGTTTCCTGAATATGTAACACGTGCAGTAAAACAAGGTATGGAGTATGCAAATTTACTTCCCTCCATTGTGGCAACGACTACCACAATCCAGTCTATGGATTACAGAACCATTACAGCGTCTCCCAGTGAGGATGACAAAGAGTTAAAGCCTGTGGCAGAAGGTGCTGAAATTCCTCAAACCGTAGTCAGAACACAAGATAATCTGGTAAAACTTCATAAAAGAGGCAGAATGCTGGTTTCTTCCTATGAGGCATTGCGCTTCCAGAAATTAGACTTGTTTACAGTTACATTACGTCAAATTGGCGCGTATATTGCAAGAGCACAATTAAAAGATGCAGTAGATGTATTGCTCAACGGCGATGGCAACGACAATGGGCTGACACCTGCTTCTTTATCCGCAAAACCTACTTATACGGATATTGTAACACTCTGGGGTGAATTGGCGCCGTATGAACTAAATACTATGTTAGCATCGACTGTAACCATGCAGGATTTATTGAATATCGATGAATTTAAAGATGCATCGGCAGGCCTGAATTTTCAGGGTACAGGCAAACTGGTCACACCTTTGGGTGCAAACTTGCTTCATGTTCCATCATTGAAAGACAAAACGATCATTGGTCTTGATAAAAATTGTGCATTGGAAATGGTACAAGCAGGCGACATCATTACAGATTATGATAAACTGATTGACCGTCAATTGGAACGTGCAACCATTAGTACCATTGCAGGTTTTGCAAAAATCTTTACAGGTGCGGCTGCAGCAGCTTCTTATACTGCTTAATTAGGTTTTGTTATGGAAGAAGTATTGAGAAGGTTCGCAAGACTGGCAGGACTGACAGAAGAGGAAGCGGCACAATGGCAGGATCTTTGCGGCGATGCTTATGTTTTGCTGGAATCTCAGAGAAAAGAACAGAAAGATGCTTCTTGTGCAGGAGATTTGGTTTGTGCCGCCGCTGCTGCATTGGCGTTTTATCAGTATACCTTGCATCAAAATGCAACCAGTGAAGCTGATTTTACTGCAGGAGATGTACGTATTTCTCATAACAGTAAAAGTGTGGAACGGGCACAGGAATTTTGGCTTCAGGCACGCAGTCATTCAGCTCCGTTACTCAAAGACCCGGACTTTTGTTTTTGGGAGATGAAAATATGAAAAAAAGCGCATATTTAAAACGTATGTTTGAAAAATACGGAAATGAGATTACTGTACATCCTAAATATAAAAAGGAATATCAAGTAAAAGGATTGATTCGGCCGTTGTCTTTTAAAAATTTGCCTTTTTCCAATGAAATCGGCATTCCTTTTGACCATACGGACGACGGTGGTTACTTGTATCTTGGTCCGGTGGAATATCGTATTGACAGGGAATTGGAAGAAATCAAATTGGAACAGGATGATGTTCTGTACTTGGTGACCAAATCCAGGGCAGTCTTTCTGCAAAATGAACCAATCTACGTTTGTGCGGTACTGCAAAAGGTTATAACATCGTAGAAGGAGAATCGTTATGGAAGAATTATGGAATCAAACATCAAAAGATATTTTTGATACCGATACTGTCTCATCTGTTTCTGACCAATTGGAGCAAGACTATCGCAGATATGCGCATAAGTTAGACGAAGAGGTGATTGGTTAGTGGTACCTCTTATGAAATTCAAAGATTTTATATGGAGTAAAAATCCTGAAACGTTGAGCATTTCTGTTTCAAGAGATATTAAAGAATTATCTGTCCCTTTTTATGGTTCTGTGATGCAGGATTATGGAGAACATAAACGGATTATCAAAGGGGAAGGCGAGTTTTCCGGAAAACGGTGTATGGAGACATATCAAAAGCTGGCAGCATTGTTTGAATGCGGAGAAAGCGGTGTGTTAATACTTCCAAATTTTCTCCCAATCATTGCAAAACCTGTTTCTCTTTCCTATACGGCTGTTACAAGGCCGGACATTTTGCGCTATCAGTTTATATTCTGGGAAGAAAGCAAAAGTACTGCTGCAGTGCCTGAAACCGCTTCGTTCCATATGCATATGACAGTAAAAGAGGATGGCGAAAATTTATGGACCATTGCCCAACAGGAGCACACAACAGTAGAAGAGCTGTTACGGCTCAATCCTCATATTGTATGGCCCAGTTATTTAACGGAAGGTTTGCAGGTGACTTTGCCATGAACTATTGCTGTTATACGGTAAGCGGAAGAGAAGTTGTATTATTGCCTCCTGTTTCTGTTCAAATTCATGTGCATGAGGACGCCCCTGCCGATGATATGACAGTTGTATTTCCGCTTACGGAACAAGTACCAAAGATAGCGACGATACGTGTTTGGAATGGTGAAAAACCGATATTTTCAGGAATTATAGATGAACAAATCGTAGGGGTGACAAAAAACGGCGCTGTATTAAAATTAATTGCCCGCAGCAGAGCGGCATTGCTGTTGGATAATGAAGCGATGCCGCAGGAATATCATTATCCTTCCCTGACTCAGTTGTATGAACGTCACGTAGAACCGTATGGATTTTGTGGTTTTATCGGCAATGGAGGAACCTTTGATACAAAGCTGACTATCACAAAGGGAATGAGTGAATGGCAAGTCATCGAAGAGTTTTGTATCAGATGTTTTGGCACGGTGCCTTATGTAACAGCTGACGATTATATTGACTGCAGCGGGGCAGTTCCAAACGGACAGATGGTATTTGACAACAGCGATACGGCGTGTACCCCTTATCTATCGATTACCTATCGTGATAAATTTTATAAAAGAGTCAGTGAATTGTACATACAGCCGAAACTGGGACAGGCATATACTTCCGTTTTGCATGATGAACAGGCACATAAATTGGGCGTACAGCGCAGACGGTTTGTGGTTTCTAATAACTATAGAGGCACACGCATGATTGACAGCGCAAAACGAAAAGCGGTGGAAGTAACAGTGTTGTGTGCGGGAGGTATTTGCGGTTCTTTAAAAATGCCTGTGGTTATTTGTGATTCTATTCTGGGTACAATTGATAAATTGAGTATTGCAGGATGGACGTATTCGCTGGACAGCAACGGAGAACGCTGTGAATATTTGCTGCGAAAAGAAGATATTTAATGATGGGAAATGAGTTGATATTATGTGGATTTCACAAAAAGTAGGCGCTTTGGAACAGCCAAGCGCTCAAATACAAGTAGGGGAAGTGCTTAGTAATACAGGCGGCCTTTCGATACAAGCTGTGGGACAGTATAGTTCAGTACCCCTTGCTTCTCCGTTTGGCATTACTTATGTACCGCCCAAAGGAACAAAAGTGGTCTTATTGGAAGAAGAGGATACGGTATTGTGTGCGGGAGCGATTTCGGAATCTGCAAATTTATCCGAAGGGGAACTGATGCTGCGCTCTTCAGGCGGAGCATATATCCATTTGAAAAATAATGGAGACGTTGTGATTAACGGACAAGTATTTCCTCTGCAAACAACATGAGGAGGGGATTTCCATAGACAGTTTGATACAAAACGGAGATACGTCTGCCATTTTAATCAGCGGTAGACGGGAACTGCTGCAGCGAGTTTGGATACAGCTCACAGCACATCGAGGTAAATTTCCGTACTGCGGAACGCTGGGCAGCAGATTATATCAAATTGCTGCAAGCGATTCCAAATGTGAACAGAAGGTTTTGGAAGCAATGGAAGAAGCCATGGAGGCGATACCGCAGGTTAGGATAAAAGATGTAGTGATTGTAGAGAAAGTGGTTACTGTTTCTATAGAAACGGAATATGGAGATGACGCTTTGCAATTTTCACTGAAAGGAGGAGAGTAAATGGAAACGTATGAAGAAATTTTAGAAAGAATGAAACAAACCTTTGCACAGCAGGCAGGTTATGAAGTAGAAAAAAACAGTGATTTGGAAATACGAATGCAGGTATTGGCAGGAGAACTTTATAGTTCATTTGCAAATATAGAGTGGCTGAAGCGACAAGTGTTTCCCCAAACAGCTACAGGAGAATATTTGACCATGCACGGTACGCAAAGAGGTCTTGTAAGAAAAGAGTCTCAGGCGGCAGTAGGAAGTTTAACTTTTTCCAGAACCAGTACGCTGAGCTATGATTTGCCAATTCCTATTGGAACCGTTTGCGCTATTGATAAAGAAGATACGGTACGATACGTTACAACAGAAGAAGCGACTTTAAAGGCAAATGAACTGAGCGTTACTGTAAAAGCAAAGGCAAGGGAAGGAGGCCGTAACGGAAATACGGCTGAGAATACCATTCAAATTATGATTACTCCTCCTTCCGGAATTAAGGCGGTTACAAACGAAGACCCATTCATTGGCGGTATGGATGCTGAGGATGACAATGCATTTCGCGCACGATTATTAAAAAGCTATGCAAATATTTCCAACGGAACCAACGCCGCCTTTTACAGAGAGTTGGCGATGAAACATCCGTCAGTTTATTCTGCAGGTGTAGTTGCAAAAGAAGACGGAGTTGGAACGGTTTCCGTATATGTTGCTGCCAGAGGCGGCGTACCTTCTGACGAAATCATACAGGAACTGCAGAAACAGTTCGATGCAGAAAGAGAATTAAATGTAGCGGTCACAGTAAAGCCGGCAGTTTTACAAGAGATTCCGCTGCGATTTCAAATTAAGCCTGCAGAGAGATATTCTTTTGAACAGGCAAAGGAGATTTGTATGCAGGTCATTGACGATTATTTTGCACAGATGCATATTGGGGGGATTTTCCGTGTGGCTGAATTATGCAAAAATATGCTGGAATCGGGAGCAATTGTCAATCACTTTACCACCCCGGGAGAAGATTTTACAATGCCGCAAAATAAATTAGTGGTAAAAGGTAATATTATCATTGAGGAAGGCGGTGTAATCTAGTTTGAGCATTTCATTTACAGCAATGCAAACCGCTTTGCTTGCAACTGGAATATACGAAATAACAGAACATACAAGACTGTACGCTGAACTAAAAGCGTACGATGCTGGGTTACAAATGCTGCATGACAAACTGGATGAACTATTAAGGGAGACCTTCATTCCAACGGCTGTGTCTTACGGCTTAGAAGAAAGAGAATTATTATTTGGATTGAATCTCAGTTCCTGTACAGAAGAGGAAAGAAGAAAACTATTATGTATGCGCGGAGCCATTGATGTGAATTTTTTTAATAAACAGGCATTTTTGCATATATTGGAATCGGGAGGAATTGAGGCCGCAGTGACGGAATCTCCAAGTACACAGCACATAGATATACAAGTGTTATCCGTAAAAGGAAGTCAAACGCAAAAGGATACGGAAAAAGCGGTTACTGACTATATTCCCGCTCATACGGATTGTACGGTTACATTTGCAAGTTAACTATTTGAATGTATAAGTATCAACATTTTGGGTTAAATAACATATGAAAACAGGTTGGGGCAATGTTTGGCATTGCCCCAATTGTCATAATAACAGGAATTTACTTGTATTTTCAGTTTTATTATACTATCATAAAGATATATATTTTTTAGAAAAATATAGTTGATTAGAAAATATATTTTTTGAAGTATCGATACAGAAACATTCAGGCAAAACAAAGGGGGATAAAGCAAATGGAACTGCATGAAAATACAGAGAAACAAGAACGTGCTTTGCTGGTTGCGGTAGATACGGGAAGTTATGATGTCGAGGCTTCTTTGGCAGAGTTATATGAGCTTACCAAAACTGCCGGCGCAGAGCCCTTTGGAGCCACGACACAAAAAAGACCATCTTATGACACTGCTACCTGTGTTGGTTCGGGTATGATTGAGGAAATTGCGGATATTTGTCAAAAGCAAGAGATTGATTTGCTGATTTTTGACTGTGAATTATCCCCGACGCAAATACGCAATATAGAAGATATTACAAATGTGCGGGTCATAGACAGAACCATGTTGATTTTGGATATTTTTGCAGCACGCGCTGTTTCCAAAGAAGGTAAATTGCAGGTAGAGCTGGCACAGTTAAAATACATGCTGCCCCGATTAACAGGAAAAGGTACCGCCATGTCCCGTTTGGGCGGTGGTATTGGTACCAGAGGTCCCGGTGAAACAAAATTGGAAACAGACAAGCGTCATATTCATAGAAGAATAGATTCTTTGAAAGAACAGCTGGAGCAAGTAGAAAAACATAGAGCACAAATCAACCGCCGAAGGAAAAAAGACGGCACTGTTACAGTAGCGTTGGTTGGTTATACCAATGTGGGAAAAAGTACGCTGATGAATTATTTAACAGATGCAGGTGTACTGGCAAAGGACATGCTGTTTGCAACCCTTGACCCAACTGCAAGAGCTTTGCGTTTACCCTGTGGAAAAACCGTGATGCTCATAGATACTGTAGGATTGGTACGCAGGCTTCCGCACCATTTAGTGCAGGCATTTAAGTCTACTTTGGAACAGGCGGCTACGGCAGATATTATTTTAAATATTTGCGATGCGTCAAGTGCGGAATCACAAGTCCACTTAAATGTGACAAAAACATTGTTGGAAGAGTTGGGCTGTAAAGACAGACCAATCATTCCCGTGCTGAATAAATGCGACTTGGTTCCAGAGATTCATGGAATGCCAATGATTGGCGGCGCAGTGAGAATCAGCGCTGCAACAGGACAAGGCGTTGACTATTTGTTGGAGGTCATTGAAGCAAATCTTCCAATCAAAAATACAAAAGTAGAGCTGTTGCTCCCGTTTGCAAAGAGCGGTCTTGCTGCTGAAATTCGCAAAGACGGTACTGTACTGCAAGAGGAGTATGTTGAGGAAGGACTTCATCTTGTTGCAATGGTCACCCCGGATTTACTGCAGCAAGTATTGCCTTACGCAATTTGGGGAGAAGAATAATTTAGGAATTAAATATGATAAGAACATTAAGACAAAGCGATATAGATACTGTTATGAACATTTGGCTAAGTTCAAATATACAAGCGCATGCTTTTATACCAAAGAAATATTGGCTCAAACATTTTAAGCAAGTAAAAGAAATATTGCCCCAGTCAACCGTATATGTATATGAAGGTAATGGTTCTGCACAAGGCTTTATAGGATTAACAGAGCATCATATTGAAGGAATATTTGTAGCGGAATCTATGAGAGGTAAGGGAATAGGAACGCAATTATTAAACCAGGCAAAACAGCTTTTTTCCTCTCTTACGTTACAGGTATATGAGCAAAATCAATCCGCACTGCAGTTTTATCTAAAAGAGGGTTTCCAAATCAAAAAGAAAGATATAGATGCTGATACAGGTCAGACAGAGTTTACAATGGAATGGAATTTATAGGATACTATATTTTGACGGTATTATAGTATTTGTATTGGGAGTTTTTATGGCAGAATTTGGAGTAATATTATTAATAATAGTAGGTATACTGATTTTTTTAATAATAATAGATAATAGAGCAAATTATACAGAAAAAGATTTTAATTTAAAAAAAATAGAAGACCCAAAGGATAATACATATCACTTTGAAATTTCATTATATTCTTTTCAGTATAGAAAAATACAGGAAGCGAAAAAGAGGTATGGTCAAAATAGTATCCTATATTGTGAAAATGATGACTCATACCATAGAGTTTTGAGATGGGGAGCCAAAAAGATAGGGATTCAAAGGATTATTGCTGAACCCTGTATAATAGAAAATATAAACCCCGGTATTATTTATAATACATATATATTTAACAAGGATTTTTTCTATATAGAGATATTAGAGCCAGATGATTTTAATAAGTTATATCAAGAAGTTCTACATCAAAATTCAAATGTTAATCAACAGGAGAAAAAATATGCGCTTGAAATATTAGACGATATTAGGAAAGGGAAAGGTGTACAAAAGAAATCGTTAGCAAGACTATACCAATTTTTGAAAAAACATGATGTTTTACTTTCATGTGCATCAAATTTATTATCAATTATTTCTTCTATATTGGGGATTATAAATTAATTATTTTTAAGTATAATCCATTTATAATTCAGGAGAAATTAGTTTTAAAGGCTTAATAGAGTTAGTACAATTAATAAAAAGAGTAAAATGATAACATTCAGACATAGAGGTATATAATAATTGCAAACAGAATCTTTCAAAAGTCGAGTTGAAAGAAAAAGAGTATGGACGTATCCATACTCTTTTTCATTATGGGAGATATTGTGTTTCTACTGTTTTTCGTATTTCTTCAAACGGTTTTATATTCTCAGGCGGTACGGTATGAACTTGAATCTGTTTCTCCATCCAAATGATATTGTACCAGCGGTTAAATTTATAGCCGCATTGGGTAAATTTTCCTACTTGACGATAGCCAAGACGTTGATGAAATAAAATACTGTCTTTTGTAAGATAGGGGTCTTCTTCATCTGTGTCAGCAATACATGCGTATAAATTTGAGATATGTTGCAGGTTTAAAATTGTCTCCAAAGCCTGATACAATGTTTTGCCTATACCCATTTTTTTGGCTGTTTTTTTCACGTAGATAGAAACCTCAACTGCCCATTGATAAGCGGAACGTTCCCGATACGGTCCGGCATAAGTGTAACCCACAATTTCTTTAGCTACTTCTGCCACCAAATATGGATATGTTTGCAAAGTATTGGAAATACGGCGCTCGAATTCCTGCACAGAAGGTACGGTGTATTCAAAGGTAATCGCCGTATTTTCTACATAGGGCGCATAAATATCCAATACTGCAGCGGCATCCTGTGCGGTTGCAATACGTATGTTTACTTCTTGTTCCATGGTATCATTCCTTTGTCATTGGTATGCCTTTTTCGTATATGTAATATGTTTATCAAATTATATCATAACATGCGGAATCTTAACAATTTTATTCTATCTGTTAAAATGATGCTCTGCAAAAATCGCTTAAACGTCAGTTCTCTACCAACAAAAACAGGATATCTTATGATAATTCATAAGATATCCTGCGAATTTGTTTATAAAGAAGATTGACGCGTCTGTTTACACTCTAATTTTTTATTGCGTATCCACAGTATGGCGTCAGTCGATACCATAATTAAATTAAGAATATACAAATAAAGAACAATATCGTTGTGATAAAGTAATTTATTGATAATACCTGCAATGTAACCTAATATCAGAACAATGAGGAATACCAGACTTTTTCCGTTGGTAGATTTAGATCGAACGGATCTTACAATAGAAAACGGCCACGCTGCTCCAAAACAAAGGAGCATAATTGCTTCTAAAATACTCAATTGCTGTATTTTCCTTTTAATGTAAAGGAATCCAGCACATGTCCGTCCATCTTGCGGAACATTTCGTGCATCATAAAGCCGTTTTCCAAATCCAGCATGCAGTCCAGTGCATAAACATGCAGTTCATAAATATGAGGTTCATTTGGCGGAGCCATTCCTCCGTAGCATGCAGACAACGCTTTGCTTTGCTGTCCTCCCTGCATACTGATCCAACTGTTTAGCCCTTGTATAAAATCTTCAGCATTTTGGCTTTCGTTTTCCTCTATTTTGGTTCTGGTAATGTTGCATGCTACCCAATGAATCCATGAAAATCCGCCGCTGACAGGAAAAGCGTCTTTGTCTTCTAACAGCAGGGCAAAGCTTTTTGTGCCCTGTGGGGCATCTAAGATTTCAAAGGGCAAAGAATAAGTAGGCATTCCGTTTTCATTGAGTTGTGTTCCTCGTTTGCCATATTTATCTTCAATAATGCCGTTTCTAATTCCATGACTGATTACTTTCATATTCATAACCTCCAAATTTATTTGATAGGCTTATTATATGGCGGTATATCAGTTTCGTAAATTACTTACTTTTTTGTGGGTGTGCTTCTATCAACCCTTTTTCAATTAGAATGTCTTTCATGCCGTGTTCCAGCATGTAGTCAATTCCAATTTCCTGCATAATTTTCAGTGCGGATAAAATCTTTTCTCCTTGCGGTTTTGTAAGATAATATTCTACTCTTAAGGGATAGCCTTCGTAAACATGTTTTGCAACAAAGCCAAGTTCGGTCAGTTCCTTTAAATGCTCCAGCAGCATTTTTTGCGTAATACCGTCAATGTCGCGTTCCAATTTTGACAAGGAAGTAGGGCCAAGCCGTAATCGCCATAAAATAATCGGTTTCCACTTTCCTTTTATCATGTCGTGGGTCAGTTCCAAAGGACAGGTATAAACGTCTCTTATTTTCATAGTAACGCCTCCTAACAAAAAGCGTTTTTTACAGCACTATTTTTACAACAGAATCCCGTAATTAGTCGCGTTTTAATATCGTGACAATATCGCCTACGAACACTTCATGATAATCTTTCTTTGGATAAAAGGTTTCATCGATGGTGTCATCTATAAATGAATTAGGATCCATTTTTTGCTTTGACATCTTCTTGCAGATGAAAACCAGTTTTGCTTCAGCATAATAAGGCGCAGCCTGGTCAAACATGACGGTCAAACCGGTTTCTTTGTCCTTGTCTATATCTCTGCCGGATTTTGTACCGCATAATTTTAAGGCAGATTTATAGCTTTCGTCAAACACGCATAGAGAATAATATTCTTCGCGCTCCATAAATTCCATGGTATAACGCTGGGGACGGACAAAAACGTAAGCCACATTTTTTCTCCACAGCACACCCAAACCGCCCCAGCTGACGGTCATGGTATTATGTTTTTCTTCATTGCCGGCGGTTAATAACATCCATTCTGTTCCAATGGTTGTAAAAGGATTTAATTCCAATGTTTTTGGATCAATTGGTTCTAAAGACATTTTTGTATCCTCCTATATGGTAATCTATTTTTATACAATGAAATACTTATTTATTATATTACAGACTCTGAAAAAAGTTTGCAACCATTCCGTGTGAATTCCTGAAATTCTTTTTTAGTATATTGCAATTTCTACAAGGAAATGATAAAAATCATGTGAATTTTGTTATGATAGGAAAATTTCATTCAAAATGAATATTTATACATTGTGTGCTTGTAATATACAATAAAAAGCGTATAATGATACTTATTGTTTGAAATAACGGATACAAAGGAGTATAGATATGGCACAACAAATTAAAAAAGTAGTATTGGCATATTCCGGAGGTTTGGATACTTCTATCATCATTCCATGGCTGAAAGAAAACTATAATAATTGCGAAGTGATCGCAGTTTCCGCTGACCTTGGTCAAGGCGATGAATTGGAAGGCTTAAATGAAAAAGCAATTAAAACAGGTGCTTCCAAATTATACATTGAAGACATGAGAAAAGAATTGATTGAAGAGTATATTTGGCCAACTTTAAAAGCAAATGCTGCTTATGAAGGCAGATATTTATTGGGTACTTCTTTTGCAAGACCTTTGATTGCAAAAAGATTGGTTGAAATTGCAAAAAAAGAAGGTGCAGATGCAATTTGTCACGGCTGCACAGGAAAAGGCAACGACCAAGTTCGTTTTGAGTTGTCTATACGCGCATTTGACCCTGATATTAAAATCATTGCTCCTTGGAGAGAGTGGGATATTAAATCCAGAGAAGAAGAAATCGACTATGCAGAGGCTCACAACATTCCTTTGAAAATTACAAGAGAAACCAACTATTCCAAAGATAAAAATCTATGGCATTTGTCTCATGAAGGCTTGGATTTGGAGGACCCTGCAAACGAACCAAAATACAATGAGATTTTGGAATTGGGCGTTTCTCCTGAACAGGCTCCTGACGCTGCAACCTATGTTACCATTCATTTTGAAAAAGGTATTCCAACCGCAATTGACGGCGTAAACATGGGTTCTTTGGAAATTATGGATAAACTAAATCAACTGGGCGGCGCAAACGGCATCGGCATTGCAGATATTTTGGAAAACAGATTGGTAGGCATGAAATCCCGCGGTGTTTATGAAACTCCGGGCGGCACTATTTTGTACCATGCGCACAACAAATTGGAAGAAATGTGCCTGGATAAAGATACGTTCCATTATAAACAACAAGTTGCCATTACATTCGGTGAATTGGTATACGACGGCAAATGGTATACTCCGCTTAGAGAAGCTTTGTCCGCATTTGTAGACAGCACTCAGGAATATGTAACAGGCGATGTAAAACTGAAATTGTACAAAGGCAATATCATTGACGCAGGTATGACATCTCCATACTCTTTGTATGATGAAGATACTGCCACCTTTGACGAGGATGAAGTTTATAATCAGGCAGACGCTGCAGGCTTTATTAACCTGTTTGGTTTGTCTATGAAAATTCAGGCAAAAAAAGGACGTAAATTCAATTAAGGATAATCCATAAGGAGGGCTCCCGGCATGAAGCTATGGGCAGGACGTTTTTCAAAAGAGATTGATCAAAAAACAAATGACTTTAACTCTTCCATAAAATTCGACAGCCGAATGATTGAGGAAGACATCAAGGGCAGCATTGCCCATGCAACCATGTTAGGTGCTTGCGGAATTATTGAACCATCGGAAGCAGAAATCATCTGCAAAGAATTGGAACAGATTTACAAAGATATTCAAAATGAAACATTGCCCATTGACCCCAATGCGGAAGATGTGCACACCTTTGTAGAGGGAGAGCTGACCCAGCGTATCGGCGTTTCCGGAAAACGTCTGCATACTGCACGCAGCCGCAACGACCAAGTGGCATTGGATATCCGCCTATATCTCAAAAAAGAATGTGATGCGCTATACGGTCAAATTGAGGAGCTTATTACGGTACTTTGTAAAAAAGCAATTACCCATAAAGGTGACGTTATGCCGGGGTACACCCATTTACAGCGTGCGCAGCCCATTACATTCGGTCACCATTTGATGGCTTATGCGGAAATGTTCCTGCGCGATCTAGGACGCTTGAAAGATGCCAAAGCGCGTATGGATGAACTTCCGTTGGGCGCAGGCGCATTGGCAGGCACCACTTATCCGTTAAACCGCAATATGACTGCTGAATTGCTGGGCTTTTCAAGAGTAACCAATAATAGTCTGGACAGCGTTGCAGACCGTGATTTCTGTGTGGAAATTGCTTCTGCCATTGCGCTTGCTATGGTGCATCTGTCCCGTTTTTCAGAAGAAATCATCTTATGGTGTTCTTGGGAATTCAAATTTGTGGAATTGGACGATGCTTTTTCCACAGGCTCCAGCATTATGCCGCAAAAGAAAAATCCTGATATTGCTGAATTGGTACGCGGCAAATCCGGCAGAGTTATTGGCGATGTTGTCACTTTGCTGACCATGCTGAAAGGACTTCCGTTGGCATATAACAAGGACATGCAGGAGGACAAAGAGGCAATCTTTGATGCGGTGGATACCTTAAGAATGTGTTTGACTGCATTTATTCCTATGGTAGACACCATGAAGGTGTTGCCTGAGAATATGCGCAATGCGGCGGCACGCGGCTTTATCAATGCCACAGACTGTGCGGATTATTTGGTGAATAAAGGCTTAGCGTTCCGCGATGCCTATAAAATAACCGGCACATTGGTTGCCCAATGTATTGAGCGCAGCTTAACATTGGAAACATTGCCGCTGGAGGATTATAAAGCGGTTTGCGATACCTTTGATGAAGGTATCTATGATGCAATCTCTTTGGAACGCTGTGTAAACGGGCGTAACGTTTTAGGCGCTCCGGCTCCTGAAAATGTAGAGATGCAGGCTAAACGAGTATTGAACTTGCTGGGAAAATAACCGGCACAATGGTGAAAGGCAGGCAAATCAATGGAAATTAAAGTTGGTGTGGTCGGCGCAACCGGATATGCAGGCGCCGAATTGGTAAGACTTTTATTAAATCACCCTTATGCAAAGCTGACTGCAATTAGTTCTGTTACCTTTGAAGGGCAAAAATTAAGTGAAGTATATCCTTCTTATTTTGGTTTATGCGATATGGTTTGCAAAACACAAGAAGAAGTGGTGGAAAAATGCGACGTTGTATTTGCCGCATTGCCTCATGGACTTTCTCAGGAGTTGGCAGCGTCCTGTGCCAAACATATGAAATTTTTTATTGACTTAGGCGCTGATTTCCGTTTAGAAGACGAAGAAACCTATAAAACATGGTATGGCTGTGAATTTCTTGATAAAGCGTTGCATGAACAAGCGGTATACGGTTTGCCGGAATTATTCCGTCCGTTAATTAGGGGCAGGACGATTATTGCAAATCCAGGTTGTTATGCAACGGCAGTTCCCCTGGCTGTGGTACCTGCAATGGAGGCAGGACTCATTGAAACAAACCACATCATTGCAGATTGTAAATCAGGTACAACAGGCGCAGGCAGAAAACCAACCCAAACCACTCATTTTCCGGATTGCAATGAAGGGTTTACCGCCTATAAAGTAGCATCGCACCGCCATACGCCCGAGATAGAACAAACGCTGTCCTGCTATTCTCCAAACCCTGTAAACTTAACGTTTGTTCCGCATTTACTGCCGGTCAGCCGCGGTATTTTGGCAACATGCTATGCTGCATTAAAAGAAGGCGTTACAGAAGAACAGGTTCGCTATGTGTATCACAGACGTTACCAGCAGGAATACTTTGTGCGTGTGCTGCCAAAAGGCAGTGTTGCCAATATTAAACATGTGCAGTATACCAATTTCTGCGATATTTCCGTTCATGTAGACGAACATGCAAACACTTTGGTTGCCATTTCCGCAATTGACAATATGGTCAAGGGCGCGGCCGGTCAGGCAATTCAAAACATGAATTTGGTATTGGGCTTAGAAGAAAAAACAGGTCTTATGTTAATACCACCGGCATTTTAATTGTAATTTATGGATACAAGCATAACCCTGCTGCGGCAGCCGCGGCGGGGATTTATGCACTATAAAGAATATCTGATGGAGGAATACTATGCCATTTCATATCATAGAAGGCGGCGTTACAGCAGCCAAAGGGTTTCAGGCTTCAGGAATTCATTGCGGAATCCGCAAAAATCGCAGCAAAGCAGACCTTGCTTTAATTTACAGTGATGTACCCTGTGCAGCGGCAGCCGTTTATACACAAAATTTAGTAAAAGGCGCTCCCATTGCAGTTACAAAACGCAACATTGCAAACGGCATTGCACGAGCTGTTATTTGTAACAGCGGCAATGCCAATACCTGCAATGCAGACGGCGAAGAAAAAGCGCAGCAAATGTGTGACCTTATCGCAAAAGAATTAAATATCGACCCAAGTGATGTGATTGTGGCGTCCACAGGCGTTATTGGTCAGGTATTACCGATCGAACCTATTGCCAATTCCGTAGGGGAACTGACAAAAGCATTAAGCGAAAACGGTTCCAACAATGCCGCAAAAGCAATTATGACAACCGATACGGTAGAAAAAGAATACGCTCTTGAAGTGGAACTAAACGGTAAAACCGTAACCATAGGAGGCATTACAAAAGGTTCCGGTATGATTCACCCGAATATGGCAACCATGCTGGGCTTCCTGTCAACAGATGCAGCTATTACACCTGAATTGCTGAACGAAGCGCTGCACACAGCCATTGAGGATACCTTCAATATGGTAAGCGTAGACGGAGACACTTCCACCAATGATATGGTATCTGTTATGGCGTCCGGTTTGGCGGAAAATCAAACCATTACGGAGAAAAATCAGGATTATGAACTGTTTACGAAAGCATTGACCCAGGTTTGTGCGGTATTGTCCCGTAAAATTGCAAAGGACGGAGAAGGCGCCACCAGATTATTAGAATGTGCTGTAACAGGAGCGAAAACAAAAGAAGATGCCAGAGCCATTGCAAAATCCGTCATTTGCTCTAATTTGCTGAAATGTGCGATTTTTGGCGCTGATGCAAACTGGGGCAGAGTGCTGTGTGCAATTGGCTATTCAGGTGCAAATATCAATATTAACGGCGTAGACGTTGCGTTTGAATCCAAACAAGGACGTATTGAAGTATGTAAAAACGGTGCAGGACTTCCGTTTGATGAAGATATCGCAAAGAAAATCCTTTTGGAGGACGATATTATAGTAGCGGTGACTCTGCATGAAGGAAGCAAGTGTGCAACCGCATATGGTTGTGACTTGACTTATGATTATGTAAAAATTAACGGCGATTACAGAAGCTGATTCAAAATATTGTAAAATAGGAAAAGGATGTCGTATGAATATTTCCAATAACGATAGAGCTCAAATTTTGGCTCAGGCTTTGCCTTATATTCAAAAATATGCCGGAAAAACCATTGTAGTCAAATATGGCGGCAACGCTATGATTAATGAAGAAATTAAATCCGCTGTTATGACAGATATCGTATTAATGCAGTCTGTTGGTATTAATGTGGTATTGGTTCATGGCGGTGGTCCCGAAATTAATACCATGTTAAGCCGTGTAGGCAAAGAAAGCAAATTTATCGGCGGTTTGCGTTACACGGACGAAGAAACCATGGAAATTGCGCAAATGGTTTTGGCAGGAAAAGTAAATAAAGATTTGGTTCAGCATTTGGAAAACCATAGCGGTAAGGCTATTGGTCTTTGCGGTTTGGACGGCTCTATGATTCAGGCGCGTAAATTGGAAAGCGGCGCTGACCTTGGCTATGTTGGCGAAATTGTAAGGGTCAATACCAAAATTATTACAGATGCGACCAATAACGGCTATGTTCCGATTATCGCTACCATTGCAGGCGGCGTTAACGGAGAAGTGTATAATATCAACGCAGACATTGCCGCTGCCCGTATCGCGGCCGAATTAGGCGCAAGAAAATTAATTCTTATGACAGATATTCGCGGCCTGCTAAAGGATAAAGATGACGAAAGCACGTTAATTCCGGTTGTGAATGTCAGTGAAGTGCCAAGATTACAGCGCAGCGGTATTATCAGCGGCGGTATGATTCCTAAAATTGACTGTTGTGTAGAAGCGGTACGCCGCGGTGTGCATCGCGCTCATATTTTAGACGGAAGAATTCCTCATTCCATTTTAATCGAACTGTTTTCAGATGAAGGCATTGGAACCATGTTATATTAAATGATTCTTTCAAAGCGGCATCTTTGGAAGAATGCAAAGGAGAGATTACCATGCATTTTTTAGATATTAAAGAACAGGAAAAGCAGAATATGATGCCAACGTACGGCCGCTTTGAAGTTGCAATCGTAAAAGGAAAAGGCGTTGTGGCACAGGACAGCGAAGGGAAGTCTTATATTGATTTTACAAGCGGTATCGGCGTAAATGCTCTGGGCTTCTGTGATGACCAATGGATTGCTGCTGTTACAAAACAAGCGTCCACATTACAGCACGTTTCCAATTTGTATTATAATCCTACGCAAACTGCTTTGGCGCAAGCACTTTGTGAGTTATCCGGTTTTAGCAAAGTGTTTTTCAGCAATTCCGGCGCAGAGGCAAATGAGTGCGCTATTAAATTAGCAAGAAAATATAGTACGGATAAATACGGTGGAAATAGAACTAAAATCATAACTTTGGTGAATTCCTTCCACGGAAGAACCGTTACAACGTTAGCCGCGACAGGTCAGGATACGTTTCATAATTACTTTCACCCATTTACAGGGGGCTTTACATATGCGCAGGCAAACGATATTGAAAGCGTAAAAGCCTTGATGGATGACAATACTTGCGCTGTATTCATAGAGATGATTCAAGGTGAAGGCGGCGTTATGCCTTTAGAACCTCATTTTGTAACAGAGCTGGAAAAGCTTTGTAAAAAGCATGATGTGCTGCTTATGGTAGATGAAGTACAAACAGGTATGGGAAGAACAGGTACTCTGTTTTGCTATGAACAATTTGGAATTAAGCCTGATGTGATTACTTCTTCAAAAGCACTTGGCGGAGGCTTGCCAATAGGCGCATGTCTGTGTACCGAACGTTTGGGAGATGTGCTCAACAGCGGCATGCACGGTTCTACATTTGGTGGAAATCCTGTGGCATGTGCAGGTGCACTTAGTGTGTTGGAACGTGTTGCAGATCCAAAATTTTTGCAGGAAGTAAGAGCAAAAGGAGAATACATGCAGCAAAAATTATCTGCAATGGAAGGTGTTGCGGAAGTTAGAGGCATAGGTATGATGATTGGTATTGTTCTGCAAAAGGGAACAGCCAAAGATGTGGCTTGTGCATGTATTGAACATGGTTTACTTGTGTTGACAGCAAAGACATTGGTACGTTTATTACCTCCGCTTACCATTACCTTTGAAGAAATTGATAAAGGTTTGGAAATATTGGAAAAAGTCATCAAGCAAGCTTAGAGTTTTGATAAATCGCAACGGATTGAAGGGAGACTGGACATGAAACATTTGTTAAAATTGTTGGATGTAACAACAGAAGAAATTGAAGAAATTTTAAATCTGGCTGACCAATTAAAATATGAATTAAAGCATGGCATTGAGCATCATCATTTGAAAGGCAAAACATTGGGCATGATTTTTGCCAAAGCTTCTACAAGAACCCGTGTTTCGTTTGAGACAGGTATGTATCAATTGGGTGGTTATCCGATGTATTTGTCTGCAAATGATATGCAAATTGGACGGGGAGAACCGATTGAAGACACTGCAAGAGTATTGTCCCGTTATTTGGATGGTATTATGATTCGTACTTTTGAGCAAAAACAAGTGGAAGACTTGGCAGAGTACGGTTCCATTCCGGTCATTAATGCTTTGACAGATTTTGCGCATCCATGTCAAGTATTGGCTGATCTGATGACCATTCGTGAAAGAAAAGGCGCTTTAGAAGGTCTGAAAGCATGCTATATCGGCGACGGTAATAATATGATGCACTCTATTATTGTAGGTTGTTTAAAAATGGGAATGTCTGTAAGTGTGGCATGTCCTGAAGGTTACCGTCCTGATAAAGAAGTGTTGGATTTTGCATCTCAATATGAATGTTTTGAAATGACAGATTCTCCTGCAATTGCGGCAAAAGATGCAGACGTATTGTTTACAGATGTATGGGCATCTATGGGTCAGGAAGGTGAGGCTGCCCAAAGAAGAAAAGCTTTTGAAGGCTATCAAATCAATGCAGAGTTGATGAAGCTTGCAAAACCTGATGCTATGGTACAGCATTGCTTGCCAGCTCACAGAGGGGAAGAAATCACAGCGGATGTGTTTGAAGCTCATGCTCAAGAGATTTTCGATGAAGCGGAGAATCGTTTGCATGCACAAAAAGCAGTATTGGTTACTTTAATGAAATAATGAAAAAAGAACTGGGACAATCAGCCCCAGTTCTTTTTTGGTTTTTAGATATAGTTTTGGAGTAGTACAAAACTTGAGACGTCAGATTGGATATTCAGAAAAACAAAAAATAAGGTGTGTTGCAAATTCTATAGTGTAGTTCCAAATATGTGAAACACGCAGCTTATCTTTCGGTCATATTCCATTTATGCATGTTTCGTATATTGTAAAATCAATTAGGAATAGTACAATATAAGAAAGGTTTTTTCTTGACAAAAAAGAGTTGTGCTGTTATCCTTTCTATATCAGGTTAGCTTAAGCTAACCTGATATAGAAAGGAATCCAAAATGGGTCATGTTTTTCTTGCGTTTACCCTTACATTCATTGCAGGTTTAAGTACCGGCATTGGAAGTTGTATTGCATTTTTTGCAAAACATACCAACAGGAAATTTTTATCCGTTAGTCTTGGCTTTTCCGCAGGTGTTATGATATATGTTTCTATGATAGAAATATTTGTAAAAGCACAGGATTCTCTTATATCAGAGCTTGGGAAAATAGCAGGCAACTGGGTAACGGTAGGTTCCTTTTTCGGCGGTATGTTGGTAATTGCAATCATTGATAAATTGATTCCGTCAGAGGAAAATCCTCATGAGTTAAAATCGGTGGAAGATGAAACGAAAAAACCAACCAAACATGCAAAATTAATGCGCATGGGTATTTTTACAGCTCTTGCCATAGCAATTCATAACTTTCCCGAGGGTTTGGCAACGTTTGTTTCTGCTATGCAGGAACCCAGTGTTGCGATTCCCATTGTAGTTGCCATAGCGATTCATAATATACCGGAAGGAATTGCTGTTTCTGTACCTATTTATCAGGCAACAGGCTCTAAAAAGAAGGCATTTTTATATTCTTTTTTATCAGGTTTGGCAGAACCTGTGGGAGCGTTAATTGGCTGGTTCATTTTAATGCCGATTATGAATCAAGTTGTATCCGGCGTAATTTTTGCAGGTGTGGCAGGTATTATGGTATTTATTTCATTTGATGAACTGCTGCCTGCTGCCAGAGAATATGGAGAACATCATTTATCCATTTATGGCTTAATTTCCGGTATGATAGTAATGGCAGTCAGTTTATTGCTCTTCTTATAATGTATGGGTGATTTTTATTATAACATAAGACCAACATAGAAAAACCTCCATTGGATACTCATCCAATGGAGGTTTTTGCAAAAAGTCAAGAATTTATATATATCATACGGAAATAGGATTAATAATTCTCGGCTAAGATTTGGAAGAAGGATTGAGGATGTGCGCATACAGGGCAAACTTCAGGCGCTTTTTTACCAATTACAATATGACCGCAGTTTGCACATTGCCAAATGGTATCGCCATCTCTTGAGAACACAATGCCTTCTTCAATGTTGGATAATAATTTACGGTATCTTTCTTCGTGGTGTTTCTCAATTTCGCCAACTTTTTCAAACAAGAATGCAATATGGTCAAAGCCTTCTTCTCTTGCTTCAACTGCCATTTTTGCATACATGTCTGTCCATTCATAGTTTTCTCCGTCCGCAGCGTCTTTTAAGTTTGCCATAGTATCAGGCATTTCTCCCCCATGAAGCAATTTAAACCAAATTTTTGCATGCTCTTTTTCGTTATTTGCTGTTTCTAAAAACAGTGCTGCAATTTGTTCGTAGCCTTCTTTTTTCGCTTTGCTTGCATAGTATGTATACTTGTTTCTTGCCTGGCTTTCTCCTGCAAATGCCGCCATTAGGTTCGCTTCAGTTTTGGTACCTTTTAAGTCTTTCATTGTTCATTTCCCTCTTTCTATAAAATTTAATAGTAAAAATAAGAATAATTACTATTATTGTTATTTTAATCATACTATATACTATGAATTTTGTCAATCTTTTTTCTCAGATATATGTATCATGCTTTCATTTTCATTATAACACTCTTTTTTTGCAATTGATATATATTGAGAAATAAGAAAGTACATCTTTGTATTACTGCACAAATACCAAAAAATAAAACCGTGTATTTTTCTCTTGAATCATTTATTTTCGTTGTTCTTATACATATTTGCCTTTTTATTTTTTAAGTTAGACAGTAAAAAGAAAAGAATCTGCTCTGGCAGATTCTTTTCTTTTATTGCGTTAACGTACCATTGTCCGTTTCAATTAAAATTAAAATTTGTTCCTCCATGCCGGTCTCACTGTTGATATACACCAATACTTGTTCACCGTTTTGACCACGGCACAAAAATTCGTAACACAAAGGATCTTCCTCTCTTGTAGTTGGAATCACTGCCATTCGGAAAGATTCAATGGTCAGATTATCGCTGACTTGTTGCCTTGCGGATATTTCATCAATGACAGGCGTCTGTGCTTGGCGTTCTTTATGATTCATAAGAAAGTTGTCTGCATTATATTCTACAATTTCTCCCGTATCCATTGCCACAGACACTTTAATTAAATCTGAATAATACACAATATTATCTTTGCTGTAAGCATATTGAATGGTACACATATTATTGTAAATCACATAGTACGTTTCGGCGAACTCGGCTTGATAAATGCTGTTTAAATACTGTTTGGCGTATTGTTTGGCTTCTTCTAATTGCAGAGTAATGGTATCAATGGGTCTTGCGTTTATGAAGGAGGCCAAATATCCGCCTTGCTTCGTAACGGAAATGTGTGTAGTGTCCGTATTAAAATTGTATACGGGTAAGTTGCCTTCCGTATCGTTGGTGTGGGTCAATGCGTCAGGATTGGTATATAAATACTGCGCTGCCATTTGTTTTGCTTCATCTTCAGAAACTGTCGTTGCATTGGAAGCCATTTGAGATGTTTTTTGCGTCATATGGTCTGAAAAAGGTCCGTCGTAAATCAAGGTAGGATAGTTTGCAAATTCTTGGGCAGTAGAAAGGAAATAATCCTCAAAAGGAGGCTGTTTACTCTCTAAATTTTGAAGCATTTCTTCTGATTGCCCAATTACCACTTCTTGATCGGCAATATATTGTTGTATTTCGTTTAAATTTCCGGCAAGCGTATTACAATATTGAGAAAATTGCCGGAGAATATTTTTATCTTCCTCGCTCAGAGATTCTCCCACAGATAATTTTGAAGATATAGAGGAGGCAAAGTCGCCAACCTGTGCTATGAATTTATTTACATTGTTTAAAGAATCGTTCCCAATTGGAAGGACTGCAAGTGCTGCTTTGGCACCGCTTGTATTCTTCATCAATTTGCCGGCCATACCGTTTTGCTGGGAAGAGGTATTTGCATAATTTGCTTTTGTCAGTGTAATATTCATATCGTTTACGTGGGTATTTAAATCGTTCAGCGCTCTGCGATAAGTGTATTCTAAATCGGTTTTATACGAAGCTGCCTGTGCATAGCCTATCCAAGTTAATGCGCTTAATATAAAAACAATTGCAATTATCATGCTTGAAATTTGTATTATTCTTTTGGTGGACACTGTAAATTCCGCCTTTCTGAATCACCAAATATTTACGTTATTTTTTGCAGAAAAAACATAATTATGCGAATGGAACAGAATTAAATAAATATTCATGTTTTCGTGCTGTATTTGTGGTAATCTTTAAATGATATATAAATCAGTTTTCTTGTCTGTCAGCATGAGTGAACGAATCGATTTGCTGCGAAAGAATAAGGTTACAGCATCATATTCCATACACAGTCATGCAGTTTATGCTATAACAACCTAG
>CALWUU010000043.1 GCA_944384835.1 uncultured Clostridia bacterium | reverse complement strand
TATAATCTTTAGATAAAGGTTGATTCTTTTTTGAGCTTTCGTTTAAAGGTTCAAAATACTCTGAATCGTCTAAAGTTTTTGCGTTTTTTTTCTGATATTGTTCTTTTTTATTGATTTTTAAATAATTTATTTCTTTATTTAGTTTTCTGCATTTTATGATAAATTTAATTACCAGAAAAAATAATATTAACCATGAAATAATAAAGACTAAAAAAATAATTACACTGCTTGTCAAAGAAACACTCCCTAATCTCTCTTTTTTACCCAATTTTACCATATATTATATTAATGGATATATAATCAAAATCCCCAAAATAATAGATATAATTTTTACTAAGCAGAGAAAAGAACTATTTAAACATTTTTGTGATTTGCTTATTTTTTTCTTCAATTTAGTGTGAGTGACCATAGTAAAAACAAAAATAAGCATCCACAGCTTGTTATGAACTGGTAATTCAAAACAAGGCTCGCGTCATAGAAGTATACCTGTACTAATACGTCTTGTGAATGCTTTATAGTGTGAGTTTACTTGCACATTAGGATGAATCGTTATAGAGTTTATATTTTTTATGGAACAGGGAGTATGGACTTTTTACATTTTTACTCCAAAATACACCTTAACAAATGAAAAGCCAAGATAAGTATTCTAAATAGTCCCTTTGAATACTTATCTTGGCTTAATAATTGGATAAAGTTATCTAACCTTTATAGTTGATACATAGTTTTTTTCAAACAACTTTTACCGGAAGGGTTGACAGTTGTTCCGGTGCACAAACGGCAAAAGAATATTTTTTCACGCTATAATAACGACTCAGCAATTATTTTGCTGAGCCGTTATTATAATCATTATGGCAGGGGCAGAAGGACTTGAACCCTCGGCACGTGGTTTTGGAGACCACTGCTCTACCAACTGAGCTATACCCCTATAATCTTATGATTGATATTTATAACAAAGCCATCTATATGACGCGTGTATAATGTTACCATTTTTTTTATTTGAAGTCAATGCCTTTTTAAAATAAATTTTATGTAAAATATGCCGTCTTTTAGAAAAGATTTATCAGTTAATGCTTGACATATGATACGGTTCTCTGTATAATATTTTTGTGTTATTGAATACTAATTACCCCTGCCTGGCGGCGGATGGGAGGGAAACGATAAATGGCTGAAATCAGAATCAAAGATAACGAGTCTTTGGACAGCGCTCTTAGAAGATTTAAAAAGCAATGTGCAAGAGCTGGCGTTATTGCTGAGGTACGCAAAAGAGAAGCTTATGAAAAGCCTTCTGTAAAGCGTAAAAAGAAATCCGAGGCTGCTCGCAAACGTAAATTTAAGTAACAAATGAATGAAAATCAAAAAGCGGGCAGATATGCCCGCTTTTTTGACTATTTACAACATTTTAAACGGAGGTTCGGCAATGGCAGTATTACTCCCCACGCTGGCAGTGAAGCATGTAACTGATATTACGCCGGAAATGCTTCATGCTATGAAAGTAAAAGGTATGATTTTAGATGTTGACAATACGCTATCCAGACATGGATGTCCAATTCCGTTTGAAGGTAGTATTGAATGGACTCATGAAATGCGTGCGGCCGGCATTAAAGTTATTATAGTTTCTAACAATTTTAAAAAGCGTGTATCAGAATTTGCGGCTAAATATGATTTACCTTATTTATACCGTGCATTTAAACCGCTTCCAAAAGGCTATAAACAGGCAATGCATTATTTGCATTTACCGCCAAAAGAAATTGTGGTAGTAGGAGACCAGATTTTTACTGATGTATTGGGAGCAAATGCGGCAGGTATGAAATCTATTTTACTTACGCCAAAAGATATGGAACATTCTTTTTCATTCCGGGTGCGCCGTAAAATAGAATCGCCCATACGCAGACGCATTCATAGAAAAGGTATTTACCAATATACAAAGTCAGATCATAAAATGCATAGACATCACAGAGATGATGATAGGAAGTGAAACGTATGGCCAAAAAGAGAGTTTTAGTTTTGTTTGGTCCTAATATCTTAAGGGAAATAGAAAAAGATACGGTTGGCACTGAAACGTATGATTCACTGGTTTTGCATATGAAAACTCATGCAAACGCATTGAATATATGTTGTGATATTGTGCAATCCAACTGGGAAGGCGAATTAATTGACCATATCCATCGTTCCGCTGAATTGTACGACGGCGTTGTCATTGATATTGGAGCATTTACTCATTACAGTTATGCTATTCGGGATGCTATTCAATGTGTACGTATCCCTTTTATTGAAGCGCATATGGAAAATCTGTTTGCTTTAGAAGATTTCCGTAATAAATCCGTCATTGCACCTGTATGTGCGGGACAGATAGGCGGTCTGGGAGCAGAAAGTTATTTGTTAGCGTTAGAAGCTCTGGCCAGAATGAAATAGAATCTCATAGGGAGGTTATCAACGATGAATTGGGAAACATTAGCGCAGAATATGCCCAAGGAAATAAACGGCACACCCATTGATGCTGCTATTATCACTTCAGAAGAAAACTGCCGTTATATCAGTGGATTTCATGCATCTGCCCGTGTGGTTGTTATAACCAGAGAGATTGCGTATTTACTTACAGATTTCCGTTATGGAGAAGCTGCCCGTATGCAGGTAAAAGACTGCAAAGTGGTGGTGTACCAAAAATTATCAAAAAGCATTGAAGAAATTCTGCGCCGCCATGACATACGCGGCGTACTTTTGGAACATGAAAACTTGACATTGGCCCAAGCTGATATTTATGAAAATGTATGCAAACAGTGGAATGCAGTGCCTGTGAAAGATACTACTTTGGATACCCTGTTAAAAGAATTGCGCGCTGTAAAAACAGAAAAAGAGATTGCCAAAATCAAAGCGGCTCAGTCCATTACAGACGCGGCTTTTACTCATATTTTGAATTATATCAATACGAATAGATCAGAGCGGGAGATTGCGCTGGAACTGGAATTCTTCATGAGAAAACAAGGCGCTGAAAAAATTGCGTTTGATACGATTGTAGTTTCCGGCGCCAATGGTTCTATGTGCCATGGTGTTCCATCTGATAAAAAAATTCAAAAGGGAGATTTTATCACCATGGATTTTGGTGCAGTAGTGGATGGATATCATTCCGATATGACAAGAACGGTAGCGTACGCAACCGTAAGTGATGAGCAAAAGCAAGTATATCAAACCGTACTGCAGGCACAGCTTGCAGCAATCCAAACTGCTGCGCCAGGTATTCCTTGCAGTCAAGTGGATAAAGCTGCCAGGGATATTATTGATGTAAACTATGCAGGAACATTCGGACATACAACAGGACATGCGGTTGGATTGGAAATTCATGAATGGCCCTATTTTGCACCCAGTTGTCAAGTAATTGCAAAACCGGGCATGGTAATTACGGTAGAGCCGGGAATTTATCTGGAAGGCAAATTCGGTGTTAGAATAGAGGATATGGTGCTGATTCAAGAAAACGGATGTGAGAATTTGACAGATTCTGCAAAAGAACTGCTGATACTTTGATTTATTCACGGATATATCTTGCAATATTTTGCAAAATAATATAAACTGTTATGGTAGAAATATAATTGGAGGATATAGTATGATATCTGCAGGTGATTTTAGAAACGGCGTTACTTTTGAGATGGACGGTAACGTATATGCAATTATTGAGTTCCAACACGTAAAACCAGGTAAAGGTGCTGCGTTTGTACGTACCAAAATCAGAAATGTGATTTCAGGTGCTGTTACAGAAAAAACATTTAACCCAAATGACAAATATCCAACTGCGTTTATTGAGCGTAAGGACATGCAGTACCTATATAACGATGGTGATTTATACTACTTTATGGATAATGAAACGTATGAACAAATTCCGATTAATGCAAATATTCTTGGTGACAACTTCAAGTTTGTAACAGAGAATATGGAATGTAAAGTTCTGTCTTATAAAGGAAATGTATTTGGTGTTGAGCCGCCAAACTTTGTAGTGCTTACAGTTACTGAAACAGAACCGGGCGTGAAAGGCGATACCGCTACCAACGTTACAAAGCCGGCTAAACTGGAAACAGGCGCTGAAGTAAAGGTTCCGATTTTTATTAATGAGGGCGAAGCCATTCGTATTGATACAAGAACAGGCGAATATATGGAACGTGCTTAATTAAAAAGACATTGTTCGTATTTGCCAATCAAAATTAAGACTTTCACCAAGCAAAAGGAGGGTGTTTATTATGACAAATCTAGAAAGAGTTGCATATATTCGCGGTTTAGCAGAAGGTTTAGAACTGGATGCTGATAAAAAAGAAGTCAAAGTTATAGATGCTATGTTGACCTTGCTGGAGGATATGGCGTTATCCATTTCGGATTTGGAAGAAGCTTATGAAGATATCGCCGATCAATTAGATGCAGTAGATGAAGATTTGTGTACTTTGGAAGATGACTTTTACGAAGAAGACAAATGCTGCGAAGACTGCGAAGATGATGACGATGAATTTTATTACGAGGTAACTTGTCCAAACTGTCAAGAAACAATTTGCCTGTCTGAAGATATTATCGAAGAAGGACAAATTGATTGCCCAAACTGCGGTGAATGTCTGGAATTTGACATCAATGATGTATTGGGCGACTGCGGCTGCGGTGATGACTGCAGTTGTCATGATGATTGCTGCGGTGACGCTCATAAAGGCGAGGAGTCCGGTTGCAGCTGCGGCAGTCACTAATTCAATTTTATATTGATGATAATGGTAAGAATGTAACTATTTGGTAGAGCCAAATGGTTGCATTCTTTTTGTTTTTACGGTTTTTTGATCATAAGCAATTGAAATTGTTAAAAAAATAACAAAAATATAGTGATTTTTTGTAAAGAATGTCATAAATTCATACTATGAATTAGGATATAAGTAGAAAAGTAAATGGACTGGTTGACTTATTCCTACTAAAGAATATAATATATTTATTGTACAAAAAAATATATTGTACTTAGTTAATTCTGTTAAAAATGTGTTGAAGTCCTTTGTCGTCAGATAAATGGATTTTACATGCTTTTATCCGGAATGAAACCCCTTAAGGAGGAATGAATTATGGTAGAAAATCGCTACGAATTAACTACGCCTGCTGCTCAGCTAGTAGAAGTTGCAAGAATCGCCGCACCTTACAAAAACAAGCCTGAAATGTTAATGAATGTTGTAATCCAAGTGCAAAAAGTAGTGCCTGCTCTTTCTGAAGCAGTTGCTGCGGTCATTGCGCGTGAAATGGGTATTTCTCAAACCCATGTATCCGGTTTTATTACATTTTATGCTATGCTGTCAGTAAAACCGCACGGCAAATATATTGTAAGAATGTGCAAAAGCGCTCCATGTCATGTACGCGGCGCACAAGAAATTGTTTTGGCTTTGGAAGACCAGCTGAACATTAAAATGGGAGAGACTACCGAAGACGGACGTTTCACTTTGGAATACTGTCCTTGTCTGGGTATTTGCGATGTATCGCCGGCAATTATGATTAATGATAAAACATACGGCGACCTTACTCCCGATAGTGTGCGCGAAATTATTAAACGTTATATCAGAGAGGATGTGTAGACATGGAAGAAATGCATGTTTTACTTAGAAACAGAGGTAAAATTATTCCTACCGACGCTAAAAGCTACATGAGTGTTGGCGGCTATGTAGCATTGAAAAAAGCGCTTTCCATGGAAGGGGCAGACATTATTCAGGTACTTAAAGATGCCGGCTTGCGCGGAAGAGGCGGTGCGGGTTTTCCAACATACTTGAAGCTGCAATTTGCATATAACACAGAAAGTGATGAAAAATATATTGTATGTAACGCTGATGAAGGCGAACCGGGTACTAATAAAGACCGTGTTTTGCTAAGCGAAGATCCAAACAGCATTTTCGAAGGTATGGCTATTGCTGCAAAAGCAATCGGCGCCCATAAAGGCTTTATTTATTTGCGCTCTGAATATCCTTACATACGCCCAATTTTGATTGAGGCTTTAGAAAGTGCGCGTCAGGCAGGGTGCCTGGGTAAAAACATTTTAGGCAGCGGCTATGATTTTGATATTGAACTGCATTCCGGCGCCGGCGCTTACGTTTGCGGTGAGGAAACTGCTTTGTTTGAATCCATTGAAGGCAACCGTGGCGAACCAAGATACCGTCCTCCTTATCCGGGAACAAAAGGCTTGTTCGGCAAACCTACTGCGCTAAATAACGTTGAAACATTAGCAAACATTCCTCCTATTCTGTTAAATGGCGCCGAATGGTACCGCAGTATCGGTTCACCAAACAGCCCGGGAACCAAATTATTTACTGTTTGCGGAAACGTAAATAAAAGAGGTGTGTTTGAGTTTCCAATGGGTGTCAACTTAAAAGATATTTTATATGACGTTTGCGGCGGTGTTGCAGACGGTGAATTATTGGCAGTACAAACAGGCGGCAGCTCCGGCGCAATTATCAATCCGGACCAAATTGATTTGCCGCTTGATATTGACCACGTATCCGCTTCCGGCGGCAGATTAGGCTGTGGTACTATTTTAGTGATTAACGATAAAAACTGTGTGGTTGATATTGTAAAAAATAATCTGGATTTCTTCCGTTCCGAATCTTGCGGTCAATGCACTACTTGTCGTGAAGGCGGAACAAGACTATATGAACTGATTTGTCATATTTCCAGTGGAAAAGGTACTTTAAAAGACATTGAAACCATTAAAGACTTAGCCAATACGATGCGTGTTTCCGCATTGTGCGGTTTGGGTCATTCCACTGCGGTTCCGGTTCTTTCCAGCTTGCAGAATTTTGAAGAAGTATATAACCGCCACTTGGACGGCAACGACTGCTCCATTTGCGGACACGACAGGGGGTATTAATCATGGTTAACATTACAATCGACGGTCAAAAGCTGCAAGTGCCGGAAGGTGTAACCATTTTAGAGGCAGCACGTACAGCGAATATCAATATTCCTACATTGTGCTATCATGAAGATCAGAAAATCAAATCTGTTTGCCGCATTTGTGCGGTGGAAGTAGAAGGACAGCGTTTGCTGCAGGCTGCATGCAGTTATCCTGTAGCGGAAGGTATGGTGATTCGCACCTCTACACCTACTGTTTTAAATGCGCGCAAAAATAATTTAGAGCTTTTGCTTGCGCACCACCCGCAAGACTGCTTGGTCTGCGGTAAAAACGGAAGATGCGAATTACAAAAATTAACACAAGATTTAAATATGAATAAACCCCTTCGCTATGAAGTGGAAACACGCGGTTTTCCAATTGATGATTCGTCTCCATGTATTACCCGTGACCCCAATAAATGTATCTTATGTACCCGCTGTGTAGAGGCATGTAACGAAGTGCAAACCGTTGGTACATTTTCAAAACAGAATCGTGGCTATGAAACGGTTGTGGTTACTCCATATGACAAGAAAACAGTAGATACCCCATGTGTAGGCTGCGGTCAATGTGTACAGGTATGCCCTGTTGGAGCTTTAACCATACATGACGATACGGACAGAATTTATAAGGAACTGGTAGGCGGTAAAATTTTAGTGGCTCAAGTGGCGCCTTCCGTCCGTGTTACCATTGCCGAAGCATTGGGCGAAGACCCGGGTACCATCAGCCCCGGCAGACTTGTAACAGCAATGAAGAAACTTGGTTTCCATCAAGTGTTTGACTCTGACTTCTCCGCTGACCTTACCATCATGGAAGAAGGCTACGAGCTATTAGACCGCATTAAAAACGGCGGTACGTTGCCAATGATTACATCTTGCTGTCCGGGATGGGTAAAATTCTGTGAGACATTCTCTCCAAAAGAATTAGACCATTTGTCTTCCGCAAAATCTCCGCAGCAAATGTTTGGTGCTGTCATTAAAACGTATTATGCTGAAAAAGCCGGTGTTGATCCAAAAGACATTTGCAGCATCTCTATCATGCCGTGCACAGCTAAAAAATTTGAGTGCTTAAGACCTGAGTTCCATGACAGCGGCTATCAAGATGTTGATATATCCTTAACCGTTGTAGAACTGGCAAATATGATTAAAGCGGCAGGTATTAACTTTAAAGAGTTGGAAGAAACTCCGTTTGATACGCCATTCGGTCTTGGCAGCGGTGCTGGTGAAATTTTTGGCGCTACTGGCGGTGTTATGGAAGCGGCATTGCGTACTGTTTATGAAGTTATTACAGGAAAAGAACTTCCAAGACTGGATTTTACAGAAGTACGCGGTGTGGAAGGCTTGAAAGAAGCTGTCATTGACATTGACGGATTAGAAGTCAAGGTAGCGGTTGTTCATAGTTTAAGCAATGCACGTGACATGCTTCGAAAAGTAAGAGCCGGCAAAGCAGATTATCATTTTATCGAAGTAATGGCTTGTCCCGGCGGCTGCGTAGGCGGCGGCGGCACTCCGGTCAGAAGCTGGAAGAAAGTAAAAGCAAGACTGGATGCAGCTTATGAATTGGATAAACAGCTGCCAATCAGAAAGTCTCATGAAAATCCTGCGATCAAGGAGATTTATGCAGAGTTCTTGGGTGAACCATTGAGCGAAAAAGCACATCATTTGCTTCATACCTCTTATATCAGCCGTAAGGATTTATTAAGTTAAAAAAACGCTGTTCTGATAATCCAGAACAGCGTTTTTTCATACACAGCAGTCAAACAAACAGCGTGTCAGTATGTTATGTTGACAATAAAAACATAAAATTGTATAATAATTTAAAATTATCATCAAATTCTTTTCTCATATTGATATTAAGATGAACTGCTGATTAGAAAATGAATAAGAGATTTTGTAACAGAATAACTTACAATAGAAACATATGTAACGATATATTTCCATCGAAAATAGCTTGTCTAGAAATATTCCAGCTCTAATTGGAAATAAATCAGATGGAATTTTTTAATGAACCGTATTTACATGCTTCATTTAGAATATGTAACATATACCGTGCAGACAGTTTCTGTTATTTTTATACTTCAGGGCGCGCAAGATAAGTTGAGTGGTATGCTGGCACCAGTATACTGCTTTTTTATTACATGTTTGCCTTTATTTTCTGTTTTCAAACGAAACAGAATATGATATGATGAAAGCATTTCAAGCGGGGTGTATCCATGAGTGAAAAACAATACGCTGCAATGTTGAAATTTTGCTGTAAAACTAAATTTAGAAAAGAAACATTACTGCGTTTTTGTAAAAGAACCCCGTGGCTGTTAATGGCAATTTATGTATGTTTCATTGCTTTTTTAGCGTTTACACGAGATACGAAAGTCATATTTTTTATTGCTGTACCTGCTGTCGATTTGGTACTTGTAACCATACTGCGTTTTCTTTTGGATAAACCGCGTCCTTTTGAAGTATATCATATTGAACCGCTGACAAAACATTCGAAAGGAAATTCCTGTCCAAGCAGACATACGGCAAGTGCGTTTATCATTGGCATGGCGTGTTTATATATCAATATACCCTTTGGTATTTTAACGTTGTGCATGGCTTGTATTGTTGGCGCTACAAGAGTGCTTTGCGGCTTGCATTTTATTCGTGACGTACTGATTGGAGCAGGTATCAGCGTTGTTTTGGGAATTGTTGGTTTTTATGTTTTACCTCTTTTTATTACCATTCCTGCTTTTTCATTGACATTTATTATGTAAAATGCATAGTTTAAATTAGAGACAAGCTTATTATAAATAGAAAGGAGGCGCTGTTATGTGTGAACTGTATGCGGTAAACAGCAGAGATGCTGTTGATATTAAACCAAACTGTGAATTGTTTTATCAGCATAGTGTGGATCATCCTGACGGCTGGGGATTATCCTTTTGGCAGCGAAACGCTGCAATTGTGTATCGCAGTCCTCTCAGAGCACTGGATGATACTAAGTATTGCGCTTATTTGCAAAAGGATTTATGGTGCACCAGCGCTATGGTGCATATCCGTCTTGCAACGGTTGGAGTTATGAGTTCCATTAACTGTCATCCCTTTCGTCATGCAGATTGCAGTGGCCGCATATGGACATTTATGCATAACGGCACAGCGTTTCAAGACAGTATGCTGAAACCCTATCAGCATTTGTGCAGAGGAGATACAGACAGCGAAGCTGTCTTTTATTTTATTCTCCATGCAATCAATCAAGCGATAAAAGAAAAAGGACGGCCGCTGACCAAAGAAGAGCGTATTCCGATTATTGAAGAAAGAATTACGCATTTGATGCAAGGGAATAAGATGAATCTGATTTTTTATGACACAGAACAGATGTATGTGCATACTAATATGAAAGGAACCTTATTTTATGCGCAGGAAGGGAATACCTGCAGTTTTATGACAGTTCCGGTCAATCATAGCCAGCCATGGCAGCAATTGCCTTTAAACAGGTTATTGGTATATAGAGACGGAATTCGTATCTATGAGGGAAAAGACCACCAAAAAGAGTTTTTTGAAGAAATGGGAGCTCCTTATATTGAAGCATTGCTGAAAAAAATAGGTAAAAAATAAGAAAGGCAGACATGTTATCTTATCATGTCTGCCTTTTACTTTAATTGTTAATAACCTCTGCTATGTTTTAGAAGGACGGAAACAAAAATTTCTTTTATATGGAATGAAACGTTAATAATATCAATCAATATAAAAACTGTCTTTTGGAAATTGAACGCATTTTCATAGATAAAAAGGAACATCATGTGAACAGAAATAAAGTTCAAAATTTCTATGAGAAAGTGCAAACAATAAATTTTTAAAAACGGACTTCCAAGTTATTCATTTATCCAATAGCAAAGGTTGTTAAAAAACGCCGAAAATAGAAAGCAAAAATCCAGCCGCAACAGAAGAACCAATGACTCCGGCAACGTTTGGTCCCATAGCGTGCATTAACAGGAAGTTGGTTGGATTTGCCTTACGTCCTTCTACTTGGGCAATGCGGGCTGCCATAGGAACAGCCGCAACACCTGCGGAACCAATCAGAGGATTTATTTTTCCTCTGGTAATTACACACATTAATTTGCCAAACAGCAAACCTCCTATGGTGCTGATACAAAAGGCCAGCAACCCCAATCCCAAAATTACCAGTGTGTCAAGTTGAAGAAATTCATTTCCGGAAGTTCTGGAACCGATAGAAAGCCCTAACAGTAAGGTGAACATGTTCATCATAGAATTTTGCGCTGTGTCGGACAAACGATTGACAACGCCGCTTTCCCGAAGAAGATTTCCCAGCATAAACATGCCCAGTAATGGTGCGATGGCAGGGAAAAGCAGACAGGTAAACAGAATTACAACAATGGGGAATATGATTTTTTCTTTTCTGGTTACTGCCCGTAATTGATGCATCTGAATAGAGCGTTCTTTTTTTGTTGTGAGCAGATGGATCAAAGGAGGCTGTATCAATGGAACCAAAGCCATATAGGAATATGCGGCAACCGCTATTATAGGCAGCAAATGATTGGCCAATGTTGCGGTCAAATAAATGGTTACAGGACCGTCAGCACCTCCAATTATGCCAATAGCGGCAGCTTCTTCCGGCGTGAATCCAGCAAAACAAGCAACAATAAATGTAACATAAATACCAAGCTGAGATGCGGCGCCTAACAGCAAGCAGGATGGATTGGCAAGCAGAGGTCCAAAATCGGTCATAGCGCCGATTCCGAGAAAAATCAAACAGGGATAAATGTTGGCAGTCACGCCAAAAGAAAGATAATAAAATAACCCATCTTCCTGTGTCAGTCCTGTCAATGGTAAATTTACCAATAACATACTAAATGCAATGGGAAGCAGTAAAAATGGTTCAAACTTTTTCCCAATTGAAAGAAAAAGCAAAATTAAGGAAATACCAATCATAACTCCTTGCTGCCATGTGAATGCGCTAAAACCCATGTTATACCACAAATTTGCCATTGTATTGGTGAAAGACATGCAAATCCTCCCTTAACCGATGACAACAAGGATATCATCCGTTTGTACGGCAGAGCCTTGCTGAACTTCTGTTTTTACAATTATACCGCCGGCAGGAGCGGTAATTTCATTTTCCATTTTCATTGCTTCCAGAGTACATAACACCTCTCCGCGTTTTATGTTTTGCCCTTTTGTCACATTTAGCTTTGTAATGGTTCCCGGTAAAGGAGCGGTTACTGCAGTACCGTTTTCAGGAAAATGTTTATTAGATGGACAAGAATGTTCCGTCTGTATTTCTGACCTGGAGCAGGTCTCCTCTTGGAAATTTTCAGGTGCAAGAGAGGTTACATTTGTCACATTTGCCGTATGATGTTCTACAATGACTTCATATTGTTTTCCGTTAAGAGAAACTAAATATTTCATATATGATTCTCCTCCTGCAGACATACTTCCCGTATAGAAATAAAGGTAATTTCATTTAATGGCAGATTCATTTCTTCCGCAACAATTGCCATAACCATTGCAGCAGTATGGTCATCTACCTGATACTGCCTGCAAAGTCCGCAGGAAGTATTTGGAATGGCAGGAAGCTGTAAATTTCCATGTCCTGATAAAGAAGCTTTGGCATGTTTTTTCCATGGATTTTGCAGATTTACGGTAAAACTAATCAATCGAATGAATATACTCAATACAAACAATACGGCGAATACGGTTAAAATGCCAATTCCTGCAAGAATGGTGCAATCTACTATATTCATAAAGCAGCCTCCTTATTCAGACAGCCTTGTAATTACATAAGGACTACAATGTTCTTTTTGTTTTTTTCTATTTTCTAAAAAAGAAAAAGCCGTCTGCGGAAAAGAGAGATAAGATAACACATCTTCTTCTTTTTCTGCTAAATCTCCCAGCACTTTTTCTGCAGCAGACAGACTTTTTGGCGTCTCTGATGGGATATTCGATACTTGCTGTTTTTCTTGGACTAAGTTTTTTAATGTTTCGTCTATGGGTCCGGGCGCTGTTCCATATGTTCCGTTTACATAGGAGCAAATTTCTTTTCCGATGATATGGTAACGTCTGCCGGTTAAAATGTTGGTAACTGCCTGTGCTCCAACCATTTGGCTCAAGGGTGTTACCAAAGGGGGATATCCTAAATCTTTTCGTACCTTTGGCACTTCCTCTAGTACCTCATAGAAACGATGCTCGGCATGCTGTGCTTTTAACTGAGCGATCAAATTAGAAAGCATTCCTCCCGGAATTTGATAGAGCAATGCATTGGTATCCGTAGTCAATACAATTGGATCCAATTCTCCGTCTGAAATGGCATTCTGGCGAACTGAAGTAAAATGTTCATTGATTTTTTTCAGCAATGATTGATTGATACCCGTGTGGATTCCTAATTCTTCCAATGCATATACAAGCGTTTCTGTTGCAGGCTGGGAACTTCCGCCGGAAAAGCTGGATATGGCGGTATCAATCCCATCAACTCCCGCTTCAACGGCTTTCATATATGTCATAAAAGCAAGTCCGGTTGTACAGTGGGTATGCAAAATAACGGGAAGTTTCACAGCTTGTTTCACAGCGGACACCAAGTCAAATGCCTGCTTTGGACTTAAAATTCCTGCCATATCCTTAATACAGATAGAGTGTACACCTAATGCTTCCATTTGCTTTGCCAGAGTGACATAGTTATCCAGCGTATGTACAGGACTTATGGTGTAACAAATTGTACCTGATGCATGTGCGCCTTGGCGTATGGTTTCGTCTACTGCTGCTGTGATATTTTCAATATCATTAAGAGCATCGAAAATGCGTATAATGTCAATCCCGTTTTTTACACAGCAACGGATAAAGCTGCGAATGGTTTCCTCCGGATATGGTTGATATCCAAGTAAATTTCTTCCTCGGAGCAGCATTTGTAATTTAGAATTGGGCATATGACTGCGTATGATATTGAGACGTTCCCACGGGTCTTCGTTCAAGTAACGCAAACAGGAATCAAAGGTAGCGCCGCCCCAGCATTCGATGGAACTATATCCGGCTTCATCCATGGTGCTTAAAATAGGTTCAAATGCTTTTAACGGCATTCTGGTTGCCATGAAAGATTGATTGCCGTCTCGCAATACGGTTTCGGTAATAGAAATAGATGCCATACTGTTCCTCCTATATCTGGTAAGTTTCATTCACAGGCTGTTCCATTTACATGTTCTGAAAAAGAAAGAATCCCGAGGATACCCGAGATTCTTTTTATTTGCTGTGTTTCCTGATAAGCAAACACTTGGTGTTATACAATATATACACAAATTTCATGGTAATTATGTTGCCTTCATAGCTTGTATTAGGCAAATTATCTGAATTTTTAAAGGTAAAGTGTGCTGATAAGCGGTTGTTTTCCGCTTATCAGCACACTTTATTTGGAAAATATTTCATTACTTGACAAACAGAATAGTTGCAGATAAAATTTAAACAGTACTGATTTAGTAGGTTTTTATTTGATATGAATTTCAATGAAAAATGATAAAAATCCGGTTTAAAATGATTTTTACACATATGATAAAGGTAATATGCAAACATAGAATTTTATGTTACTATCATAATATGTATAAATACTGCATATACGCAGAAAGGTGATGTATGATGAAGCAATTTGATATAGACAAAGCCATTTACGAAAAATATATTGTGCCGACTAAACATAAAAAAGGCTATATGATTGGAATTGAATTTGAAATTCCGATTTTGAATATGAGTCAAGAGAAAATTGATTTCAGTGTCATTCAAAAAGTAGTATTGGCTTTAAAAGAAGCTTTTGACTTGAAAATAGAAAAACGCGATGACAACGGCGATATTTATTGTCTGTCTAATCAAGAAACAGGAGATACCATCTCATTTGATTATTCTTACTGCAATGTCGAATTTTCTATGGGTACCGTATCTAATTTGCATGTAGCATATGAACGTTTCAAAACATATTATTTATTTTTAGAAAAAGAGCTTGATAAATATCATTACCGTATGACAGGTATGGGAGTGAGTCCCTATGGTATTTACAATGATAATAACGCATTGCCTGGGCAGAGATACCGTATGATTCAGTATCATTTAGAGTCTTATGTGGAACATCCCCGCTTTAAAGCGTTTCATTCCAGACCTAACTTTGGTTCTTATTCCTGTGCTTCACAAGTTCAGTTAGATGTGTCAGAGGAAAATTTAATCCGTACCATCAATACAATGAATCGTTTAGAGCCGATTAAAGCTGTTTTGTTTTCCAATTCTTTGTTATTAGACCCTGAATTTAATTTAATCAGCGCCCGTGACCGCTTCTGGGATTCCAGCATGTATGGATATAATCCACATAATGTGGGTATGTTTGATATCGAATTGACCGATATTGATGAATTGGTGGAATATATCAAACGCACATCGCTGTTTAATGTGGCAAGAGACGGGAAATATATTTATTTTACGCCAATTCCCGCAGAGCAGTTTTTCAAAATGGAGTCTGTTGATGGCATGATTTTCAACGGTGACCATTTTGTACCGTATACTTTTCATCCGGAGCCTTCTGATTTAGAGTATTTGAGAAGTTACAAGTTTGAGGACTTAACGTTTAGAGGGACCATAGAATATCGCAGTGCATGCTGTCAGCCTGTCAGCGAATGTATGTGCGTAGCGGCATTCCATGTCGGTCTGCAAGAAAAATTAGACGAATTGGAAACTTTGCTGTATCAAGACAGAAGTGTTTATAAACAGGGATATTCTCCTTCCGAATTGAGAAAAATGTTGATTGAATTGGAGTTTCCTAAAGAACTGAATCAACAAGCGGTGCAAGCGCTTACCTTAAAAGTACTGGAACTGGCAAAACAGGGATTGCTCCAGCGCGATTTTGGAGAAGAGTGCTACTTGGAACCATTATTTGAACGGGCACAAACTATGATGAATCCTGCCCGCCATATTTTAAACAGGGAACAGGAAGGAAAAACAATGCAGCAGCTAATTGAAGCGTATGGTGTATTACAATAATTTGCAAAAGGCATAAAGAAAGTGGTGCGGCAGCCATGAAACAATGGATTGACCAATTATTTGAAACAGGAGAATTAAGCGGCGATCAGCTGCTTAAATTGCTGGAACACATAGATGAAGGAAACAGCCGGTATTTATTTGAAAAAGCCCGTATACGGCAGCATGAGCAGTTTGGTCATAAAGTATATACAAGAGGATTAATTGAACTGACCAACTACTGCAAAAATGATTGCTATTATTGTGGTATCCGCCGGAGCAATCAAAAAATAGATCGATACCGTCTGACAAAAGAGCAAATATTGTCTTGCTGTAAAGCCGGCTATCCATTGGGCTTTCGTACGTTTGTACTGCAGGGAGGAGAAGACGGACAATATACGGATGACGCTTTGATTGATGTCATTCAAAGTATCAAACAGCAGTTTCCTGATTGTGCTATTACGCTGTCTTTGGGAGAACGCAGTTATGATTCCTATGCCCGTTTGTACCAAGCGGGAGCAGACCGTTATTTGCTGCGTCACGAAACGGCAAATACAGAACATTACCATAAACTGCATCCAAAAAATTTATCATTGGAACACCGGATGGCTTGTTTAAATTATTTGAAGGAAATAGGGTATCAGGTAGGTACAGGATTTATGGTTGGGTCACCCTATCAAACCAAAAAAGATTTGGTTCAAGATTTATTGTTTATTAAAGAATTCTCTCCGCAGATGGTAGGGATAGGTCCGTTTATTCCTCATCACCACACGCCGTTTGCGAATGAAACAGCCGGCACATTGGAAATGACTTTGTTTTTGATCGGCATTTTGCGTTTAATGATACCAAATGTACTGCTGCCGTCAACTACTGCTTTAGGAACCATTCATCCAAAAGGGAGAGAATTGGGAATACTAGCGGGAGCAAACGTGGTTATGCCGAATCTTTCTCCATTGGATGTAAGAGAAAAATATATGCTGTACGACAATAAAATTTGTACAGGTGACGAAGCTGCCGAATGCAGGAACTGTTTGGAAGGAAGAATGAATTCTATAGGATATCATTTAGCGGCAGAACGAGGAGATTTTCGTCCCATTGCATGATAAAAAGCATACACAATCATCTGAAATGATAGTTGTGTATGCTTTTTTGTTTTTAAAGTATTATACCTTTTAGTCACACGTGTGACTGTATGCACGTAAATAGACAGCATTGTCCAGTGATATTTGTAAAATCAAATATCATGAAATTCTATAAGATGGCAGGAAGTCTGTTTTTTGTGGTTATTTGCTGTAACACGTATGCTTTTTTATCTTTTGTCACTTTACATGACCTTTTATCTTTGTTCTATTAAGATAATAAAGAGTGTTTTCTTTTTAAAATTCTTTTTTCTTCATAATAGATAAGCTTATACGGTATGAGAGAAATAACACGAGAAAAGTGACAACGATGATAGCGAGAATCAATATTGATTTATTCAATGCTGCTATTTGATTGAAAATGGAACTCAAATTTATCTGCAAAGCATTTGCAATTTTTGTTATGATAATGCCTGTGATAAATACGATCATTAAAGCGCAAATGATTGCGATTCGTCCTTTTTCTCCGCCAAATTTTAACTGAAACGGCATCATAACCGCTAAAACAACAAACACAATGGGTAAAATGATAAAAGCGGCTATGATTGTGTCCATAGATACATATTTATTTGCGATTATTTCTTTCAGAATCACAATCAGCGTTCCAAATACCCAAAAGCTGCCTCCCAGTATCATGCCGAATCCGTATTTTTCAGCTACATAGCTTTTTCTTGTAATAGGTAAGGAAAAAAGAAATGCGTTGCCATTATCAAATTCATCATAACTAATTGAACTAAGGGTAAATAATGTACCTACAAAGGACAAAAATCCAATCACAAAAGAAACTGATGTATTGTTAGCGAAAATAGCTGTGCCGATTGCAATGCATAAAATAAGCAAAAAGAAATTCTTTTGTACTTTCAGCAGCTTTAAATCCTTTATCAATAAGCCTTTCATATTTCTGCGCCTCCGCTCATCATTGTAATCACTTGGTCTATGGTACCGTTTTCAATTGTAATTTTCGGATAGTTTTCCAGATAGTATTGTTTTTGATTTGTCAGACAGCGGTATCCGTAGTTTTCTATTTTGGATTTCAGAATATATCGTTTATCTATGTCTGAATATTGCTGTGGAGTTATCTTAAGTAAGGCATAATCGCTTAATAACACATCCGTATCTTCATGAAAGATAATGTTTCCTTCATGAATCATATAAAGATCGTCGCACAGTGTTTCTAAATCTGTGGAAACATGAGAGCTTATCAAAATAGAACGTGTTTCATCCTGCTCCATAAATTCTCTCAGCATATCTAATAATTCATCTCTTGCGGTTACATCCAGTCCGGCAGTGGGTTCGTCCAACAACAAAAATTTAGCATTATGAGAAATTGCAGTTATAATTTTTAGCTTTGCTTTCATACCGGTTGAGAACTCTTTGATTTTTTGGTTCTGCGGTAACCCAAATCTTTGTATTTGTTTTAAGAAGGCGGATTTATCAAAATGTTCATACAGGTGCTCTAAAACAGGGACAATATCGTTAATGGATAAATATCCGCTGAAACCTGAATCGGATAAAACCACACCCAGATTTTGCTTATCTTGGTCATCTGTTATCTGTATGTCTTTATCAAATAGTGAGATTCTGCCGCTGTCTTTAGTAATGAGCCCTAATATGATTTTAAAGATTGTGCTTTTTCCAGCACCGTTTTTTCCGATTAAACCTGTCACATAACCGGATTTCACTTCTAACGAGCAATTTAATGAAAACGACTTATAGTTTTTTCTCACATGTTCCATTTTTAACATATATTAACCCTCCAGCAGTAATTCGAATAAATGCTTCATATCTTCATCGCTGATGCCGCATCTTCTTCCTTTTTGAATAGCCATTTCCAAATCAGATTCTATTTCCTTTTTCTGCTCTTCCAACAAAAGTTCTTGATTGATGGATGCGATATAAGTTCCCTTACCATGGATTGTCGCAGTAAATCCCTCTGCTTCTAAAAAGTCATAAGCTTTTTTCACAGTTAAGGCGCTGATTTTCAGTTCTTTTGACAATGTACGTACAGAAGGCAAATGATCATTTTCTTTCAGTTCACCTTTTCGAATAAGAGTTTTAATTTGGTCAACAATCTGTTCATAAATAGGGACCATTGATGAATGATTGATCATAATATTCATTTTTTAGCCTCCTTTTAATAAACAGTATATAACAGTATATTACAGTTGTCAAGTTTTATACCGTTTGTACTTCCAAATATAAAAATAATCAAATACAATTTTATTTTGATGTAAGAAAATAAAAAAAAGTATTGCATTTTTTTTATTTATCGTTTATAATAAAAAACGTTGTTAAGCCGGTGTGATGGAATTGGCAGACGTGACGGACTCAAAATCCGTTGGGGCGACCCGTGCCGGTTCAAGTCCGGCCACCGGTACCAGATTTTAAAATCCGAACTCAGACCCATTTTTATGATGGAAGTTAGAGTTCGGATTTTTTGTTATTTATCAATATAGAATAAAAACATGTCAGAAGTATCTTATGGATACTGAAACACATAGCAGAATGGAACGAAGAGAAACAAAAGGATACGAAAGCATTTCGCCGGCTATATTAATTTGGGTAATCAAAAGTATAAAAATAAGGAGTTATAAGGAAATACAATTATGGAACAAAATATGCTTGTACTATTTGGTTCTCCAAGAGAACGTGGCTTTACCAAAGAATTATTAAAACTATTTATACAAGAATGGAACAATATTTATCCTGATACCAGTATTCATTTGTTCGACGCGTATCAAGAAAATATTGCGCCTTGTACCGCATGTGGCTTTTGCCGGCATAAAGAGGGGTGCAGCATTCCGGACTATCAATTGTTTGATACATTGTACTGCAATGCCGATATTGTGGTTGTGGCAACGCCTGTTTACGGACTTAGCTTTCCGGCTCCTTTAAAAGCTGTTTTTGACAGAACTCAGCAATATTACGAGGCGTATGTTTCCCGTCATGTCAAACATCCTTTTGCAAAGCCCAAAAAGGCATTTTTATTGTCTGTTTATGGTTCTGATGACAAACGCGGTGTGGAAATTATGGAGCAGCAATTGAAACTGACGTTTTCCGTTATGAATACAAAACTGTTAGGCACAGTTTCAGCTGGGAATACAGACCGAAAACCGCTTGAGGTCAAGGAAATACAAAATGCAGTCAAACGATTATTGCTTGCCAATACATCGGTTTTATGATATGATGTGTGGTGACAAATTTTCAGGAGGAAACTCATTATGGCAGGACATTCTAAATGGAATAATATAAAAAGAAAAAAAGAGAAGACTGACGGAGCCAAAGCGAAAATTTTTACTAAAATTGGCAGAGAATTGACAGTAGCAGTAAAAGAAGGCGGCGGACCGGATCCTAATTCCAACTCCAAACTAAAGGATTGCATTGCAAAAGCAAAAGCCTGCAATGTGCCAAATGATAATATAGAACGTATTATTAAAAAGGCTGCCGGGGAATCTGATGGTGAAAAATTTGAAAGCATTGTATACGAAGGCTATGGTCCTTGTGGGGTTGCTGTTATAGTGGAAGCGTTGACCGATAACAGGAACCGCACTGCCGGCGATGTGCGTCATTATTTTGATAAGTCTGGCGGTAATTTAGGTACTGTTGGCTGTGTTTCTTTTATGTTTGAGAAGAAAGGCATGCTGATTGTAGACAAAGAAGGTCTCAATGAAGATACGGTTATGGATGATAGTCTGGATGCAGGCGCTTCTGATTTTCAAACCGATGGAGATGTATTTGTAATTGAAACGGCTCCGGAAGACTTCAGTGCTGTTTTAGAGGCACTGACCAATAAAGGATATGAATTTGTATCTGCAGAAGTTGAAATGGTGCCAAGCACCTATACAGAAATTACAGATGATGAAATTGCAGTAAAAATGCAAAAATTGTTGGATTCTCTGGAAGACAATGACGATGTACAAAATGTATGGCATAACTGGGAGAATCCGCTGGATGCGTAAGCTTATGAAAAATAAATGATTCATAGGGGAGGTGAAAGGCATGAAAACTGAAGAGAGAAGATGTATGAATTGTATGGAACCGTTATTTGAAGACCATACTTGCTTAAAGTGCGGTCATCTTGTAGACGAACCTCAGTTGCCTCTTGCCTTACCTTATGAAACATTGCTGCAAGGCAGATATATTGTAGGCAGAGCTCAAAAGTATGGCAGCCAGGGCTTTACTTACATTGGCTATGATAAAGTATTAAACAATAAAATTGCCATTCGTGAGTATTTTCCCAAGACATTATGTCAAAGAGACATCAATGGTTTAGATAGCTTAACAAATCAGGCATGTTATGATTTATACTGTGATTATTTGAAACAATTTTTGACTTATTCTCGTACCATTGCGCGTATGCGTGAGTTAACGGCGGTAGATCATATTTACGATATTTTTGAAGAGAATGGTACGGCATATACCGTTTCAGATTGGGATGAACAGGTTTCATTGCGGTATTTTATTGAAAAAAGCGGAGGCCATTTAGATTGGAACTCTGCTCGAAAATTGTTTATGCCGGTGCTTTCTGCATTAAGCACATTGCATGAAAACGGTATTGGTCACTACGGAATCTCACTGGATTCTCTCAGCATTATGGAAAATGGAAAAATGAAACTGGGAGATTTTTGCATTGAAGCAGTCCGCCGTGAAAGAGGCAGGCTTCCGGCTGACTTGGTGGGCGGCTGTGCCGCATTGGAACAATATAGTCAAACAGAACCATTCCGTGAAGCAACAGACGTATACGGCTTTACAGCTTCTTTATTCTATGCTTTAACAGGAGCTTTACCGGAAAAGGCGATAAAAAGAAAAGAAGATGCACGATTGATGATTCCTACGGGCATATTAAAAGAACTGCCGCCGCATGTAGTAACTTCAATGGCTAATGGATTGCAAGTTTATCCGCAAAAAAGAACACAGACATTTGAGCGTCTGAGGGCAGAATTATCAGCGTCTCCCACCATTACAGCAGTAATTGAAGAAACGCAAAGTATACCAAAGCTGACAGAAGATGAATTAAGAAAAATCAAAGCATCAGAGCATATAAAAGAACCAAAAGAAAAACATCTTTTACCTGCATGGGTATGGATTCTAATTTCTGCCATAGTAGTGCTGGCAGCCGCAATGGTTATTTTTTTCCTCTTTAATTTTAATGGCGGGGAATCTTTTAATCAATCAAGCGAAGAATTTATACTAACCTCCAGTGTAGAAGCAGAAAGTCACATTTCTCAAGAAAGAGTGTTTTCGTCTCAAACTTCAGAAATTTCAGAAGTAGTAATGACTGCTCCTAATCTGGTAGGACAGAATTATTCTGTTGTAAGAGCAAGCTCTGCACAACAAGTATTGGATTACGAAGTACTCTCATCTCGCTATGTGTTTAGTGACCAAATTCCTGAAGGTTATATTATTTCTCAAACCCCAAAAGCAGGAGAGAGCATGATAAAAGGCGGAACGATTTTAGTTGAAATAAGTCAGGGGCCCTATAAACGCATACTGCCGAATGTGGCGGGAATGTCTTATGAACAAGCAGAAAAACAATTAAGGGAGCAAGGCTTTGAGGTTTCTTATGTTTATCAATCGGATAGTTTAGAGGCAGGTTATGTCATTGGTTATCAAGATCAACAAGCCGGAAACGAACTGCAATACGGGGCGCATATTGTATTGATTGTTAGCTCCGGTTTATAAAAAACAGGTAAATTATATACAAGACAAAGAAGGACAAGTAATTATTAACGGCTGACAGACAGGATTGAAAGCGGATATGTCGTAAATGCGGTATATCCGTTTTATTACGCAATAAAACACTGGTTTTGAGAGATTGAATGTAAATTATCCTTTCATTTTTGTGTACGCAAAATCGCATAAATCAAGGCTTTTTCATACTAAAAAATACAAGATACAACGATGGCTAAAATGCGCAAGCGGATTGTCCGCTTGCGCATTTTTTGATTTGCTATTTTCTTAACAGATTCAAACTTTGACGATACGGCGGATTTCTATATTTGGAATGAGGCAATATCAAAAAGGGATAACCGTATTCTATCTGCGTGTTATCGGATCTGTATCTGTGGGTCATGCTCTTTGACAATGGAGATATGCATTTCTGCTGCATTGGTTAAAGCTTCCTGTGAATCATTTGGATAATATAGGGGGAAGTTGTTTGAACTTTGTATCTTCCCATATGTTTCATCTGGTTTCATTTCTGCATACCAGACAGAAAATTTATTTTGATTTATTCACATTAGCACCTTGCTTTTGTTATTTTTGAAATAAATTTAACTCTTCAAATAATTTAATAGCGGAAGCAAATATTTCTTATCCGTCCAATCACATTTTTGTCCCATCGCGCACATAAGCGCTTTCATCCAAGGCTCATATGTTGTGGGATCTTTTTTAGATACGGATTTTTGTAATATTTTGCATAAAGTCCTATCCATAAATTCCATTTTGCTTTCATCCCATGCACCTCTTCCATAGAAAAGTGGAATTTCATTTAACTTATCTGTAAGATTGTGTGCTTTGATTTTTTCAAGTGCGCTTTCATCATAGGGGGAAGCACCCACACATAATATGACTATTTTCTTATTTTTAAATCGGCTGATATTCTTTTTTAAGAATGATAGTCCAGCTATTCCGGAAGCATAAATACCACCACATAATACGATTATTTCATAAGGCATGATATCATTGACGGTTGCTTTCTGTGTTTCCGTGCAGTCAAATCCTGTCATATCTTGAAGCCATTGAGCATACTTTTTTGTTGCTCCGTATTTCGATTGATAAATAATGATTCCTTTTTCCATAGTCAATTCCTTTCTATGATTTCTGCTCATGATATCTCATAGTTAAGACCTGTATTAAAAATGCTTTGTAAATAATTTTTTGTTGTGCATATATTTTTTTATGGGATTTCCGGTGTTTTAGTATTTGCTTCCCGGTTGCACAAATTATCTAACGCAGCAATGATTTCTCTTGTTTGCAGAATGGATATCTTTACTGTGTGCAGTTCTGCTTTGGTAAGATGCAAATATACGTATCCTTCATCTCGGAATCAATCATTTTTACCAGTATGTGCGTGTGTAATTTTGTAAAAAAAACTAACCCTGTTTTCTGTTTCACTTGCAATTCATCACATATTGTTGCAGCAGCTATAAATTAGCTGTACAAAACAATCTAATTTCTCAGCAATATTCGTTACTATGACTTGGTCCATTCTACTCTATCTGAAAGGTTTAAATACAGCATTGATATTCATTCCTTTATCATTAGCCATCCTTTCTTTCGGAAAATAATTCGTTGATATATATGTGAATGAAATAGTTGATGATAACATCAGAGTTATCTTTATAAAGTATCCATGGTTTGTGGCGTCGCAAAAGTGTTTCCTTATGAAGGGAACAGTCCGCAAAATCAGAAACTGTGACCCCGCCTGCTAACAAAAAAGAAGTGATGATTACAATATTTTTCAGTACGTTTTTATAGAAGGAGTAATAACCACAATGAAAGACTGTTCCGACAATATTATCACTTTATCTTGTTTATGGTTTGCCTGTTTTTTATGTTATGTGCAGTAATCTCTGCGCATTTTGATAAAAGATTTTTTCCCGTTGTTCCGAGGAAAGATTACTTTGTTCTATCATTTGAGCTTCGGCGGCAGAAGGGCTCCAAGGACAGTCACTGCCGAATAAAATACGCTGTGAATCGTGTTTTGATACCATATGACCAAACAGTTCAGGAGTTAAGAATTGAGATGCAATTGCTGTGTCGAGATAAATCGGTTTTCCCAAAAGGTATGTTTGTGTCTCTTGATAACAGCCTAAACCGCCCATATGAGCTGCAATTATCGTTAAATGGGGAAATTGTTCCAATACTGTAATTAAACGCTGTGGAACGCCTTGTGTAGCTCCGGGATACGAAGGATCAAATCCAACATGTAAGAGAAGCGGAAGTTTCAGAAAAGAAATATAGTCATAGATGGGGAACATCTTTTGATCGTCAATATTGAATGATTGGAAATAAGGATGAAGCTTTACACCGTATAATCCTAGATTTTTGATTCTTTCCAGTTCAGTTAAAGCATCCGCTGCATCCGGATGCACAGAACCAAAACAAAAACGTTTTTCTGTTTGAATTTCGGCTGCCCAGGTATTTACATTGTGTTGTTGTTTTGGATTGGTTGCAATGTGCAGTGCAACAGAAACATCTACATTCCATTCTTTAAATTTCTCATCTGTATCGGCAATGGTTCCGTTGGTAAAGTAGGGGGCTCCTGTGTGTTCAGATATGGATGTAAGTGCTTTTTCTGCTAATTTGTCCGGAAAAACATGAGTATGAAAGTCAATACGCAACTGATAACCTCCTTATGGTTTCTGTTGTAAGTTATTATACTACAATTAGTTGTAAAAAACAAAAAGATCAATACAGTATCAACTGTATTGATCTATGTTTCTATTTTATAATCAGTCACTGCTGAATGGAAGCAATGAAATGATACGTGCGCGTTTGATAGCAACTGTCAACTCGCGTTGGTGATGTGCGCATGTGCCTGTCACTCTGCGAGGTAGAATTTTTGCTCTCTCAGAGATAAAACGACGAAGTTTTGCAACATCTTTGTAATCGATGGAATCTACTTTATCAACACAGAAGCTGCAAACTTTTTTACGGCCTTTACGTGCGCCGCCGCGACGGTTGTCTCTTTCTGGTCTTTCATTTTTCTCAGACATGGTAAAGCCTCCTTTTACATTTGATTTTCAGAATTTTAGAATTTAGAATGGCAAATCATCGTCATTCAAAATTTCTTCAAAGTCTCCGGTATCACCGCTTGTATAAGCCGGTGCAGGAGCACTTGTTACATCAGGACGTGCTGCAGGCTGCTGATACATACCGCCGCCCATTGCAGGAGCGGAATTATCACGTTTAGAATCAGCAAAGTGTACATTATCCGCTACAATTTCAAAGGCTTTCCGTTTATTGCCGTCTTTATCTGTATAAGATCTGGTTTGAATCGATCCTTGAACAGCAATCATTTGACCCTTGCGGAAATATTTACATACAAATTCTGCAGTTGAGCGCCATGCAACAATATCAATAAAATCCGCTTGACGTTCCGCGCCGGATTTTACATAAGAACGGTCAACTGCAATGGTAAAGCTTGTTACCGCAATGTCGTTTGGTGTATGGCGAATTTCAGGGTCAGCAACTAAACGGCCCATTAATATTGCAACGTTTAACATAATGAATCACTTTCCTCCTCAGCAATTATTCTGCTTTAGCAGCTTCAAATTGTTTTGGAGCCTTTTTTGCTTTAGCAGGTTTTATCTCTTTTTTCACAATAAGAGAACGAAGTACTCCGTCAGTAATATTGTAAATTCTGTCAAGCTCAGCTGTAAATTCAGGGGAGCTTTTAAAGTTAATCAGTGTATAGTGACCTTCATTTTGTTTTTGAATTGGGTAAGCAAACTTGCGTTTACCCCAATCCTCAACAGATTCTACTTCACCATTGTCTGCAATTAACTTTTTAAACTTTTCAATTGTTGCAGCAATTGCGTCATCACCCAAATTGTTGGATAGGATAATGACAGTTTCATAAGAATTTGTTAGATTTGGCATTGTATTGCACCTCCTTTTGGACTTTAGACCCTGCTTAACGGCAGAGTAAGGATTGTTATTTTTTACAATATATAAAAGAATAACGCAGTGATTATATCATATCCATCACTGCGTTGTCAATCTTTTATGAAAGAGTTTTAGCCAATTGCTGTAAATACTGTTTGAAATCAGCACCAATGTCTTTGTGCTTCAGAGCAAGCTCAACATTTGCCTGCATAATTCCCAGTTTATTGCCCATGTCGTAACGCTTTCCTGTAAACTCCACGGCTGTCATACCATCACGGCGTGCCAGTTCGCACATAGCGTCTGTCAACTGGATTTCTCCTCCCGCGCCCGGTTGTGTTTGGTCTAAAATATCAAATATTTCAGGGGGAAGCACGCAGCGGCCCAAAATGGAATATAAAGACATGATTTTGTCAGGGGTAGGTTTTTCTATCATGTCAGTGCATAGAAAGTAGTTATCGCGAATTGGATCTACTTTTAAAGAGCTGTACTTGGTGATGGCTTCTGCAGATACTTGATTTACACCCAATACGCCGCGACCGAATTCTTCATATGCACGAATGAGCTGTCCGCAAGCGGGATCCTCTCCAATAATAACATCGTCTCCGTACAAAACGGCAAAAGGCTCGTTGCCTACGAAAGAACGGGCACAGTTTACTGCATGGCCAAGTCCTTTTGTTTCTTTTTGGCGAATAAAATAAATATTAGCCAAGCGGGAAATGTCCACTACTTCATCGAACATGGCTTTCTTGGAATCTCCTCCGGCCAAAAGACGTTCTTCCAATTCCGGCACACGGTCAAAATGATCCTCAATTACCTCTTTGCCTCTGTTTGTAATAATCAAAATGTCTGTAATTCCGGACTTTACCGCTTCCTCAACGATATATTGAATTGCCGGTTTATCTACAATAGTCAGCATTTCTTTCGGCATTGCCTTTGTAGCGGGCAGTACGCGTGTTCCCAGCCCTGCAGCAGGGATAACAGCCTTTCTTACTTTCAATGATGTCAACTCCTTAGTTTATTAATCCATCTCTCTGAACATTTAAAAGTTAAAAAACATGGGAATAAAATTAATAATAAAATAACAAATCATGAGAGAAAATGCAAGTGTTGTGCTAACGCCGCCTCTTTGTTTCAACTGTGTTTCATATTCTTGAGTTGTTGTGGTATTTACTTTAATTTCATTAATCTCTTTGACACAATGCTTTAAATACAGCTTGTTGGCGAAAATACCGCATAGAATCCGTTCTACCAATTGGAGGAACAGTAATATTGTCGGCAGCATGACCAAAAATAACGTTAAGGGAGATTTGGCGGCAAGAGCGTCCCAAGACTGGATGAATCCCCAGTAATATTTGCCGACCTGATTTACATTTGGCAGCAATTCATTCATCAAAGGAATCGTATAATATGTCTGTAAAAAACTGATTGCCACTGAAGAAATGATTTGAAATGCTGTTAATATGATGCCAATTACATATTGTTTACGGTATAAAAACCAGCCTCCGCCGAATAAAAAAGCAGCAAAATGGAACCGACCTCGTTTGAACGCAGAAAGATTTAAAAATCTTCCCATATAATACGGTGTGTTTGTCTGTACAAATTTTGCCATATCTCCCGCTTCAATACCTTCGATATGATCCTTGGGATTTACGCCTCCCATTGGATCAAATGGATATGGCATGCCTGTTGGTCCGACATTTGGTCCGGCTCCCGGCGGAGGGGTTGGCGGGGTATAAGATTGTTCAGAATCTGTTGGTGCTTGTCCGTGTGCCTGACTGTCATAGCTTAATGACTGTCCGCACTTGGAACAAAATAAGGAATCGGAAGGATTGATAGTACCGCATCGAGGACATTTTTTATCTCCGGCTTCTTGATGTACATGTTCCTGTCCCTGCCAGTCTTGATCAGTTCCATGTTTATCTTCATAAATGCAATGGCCTTCTTTTTGGTAGCATGCTCTGTGATACGGTGCGCCGCATTCAGGGCAAACTACAATATCATCATCATTTTTAAATGTATTTTTGCAGATAGGACATTCTAAACCCGTATACTTTGACATAATAGATACCATGCCTTTCTGAAATATATCTCTATAATACTAAATTAAAATAAGTGAATTTGCATTATAGTTATTGTTCAATTTCTTTCTTATTGTACCTAATTATTTTGTAAACTGCAATGTTTTGCTTTAAATTTCCTTTGAACTATATATTATCACTGGAATACGCTTTACTTTCTCGGGCAATTCTACTATAATATAACAGTTACTAATTCAGGAAATTTTTTGCATTTAAAGCAGGTACATGAATTAATTATAATTTAGGTATTGAGATAAATAAAAGGATGATAGAAATGCTTCAATTTGAAGAATTAAAATTAGCTTTAGAGGAACTGAAACCGGATTTGTCTGATTTGGAAGAAGCTTTGGATTTAAAAGCGGCAGAAGAAGAGATTAAACAGTTGGAGGCGCAGGCGGCTGAACCGGAATTTTGGAATGATATGGCGCATTCTCAAAAAGTATTGCAGCGTACCAGTACTTTAAAAAATAAAGTGGCAAAATATAACGCCTTAAAACAAATGTTTGATGATATTCAAACCTTAATAGAACTGGGAAATGAGGCAGAAGACCTCTCTATATTGGAAGAAGCACAGTCTGAGTTTGAACACTTCCATTCAGAACTGGAAGTACAGCGGCTTTCTACTTTGCTGCAAGGAGAATATGATGGGAATAATGCAATTCTAACGTTTCATGCAGGCGCAGGAGGAACCGAAGCGCAGGATTGGGCGGAAATGTTATACCGTATGTACTGCCGCTGGGGTGAACGTCATGGTTACCAAGTAAAAACATTGGATTATTTGGACGGAGAAGAGGCAGGGTTAAAAAGCGCATCTGTATTAATAGAGGGAACCAACGCATACGGCTTTTTAAAAAGCGAAGCAGGTGTGCACCGTTTGGTTCGTGTTTCTCCTTTTGATTCTTCCGGCAGACGTCATACTTCTTTTGCTTCTTTAGAGGTTATGCCGGAAATTGATGATAATATCCAAGTGGACATTAATCCGGATGATTTGCGTATTGATGTTTATCGTGCCAGCGGTGCCGGCGGTCAAAAGGTAAATAAAACGTCTTCGGCGGTTCGCATTACCCATATACCGACTAATATTGTTGTGGCATGCCAAGTAGAGCGCAGCCAGCATCAAAACCGTGAAACAGCAATGAAAATGCTTGTTTCCAAATTAATGGAAATTAAAGAGCGTGAACATTTGGATAAAATTGAAGATATTAAAGGTGAGCAAAAAGAAATTGGCTGGGGAAGTCAAATTCGTTCTTATGTATTTATGCCTTATACACTTGTCAAAGACCATAGAACCAATTATGAAATGGGTAATATTAATGCGGTCATGGACGGGGACATTGACGGGTTTATCAATGCATACTTAAAAGCCAAAAGCCTTGGCGAATTGGCAGACGTATAACAGATAAAAATCTATGATAATGTTTTTATACTGCGGCAGTTAAAAAAGCTGCTGCAAATTTAAAACATGGCTAAACGACATTTTTTGACATATTCAGTAAATTTCTTCCCAATTTAAGAAAAATATGTTAAATTTTTTGACATATTCAATATTTGTTTTTATAATAGAAATAATCCAAAATTGGATTTTATTTCAAATTATAGCAGTAAATACTATTCAAAATGATTCAGGTATGAAAATAATTATTTCACTATAATGAAAAGGTGTTGCTGGAATGTTGTTAAGAATTGCTGTTTGTGATGATGAAGCGATTCATCGATTGATTATTCGTGACAAGTTAGATGCCTATGCAATTTCAAATGATATTGATTATGAACTTGATGAATTTACCAGTTCAAAAGAATTGATGAAAATGGAAAATATTTATGATATTCTATTTTTGGATGTGCAACTGGAAGACGGTATGAATGGCATTGAAGTAGGAAAGCGATTGCTGCAAAAAGGTATTGACGCCACTATTATCATCACGACATCGTTTGAACAGTATGCATCTGAAGGATATTATTTAAAGGCACATCGCTATTTGATAAAGCCGATACAACAGTCAAATTTTAATGAAGCGATAGTATCTTGTATTAAGGATTTTAAGAAATCTAATAGAAAAATAGAAGTTAAGTGCGCATATGAAAATTGCTTTATTTCTATTAACAGTATTGTTTATATAGAATCTTACCATCGAAAAAGAATGATCCATACAAAGGAACAGGTTTATGAAACAGGCGCATCGCTTCAGGAATTATTAGAGCAATTACCTACCACGCAATTTGAAATGCCGCAAAAAAGTTATATTGTGAATTTAGACTGTGTAACCAGTTTAACCAAAACCAAAGTGATATTGGAACATACCATTGATATAAAACTGGCAAGAGACCGTATAGACGATTTTAATATGAAGTTTCACAAGTACTTGAGAGGCTTTTGTAAAGGTGTTGACGGAAATTGTTACTAAAAATAGCCGTTTGCGATGACGAAGCAATTCATCGTTTAATTATTCGCGATAAACTGGACGAGTTTGCGATTTCCAATGATGTAGATTATGAACTTGATGAAATTTGTACTTCAGAGGAATTATTGAATATTAAAAATATCTATGACATTCTATTTTTAGATGTTCAGCTGGAAAATGGAGTAAACAGTATAGAGATTGGCAAACAGTTGGTAAAAGACGGACTGGACGCTACCATTATTTTGACTACCTCTTTTGAGCAATACGCTGCTGAAGGGTACCATTTGCATGCGCATAGGTACTTGGTAAAACCAATTGCTCAGGACAAATTTAATGAAGCTGTTCTTTCTTGTATTCAGGAGTTTAAAAAGCTTAACAGAAAAATTGCGGTAAAATGCGCATATGAAAATTGCTTTATTTCTATCAACAAAATTATTTATATTGAATCTTATCAGAGAAAGAGAATTATTTATACAAAAGAACAAGTGTATGAAACAGGGGCTTCATTGAATGATTTACTGTCGTCATTGCCTGCCGATCAATTCGAGATGCCTCAAAAGAGCTATATTGTGAATTTTGACCACGTTACAAGCATTACAAAAACAAAGGTTATTTTAGATTATTCAACAGAAATTAAATTGGCAAGAGACAGAATGACCAATTTTAATATGAAGTTTCAAAAATACATAAGGGGATAGCTATGTTTGAATTACTGTTTGGCATACTGATATGTGTGGTGGAGTACAGTATTTTTATCATGTTTTTGCAATACTATCTAAAAGATAGGTGGGAACAATCTCGAAAATTGTTTCTCTTTAAGTTTTTGGGTATTCTCGTTTGTTCTATTACGTTAACTTTTATTAACACGTTCCAAAATTCTCTTTGGAATGTGTTAACTGTTTTTACATTAACTTTTCTTTTATCATGTGTTTTTTATCAGGGAAAATGGTTAGTTAAAGTTTTTCTATCTGTAGTTACGTGTACTTTATCTCTAGTATCAGAATTTATTACTATGGTTATGGGTTCAGCTATATTTGGTGAAAACCTTACGGTTATAGTTACGCTTCCTTCTGTGCAAGTACCTATGACGATTATCAGTAAGGTTCTTCTTTTTACCTTGGTTCGTATTATTTTTTTGATAAAAAGAGGTAAAAAATATACTAAAATCGGAAAAGAATCTCTTTTACTTTATACATTGCCGATTGTAACAGTAGCCAATATTATATTAATGGTGCAGTTAGAATATCATGCGCCTTCAGAAGAAAGCCACAAAATTCTAATGGCTTTTGTTTGCATTGGACTGATTTTATGTAATATCGCAGTATTTTTTATCTATGATAAAAATTTAAAAAAATATGAACTTGAAAATGAACTGCGGCAAGCGCAAGAAATGCAAAGACTGCAGGCGAACTATTATATGCAGTTGGAAAAAAGTTTGAATGAGAGCAGGAAACAAATGCATGACTTTAAAAACCATATTACAACATTGGAACATTTGCATGAAGGTAAAGAGAGTGTCAAAGCTGTTTCTTATATGCAAGAATTGCAACAACAAATGAAAGAACAAATGGATTTGGCAAGTTTTAAAGTGAAAAATGCAGCTTTTGATGTTATACTATATGAAAAGAACAAACGCTGTCAGGACTTAAATATCACCTTTGAGAAACAAATTTTATATAATGATTTGTCATTTCTGTCTTATATGGATACTTGTACCATATTTGCCAATGCGTTAGATAATGCGGTGAAAGCTTGCAGTGAAATAAAAACAGGTAAAAGAAAGATTGAACTGGTTTTAAAAAGACAAAAAGATATGCTTAGTATCGTAATAAAAAATACGAAACAGAATCAAATTTTGGAAAGTAACAACCGTTTTTTTACAACTAAAGCTAATAAGGAACATCATGGCTTTGGGATAGAAAATATTAAAATGGCAGTTGAAAAATATCATGGATTGGTTAGTATTGAATACACACAGGACAGCTTTATTTTGGCAGTAATAGTTCCGCTGCCCGCTTGATATATAAAGATTTTATAGCTTTTTAACCAAAGCTATTTGAAGGAGTATTAAAAAATGATGTACGAAATTATAATACAGTCATTTTTATGTTGTTTTGATTTTTTAATTGTATTGATGTTATTTCATCATTTTTTATTAGATAAATGGGGAACATCTAAACCAGATATAATAATAAAAGCGATTAGTGTTCTGGTATGTGGTGTCAGTTTAGCTTGTATCAACTTTTTAGGAATATTTTGGCTTAATGTAATTGTTGCAGTTATATTAAATTTATCTATGGCAATTGTTTTCTATAAGGGAAAATTATTGGTAAAATTCTTTCTATCGGTACTGGTAGCCACGTTATCTATATTCTTTGAATTTTTTGTTATTATTTTGACATCATGGATATTCGGAGAAAATTTAACAATGGTAATACAGATACCCACGGCCAGGTTAGCTATGACCATTATTAGCAAAGTTTTATTATTTATTATTATCCGAATTATTTTTATATTTACCAAAGATAGAAAATATGCCAAAAGTGGAAAAGAAGTATTGCTTTTATTTACGTTACCTATTGTAACGATTGCAAATATTATTTTAATGGTTAAATTGGAGGCATATGTGCCGAAAGATGAAAGTCATAAAATTTTTATGTCTTTAGTTTGTTTTGGATTAATTTTATGTAATATAGCAGTGTTCTTTATTTATGACAGAAATTTAAGAAAATATGAGTTGGAAAATCAATTGCGGGAAGCTGAAGAAATGCAGCGAATCCAAGCAAGTTACTATAAACAAATTGAAAAAGGTTTGAATGAAAGTCGAAAACAATTGCATGATTTTAAAAATCACATTACTACACTGGAACGGTTATATCACACAGACAGTAAAGATAAAGCGTTGAATTATATGCATGAATTGCAAACACAGATGAGCCAGCAAATGGCGGCATCTAGTTTTCGCGTAAATAATACTGCATTTGATGTGATTTTATATGAGCAGGAGAAAACTTGTAACGAACAGGGAATTACATTTGAAAAACAAATTTTGTACAATGATTTATCCTTTTTAAAATATATTGATACTTGTACTATTTTTGCAAACGCATTGGATAATGCCGTAAAAGCATGCAGTGAAATACAACATGGTGAAAAGAAAATTATTTTAGAAGTAAAACGCACAAATGATATTTTAAGTATTATTATAGAAAACACAAAACAAAATAATTTGATTTATGAAAATGAAAAGCTTGTTTCTTCTAAATTGGATAAACACAATCATGGGTTTGGAGTAGAGAATATTAAAATGGCTGTCGAAAAATATAATGGTATTATAAGTATTGATCATAGTGACACAATCTTTACACTTGCAATTTCAATTCCATTACTTAATGAACAAAAATAACTTCATAATATGCAGAGTTTATGAATAAAATATGAACGAGTGTGAAGTTCAGTCACACTAAAAAGCAAAATGCGACGTTTTTTCCCAAATGTCGCATTTTTCTTTTATAATTTATGTAGGCTGATAAAGCCAATTAATTCATAAAAATATTTGGAGGAAATGAGAATGAAAATCACAAACAAAATCACAAACAAAGTTATGAAAGCAGCTACAGAGGCAGCAGCAAAAGTAGCAGTATCCAATGTTAACTCTGCATGTACATTTATGTTGCATCAGCCAAAAGTACCGGCACTTCCAAAAAGATTCCAAAAATAATTTCTCGCTATTGAAAATATGAAAATGATTCATTCTCTTACAGATCGTGTAAGGGAAACACCCAAAGAATTAATATAGCAGTATCTTTGGTATTCATAAAATGTTTGGCATAACAGGATGTCAAACTTTTGTGGAGGTATGAAAATATGAAAACGAATCGTAACCTTTTTGAGAAGATTGTACAAATTTCTACAGGTACAGCTTTCGCAGCCACAATGGGCAACGTAAATTCGGCATACTATTTTATGTTGTGCCAACCTTATATTCCAGCAATCCCCAATCAGTTTCAAACATGATTACAAAGCTTGCTGAGAAATGCGTAGCTGCATCTGTAAAAGGGAAAATTATTCCCGAAGATGAATCAGCTTTCTTCACTTTTGCATTTGGCTTGATGCTGTCACAAGCGTTCGGTATCGCAACATGTTTAATTATTGGAGCCATTTTTCAATGTATCATTGAAAGCATTATTTATCTCTTATTCTTTATTCCCTTACGTACTTTTTCAGGTGGCTTTCATGCTGGCAGTCACTTGAAATGTTACATTAGTTCAGTCCTTTTATTTGGATTTAGTGTTTTTCTAGGTGTTTATATCAGCACCATACTACAATTACTTATTATTACTCTCCTGTTTGCATGTTGCGCTTTGACCGTGCTGTTTATAGCTCCGGTTGAAGATAAGAATAAACCGTTATCAGAACCCGAAGTGAAAAAATGTAAGGCTAAGGTAAAAGTTATTCTTAGCTTGTACAGCATCATATTTGCAGTGCTTTGCTGTTTCTCTCAAACACAGCGTTATGCCGTTTTCATTATGTTAGCTGTGGCAACTGTCTCAATTTTAGTGGGGATTTCTAAAATTGCAGATGCGGTAAAAAAGAGAACAGCAATTTAATAAAAGGAATTACCTATTTCATGGGGATGTAAATAGGTAATTCCTTTTTCTTTTTTCCACAAAAATAAGGCAGTCTGTTCAGACTGCTCTATTTTTATTTTTTACGTCTTTTCTGCTGTCTGATATCTTTTCCTCGGAAAAACAGAGGAATATAACTGCCTAAAATACGGGAAGCAAAACGCTCTGTGTAACGTTCTTCTAATTCTTTCATAGATAAATTGGTACTGATAATAGTTGGTTTATGTGTCATTAGCCTTGTATTTACAATGTTGTAAATTGCAGCGGTTACAAATGAAGTGGAAAATTCCGTTCCAAGATCATCTATGATTAATAAATCACATTGCAGCATCAGTTGGTTGGTGTCCTGTTGTTCATTGCCTTTTTGAAAGCGTTCTTTTTCCAAATTGGTAACCATATTTTGTGCGGAACCGTAAATCACGCCGTATCCTTTTTCAATAGCCTCATGTGCAATTGCTAAGGATAAGTGTGTTTTTCCCAAGCCGGTTCCGCCTTGCATTAACAGATTTGGAGCATTCATAGAAAATTGATTTGCATACGTTTTGCAATAACGCAGAATTTGCTCCATTTGCTGATAAGCAGAAATACCGCTGTCAGAAGGTTCGTTTGGATAGTAGGACAAAGAAAAATTGTCAAAGGTGCACAGCGCAAGGGGGGTAGAAGCGTTTAGTTGATTGCATGCTTGTATGCGCATTAGCTTTTTTAAGCAACTGCACATTCTGCCGTCAACAAATCCTTCATCCTTACAAATATTGCATGAAAAGGAAGGCTCCAAATACGTTTCGGGAAGTCCTGCTTTTTGTAACAGCGAAATACGCTCATTTTGCAGGGAAAGATTTTTTTGTTTCAATAACGCTAGCTGTTCTTTTGCATGAGCGCCGTTTAATACTGCTCTTGCAGCTTCAATTGCCGTTGCTGCTAATTCTGTTTCAATTTCTGCCGCGCGAGGATATTGCCCGTAAAATGCTGTTTTGCGCAAATTACATTCTTCCATTGCTTTCGCACGGTTTCCATTTACCATGGCCATGGCCTCATCATAAATTTCACGGCTGTATCCCAAAACAGTCCCTCCTTACATAAATTCGCTTAAATCTATTTTTTCATATTCTTCCAAATCATAGGTTGGTTTTTGTTTTTCCTGTTCTTTTGCAGCTTTTTCACCAGCTTCCAATGCGGCTTGCTTTGGGGTAGTAATACCCGCTTTGTGCCAGCGTTCTAAAATTTTATTCATATAATGTAAGCTAAGCTTTCCGGTTGCGTTTACACAGCGCTCGTAAGCCTCGCGTATCATATCGGCTGTAAAATTCCATTGATGCATCCAACGTTGAGTATATTCTTCTTCTTTGGCGCTGGGAGAACGATGGTTAATGCCCAATATTTGTTCAATACAGCGCCATGATTTTGCGATCAAAGATAACTGATTTAATTTCTCGTTTGCTTTTTCATGGGTGTTGATTTCTTCGGCAGCCCAATTTCTTGCGACCGCTTCAATATAGCTGGTATTATCTTTGTGAATGCTTTTTACATACATCAAAAGCATAATAATCACTTCAACAGGCAAACCGTAGTCGTCATGAATCATAAGCAAAGCAGAGGACAAAGCAGGTGAGATAGCACGTCCCAAAATTTGCTGTGCTTCCTGCATTAAAAATCCGATTTCCGCACATTCAGCAGTTCGCTGGGCAATATAAATTCCATCCGGTTTTTTCATGCGAATAGAAGTTTTTGCCGGCTTTTCCGTTTGCTTTTCTTTCTGTGGTTCCGTCAGGGTATGTACAGAAACGGCATGTTCGATGATTTCTGAACGGGAGGGTTCGTTTGAAGTATCTGCCTGTACACAGGCGGATACTTTTGAAGCAATATTTTCAGAGCCTGTAGATTCTGGCATCACAGGTGTGAGGGTGACTTGGTCGCAATCGCAGGAAAAATCCGCAATCAGACCGGCTGCCGCCCAATATTGCATTGCATCCTTAATATCGGCAGTTCCAATACCAAGCGCTTTTGAAATATCAGCAATGTCCACTTCCGTGCCTGCATGGCGCAATAGCCATAACAGCACTTTCAAATGAACGCCGCCTGCTAATTTTAAATGTTGATCTACTACTTGCGCAGGAACTGCAAAAACAGAATTCCATGCCCCTAAATTAATTGAAAATTTCATCGAAACACCTCGTTCAAATTATATCACATTCAAAATAGCAAAGCAATTTTAACGTGACATGCTCTTTTTATTCATCCTATCATATTGTAAATTGAATAAGAAATCAAATGGAAAAACAATATCAAAAAATTATGGGAAAACTAGTTGACATTTTTTGAAAGCTGTAATATAATAATCATCGCGGTAAGGAACTGCGGATGTAGCTCATCTGGTAGAGCGCCACCTTGCCAAGGTGGAGGTAGCGAGTTCGAGCCTCGTCATCCGCTCCAGTCTGATAAAAAAGCGTCGGTAAGCATGCCGGCGCTTTTTTGTTGAATGAAAGAAAAAATGAAGTCAATTCTATATGTACTCATAGATTGACAGAGATATTTGTATGTTATCAAGTTAAAAGAGGTATTTACATGGATGTAAGAACAGATTTAAGAAATGTTGCCATTATTGCTCACGTTGACCACGGAAAAACCACATTGGTTGATCAGTTGCTGCGCCAAAGCGGCGTTTTTCGTACCAATGAAACAGTGGAAGACCGTGTTATGGATTCCAACGATATTGAACGGGAACGCGGCATTACCATTTTGGCAAAAAATACAGCAGTTATGTATAAGGACACAAAAATCAATATTATAGATACTCCGGGTCATGCTGACTTTGGAGGTGAGGTAGAACGTATTTTGATGATGGTTGACGGCGTTATTTTGCTGGTAGACTCTTTTGAGGGCTGTATGCCGCAAACACGTTTTGTACTGAAAAAAGCGATAGGTCTTGGCAAAAAGCCAATTGTTGTTGTGAATAAGATTGACCGTCCAGGCGCAAGACCGGCAGAAGTGGTAGATGAAATTTTGGATTTATTCATCGAGTTAGGTGCAGATGAAGACCAATTGGAATTCCCGGTTGTATATGCGTCAGGACGTGACGGCTATGCAATGTATGACCCAATGGAGCCTAACGATAATATGGAACCGTTGTTTGAAACCATTGTAAAAGAAATTCCTGCTCCGCAAGGGGATATGAACGGCGGAACGCAAATTTTGTTTTCCAACATCGATTATGACCAATTTGTTGGAAGAATCGGTGTGGGACGTGTAGAGCGTGGAGAAGTAAAAGTAGGTATGCCGGTGGTAGTCTGCGGCAGGGACGGAAGTACCAAAAATGCGAGAATTACAAAGCTGTTCCAATATCAGGGTTTGAAAAAAGTAGAAGCGGAAACAGCAAAACTAGGAGATATTATTGCGGTTGCAGGCATTGCTGATTTGAATATCGGCGAAACAGCCTGCGCGGTTGACTGTGTGGAGCCATTGCCGTTTGTAAAAATTGACGAGCCTACCGTTACCATGATGTTTATGGTCAATAACAGTCCGTTTGCGGGAAGAGAGGGTAAATATGTTACTTCTCGTAATATTCGCGACAGACTGTTTAAAGAAGTGGAAACTAACGTTGCCATGCGCGTAGAAGAAACCGATTCTGCCGATACCTTTAAAGTATCAGGCCGCGGTGAATTGCATCTTTCTATTTTGATTGAGAATATGCGCAGGGAGTTGTTTGAATTCCAAGTTTCCAGTCCAAATGTAATTTATAAAGAAATTGACGGGCAAAAATATGAACCCATTGAGCATCTTATGATTGAAGTACCTGAAAGCTATGTTGGAGCTGTTATGGAAAAATTGGGCGGACGCAAAGCGGAATTGCTCAATATGGGTACCAGAGATACGGGTACGACGCACATGGAATTTAAAATTCCTGCAAGGGGATTGATGGGTTATCGCCAAGAGTTCTTGACCGATACCAACGGTAATGGTATTATGAATCATGTATTCGATTCATATGAACCTTTTCGCGGCGAGATTCCCCAGCGTGCACAAGGCTCTTTAGTAGCGCATGAAACAGGTGAAGCAACCGCTTACGGTTTGTACAATGCGCAGGATCGCGGACGTTTGTTTATCGGTCCGGGCGTTGAAGTGTATGAAGGTATGATTGTGGGTGTAAGTCCAAAATCTGAAGATATTACCGTGAACGTATGTAAGAAAAAACAAATGACCAATACAAGAGCTTCCGGTTCTGATGATGCGCTGAAATTAACGCCTCACAGCAACTTAAGCCTTGAGCAATGTTTAGAATTCATCAAAGATGATGAGCTGGTAGAAGTAACCCCTGAGAATATCCGTATGAGAAAACGGATTTTATCGAAAGAGCTTCGTATGAAAAAATCTAGCAAAAAATAATCGGAGTATTCAATGAACTTTGTAATATTGGATTTGGAATGGAATGGAACGTATAGCCGGCGTCTAAAAGGCTTTATGAATGAAATTATAGAATTCGGCGCAGTAAAAGTAGATGAACAATTGCATGTGCTGGATACCTTTGACGCTTTGGTTCGTCCGCAAGTGGGCAAAAAAATCAGCGGAAAGATTAAAACGCTGACAAATATTACAAACGAAGAACTGGCCAACGGTCTGCAGTTTATGCAGGTAATGAGCCGTTTTCGTAAATGGATGGGGGACGCTGTCTTAATGACATGGGGTACGTCTGACATTTTAGCCCTCATTGAAAACAGCCGTTATTTTTGCGGCAGTGAACGTATTCCATTCCTAAAACAATATGTTGATTTACAATGTTACTGTGAACAAATGCTGCATTACGATGCCACAAAACAAATGGGACTTTCAACTTCAGCGCAGCTGCTGGGAATCAATGAAGAAGATATTGCCCACCACCGTGCAATGGATGATAGTATGCTGTCTCTGCGATGTTTACAAAAGCTGTATCAAAGAGAAACATTGATTCCATTTATTCAGGATGCCAGAACAGACGCTTTTTATGAGAAGATCACATTTAAAACCATGATCATTTGTGATTTGAACAATCCTCTGATAAAACGTTCTGATATGATATTTCATTGTGATGCCTGCGGGCGAAGAGCATCCCGCGAAGGCGAATGGCAGCTGAAAAATAAAAGCTATCGCGCTAATTTTCGCTGCAAACATTGTGATAACCGTTTTATTGGCAGGGTACAGTTTAAATTGAAATATGACGGCATGGTGGTAAAAAAATGTATCCTTCCCCATAAGGAAGAAGAAAATACAGAAAAAACAGAAAACGGAACAGAGTTGACTGCACAAGTAACAGGTTTAAAAAATGCAGAGAGCCAAATGATATGACAAAGGTGATATTGTTGTTTTGTACAATGATATCACCTTTGTTTTATTTTATTTGCCAATATTTTTCGTTTATTTCAGAAATAAAATAAAATAGATAAAAATAAGAAAATTTCTCATTTTTAACGGAACAATTGTGAAAATAGATTGAATAAAGAGTCGAAAAATGTTACAATTAAACAAGAATAGGAAGGTGTAGGCGGTATGAATATCAAAAAATGGAGCGTGTCCCCCCTGGACAAGGCAAGGGCGGCTAAAATTGCGGAAGAAATGCAGTACCCTTCGTTTTTGGCTATGATGTTGGAGATACGCGGCTTTCATACAAAAGATGACATTGATGCGTTATTTGACGTATCAAAATCATTTGCCGACCCCTTTCTAATGAAAGATATGGATTGTGCAGTTGCCCGCATTCAAAGAGCAATTGAACATTTTGAAACTATTTGCGTATATGGAGACTATGATGCAGACGGCGTTACTTCCACTGCCATGCTGTATTCGTATTTGGAATCCTGCGGCGCTAACGTTATGTTTTATATTCCTTTAAGGGAGCAGGAAGGTTACGGTCTCAATTTAGAGGCTTTGGATCAACTGCATGAGCAGGGAGTACAGCTGATTGTTACGGTAGATAATGGGATTGCCTCCATCGATGAGGTTGTTTATGCTTCGCAATTGGGCATTGATGTTGTGATTACTGACCATCACCGTCCAAGAGACATATTGCCCAAAGCTGTGGCTGTGGTAGACCCTCACCGTGTAGATTGCACCTACCCGTTTAAAGACTTATCAGGTGTAGGTGTTACATTTAAGCTGATTACTGCGCTGGAAGGTGAAGGGGCAGATATCACCACCTTACTGGAAAATTACGCAGATTTGGCAGCGGTTGGTACGGTAGGAGATATTGTGTCCCTTAAGGGAGAAAACCGCGCGCTTGTGCAAGCGGGTCTGCCGTTGTTGTCACACAGCGACCGTCCCGGAATTTGCGCGTTGCTGGAACAAGCAAGCATGAGCGGCAAGGAACTTACTTCTACCAATGTCGCTTTTACTATTGTGCCGCGCATCAATGCAACGGGCAGAATCGGCGCGTCGGACAGAGCGGTTCGTTTGCTTTTATCGGAAGATATGGAACAGGCACAGACCCTTGCTCAGGAGATTTGCCATGACAATGACACCAGAAAAAAGATTGAAACGGAAATTACGGAAAAAGCGTTGCAGCTGCTCCATGACGAGCCTGAGCGCATGTATGAGCGTGTGATTGTGGTAGAAGGGGAAGATTGGCATCACGGCGTGATCGGAATTGTATCTTCCCGTATTACGGAGATGTTTGGAAAACCGAGTATTGTTATTTCCTATACGGGCAATGAAGCAAAAGCTTCCGGCAGAAGCGTAGAAGGATTTTCCTTATTTGATGCCATTTGCCACTGCGCTCCTTTGCTTACAAAATACGGAGGTCATCCAATGGCGGCCGGTTTGAGTATGCCAACAGAACATATCTTCCGGTTTCGCAGACAAATCAATGAGTTTGCTGCTTCTCTGCCAACAGACATGCCTCCTCAAACCATACACTTGGACTGTAAATTGAATCCTGCCGCATTGACAATTGAAATGCCCAAACAGATTGCTTATCTGGAGCCGTTTGGCACGGACAATCCGTCTCCCGTGTTCGGACTTTACGGAATGGAACTAAAAGAAATTACGCCAATCGGCGGAGGGAACCACCTGCGCTTGCGTCTTGAGAGAAATCATACTACAGTTCAATGTCTGAAATTTCGTACTGCATTACAGGATTTTCCTTATCAAGTGGGCGATTTGGTAGACTTAGCGGTTACGCTGGAAGTCAACGAATACCGCAATACGGAAAATTTGTCTGTATTTATCAAAGATATAAAGCTGTCCCAGGTAAATGAAGAACAAACGCTGTTAGAATACCGTATGTATGAAAAAGTAAAACGCGGTGAATGCTTAACTGGTGAAGAGCTTTTGCATATGACTCCAAACCGTGATGAATTTGCGGCGCTTTATCGTTTTTTAAGAAGCAGCAACGGCTGGCAGCATCATATTTTGTTATTATTGGAACAATTGCAATTGTCCGGTATGACATTATCAAAATTGTTATTGGCCTTGGATGTTTTAAAAGACCAAAATCTGATTGAGAAAACTGAGGACGGTGACATTTGCAGAATTACTTTAAAGCCTGTTGCCGGAAAAGTTGATTTGTTTTGTTCCCCGGTACTGCGCCAATTAGAATCTTTAAGAAAGGACGGTTAAATGATATGGCATATCCACTGAAAACATATGACGATTTATTAAATTTAATTAAAGCCAGCGGCCGTTCTTTTGACTTGGAGCAGATAGAACATGCATATCAGGTTGCGGCAGAAGCGCACAAAGAGCAAAAGCGAAAATCAGGCGAGCCATATATTACGCATCCCGTTGCCGCAGCTTGTATTTTGGTAGAACTGGGTATGGACACCCCTTGTGTGGTTGCGGGTTTGCTGCATGATGTGGTAGAAGATACGGACATCACTTTAGAAGAAATCACAAAAATGTTTGGCAAAGAAATTGCCAATTTAATCAACGGCGTTACCAAACTTGGTAAAGTGCCTTTCTCCTCCCGTGAAGAGCAGCAGGCGGAAAATATTCGAAAAATGCTCATAGCTATGTCGGAGGACATTAGAGTTATTATCATTAAACTGGCAGACCGCCTGCATAATATGCGGACCATTGAGTATATGACCCCGCAAAAACAGCGGGATAAAGCGCTGGAAAATATGGAGGTATATGCTCCAATTGCTGACCGTTTGGGTATTCGCGCGGTAAAAGAAGAGCTGGAAGATTTATCTTTGCGCTACTTAGACCCTATGGGTTACCAAGAGATTGAACATGCTTTGGAACTGCATAAAGATGAACGCGCTGATTTTATAGAAAAAATCAAAGGGCAGATACTGGAAAAAATGCTTCCTGTTATTCCAAAAGTGCATTTGGAAGGCAGGGTCAAAAGCATCAATGGTATTTATAATAAAATGTTTGTACAAGGAAAATCCATTGACCAGATTTACGATGTATACGCGGTCAGAGTGATTGTAGATACCGTTATTGATTGTTATAACGCTCTGGGAATTATACATGATTTATATCATCCCATTCCAAACCGTTTTAAAGATTATATTTCTACTCCCAAACCGAATTTATACCAGTCTTTGCATACAACCGTAATCGGCTCGGAAGGAATTCCGTTTGAAGTGCAAATTCGCACATGGGATATGCATTATACGGCAGAATACGGTATTGCCGCACACTGGAAATATAAAGTAGGCGTTACTTCCGAAGATTCTTTGGAAGAGCATTTGGCTTGGGTGCGCAAAATTTTGGAGAATCAAACGGACAGCAGCGACGCTACGGATTTGGTGCGTACCATTAAAACGGATTTATCTTCCGATTCGGTATTTGTCTTTACTCCGAGAGGAGAGGTAATCAGTCTGCCGGCGGGCTCCACCGTGATTGACTTTGCGTATGCCATTCACAGCGCGGTGGGTAACCGTATGATTGGCGCAAAAGTGGATAAGCGCATTGTGCCTATTGATTATAAAATCAAAACAGGCGAGATTGTGGAAGTCATTACAGCCAAAGAAGGTTCTCACGGCCCAAGCCGTGACTGGCTGAAAATTGTACGTACCAGCGAAGCGAGAAATAAAATCCGTCAGTGGTTTAAAAAAGAGCGTCGGGAAGAAAATATCGAAGAGGGCAGAGAAGAACTGGAGCGTGAATTAAAACGCAATGGTATTATTGTGCCTCAGGATGAGCTTTATGATTTGATTAATCCGTTTGTAAAACGTCAGAACTGTGCGAATTTGGAAGATATTTATGCTGCCATTGGTTACGGCGGTATTCAGTTGTGGAAAATTATCCATCGCATTAAGGAAGAGTATGTAAAGCAGAAAAAAGCTACCGAAGCAGTGCAAAAAACCGAGCCGCCGAAAACAGTGGAAGCAAAGCCGAATAAAGCGTCTAACGGTATTTTGGTAAAAGGCATGGGCGGAGATTGTCTGACCAAACTTTCCCGCTGCTGTAATCCATTGCCCGGCGATGATATTATCGGATTTGTTACACGCGGCTTTGGGGTATCTGTTCACAAACGTACCTGCAGCAATGTTCCAAAGGATATTGCAAGCAGTTCTGAGCCGGAACGATGGATTGAAGTACAGTGGGCAAATCAAGTAAAAGAAGAATTTAAGACGACTTTGGAGATTTTAGCCAATCATACCACAGGCGTGTTGATGAATGTAACGCAGCAGCTGTATAATTTGCGTATCAGCGTCCATTCGTTAAATTCCAGAGAATTAAAAAACGGTACGGATGTGATTTATGCTACCATTACCATTCAAGGTTTGGAGCATTTGAATTCCGTTATTTCCAAGTTATCCAATATAGAAGGCATTATCAGCATCAAACGTTCATAAAGTATATGAGACGTTTGTGAGAAAGGAATTACCAATATGCAAATTCAAGAAATTACAGGCGGAATGCTGCCGACACACTGTTTTGTTGTAACAGATGAGGAAACCGGCATTTCTGCAGTGATTGATCCCGGCTTTATCTCAGATGAGCTGTTTGATCAAATAAAAGGTTTAAAAAAAGTAGATGCTATTTTATTGACTCACGGGCATTTTGACCATATCATGGGTGTAAAAGCAGTACAGGATATGACAGGCGCTAAAATTTATATGCATGAATTGGAAAAAGATTTCGCGACTGACAGCCGTTTGAATTTATCTACAGTGATTGCCGAACGTCAATGCGACCCGTTCGTACCGGATGTGTTATTTCATGACGGTGATAAAATTCAGGTAGGAAATTTAACCTTCCGAGTTTTGCATACACCGGGACATACCATTGGCAGCAGTTGTCTGATTGTAAAAGATGCAATTTTCAGCGGGGACACTATTTTTAAAGGTTCCATTGGAAGAACTGATTTTCCAACTTCTGATCCTGCAAAAATGATGGAGTCCGTACAAAAAGTAGCTGAGTTGGAAGGCAACTATGGAGTGTTTCCTGCTCACGGAGATTCCACGACACTGGATTATGAACGTCACACAAATCCGTTTATGAAGGGCAACAAAGATGATTTTGGTTATTGATGGACATTCTTATCTTTACGAAATGGAAAGTCTTTGCGATATCTTTTTTCCTTACGAAAAAGTAACTGCCGTCTATGAAAACGGACATGATGACAGCTTGTTGGTTTATACAGGCTGCAAGGAAGAAAACGGAGCGGCTCATCTGCATGTTTCCGTAAAAATGGAGGATCGCTTTGCGGAAAAGCGAGGAACCTTTTCCTTGGATGAACCTGACTTTGAACGTCAATGCGGTCTGGCCATGGCGGTGCTGTTGTATGATATTTTGGTAGAGCTGACGGGATATCGTCCGAAATGGGGCGTATTAATCGGCGTACGTCCAATTAAACTTCTTAGAAAATTGACAGCGGAAATGGGACAGACCAAAGCTGCGGAATATTTTTTGAACAGTTTGCATGTTTCACAAGAGAAAACAGCGTTGAGCGTCCGTACCATGCAGCATGAACAGCCTATTTTAGCTGCCTCTAAGCCGGAGTCGTTCAGTTTATATATTTCGATTCCCTTTTGTCCTACCCGCTGCGCGTATTGTTCTTTCGTAGCTCAGTCTACGGAAAAAACAGGTAAACTAATCCCACAGTATGTAGAGTTGTTATGCAAAGAATTAGAATATACCGCGGCAGTTGCAAAAGCATGCGGTTTGCGCTTGGAAACGGTATATATGGGAGGAGGAACTCCAACCACGCTGAATGCGCCGCAGCTGGGACAAATTATTGATACGGTAAACACAAATTTTGACATGGGCACATGCCGTGAATTTACAGTGGAAGCAGGCCGTCCGGATACAATTACGGCGGACAAATTGCAGGCGATGAAGGAACGCGGTATAACCAGAATCAGTATCAATCCGCAAACTTTAAATGATGAAGTACTCAAACTCATTGGAAGAGACCATACCACACAGCAAACACTGGATGCGTTCCATTTGGCAAGAGACCATGGTTTTGATAATATTAATATGGATTTGATTGTTGGACTTGCAGGGGACAGTGTGGAAAGTTTCCGCAATACGCTGGACGGTGTTGTCGCGTTACATCCGGAAAGTATCACCGTACACACGTTAGCGTTAAAACGTTCCTCCAATATCAATAAAAACGGTAAAGCGCTTTTTATCAATGATGGAGAAGGTGCAAGCCAGATGCTGAACTATGTGGATACGGTACTGACCGAACAGAACTATATCCCGTATTATTTGTATCGTCAAAGTCGTATGGTTGGTAATCTTGAAAATACAGGATGGGCAAAACCCGGATATGAAAATTACTATAACGTTTATATTATGGACGAAAGTCATACCATTTTGGCTTGCGGAGCAGGTGCTGTATCAAAAATAAAACATCCGCATAAAGATGAATTGCAAAGAATATTTAATTTCAAATTTCCGTATGAATATATTGACCGTTATCAAGAAATGCTAGATAGGAAAGAAAAAGTAAAATCGATCTATCATCAATTTCTGCTTTCTTCTGCACAATCAATAAATTAGTTATAAATTCTATGGGAGACTTTTGATTTTATTTTATAATTTTTCATGCTATAACAACCTCATAACAGTAACAAAATAAAATTGTTACTGTTAATGGGACGTTTTCATGTTGATAGGTTAAAATTGCTTTGCAATTTCTATTATGTTATAATATAATTAGAAAATAATTGAAAATTATTTATGATAAAAGGAGACGAATATTATGGGACTATTTGAAAATCTTGTTTCAAATGCAAAACAGGCCGCTAATGTTGTTGGTAAGAAAACAGGCGAACTGGTTGACACTTCCAAATTAAAATTACAAGCAGTAGATCTAAACGCTGATATTAAAAGAAATTTTGAAGCGCTTGGCAGAGCTGTTTATGAAGCGCGCAAACAAGGCGTAGATTCCACTGAAGAAATGGATGATATCATTATTCTAATCAACGAAAAATATGATGAATTGGATGAAGTGAACGAACAGTTATCCAAAATGAGCAACAAAACATTCTGCACAAGATGCGGTGAACCAAATCCAAAAACTGCCGGCTTCTGCAGCCAATGCGGTGAAAAATTGGTGCACGAAGCACCTCAGAATGATGCTTATGCACCACAAGGCGGATGCGGTTGTGGATGTAATGCGGAAGCTGAGCCGCAGCAGCAAGAGCAGGCACAGCAAGAACAACCGGCTCAGGAGCAAGCACAAAAACAAGATGAGAATCCACAAGTATAATACATTCGTATTTCTTTTAGAGAGGAAGATATCCTCTCTTTTTTATTTGATGTTATACAGTGATTATGGCGAAAATAGGTTGTCTTTGGCATAAGCGGGACAATGCAATCATATATCATTCTTAGTATTTGAAAGAGGAATGGATGTGTTTGCATGCAGCCCCGTAATCATCAAAAAAGAAAACGTCAAAGCTTTTTGCACGGCGCTTTGATTTTAACTGTTAGTATGATTTTGGTAAAATTAATCGGCGCTATGTTTAAAATACCTCTTACATGGATTATCACAGAAGAAGGATTGGGCTATTTTAATACAGCGTACCATTTTTACAGTCCGATTCACAGCTTGGCAACGGCCGGTTTTCCCATTGCCATTGCAAGAATGGTTTCTGAAAATCTGGCATGCGGAAGATATGCTGACGTGCGGAGGATTCATAAATTATCCATTCCCATATTTTTAATTACAGGCGGCCTTGGACTTGCAATTATGATCATATCAGCGCCATTTTATGTAAGAGCCATTGGAAACGGCGGAGCACTTCCTGCTATGTTTTGTCTTGCTCCGGCTATTTTGTTCAGTTGTTTATCCTCTGTTTATCGTGGCTACTATGAAGGTATGAGTAACATGTATCCTACGGCAATTTCAGAAGTGATAGAAGCAATTTTTAAATTGTTGGTTGGATTATCTGCCGCATATGTGGTATTTCATCTTGGTATGGGAGAATTTTATAGTTCAGGAACCGTATGGGGACAGCAAGTTACTTCTGAGGCGTTTGCCAAAAGCGCATTGCTGCCTTATACGGCTGCTGCTGCGGTATTCGGCGTCACTGTCGGGTCCTTTATGAGCTTCTTTTATCTCTGGATCCGTCACAAAAGAAAAGGTGATAGTATTACGTGTCATGAGCTTCAGTGTTCTGCTCCATGTGCTGACAGAAAAAGAATCATAGGAAAATTGATTAAAATGGCAGTTCCCATTGGAATTGGAGCATTGGCCGTAAATGTTGCCGCTTTGGTTGATACTACTTTTCTTCAGACAAGAATCAATCATATTATGTCGGTTCGTCCGGAACCGCTTCTTAATATGTATCAAGGTATGATTCCGGATTTAGAGGTTAAAATAGCAACGGGGACTGTTTCCAACTTTTTGTTTGGCTGCTATTCTCAAGCGCTGGCATTGTTTATGCTGGTGCCGGGAATTACACAGGCGTTTGGTATCAGCGCCTTACCAAGCGTTACGTCCGCATGGATGAGCGGCAGCCGCTGCCAGCTGCAAAAAAGCATTTCTTCCGTACTGCGTATGACCGCGTTGTTCAGCATACCGGCAGGTTTGGGATTAAGCGTATTATCAGGACCTGTCAGCCAGGCAGTATTCGGCGCAAAATTATCCACTCCGATTACTTCACGCACATTGGCCATTATGGGAGTGGCAGCTATTTTTGCTTCTTTAAGTACGCCCGTTTTTAGTATGCTGCAAGCAGTCGGACGCGTAGATTTGCCGGTCAAACTATTATGTGTAGGATTGGGGCTAAAAATAGGCTTAAACTATGTTTTGACAGGAATTCCGGAAATTAATATTTTGGGTGCAGGCATAGGAACGTTGGTTTGTTATGTATTTATTACGATTGCAGCATGTTATTTCCTTTGCAAAGAAACAAAAATACACTTGAAATTCCACTCTGTTTTTACAAAACCGGCCATTGCTTCCATGTTCTGTAGTATAGCGGCATATTTTTCCTGTTTTGCAATGACAAAGGTAATACCGGACTCTCTTGCCGCGGGAATTGCAGTGCTGATCGCGGTTTTCGTTTACATCGTGTCGCTGCTGTGTTTAAGAGCTTTATGCAAAGAAGATTTGTTAATGCTGCCAAAAGGTCAAAAACTTGTAAAAATACTTGAAAAACATCACCTTATCATGTAAAATAAGCCAATGTAAACACAATCTTTTGCAAAAGGAGTCTGGACTTGGATTTTCAACAAAAAGAACGCTATACCATTGGCGACTTAGAGCGTATTATTACATTGCTGCGCGCTCCGGGAGGCTGCCCTTGGGATAGAGAACAAACGCATCAAAGTGTACGCGCCAATTTTATTGAGGAGACATATGAGGCTATTGAAGCGATCGATACCAATAATATAGAGCTTCTTAAGGAAGAATTGGGCGATGTTTTAATGCAAGTGTTGTTTCATGCACAGATAGAGGCAGAACAGGGAACTTTTACATTTTCCGATGTAGTGGACGGCGTAGCTAAAAAACTGGTGGTGCGTCATCCGCATGTATTTGGAGATGTCAAGGTAAAAGATTCTGCTCAAGTTTTGTCTAATTGGGATGAGATTAAGAAAAAAACAAAATCTCAAACAACACAGACAGAGGTGCTGGAGAGTGTTTCTGTTGCGTTGCCTGCTCTTATGCGCAGTTATAAGGTACAAAAAAAAGCGGCAAAAGTTGGGGTGGATATACCGGATGCAAATGCAGCTTTAGACCAAATAATTGCCCGTGCGCAGGCGTTAAAACAGACACTGTCAGAACAACAGGATAGTAATTTGTTGGAACAGCATGTGGGAGATTTGTTGTTTTCGGCAGTAAATGTTGCCAGAAAGTGCGAAGTGGAGCCTGAGTATTCCTTGACAAATGCATGTAATCGCTTTATAATTTACTTTGCTGCTATTGAGAAATATACTCAGGAAAAACAATTATGTTGGTCAGACTTAACGCCTCAGGAGTTAGACTCTATTTGGCGGCAGGTCACAACAGAAAAATTCTCACAATGAGATTGATTAAAATTTCGGGGGTAAAAAACAATGAATAAAACAGAACTAGTTGCTGCAGTTGCAGAAAAAGCAGAAATTTCAAAAAAAGACGCAGACAGCGCAGTAAACGCTGTAATCGAGTCCATTATTGAGGCCGTTGCAAGCAAAGACAAAGTTCAAATTGTAGGTTTTGGCACATTTGAGGCTAGAGAACGTAAAGCTAAAATTGGTAAAAATCCAAGAACAGGTGAAGAAATCAAAATCGCAGCTTCTGTAGTACCTGCATTTAAAGCTGGTAAAGCTTTCAAAGATGCTACAAACAAATAATTTAAAATAGTCAACTTGTAATGTAGCCTAACGATTTTGTTGAGGCTGCATTTTTTGTTTTATGCCATTGGAGAATGATATGAGATTAGATAAATATTTAAAAGTATCGCGCCTGATTAAACGCCGTACCATAGCAAATGAAGCTTGTGATGCGGGAAGAGTATTGGTCAATGGAAAAGCAGCGCGCGCATCTTATGATGTAAAATGCGGAGATATATTGGAACTTCAGCTTGGTATGCGTACAATAAAAGCAGAAGTGGTTGCTGTAAATGAATATGCAAACAGAGATACTGCAGCAGACTTATACCGTGTGATAGAAGAAAAATAAATAGATACAGACAGCAACAGCATAATTATGGTACAGGATAATAGCGGAATACCGCATATTGCCCCCGGCAAGTGCATACTTATTTGTATGAATTTGTTGGGGGTATTTTTATGATGACAGATGAAAGAAAAAGCAGTACAAAGACACCTCACAGTTTAATTTTAGAAAACAGAAAAATCTTAACTGCTACAGGTGTTTCCAACGTAGATAGCTTTGACGAAGACACCATCATTGCGTATACAGACTTGGGAGAAATCGTAATTAAAGGCAAAGGACTGCACATTAGTAAACTGAATTTAGAAACAGGAGAGTTGAATCTGGATGGAGAAATTAATTCCGTATCCTATACGGAAAATCAATCTGCAAGTACAGGATTCTTCTCCAAACTATTCAAATAGGGGTGAACTGCTGTGGAAGTAACTCTGTCTTCGCAACTGTTAAGTCTTGGTATATCTGCATTGATTGGTTTGGCGTTGGCAGTTGTTTACGATGTTTTCCGCGTTACCCGTATTTTATTTCGTACAGGCAAAATTGTTATGTATGTGCAGGACATTTTATTTGGCATTGCAGCCGCATTCGTCACTTTTTTGCTGGCTCTGGCAGTAAACAGCGGTGAAATCCGCTTTTACATCATTGGCGGTGAATTGATTGGTATGATGGTTTATTTTTTTACTGTTGGAAGAATTACCGTTCGCATTGCTAAATGGATTCATCGCATTTGTGTCAAATTTTCTTTATGGTTCAAACGCCGTATCAGCTTACCAATAAAAACGTTTTATGAAAAGGAAAAAAACGCCATTACCCAAAAACATGTGGAAAATAAAAAAAGAAAGAAAAATTCAGAACGAAATATTGAAAATCCCTTGAAACCTGCACCGGACATAGTGTATAATCGAGTTAAAAGTTTTTTTATCGGTTCCGGTAAAGATCTCAAAGGGGGTATCCCGGAAGATGACACAAAATTATGAAGCAGCAGTCGATGCTAAGCATAAAAAATCAAAGCATAAACGTACCAAAAGATCAAAGCGCAACATTTTTTTGACAGTTGCCGCGGCTGTTTTTGCGGTATATGTGGTTGCGGTGTTTATCAGTCAGCAGATTCAAATCAGTGGGAAAAAGGAAGAATTGGCTTCTGTGACACAAGAGCTGCAAGTACAAAATATGAAAAACAACGAAATTCAAAAATCTTTGGATGCAAATATCAATGAAAACAAAGAATATATTGAACGCTTAGCCAGAACGGGTCTGGATTTTGTAAAACCCGGAGAACGAGTATTTGTAAATGTAGCAGGTAATTAAACCTGTGTAAGGAGGAAACCAGTACTAATATGCAGCTTGAAGTAGGAGCGATTCTTGAAGGAAAAATTACAGGTATTACAAAATTTGGCGCTTTTGTGGAACTGGGCGAAGGTAAAACAGGTATGGTACATATTTCAGAAGTAGCGCCCACTTTTGTGAAAGAAATTACAGATTTTGTCAGTGAAGGGCAAACAGTCAAAGTAAAGGTACTTAGTGTAGGGGAAGACGGCAAGATTAGTCTTTCTATGAAAAAAGCAATGGAAACCGTATCGGATTCCGAGCAGACTGTACAGCCTGCACATTCAACCAGAAAAGGTCCCGATCATTTTGAATGGTTCAATAAAAAAAATGAAGGGGCAAGTTTTGAAGATATGCTGACTAAATTCAAACAAAGCAGCGACGAAAAAATGTCTGCTTTAAAAAAAGGTTTGGAGTCTAAGCGCGGCGGTTTTTCCCGTCATGGATCAGGTCAATCCAGATGAAAAAGTGGAGTGTTCGCACTCCACTTTTTATATCCGGAACAAAGGGTTAGAAAGGTATTTATAATATGATATTACACAACGGCATCATACACACTATGGCAGGAGATACAATACAACAGGGATATATTCAAATTCAAAATGGACTCATTCACCAAGTTGGAACAGGAGACTTTTGGGATACTACAGATGAAGATGTCATTGATTTAAAAGGAGCGCATGTATATCCCGGATTTATTGATGCGCATACACATCTGGGTATTTTTGAGGACGGTTTGGATTTTGAGGGCGACGACTGCAACGAAGATACAGAACCCATTACGCCTCATCTGCGCGCCATTGACGCTATTAATCCTATGGAAAACTGTTTTAGGGAAGCGCTGGAAGGCGGCGTTACCACGGTTGTAACAGGTCCCGGCTCCGCAAATCCTATTTCCGGTCAGCTGGCAGCCATAAAAACGTACGGAAACTGTATTGACCGTATGATTGTCAAAGCACCGCTTGCCATCAAAATGGCTTTGGGAGAAAATCCGAAAAGCGTTTATCACGACAAAAGTCAAACGCCTGTTACAAGAATGGCAACGGCAGCATTGATCCGCGAGCAGCTTTATAAAGCGAAACATTATTTACACGAAAAAAAACGCGCTTTGGAAGAGGAAGACTCCACGCCTCCGGAGTACGACTTAAAATGCGAAGCATTGGTTCCGGCTTTAGAAAAAGAAATCCAGGTTCATTTTCATGCGCATAGGGCAGATGATATTTTTACAGCGATTCGCCTTGCTAAAGAATTTGATTTGGATTATGTCATCGTACATGGTACTGAGGGTCATTTGATTGCAGACCAGCTGAAAGAGGAACATGCGAGGGTTTTATCAGGACCGTTTTTGTCAGACCGCTCAAAACCTGAATTGAAGCACTTGACGCCGTCTTGTCCGGGAATTTTGATGAAGCATGGGATTCAAACTGCGATTATTACGGATCATCCTGTGATTCCTTTGCAATATTTGACCTTAGCGGCGGGTCTTGCAGTGCGTGAAGGTGCTGATCATGATGCTGCCTTGAAAGCTATTACCATTGAACCTGCCCGCATTTGCGGCATAGAAAAACAGGTAGGTTCCATAGAAACAGGAAAAGATGCAGATTTGGTTGTGTTTGAGCAAGACCCGCTGCTATTATCTGCAAAACCAGCTATGGTATTTGTAAACGGAATTCGCCGAGTTTAAAGGAGAATGTTTATGAGAGAAGTGGATGTATCTCAAATTACTGCGGCAGTCAAACGGCTGTGTATTGAAACAAACCGTGTTTTGCCGGCTGATTTAGAGGAAGAAATCTGCAAAGCATGTAAAATGGAGACCAATGATACTGGCAAGGCAATATTAAACGACTTATGCAGTAATATGAACGCCGCCAGAGAGATGCAGATTCCCATTTGTCAGGACACAGGTATGGCTGTGGTATTTATAGAAGTTGGACAAGAGGTGCATTTTACCGGAGGAGATTTTGAGCAAGCCATACATGAAGGCGTAAGACAAGGTTATGTGGAAGGTTTGCTCCGACTATCAGTAGTGGAAGACCCGTTGGAAAGAAAAAATACGAACGATAATACGCCTGCTGTGATTCATACAAGAATCGTGCCGGGAGACAAAGTGGAACTAATGGTGGCGCCAAAAGGATTCGGCAGTGAAAATATGAGCAGAATCAAAATGTTTACTCCTTCCGCAGCAAAAGAAGATATTATCAATTTTGTAGTGGAAACAGCAAGATTAGCCGGCAGTAACCCTTGTCCTCCTATGGTGCTTGGCGTTGGTATTGGCGGAGATTTTGAGCTGTGTGCTTATCTTGCCAAAAAGGCATTATGCCGTGAAATATCAATACACAATCCAAAAGAAGAATATCGTTTGCTGGAGCAGGAAATGCTGGAAAGAGTAAATCAGCTGGATATTGGTCCCCAGGGATTTGGCGGAAATACAACGGCTCTTTCAGTAGCCATTGAACAGTATGCCACACATATTGCAGGACTTCCTGTTGCCGTCAATGTAGGCTGTCATGTGACCAGACATAAAAAAGTAACAATATAAAAAGAAATGACTTCCCTTTTTTTATACAATGTGTTATACTTGTTTCGTAGTAAGAAATATGAAGACTTCGTTTTAAGCCCCATAATTTTTGCTGCGAGAATGTTTTGTTAAGGGAGATGTTGGTATGAAGATCACTATTACCGGCAGAAAAGTAAATCTAAAGAACAATTTTAAAGAATTAGTAGAAAAGAAACTTTCTCGTTATGACAGAATTTTTGCAGAAGATGCAGACGCACATGTTGTGGTTACAGTAGAACATAACCGTCAAACAGTAGAAATTACCATACGCCAAAGCGGCTTGATTTTCCGTGCGGAAGCTACAGATTTTGAAATGAATGACGCGCTGGATCAGGTGATCAGTGCTTTGGGCAGACAAATTAGAAAAAATAAAACAAAATTGGAGAAAAAGTTACATTCAGGCGCACTGCGTGATTATGTAGAAGATTATTATAATGGTGAAGTTCCGGAACAGCCGACTGTTGAATATAAAATAGCAAGAACGAAAAAAGTTCCGGTAAAGCCAATGCATATAGAAGAAGCTATTTTGCAAATGGATATGTTAGGTCACCAATTTTATATGTTCCGCGACGCTGAAACAGAAGAGATTGCTGTGGTCTATAAGCGCAACAACGGCGGATACGGTTTATTGGAACCGGATGAAGAGGATTAATAATTAATTGCAGAAAGGGGCCGCGTGACAGCGCGGTCCCTTTTTAAATCCAGAATTGGAGTGAACAGCAATATATGGAGAATTTTAAATTGGTTTGCCCTTGCATTTTAGGGGTAGAAGGGTTGGTAGCGGATGAACTGCGTGCAATGGAAGCAAAACGTGTAGAACCGCAAAATGGACGAGTGGTATTTGACGGTGATATCAATATGCTGGTAAGAGCAAATTTATGTTCACGATACAGTGAACGTGTGCTTATTCTGCTTGGAACCTTTCAGGCACGTACTTTTGAAGAATTGTTTCAGGGGGTAAAAGCTCTGCCGTGGGAAGCCTGGATTGGTAAAAATGATATTTTTCCAGTGAAAGGTCGTTCCCTCAGTTCTCAATTATCCAGTGTGCCTGACTGTCAAAAAATCATAAAGAAAGCCGTAGTAGAACGGCTGAAACAGAAGTATCATGTTTCGTGGTTTGATGAAACCGATACTTTATATCAAATTCAATTTTTAATTATGAAAGATCAGGTCAGTATTATGATAGATACTTCCGGTCAAGGACTGCATAAACGGGGCTACCGTGCAAGTGCAACGGATGCGCCAATCAAAGAAACATTGGCCGCCGCTATGGCACATTTATCTCGTGTGCGTGTAAACGGCAATATGGTAGACCCATTTTGCGGTTCAGGAACGGTATTGATTGAATCGGCATTGTATGCATTAAATATCGCGCCCGGCTTGCGCCGCAGCTTTTCGGCGGAAAACTGGGATCAAATTGATGCTTCTGTTTGGAAAAAAGAAAAAGAGCGCGCATTTGACCTGATACGCAGAGATGCCCGTTTTCAAGGCAAAGGTTTTGATATAGACGGCGCTGCGGTGTCTTTAACCATTGCAAATGCAAAAAAGGCAGGCGTGATAGGCTGTATTCAGGCAGAAAAAAGAGATATACGCGACTTTAAGACAGAAACTGAGACCGGGGTCGTGATTTGTAATCCGCCATATGGAGAACGCCTGCTGGATATCAAGCAGGCAGAGGAATTATATCAGATTATGGGACAAGTCTTCCAGCCAAAACACGGATGGAGTTATTCTATCATTACTCCTGATGAAATGTTTGAGCAATGTTATGGAAGAAAAGCAGATAAAAGAAGAAAATTATATAACGGCATGATCAAGTGTCAATTATATATGTATTTTAAATAGAGGGACCGGTTGCAAAACGAAATATATATTTTGTTTTGCAACCGTATTGTTTGTTCTTTTTATTTTAGTGATGTGGTGTTGATATTAAATTCTGGCTTATAAAGTCATTTAGAAACAAGACAATGGTTTCTGAGCGGCTGAATGATGGAGCGGCAGAGAATAAGTGCAATTTCTTGGCTTTCCACATGAATGTATAAAATTTATACAAATTATGTTCAGGATTGTAAGTATGTATAAAACATGTTACAATATAACGAAATCTTAAAATAGAATAGAGGTACTTTCATTATGTTGGAAGAGATTTTAGAGTATAACAAAGCGTTTGTGGAGAGCAAAGCTTATGAAAAATATGCCGCGGGCAAGTATCCAAATAAAAAACTTGCGATTTTATCTTGTATGGATACAAGACTAACAGAGTTGCTGCCTGCGGCTTTGGGACTTCGCAATGGGGATGCTAAAATCATTAAAAATGCAGGTGGAATCATTGCGGATCCCTTCGGCAGCGTTATGCGCAGTTTATTAATTGCAGTGCATACTTTGGGAGTAGAACATATTTTGGTTATTGGACATACTGACTGCGGCGTACAGGGGTTGGACAGTGAGGCAGTGATGCAAAATATGCGGAATAATGGTATTTCAGAGGATTCCATTGAAATGATGAAATATTGCAGACCTGATTTTGATCAATGGCTGTGCGGTTTTCATAAAGTAGAAACATCAGTAGAAAATTCTGTAAATTTAATTCGCAGGCATCCTTTGATCCCTGATAAAGTAGAAGTACTTGGCTATGTTATTGATGTCACTACCGGCAAATTAACTCCCGTTAATTAATGGAATAATTAAAAAAGCAGCGTAATGTTGGTTACGCTGCTTTTTTAGTTGAGACAAAAAAATGTGAAAATATTAAGCAAATAGTAAAAAATAACTATTCTGAAGTATAATATAATTAACATTTTATTTACGTAACATTCCGATAGGAGGGCTTTTTATGTCCGGCAATGCAAATCAAAAAATGAAAATATTATATCTAATGAAAATTTTGATGGAGGAGACAGATGAATCCCATCCTCTTACCATTAAAGAACTGGTCACAAAATTAGATCAATATAATATTCAAGCCGAACGAAAGAGTCTTTATAACGATATTGAACATTTGCGTTTGTACGGTGTTGATATTGAGAAAAATAATGCCCGTACATGCGCCTATTATGTTGCCAGCCGCTCATTTGAATTGCCTGAATTAAAATTGCTGGTAGATGCGGTACAATCTTCCAAATTTATTACTCATAAGAAATCAACAGAGTTGATACATAAAATCGGTCAGCTGGCCAGTGTATATGAAGCGCGTCAATTAAAAAGACAGGTTTACATGACCAATCGAATTAAAACTGTAAATGAATCTATTTATTACAATGTAGATCATATCCATAATGCCATTGCACAGGACAATCAAATCACGTTTCAATACTTTGAATGGGTGGTGGATTTTCAGCAGCCTGAAAAAGTACGCAAACAATTTCGTAAAAACGGAGAGTCCTATTGCGTCAGTCCCTGGGCGCTTTCTTGGGATGATGAAAAATACTATTTAGTTGCCTTTGACAGTGAAAGCAGCCAAATTAAACATTACCGTGTAGATAAAATGTCATCCATCTGTTTACTGGAACAACCGCGGCAGGGAAAAGATTGTTTTCAGCAGTTTGATTTAGCAGTATATTCTCAAAAAGTATTTGGAATGTATGGAGGAAAAGAAGAAAGGATCACGTTAAAGATAAAAAATTCTTTAATCGGCGTTATACTTGATAAATTCGGCAGTCACATTTCTATTTCCAAATGCGATGATGAGCATATTTATGTGAAATTAAAGGTGGCTGTCAGCCCGCCGTTTATTGGCTGGCTTGTGGGGTTTGGTAATCAAGTAACTGTAGTGGAACCCGGCAGTGTGGCTGAAGCTGTACGCAAAACATTAACCGAAATTTTAAAAGTGTATGATGAAAGATTTTAAAAATTCCCCGTTTGACCAAATAATCTTCTGTATGAAAAGCGTAGATTCGCTTTACAATATGTTGCGCTTATTGTAAAATAGACAGGTAGAAAAAATTTGGAAAGACGGGGTGTTTCTTTTGCAGCCGAAATATAGAAGGGTTCTTTTAAAATTAAGCGGCGAGTCTTTAGCGGGAAAACAATCTCATGGAATTGATTTTGATACAGTATTAAAGTTCTGCCAGCCGGTAAAAACTTGTGTGGATATGGGGGTTGAAGTAGCTATTGTTGTAGGCGGCGGAAATTTTTGGAGAGGCCGCAGCAGCGGAAATATGGATAGAACCAGAGCAGACCACATGGGTATGCTGGCAACGGTAATTAATGCTTTGGGTGTTGCCGATGCATTGGAGCAGTTGGGTTTGGATGTACGTGTGCAAACTGCAATTGCCATGCAGGAAGTTGCAGAACCTTATATTCGCAATAAGGCAGTTCGTCATTTGGAAAAAGGAAGAGTGGTTGTATTCGGATGCGGAACGGGTAATCCTTTCTTTTCAACGGATACAGCCGCAGCTTTGCGCGCTGCTGAGATTGACGCGGACGTTATTTTAAAAGCAACCATGGTAGACGGCGTTTACGACAGTGACCCGAAAACCAATCCGAGTGCTGTGAAATACGAAAAGCTTTCTTTTATGGACGTGCTCAATCAAGACTTAAAAGTTATGGACAGCACAGCGGCATCTCTTTGCAAAGATAACGACATTGCATTGCTGGTATTCAGCATTGATAAACCGGAAAACATTGTAAAGGCAATTTGCGGTGAATCTGTCGGCACTTTGGTAGAATAAATTTAAAATTATGATCTATATTATATCAATAAGTCATTTAGTAGGAAGGTATTAGGTTATGAAAGATATTTTAATACAAGCAGAAGAAAAAATGCAAAAATCCATTCATGTTTTATCAGATGAATTTGCTGCAGTGCGTGCAGGCCGTGCAAATCCAGCCATTTTAGATAAAGTGATGGTAGATTACTACGGTGCTCCTACTGCAATCAATCAACTTGCGGCAGTTTCCGTTTCAGAAGCAAGGGTTCTTGTGATTCAGCCATGGGATGTTTCTTCTTTGGACAGTATCGAAAAAGCAATCCAAGTTGCAGATTTAGGTATCAATCCGCAAAATGACGGTAAAGTGATTCGTCTTACTTTCCCACAGTTAACAGAGGAAAGACGCCGTGAAATTGCAAAGGATATCGGAAAAATGTGTGAAAACGGTAAAGTTGCAATTCGTTCCATTCGCCGTGATGCCATTGAAAAATTAAAAGCAATGAAAAAAGACGGTGACATTACAGAGGACGATTTAAAAGACGGAGAGAAAAAAGCTCAAGATTTAACAGATAAATACTGTAAAGAAGCAGATGCTATGCATGCAAAAAAAGAAAAAGAAATTCTTGAACTATAATCATTGTAGGCGGTAATTATTATGAAATCTTCTGCAAACCAAGGGGAACGTATTTTGCCGCAGCATCTGGCCATTATTATGGACGGAAACGGTCGCTGGGCCAAAAAACGTTTGATGCCGCGCTCTATGGGACATAGAGCAGGCGCTGCTAAGTTTAAAGCCATTACCCGCTATTGCAGTAAAATTGGCATTAAATACTTAACGGTATATGCTTTTTCAACAGAAAACTGGAAGCGTCCTGAAGAGGAAGTGGGCGCTTTAATGGGTTTGTTTAAACAATATTTAAAAGATGCTTTGGAAGATTTACTCAATGACGATATTAAAATTCGTTTTTTGGGAGATACTTCTGTATTTTCGGAAGATTTGCAGGAACTGATAGCACAAACCATTGAAACGGGTAAAACTCGTACGGGAATGGTTTTGAATTTGGCTATGAATTACGGCAGCAGAGCGGAAATTACACGTGCTGCGCAGAATTTGGCGGAGAAAGTACAAAACGGTACCTTGCAGCCTTCTGAGATTACAGAGCAGATGTTGTCCGACCATATGTATACGTATGGAGAACCGGATCCTGATTTGATTATTCGTCCCAGCGGCGAATGCAGACTTTCTAATTTTTTGCTGTGGCAATCAGCGTATTCCGAACTGATTTTTATGGATGTGCTGTGGCCTGATTTTACCACGGAAGATTTGGAACATTGTTTGGATGAATATGCAAAGCGCAACAGAAGGTTTGGAGGTGTCTGATTTGATTAAAAGGATACTGTCCGGATGTTTGGTCATAGGCATTGTAGCTGCGATGATAGGATTCCAGTTTATTTTTCCGTATTCTTTGAATATCATAATGGCACTGATTACTGCTACCGCTGTTTTTGAACTGGTTTCGGCAGTGGGACTGCGTAAACATGTTACGTTTATATTGCCAAGTGTAGCATTTGCGCTTGCAATTCCATTGATACCCAATCAATTGTATTGGTCAATGGTTACATATTTCCTGTATACCATTTCCATACTGGGTTCTACTATATATCATTACAAAAAGGTCAAGTTTCAAGATATTTGTGTGGTATTTGGCATGACTCTGCTGGTTACAACCTCATTAAATACAGTATCCCTCATGAGATATCTCAATCCGCAGCACTGTATGCTGTATGTGGTAATGGCGTTGTTTGCCGCATGGATTGCAGACGCGGGAGCATATTTTGTAGGCAGTTTTATAGGAAAACATAAATTATGTCCGAATATCAGCCCAAAAAAGACAGTAGAAGGCGCAGTGGGCGGATTTATCATAAATATTGGGCTGATTATGCTCATGGGCTATTTATATAATCTTATCTTTTATGGCTCACAGCTTACTGTCTCTTATTTGGCGCTTGCTATTATCGGCGGTGTAACCGCAATTTTATCTATTGTGGGAGATTTGAGTTTTTCCATCATCAAACGAAGTTATGACGTTAAAGATTTTGGAAATTTAATTCCGGGTCACGGAGGTATGATGGATCGTTTTGACAGTGTTGTCATTGTCGGACCGTTTATTTATCTGTTTATCCAACTATTACCAGTGATTCAATAAAATTGTTTGAAATAAAATGACAGATTGGTGAATAATAATGGAAAAGAAACTTTCTATTTTAGGTTCCACCGGTTCTATCGGATGCCAAACATTAGATATTGTACGAGGTCTTGGTTTATCGGTTACTGCATTGGCAGCGTATCAAAATATCGCGTTGCTTGAAAAGCAAATACGAGAATTCAAGCCGCAACTTGTTGCGGTTTTTGATTTAGAGGCAGCAAAACAGTTGAAAATTGCTGTTGCAGACTTGCCTGTTACCGTTGTTTCCGGCATGGAAGGTCTGTGTTTGGCAGCTTCTGCACAAGAAGCGGATCTTGTATTAAACTCTGTCGTTGGCATGGTGGGACTGCGTCCTACATTAGCGGCCATTGAAGCAAAAAAAGATGTCGCTTTGGCAAACAAGGAAACTTTGGTTGCAGGCGGCTCTTTGGTGATGCAGGCTGCAAAGGAAAAAGGAGTGCGCATCATTCCGGTAGACAGCGAACATTCAGCCGTATTTCAATGTTTATATGGCTGTGCTGACCATAAGCAATTAAAACGAATTATCTTAACGGCATCGGGAGGACCTTTTTTTGGTAAGACAAAAGAAGAGTTGGAGCATGTTACTGTAAAACAGGCGCTGAATCATCCCAATTGGAATATGGGGGCAAAAGTCACTATTGATTCTGCAACCATGATGAACAAAGGATTGGAATTGATTGAAGCTGCATGGCTGTTCTCTATGCCCATGGAGCAATTGGATGTTGTGGTGCATCGTGAGAGTATCATTCATTCTTTGATTGAGTACCAGGATAATTCCGTACTGGCGCAATTAGGTGTACCTGATATGAGAATCCCGATTCAGTATGCAATTACATTTCCTCAAAGGTACCCGTCACCGTGCAAACAGCTGGATTTAACCGAATGCGGACAGTTATCATTTTACAAGCCGGATTATGATACGTTTCGTTGCTTAAACGCTTGTAAAAACGCGTTTGTTCGGGGAGGATTGGCTCCTGCGGCAGCCAACGGTGCTAATGAAGAAGCTGTAAAATTATTTTTACAAGGTCGCATTGGATTTCTCACCATTGGCGACTTAGTAACACAGGCAATGGAACGTCAAAATCCTGGAGCAGTAACGTGTATTGAAGACGTGCTGGAAGTTGATGAGTCGGCTCGTCGTTTTGTATTAGACACCATAGATTAACAAATAAAGAAGGTGATCTCTATTATTGTCCTACTTATTATCATAGCGATACTTGCATTTACATTTGTTGTGTTTATCCATGAGTTAGGCCATTTTTTGACGGCCAAATGGTGCGGTATACGCGTAAATGAATTTGCGATTGGTATGGGACCGCGCATTATAAAGTGGGGGAAGAAAGAAACAAAATATTCTATACGCTTATTTCCAATTGGCGGATTTTGCGCAATGGAAGGCGAAGACACAAAAAGCGATGACGAACGTGCATTTGGCAACAAAGCAGTATGGAAACGAATGATTGTGGTTTGTGCCGGAGCTGTTATGAATATACTGCTGGGCTTTATTTTAGCGCTGGTGCTGTCTGTACAGCAGCCTGCGTTTGCTTCTACCAGAATCAGTATGTTTGCAGACAGTGGTTCTGCCTTGCAGGATGCAGGCGTCCAGGTAGGGGATCAATTTTACTCCATAGATGGTTACCGTATTTTCAGTGGTACCGATTTACAGTTTGCGCTTGCAACAGCTGACCCCAACGCAGTGGATTTGGTGGTTCTCAGGGATGGAGAGCAAGTGCGATTTGATGACATTAAATTAAATACCCGTGAAATAGACGGTCAAATAAGCCCTATTTTGGATTTTAAAGTATTTCCCATTGAGAAAAACTTTGCTACCATTATTGCCAATGCGGGAAAAGATACGGTGTCCACTGTGCGTATGGTTTGGTCCAGTTTAGCCGGAATTGTAACGGGACGATTTGGATTTAACCAACTTTCCGGTCCCGTAGGCGTTGCGGGCGCTATTTCTCAAGCAGCTTCCGTAGGCTTGGAAACCAGCTTTTTAACAGCGCTGAATAATATTTTAAATATTATGATGATTATTACATTAAATCTCGGTGTTGTAAATCTGTTGCCGTTGCCTGCCTTGGATGGAGGACGTTTAATTTTCTTAATTATTGAAGCAATTCGCCGTAAACCGATGAATCCCAAATATGAGGGCTGGGTTCATGTGGCCGGATTTGTGTTTCTGATGTGCTTTATGGTAGTAATTACCTTTGGAGATATATCTCGTTTATTTGGATGGAGTTAACCTTATACAAAACAGAATAAAAGCCAACCGAATTTTTGTTGAGAAATTTGGTTGGCTTTTTCTGTAAAAACAATAAAAATGGTATTCCAACCTTTCAGAAAACAAACCATGAAAGTAACACTTTTCAATGTTCAAAATTTTGACTGTCAAGAAGAACATTGCAACCATTACAGGTTATAAATTATTTCACAATTTCTTTTATATTATAACAACCTCAAAACAGCAACAAAATTAAAAATTTTGGCTGTTAAGAGAACGTTTTAACGTTTATATGTTAGAAATTGCTGTGCAATTTCTTTTATGTTATAATGACAGAAAAGATAACATTTCGTAAAAGGAGAGGTGATTTTATGAACAGACGACACAGCAAAACGGTATATGCAGGAGCGTTGGCAATCGGAGGAAATACGCCGATCAGCGTGCAGTCTATGTTAAATGCTGCGCCAGATGATATTGCAGGGAATGTTGCACAGGCAATTGCTTTGGAAAAAGCAGGATGCCAAATTGTGCGTGTTGCAATCCCAAATAAGAATGCAGTTGCTTTAATTCCTGCTATAAAAGAAGCAATTACCATTCCTTTGGTTGCAGATATACATTTTGATTATAAACTGGCTTTAGACGCTGCGGCCGCAGGCATTGATAAAATCAGAATTAATCCGGGAAATATCGGTTCCGATGACCGTGTCAAAGCGGTAGCGCAAGTGTGCAAAGAGAAACATATTCCCATTCGTATTGGCGTCAATTCCGGATCTGTAGAAAAAGAAATTTTGAAAAAATATGGAGGACCTACGCCGCAGGCGCTTTGTGAAAGTGCACTGCATCATGCGTCGCTATTGGAAAAATTTGATTTTAATGATATTGTGCTTTCCATCAAGTCATCTAATGTGGATATCATGATAAAAGCATATGAACTAACGGCTCAGCAGTGTGATTATCCATTGCATTTAGGTGTAACGGAAGCGGGAACCGAGCGTATGGGTTTGATTAAATCTGCTATAGGAATCGGTTCGCTGTTACAGCGTGGTATTGGCGATACCATACGTGTTTCTCTGACTGCCGACCCGGTCAAAGAAATTGCGGCAGGAAAAGATATTTTAAAAGCATTGGATCTTGATAGTACAACTCCTCAAATGATTTCCTGTCCAAGCTGCGGCAGAGCAAAAATTGACTTAATCGGTATTGCCAATGAAGTAGAACAACGTTTGAAGGACTGTCATAAGCCGTTGAAAGTAGCTGTAATGGGATGTGCTGTAAACGGACCGGGTGAAGCAAAAGAAGCTGATATTGGGATTGCCGGCGGAGACGGAGTAGGTTTGATATTCAAAAAAGGCGAAGTAATTAAAAAAGTACCGGAAGATATTTTAATTGATACATTAATGGAAGAAATTTTAAAGATGTAAAAGGAACGGGATAATTTGAACAGGATCAGTACATTTTTTCAGTCATATATTGATGTTTCTAAATTGCCGGAAACAGTTGCGCAAGGTGAAATTTTAAAAGTAGAAATCAATCAAAGCATGCGAATGCTGTCTTTGCAGGTATCTTTTTTTGATTTGGTACAGCGTAAAGATTTAATTGCTTTGGAAAAAGCGATTGGAAAGTCACCGTTAGATTTGCAAAGAGTTGAGTTGTTTCCCCATTTTCCAAAAGAACGTTTTTCTGAAGCATATGTCAATGAAATTTTTTACGAATTGAAACGCCGTGATGCCAGCTTATCAGGTTGTTTTAAGGATGCCCAAGTGAATTTACAAGATGAAAAGTTAAATATTACATTAATGCACGGCGGATTTGAATTGTTAAAGAAACGCCATGTGGATCGTTCTCTGCAAAAAATGGTTATGGATGAATTTGGTATTCCTCTGACAGTAAGTTTTGGCGGAACTCTAGCCATAGACAACGAAAGTTCCGTTTACATTGAACGCCAAAAGCAGCAGGAAGAAACCATACGGCGCGAGCAAGTAATAGAACAAGTGGAACACTATGAAGCGTCTATGCAGGAACGTCCCAATCCGAAAACCACTGAGGTACGTACAAACGATACGTTAATGCCTACCATTTTGCCCAATACTGCACGTGATATTTACGGACGGCCTGTGAAAGGAAAAACCATTGCAATTGGAAACGTAACTCCGGATGCCGGCAATGTTACCATTTGGGGTGAAATTTTTGATTTGGAGGAACGTTTCACCAGAGATAAGAGCAAAAAAATTTACTCCATTAAAATTACAGATTATACAGGTTCCATGACCTTAAAAATCATAGATGACGCAGCAAACTGCCGTCCTTTGGATATGCTGAAAAAAGGCGGCGCTATTTTGACCCGCGGCGAAATTGAATACGATAAGTATGACCGTGAGATTGTATGTCGCGTACGCGGAATTGCAACGGTAGAATTGCTTCAGGTAGTGGACAAGGCAGAAGAAAAACGCGTAGAACTGCATTTACATACCAATATGTCCAGCATGGACGGCATCAATGCTGCCAGCGACTTAATCAACCGTGCCTACAAATGGGGACAGCCTGCCATTGCCATCACTGACCACGGTGTGGCGCAGGCATTTCCTGATGCTATGAACGCGGTCAATAAAATTCGCAAAAACGGCGGGGAGTTTAAAGTTATTTACGGCGTGGAAGCTTATTTTGTCAATGATATGGTGCCGGCTTTAACAGGTGAATCACAGCGCAGTTTGGACGATGAATTTATTTGCTTTGACGTAGAAACAACAGGTTTAAGTCCAAATACAGACCGCTTAACGGAAATAGGCGCCGTGAAATTAAAAAACGGAGAAATTATAGATAGCTTTAATACGTTTGTCAATCCGGAACAGCACATTCCGGAAAAAATTACTCAGTTAACCGGCATTACAGACGAAATGGTAAAGGATGCGCCCTCTGAAGAAGAGGCGGTGCGTGCATTTTATGAATTTTGTGGAAAAGATGCGGTTTTGGTTGCTCATAATGCAAACTTTGACACAGCCTTTATTCGTATGGCTGCACAGCGTCATGATATGGGGTTTACATATCCGTATATTGATACAGTTCCCATGTGCCGTGCCATGCTGAAAGATATTAAAAACTGTAAATTAGACACAGTTGCAAAATATTTAAAATTAGACCCGTTTAATCACCACCGTGCCAGCGATGACGCAACCGTTCTTGCAAAAATTTTGGCAAATCTGTTGGTGCGTCTAAAAGAAGATACAGGAGCTTCTGTTGTTCAGGACATCAACACATCACTGACAGGGGGAGACAGCAAAAAAATTCAGCCTGCACATCAAATTATCTTGGTGCAAAATCAGGTGGGATTAAAAAATCTATATCGCCTCATTTCAAAAGCCCATTTGGAGTATTTTTATAAAAATCCGCGTATCCCCAAAAGCGAACTGGTAAAATACCGTGAAGGCTTGCTGCTGGGCAGTGCATGCGAGTCAGGTGAATTGTTCCGTGCTGTTTTTAACGGACAGCCTTGGGATAAATTAAAAGAAATTGCAGGCTTTTATGATTATCTGGAAATTCAACCGGTGGGAAACAATATGTTCATGGTGGAAGAAGGAAAAGTTCCTGATGTAGAAGCACTGCGAGAGTTTAACCGAACCATTGTGAAATTGGGCGAGGAGATGAACAAGCCGGTCGTCGCGACCTGCGATGTTCATTTCTTAGACCCTAAAGATGGAGATTATCGAAAAATTTTGATGGCAAGCAAAGGATTCGGTGATACAGACAAGCAAGCGCCTTTATATATGCGAACGACGGCGGAAATGCTGGAGGAATTTGCTTATTTAGGAAAAGAAAAAGCGTATGAAGTCGTTGTTACCAACAGCCGTAAAATTGCGGATATGGTGGAAGATGTCAGCCCAATTCCACCTGGTGTATTTCCTCCGTTCATTGACGGTGCGGAAGAAGATTTGATTCGTATTACATGGGAAAGAGCAAAAGAAATCTATGGTGATCCTGTTCCCGAGTTGGTAAAAAATCGTTTGGACAAAGAACTTGGTTCTATTACAAAACATGGTTTCTCCGTACTGTATATGACCGCGCAAAAGCTGGTTGCAGATTCTGTGGCTCATGGCTATCAGGTAGGTTCCCGTGGTTCCGTTGGCTCTTCGTTTGTTGCTACCATGTCCGGTATTTCCGAAGTAAATCCTTTGGAACCCCATTATGTTTGTCCAAACTGCAAATACAGTGAATTTATTACAGACGGCAGCTATGGTTCCGGTTTTGACTTGCCTGAAAAAAAATGTCCTCATTGCGGTACGTTGTTAAATCGTGACGGACATACCATTCCATTTGAAACCTTCCTTGGATTTGACGGCGATAAAACGCCTGATATTGACCTGAACTTTTCAGGTGAATATCAAAGTGAAGCACACCGCTATACAGAAACATTATTTGGCAAAGACAACGTGTTTAAAGCGGGTACCATTGGTACCATTGCAGATAAAACAGCCATTGGCTACGTGAAAAAATATTGTGAGGAAAAAGGCATTACCATGCACCGTGCAGAAGAACTGCGGTTGGCTATCGGCTGTACAGGCGTAAAACGTACCACAGGTCAGCACCCGGGCGGTATGGTTGTTGTGCCAAGAGGTATGGAAATTTATGATTTCTGTCCCGTACAGCGTCCTGCCAATGACCAAAAGTCCGATAATATTACAACCCACTTCGACTTCCATTCCATTCACGATACCATTTGTAAGCTTGACGAGCTGGGACACGATGTTCCTACCATATACCGCTATTTGGAAGATTATACCGGTATTTCGGTGATGGATGTTTCCATGAGTGATCCCCAGGTCATGTCTCTGTTTACCTCCACAGAAGCGCTGGGAGTGACGCCGGAAGATATTGACTCTGAAACAGGTACCTTCTCTTTGCCTGAGGTTGGCACCAGCTTTGTACGTCAAATGCTGATTGACGCACAGCCGAAAACCTTTTCCGACTTACTTCAGGTTTCCGGTTTGTCCCATGGTACTGACGTTTGGCTGGGCAACGCACAAGACCTGATTAAAAATAAAGTATGTACCATTTCAGAGGTTATTGGTACTCGTGACAGTATTATGACTTACTTAATGCTAAAAGGCTTAGAGCCTAAAATGGCCTTTAAAATTATGGAGATTACCCGTAAGGGTAAAGCTGCAACCTTGTTAACCGAAGAGCATATCAATGCTATGAAAGAACACGATGTTCCTCAATGGTACATAGATTCCTGTATGAAAATTAAATATATGTTTCCAAAAGCCCACGCGGCGGCATACATGATTGCAACCCTGCGCTTAGGCTGGTATAAGGTACATAAACCGCTGGAATACTATGCAGCTTACTTTACTGTGCGCGGTGAAGACTTTGACGGAGCTACCGTTATTTTAGGGAAAGAAGCGGTAAAAAGAAAAATGCAGGAAATTACCATGAAGGGGAAAGAGGCAACCAAAAAAGAAGAGGATATGTACGCAACATTCCAAATTGCCAATGAAATGCTGGCACGGGGAATTCAGGTGCTTCCTGTGGACTTATATAAATCCGATGCGGTCAAATTTTTGGTGGAAGACGGAAAAATCCGTTTACCGTTTGCTTCTTTGTCAGGTGTTGGCGATGCAGCTGCACAAAGTCTTGCAGCTGCAAGGGAAACAGGAGGGGAGTATATTTCCGTTGATGATTTACAGGTGCGCTCCAAAGTTTCCAAAACAGTGATTGAAATGCTCCAGCAGGCAGGCGCGTTAAAAGGTTTGCCTGAAAGTAGCCAAATGACCATGTTCTAAACCAAAAATCTTTATTTAATTTTATCATTTACATTCTTATGCTAATATGTTATTATATTAGCATGCTAAAGTGATGAAGAAAAAATAACATCGAAATGGTGGGATGAAATCATGAGAAAATACCATAAAATAACTCCGGAAGGGACAAAAGATTTACTGTTTGAAGAATGCTTGACACATCGCTATGTGGAACGCACGCTGGCAGATGTCTTTTCTTCCCATGGATTTCATGAAGTCATTACACCCGGACTGGAATTTTACGATGTATTTGATACGGAATCCTCAGGTATTGGTCAGGAAGTCATGTACAAAATGAGCGATAAACGAGGACGTTTGGTTTGTATGCGCCCTGATTCTACCATGCCCATTGCCAGATTAACGGCAACCAGGCTGCAAAATCTTCCAAAACCCATTCGGCTTTATTATACGCAGCATATTTATTGCAACAATCCAGGCCTTACCGGCCGCAACGATGAAGTCATGCAGTCAGGCATTGAGCTTTTGGGCGCCAGAGGCCGCAGAGCGGATTTGGAAGTGCTGGCAATTGCCATAGAAGCACTTAGCCGATGTGTACCAAACTTTCGAATTGAGCTGGGACATGCAGGCTTTTTCAAAGCTATTGCCGCCCAGCTGCCCATTGACGACACAGTAAGGGAAGATATTCGCCAATATATTGAAGCCAAAAACTATGCGGCGCTTGATATGGTGCTGGATCAATTGGGAGAAAGCAAATCTGTCAATGCAATGCGCCGTTTGCCCCGTTTGTTCGGCGGAGAAGAAATTTTGAAAGAGGCGGCACAGTTCTGTGTGGATGATTCTGCGTTCCAAACCCTTTCCTATTTGCAGGAATTGTACAGTGCCTTAACGGATTTAGGTATTGGTGACCATATTATGATAGATTTGGGACTTGTGCAAAGAACCGACTACTATACGGATATTGTATTTAGCGCCTATGTGGAAGGATGCGGCGACGCGGTGCTGACAGGCGGACGTTACGACAATTTGCTTGCAAGCTTTGACTCGCCCATGCCCGCCATTGGTTTTGCAATGAATGTAGACGCCATTACGGATATTTTAATCAATAACGGAAAAGGCAAAAAAGCGCCAACTGTAGACGTATTGGTACATTGTGACGATGGTTACGAAATGAAAGCGATTTGCTACGCCGCCAACTTGGTGGGCGATGGTTTGCGCTGTGAAAACAGCATTTTTGTCACCAGAAAAGAATCTCTGGATTATGCCAAACAAATGGGGATTTCAAGAGTGGATTTTGTAGGTGAAAAAATAGAAACTTTAACAAGATAGGGGATAAATCAACATGAAGCCATTACGAATTGCTTTGACAAAAGGCAGGCTGGAACGGGATACCGTGGCAATGTTTGAACGCATTGGTTTTGATTGTACTGCTGTGCATGAAAAAGGCAGAAAGTTGATTTTGCCTATCGGCGACAATCAATTTGAAGTTGTTCTTGCAAAGGCTGCCGATGTTATTACCTATGTGGAACACGGCGTATGCGATTTGGGCGTGGTAGGAAAAGATACCATCATTGAAAACGGCAGTAGTTTTTACGAAGTATTGGACTTAGGGTTCGGCAAATGTAAATTTGCATTGGCCGCTCCAAAAGGCACAGATTTTTACGGCGGTTATGCGTCCAAAACCATTGCAACCAAATATCCCAATGTTGCCCGCAGCTTTTTTGAAGGCAAAGGCATGGATGTAAAAATTATCAAAATTGAAGGCTCTGTGGAACTGGCGCCGTTGCTGGGGTTGTCAGACGCCATTATTGATATTGTGGAAACTGGCTCCACATTGAAAGAAAACGGTTTGGAAGTTATAGAAAAAGTGTGTGATATTTCTGCAAGACTCATTGTAAATACGGCGAGCATGAAGCTTCGCAAGGGAGAAATTGACACACTGATTGGTCAAATGGAACAAGCAAAGGAGACGGAATAATCATGATTCAGTTGGTAGAAAAAGACGAAAATACAACACGTACCTACGTACAGCAATTAAAACAGCGCTGTGATGAAAAAGACAGAAAAGTAGACGCTATTGTAGCTGATATTTTGGAAAACGTACGCAATAACGGAGACAAAGCCGTTGCGGAATATACATTAAAATTTGACGGCAGTATCCCTGAGCAAGTGGAAATTACAAAAGAACAGCTAAAAGAACTGACAAAGCAATGCGACGCTTATTTTTTGGAAGCTTTAGAGCGTGCGGCAAATAATATTTATGAGTTCCACAGCCGCCAAAAACAACAAAGCTGGTTGGATACAAAAGACAACGGCGTTATTTTAGGACAGCGCGTACGCGGTCTTGCGAAAGTAGGCATTTATGTACCCGGCGGTACGGCGGCTTATCCGTCATCCGTATTGATGAACGCAATTCCTGCTAAAATTGCAGGCGTCCAGGAAATTGTAATGGTTACTCCTCCGGGCAAAGACGGAAAACCAAATCCGGATATTATGGCGGCGGCTTTGGTAGCGGGCGTTGACCGTGTATTCCTGGTTGGCGGCGCACAGGCAGTTGCGGCTTTGGCATACGGTACCGAAACCATGCCGAAAGTAGATAAAATTGTTGGCCCGGGAAATATTTTTGTTGCCACTGCAAAAAAACACTTATACGGTACTGTGGATATTGATATGATTGCAGGTCCCAGTGAAATTTTGATTGTGGCAGATGAAACTGCAAATCCAAAATATTTGGCTGCGGATTTGATGTCTCAGGCAGAGCACGATGTATTGGCTTCTGCAATTTTGCTTACCACTTCTTCAAAAATTGCAGAAGAGACCATTGCTCAGATTTATGAGCAGGTAGAACACCTGGAAAGAAAAGATATCATCAACAAATCATTGGATGATTTCGGCGCGGTGATTGTTTGCGATACCATGGATGAAGCCATTGAGTTTGCAAATGATTTGGCTCCCGAACACTTGGAGGTGTGTGTGGAAAATCCGCTGGAATATATCGGTCGTTTGGACAATGCAGGCTCTTTGTTCCTTGGCAATTATTCACCGGAACCATTGGGCGATTATTATGCAGGTCCAAATCACGTTTTGCCTACCAGCGGAACAGCAAGATTTTTCTCTCCGCTGTCTGTTGACAGCTTTGTCAAAAAATCCAGCTTTATTTATTACACGCAAGATGCGCTGAAAGAGGCAAAAAATGATATTGTCGCCTTGGCAGAAGCAGAAGGTTTAACAGCGCACGCAAACTCCATTAAAGTGCGTTCTGAATGATAGAAAAGAGGTGGAACACGTGTCTTACAGTTTAAATGAAAAAATCAAAGATTTAAAACCTTATGACCCAATTCAGGGAGAGTATCGCATTCGTTTGGATGCCAATGAATCTTTTCTATCCGTACCAAGTGAGATTATGGAGCAATTCCATACCTCTGTAAATCAAATTGCATTTAATCGTTATCCCGACCCATATGCCAACGAAACCGTTACGGCATTTGGACGTCATTACGGTGTAAACAGCAATTTGGTAACAGCAGGAAATGGCTCTGACGAATTGATTCAAGTGTTAATGTCTGCCTTCTTAATGAAAGGCGATCGTGTTCTTACCCTTTCCCATGACTTTTCTATGTACCGTTTTTATACTTCTATCGTAGAAGCGGAATGTATAGAAGTTCCTAAAAATGAGGATTTAACCATAAACGTAGACAGAGTCATTGAAACAGCCAATGAAAAGCAAGCGCGTATGATTATTTTTTCCAATCCATGCAATCCGACTTCTTTGGGACTTTGCAAAGAAGAAGTACGGCGCTTGATTCGTTGCGTAAGCGCTCTTGTGATCTTGGACGAAGCATATATGGATTTTTGGGATCAGTCACTATTGCAGGAAGTGGAATCTTATGACAATCTGATTATTTTACGCACTTGTTCCAAAGCATTTGGTATGGCTGCGGTTCGTTTGGGATTTGCCGTGGCAAATCAAACGCTGACCAATGCCATTCGTGCCGTGAAATCTCCTTATAACGTTAATACAGTAACGCAGGCGTTTGGCGCGGCAGTGTTAAATCAAAAGGAAATGATAGACAAAGCGATTATTACGCTTTTATACGCTAAAAAAGAACTGTTTGACGCTATGAAACAACTGGAACAAACATTTCCCAACAGTTTATTTTTATATCACAGCTGTACCAACTTTGTGTTTGTGCGTACGCCGTATGCAAAGGAATTGTATGAGTATCTGTTAGACAACAGCGTTGCTATTCGCTATATGGGAGACCATTTGCGTATTACAGCAGGCGCTCCGGAAGAAAATGAAACGGTGGTACAGTTATGTACACAATTCTTATCAGAGAAAGGGGCAAATTGACATGAGGTCTTCTACCCAGAAACGTGTAACAAAAGAAACAGACATTTGCCTTACGCTATGTGTAGACGGAGGCGATGTATCCGTTCATACAGGTATTGGATTTTTTGACCATATGTTAACCGCATTTGCCGTACATGGTGGTTTTGGTTTACAGCTGGAGGTAACAGGCGATTTGCATGTAGATTGTCACCATACCATAGAAGATACAGGCATTGTATTAGGAAAAGCCTTCAGTGAAGCGTTGGGAAACAAAGGCGGTATTGCCCGTTTCGGCAGTTTTTATGTTCCGATGGACGAGGCGCTGGCATTTTGTTCTTTGGATATCAGCGGCAGACCGTTTTTGGTATTTCAAGCAGAATTTGCACAGGAACAGGTAGGCAGCTATGACAGCTGTATGACGGAAGAATTTTTTCGTGCATTGGCAATCCATGCAGGTATTACCATGCATGTAAAACTGGAATACGGAAAAAATACTCACCATTGTGTTGAGGCGATTTATAAAGCAGTAGCCCATGCCATGCGTTTGGCATGCAGGCAAACCGGCGGGGAAGTGCTTTCCACCAAAGGGGTATTGTAATACGGAAAGGAAAGAAACAGCATGATTATTTTTCCCGCAATTGATATCAAAGACGGTACTTGTGTTCGCCTGGTAAAAGGAGATTACGCAACAGCCCATAAGGTGGCGGAAGATGCCGTAGAGACCGCAAAATCCTTTCAAAATGCAGGCGCTTCCTGGATTCATATGGTAGATTTGGATGGAGCAAAGGACGCAAAACCTGTCAACAGCAGTTTGGTATTTGACGTGCTTGCCCATACGGACTTAAAAGTGGAAATTGGCGGAGGTATCCGCAGTATGGAAACCATTGCGTTTTATTTGGAGCAAGGTGTGTCCCGTGTTATTTTAGGTTCTGCCGCACTGCGTAACCCTCAGCTAGTAAAGGAAGCGGTAGCTAAATACGGGGATAAAATCGCTGTGGGTATTGATGCTTTGCATGGCAAAGTAGCGGCAGAAGGTTGGATAGAACAGTCGGAAGTGGATTACATCACTTTGGCGAAAGAGATGGAAGCAGCAGGCGTAAAGACAATTATTTTTACTGATATTTCACGTGACGGTACGTTAACAGGTCCGAATTTGGAAATGTTGGATCAATTAAACCGCGCTGTTTCCTGTAATATTATTGCAAGCGGCGGTGTCAGCAATTTGGATGATATCTATCAGCTCAAGGCGTTGGGTTTATATGGTGCCATTTGCGGCAAAGCGCTGTATACCGGAGATTTGAATTTGTTCCAAGCAGTATCTGTGGCAAGGGGTGAATCCATATGAGTGAAATTTTGGCACAAAACGGAGCTGTATTTCAGTCTGATTTTTTGGATTCTTTTTTTCAAAAAGGAGAGTTGATTCCTGCTGTTGTACAGGAATCGGGAAGCAAAGATGTTTTAATGCTGGCATATATGAACCGTGAGTCATTACAAAAGACGCTGGAAACAGGTTACACATGGTTTTACAGCCGTTCTCGTCAGGAACTGTGGAACAAAGGCGCCACATCCGGTCATTTGCAGAAAGTAATCCGTATGTATGGTGACTGCGACAACGATACTTTGTTGGTGGAAGTAGAGCAAACAGGCGCTGCTTGCCACACAGGTTCTCATACCTGTTTTTTCAATGAGATTTGGAAGCGATAAAATTTTGATATAAAAAAGAGGTATAGTTATGAGCAACCCTATGAAAGATTTGTACGATACCATTATTACAAGAAAAGATGCCCATGCAGAAGGTTCCTATACCAATTACTTATTTGAAAAAGGGTTGGATAAAATTTTGAAAAAATGCGGCGAAGAATGCAGTGAAGTGATTATTGCCGCAAAAAACAATGACCACAATGAATTGGTAATGGAAATTTCGGATTTGCTATATCATTTAACCGTTCTTATGGTACATCAAAATGTAACGGTAGCGGATATCAACGCAGAATTGGAAAAACGCAGTTTGAAATCCAACAATTTAAAACAGTTCCATTCTGTAGATAAAAACACTTAAAAAAGAGAGTATAGCTTCACAGCTTACTCTCTTTTTTATTTTTATGAATTCTTATTTTGTTTTTGTGTTTCATGTTTATTATGAACGACAGAACTATGCAGTGTAACTATGTAAAAATATGACTTACTGCAATATTTATAATGAATCTTTTTTTATTTGTGATATAGCTGTTTTATGACAACAGGAAAAGATGAGCAATATGTTCATAAATGTAGTTACAGCATTAGAATTCATTGCAAACCGCAATATTGAGTGATGATATCGCCTGACAAAATTCATAGTAAAAATAAAATGGTGTATCTATCCGCCGCTTTGTTGACACAACATGTGATAGGATAGCATGGGATAAGACACAATAAGGAAGAAAGCGATTATATTTCGCATATTTTTATGCAGCAATCGTATTTATAAGCTTATAAATACGATTAAAATGAAATAAAAAACAGCTTTGTTCTGAGATTAGAAATGTTGATAAACAAAATGAGGACACATTGACACGAAAGTGCAAGTGTCCTCGTTTTATTATGCAATAGAAGATTTCTTTTGAAGCAGTTATGTTTTGAGTAAATGGACGGCGCTGTTTATGTTCAAATCTTTGGAAGAAAGGAGGAAGGTATGAAATATTATTGAAATTTTTGAAATTCTTTTAAAAACCAAATATCGTTTACAGTAAATTCTTTTTGATTTAAATAGTCTAAGATACCTGCGGGAGTTTGAAAAGAAAAACGGAGCTTATAAGAATACAGCGCTTGGTAACGGAACGGATTTGTTTTATTCAGCGCATTGGTTCCGTATTTTCCGTCACCTGCCAAAGGATGACCGATAGAGGCCATATGAGCGCGTATTTGATGTGTTCTGCCCGTTAATAACTCAATTTCCAATAAACTGTAAGCAGATTTTTCTTCCAGCACACGGTAATGGGTATAAATGCTTTTGGTACGGTTTGTAGCTTTTTGAGAAACATAAACGCGGTTTTGACTTTCATTTTTTTCTAAATAGCCTTCCAGCGTGTCCTCTTTCTTAGCCATTTTGCCGTGAACAACACATAAATAGTATTTATCTATTTCACGTTTTTTTACTTTCTCATTCATAATGCGCAGCGTTTCAGCGTTTTTTGCCGCCATTACAATGCCGCCGGTGTTACGGTCTATGCGGTTAATTAAAGCGGGAGCAAAGGAAGCTTCCTGTGTTGGTTGGTATTCTCCTTTGTCATATAGATAATGTTGAATACGGGCAATTAAAGAATCAAAATGATAATTTTCATCAGGATGGACGATAAGACCCGGTTTTTTATCAAGCAGCATAATATTTTTATCTTCATATACGATGTTTAATTTTACAGGCGCCTTTAAAAAATCATACTCTTTTTCTTCTTTTTGGAAGAATTCATCTTTTAGATATAGCGTTAAAACATCGTTGACTTGTAAATGTGTGGAATTTTCACATCGTTTCCCATTGCATTTGATATCTTTTTTGCGTATGCTTTTATATAGCATAGATTTTGGTAAATTTGGGAAAGTTTTTATTAAGAATTTATCCAGACGTTGTCCTGCATCATTTATACCTATTGTAATCGTTTTCATGTAATCACCTGCTGAAAAGTATAACGTGTTTGTATGTGTGTTGCAAGTCAATCGCGAATAAAACCAACTTTTTTGTAGATATTTTATCTACTCGTGATATAATGTTTTAATAAACGCTTTTATGTGTTATCAATTTATAAGGAAAGGAGAGGTTATTTTGTCAGAAATACATGAAGAAACAGCAAGTAGTCAACCGAAACATAAAAAGACAAAAACAAAAGAACGTTCTGTTCACCAAGGTCATAGAGAACGTGTAAAACAAAGATTTTTGAAACACAATTTGGACGTCTTTGAAGAACATCAAATTTTAGAGCTGTTATTATTTTACGGTTTGCCAAGGGCAGATACCAATCCGATTGCCCATGAATTATTAGACCGCTTTGGCACAATATCCGGTGTGTGCGACGCGCCTATTGAAGAATTGACTAAAACAAAAGGTATCACTCAAAATGTTGCTATCTTATTAAAGTTAATTCCGCAATTAAGCCGTCACTACATCAATACGCAAACTTCTGATAAAGAGCGTATTTATGATACCAATTCTGCAATGAGTATTATTTCACCCCAATTTATTGGCAGGAAAAACGAAATGGTAGTTTTGGTGCTAATGGACAGTAAAAATCGTGTATTATATTGTGGAATTGTAACAGAAGGTAACGTAAATACAGTACCTCTCTACATACGTAAAATCATTACATTGGCGGCTACTTACAATGCGGCGGAGGCCATTATTGCACATAATCATCCAAGTGGAAATGTTATGCCGTCTCCGGGAGATATTATAGCAACCAGAAAACTAAACGCCGCTATGGAAACCATAGACGTACATCTTCAGGATCATATCATATTTGGTTATCCTGATTATTTGTCTATGAAAGACTGCGGGTTGCTTGCTCATATCTTAAAGCCGGAAAATCAATTTATTCAAACAGAAGATGAACAAGAGCATTTGAATTCGAAAATCATTAAAATCAAAACGCCTTTTGGAAAAGGACAAATGAAGAGTACCCGTTTGGCTTTTTATGAATCAAAACGCAGACAAACTAAAAATAAACAAGATGTATGATATAGTTCACAGTATCGCGATGATACTGTGTTTTTCCTTTATCAGCCTTATGATTTCGGTAAATTTATGAAATCGTTTCAGGAGATAGCTTCCATTGTGGCACTTGTTGATTTATGATATAATGTCACTTGACATTGAGATATCACAGGTATATGATAAGAACAAATGTTCTGTATGTTGTTTTCATACTTGTGCGGAATAAAAGATATTCTGAACAATGGTAGCATTGTGTGATTGCGACTGAATTCTGTATCATACCGGAGGGGTTCTATGGATTTTCAATTGGTATCAAATTATGTTCCAACAGGCGACCAGCCAAAGGCAATTGACAAATTGGTACAAGGTATTCAGGCAGGGGACAGAGAGCAAACCTTGCTTGGTGTTACCGGTTCCGGTAAAACATTCACTATGGCAAATATCATAGCAAAATTAAACCGTCCAACCTTAGTTTTAGCCCATAATAAAACGTTAGCGGCTCAATTATGCTCTGAGTTTCGCGAATTTTTCCCCAATAATGCAGTTGAATATTTTGTCTCCTATTATGATTACTATCAGCCGGAAGCGTATATTGCGCAAACGGATACCTATATTGAAAAAGATTCTGCTATTAATGATGAAATCGATAAATTAAGGCACTCCGCAACGCTGGCTTTATCAGAAAGACGGGATGTTATCATTGTAGCCAGCGTATCTTGTATTTACAGTTTAGGTAACCCGATTGATTACCGTACCATGGTGATTTCATTAAGACCCGGTATGCAGAAAAAACGTGACGATTTGCTTCGCAAATTGGTGGAGTTGCAATATGAGCGCAACGATGTGAATTTTATTCGCAACAAGTTTCGTGTGCGCGGTGATGTTGTGGAAATCTTTCCTGCACAGTCATCTGACGCTGTCATTCGCGTGGAGTTTTTTGGCGATGAAATTGACCGTATCAGCGAAATCAATCCGCTTACGGGAGAATTAAAGGCAGATTTGAAGCATGCCGCTATTTATCCTGCGTCTCATTACATTGTGCCCAGGGAAAAACTGAATAAAGCAATTCATGAGCTGGAAGATGAATTGGCAGAACGTGTAAAGTATTTTAAAGAACATGATAAATTGGTGGAAGCCCAGCGCATAGAGCAGCGTACCAATTATGATATGGAAATGCTCCAGGAGATTGGTTTTTGTAAGGGCATTGAAAATTACTCCCGCGTATTGGCAGGCAGAAAACCGGGCAGTGCGCCTTACACGCTGCTGGATTATTTTCCGGACGATTATTTGATGTTTGTGGACGAGTCCCATGTAATGCTTCCTCAGCTGCGTTCCATGTACGCAGGTGACAGAGCAAGAAAGAGCAATTTGATTGACTACGGATTTCGTTTGCCTTCTGCGTTTGATAACCGTCCTTTGAATTTTGATGAATTTTACAATAGAATCAATCAAGCGGTATTTGTCAGCGCAACGCCGGGCGATTTTGAATTGGAACATTCCGCTCAAGTGGTAGAACAAGTGATACGTCCGACAGGTTTGGTTGATCCTGAAATATTTGTCCGCCCCACTGATGGACAAATTGATGATTTGATTTCTGAAATCAATATGCGTACTGCTACGGGCAATCGCGTATTGGTAACGACGCTGACAAAGAAAATGGCGGAAGATTTAACCGGCTATCTTGAAAATGTAGGCATACGGGTACGTTATATGCATCATGATATTGATACCGTAGAACGTATGGAAATTATCCGCGATTTGCGTTTGGGAGAATTTGATGTTTTAATCGGAATTAATCTGCTTAGAGAAGGATTGGATATTCCTGAAGTGTCGCTTGTTGCTATATTGGACGCCGATAAAGAAGGATTCCTTCGTTCTGAGCGTTCTTTGATTCAAACCATTGGACGTGCGGCACGCAACTCGGAAGGTAAAGTGATTATGTATGCTGATTGTGTTACTCCGTCTATGGAAAACGCCATTCGTGAAACAGAGCGCCGCCGTGAACTGCAAATCAAATATAACGAAGAACACGGCATTATTCCAAAGACAGTAACAAAGAAAGTGGCTGAAATTTTAGAGATTTCCACTCACAAAGAGGAAGGAAAAGAAAAGAAAAAGAAAAAACTTACCGCTGCAGAGCGCAAGCTGATGATAGAACAACTGACAAAAGAAATGAAAGCTGCTGCCAAACTGCTTGAGTTCGAGCATGCGGCATTCCTGCGGGATAAGATTAAACAGTTGGAAGGTCAAAAATAAAGGAGGCAAAGTTGTGTCTATGAAAAGCATTCAGGTCAAAGGTGCCAGGGAGCACAACCTGAAAAATATTGATATTGAAATTCCGAGAGATCAACTGGTTGTTATTACAGGTTTGTCAGGTTCGGGAAAATCTTCTTTGGCATTTGATACCATTTATGCCGAAGGACAGAGACGGTATGTAGAGTCCTTGTCTTCTTACGCACGTCAGTTTTTAGGACAAATGGAAAAGCCAGACGTGGATTATATTGACGGTTTGTCTCCCGCTATTTCCATTGACCAAAAAACCACATCTAAAAATCCACGTTCCACAGTAGGTACGGTAACGGAGATTTATGACTATTTGCGTTTGCTGTATGCCAGAATCGGTATTCCTCATTGCCCTGTTTGCGGCAGAGAAATCAAACAGCAGACCATTGACCAGATTGTAGACCATGTGATGGAACTGGAAGAACGCACAAAAATACAAATACTGGCTCCGGTGGTGCGGGGAAGAAAAGGCGAACACGTAAAAGAATTTGAAGTGGCAAGAAAAGCCGGCTATGTGCGCGTACGGGTGGATGGCATTATTTATGATTTATCCGAAGAAATTAAACTGGAGAAAAATAAAAAACATACTATTGAAATTGTGGTAGACCGCCTTGTGATTCAGGAAGATATGAAATCACGTCTTGCAGATTCCGTTGAAATTGCATCTGGACTGTCAGGCGGATTAATTATGATTAACGTGATTGACGGAGAAGATATGTTGTTTTCTCAAAACTATGCTTGTCCGGAACATGGCGGTAGCATAGAAGAATTAACCCCGCGTATGTTTTCGTTTAACAATCCGTTCGGCGCCTGCGCAAAATGTACGGGTCTTGGTGTGTTTATGAAAATAGACCCTGATTTGATTTTGCCTGACCGCAGGCTTTCTATCAATCAGGGAGGCTTAAAAGCCAGCGGCTGGGCGATGGAAGGCAGTACCATTGCCGCTATGTATATGAAAGCGCTGGCAAAACAGTATCAGTTTTCTTTGGATACGCCGATTGAAGATCTTTCTGACGAAATTGTAGATATTTTATTGTACGGTACCAAAGGAGAAAAAATTGAAATTGAACGCACCAATGAATACGGTACGGGAAAATATAAGACAGAATTTGAAGGTATCATCAACAATTTAGAACGCCGTTTCAGAGAAACGCAGAGCAATTGGATTAAAGAAGAAATTGAATCTTATATGAGCGCTATTCCATGCGATCAATGTCATGGCAGACGCTTGTCCCCCGAAAGTCTGTCTGTGACTGTCGGCGGTATTAACATCAGCGAGTTTTGTGATAAATCTATTACAGAAGCATTGGATTTTGTCAACGATTTGCAATTAACAGACCGTGAAATGTTCATTGCCGCATCTATTTTAAAAGAAATTAAGGAGCGGCTTGGATTTTTGAAAAGCGTTGGTTTGGAATATTTGACGCTGTCACGTTCCTCTGGAACGCTCTCCGGCGGCGAAAGTCAGCGGATTCGTCTGGCTACGCAAATCGGGTCTTCTCTTATGGGCGTGTTGTACATTTTGGACGAGCCAAGCATTGGATTGCATCAAAGGGACAATGATAAACTGCTGGGCACGTTATGCCATTTGCGCGATTTGGGAAATACCGTCATTGTAGTGGAGCATGATGAAGATACTATGCTGGCGGCAGATCATATTATAGACATTGGTCCCGGCGCAGGCGTACACGGCGGAAACGTTGTATTTAACGGAAAAGCAGCGGATATATTAAAATCCAAGGATTCCATCACAGGTCAGTATTTAAGCGGGCGCAAGAAAGTGGAAGTGCCTGAAAAGCGCCGCAAGGGCAATGGAAAAAAACTGAAAATCATTGGTGCGGCTCAAAACAATTTAAAGAATATCAATGTGGATATTCCTTTGGGAGAATTGGTATGCGTTACAGGTGTATCAGGTTCGGGAAAATCGTCTTTGATCAATGAAATTTTATATAAATATTTGGCTTCCCATTTGAACGGCGCAAAAACAAAGCCGGGCAAATTTAGAGAGATCAAAGGCGTAGAAGAGCTTGATAAGGTTATTCAAATCAACCAATCTCCAATCGGCAGAACACCGCGTTCCAATCCTGCAACATATACAGGATTATTCACGGACATTCGTGAACTGTACGCTTCCACACAAGATGCCAAAATACGTGGCTTTAATGCTGGCAGATTCTCATTTAACGTCAAAGGAGGACGGTGTGAAGCCTGCCAAGGCGACGGTATCTTAAAGATTGAAATGCACTTTTTACCAGATATTTACGTGCCTTGTGATGTATGTAAAGGAAAACGGTACAATCGTGAAACATTGGAAATTAAATATAAAGGGAAAAGCATCTCTGATGTATTGGACATGACAGTAGAAGAAGGCTTGGAATTTTTCTCCAATATCCCGAAAATTCAACGAAAATTGCAGACCCTGCAGGAAGTAGGTTTGGGGTATATTAAAATCGGTCAGCCTTCCACAACACTTTCCGGCGGTGAAGCACAGCGTGTGAAATTAGCTACGGAATTGTCTAAACGTTCCACGGGTCGTACTATTTATATTTTAGACGAGCCAACGACGGGACTGCATATTGCTGATGTGCATATGTTAATTAATGTTCTTCAAAAATTGGTGGATTCAGGGAATACGGTCGTTGTCATTGAGCACAACTTGGACCTGATTAAAACAGCAGACCATATTATAGACATTGGTCCTGAAGGCGGTAATAACGGAGGTACCATTGTAGCGCAAGGGACGCCTGAAAAAATAACAACAGTGGATGCCTCTTACACAGGACAGTATTTAAAGAAATATTTACAATTATAAAAATAAAAGGAAAGTTTTGAAGCAAACTTTCCTTTTATTTTATAGTCCATTTTCTGTTTTTTGCCGGTCTGCCATGCCCAAAATAAATAGTTCTGTTTTACAGAGAATATATTTTATGGCAGATTTGACGTAATGCTTGTTTATCCGTATAAAGCAAAGAAGGGCATGGATATACAAAATTCATTAAAGCATCGCCGGCTATGAAATAGGTACTGTCAATATCAATTCCTATGGAACCGTTTGTATGACCCGGTAAATGAATGATGGCTGCATTAATGCCGAATTCTGTTAAATGATCATTGTCAGACAGTAAAACGGTAGGTGTAAATGGAGGAACAGGAATATTTTGATTGCGGTTGGACATCCTTAGCAATATATTTCACATCATTCCATTTGAATGAAGCGTTTGTACACGAGGCGTTTCAATCAGCTCCGTATCCTCAGAATGCATTGCAATTGGCACTTGAAGACAATTGGACAAATATGCGGCATTCTCAATATGGTCGATATGGCCATGTGTCAGCACAATTAGGCGTACCTGTTTTTCTTTGCAAATTTGATATAATTTTTCTCTATATTTGCTTTGCGCAGTATCAATTAAAATAGAATTCCCTTTTTCAGTTACCAAATAGCAATTTACATGTCCGCACGCAATTCTTTGGATTACGGCCATTGTATATCATCTCCATGTTAGCTTTTTATTTATTTTAATATCGTTGAGCAAACATCATATTTGGGGCTGCACTATATGTATTCTATATGAAAAAAGAGGTTTTATCTATGAAAAGCACGCTTTCTGCAAGAAAATTTACATATTGTTAATTAAATGAGTTACAAGAATATAGTAGAATAAATTGTATATTATAAAATAAGGATGGTTTTGTACTTGTTTGGTTATATCAGACCGAAAATACCGGAATTAAAAGTACGTGAATATGACCAGTATAAAGGCATTTACTGTTCGCTGTGTAAACGCATGGGAAAAGAATACGGAATTGCATCCCGTTTTGCATTAAGCTATGACAGTACCTTTTTGGTACTTATGATGTTAGGGCTTGAAGAGGAATGCACGCCGTTTCAGTCCGGAAAATGTGTGTTTAATCCTTTAAAAAAATGCAATTACTGTACCAGCGGTCAAACAAATTTTGAATTTGCTTCAGCGCTTACTGTAATGATGACCTACCAAAAAATTCGTGATGATATTGAAGATTCAGGTTTTAGCGGGAAATTAAAAGCGTACTTGGTATTGCCTCTGGTTGCCGGCGCCAATAAAAAAGCAGCTAAAAAATATCCTGAGCTGAAAAAAGTATTGGACGAAACCATAGCGACACAGCCGCAGGTAGAAAAAGAAGATAATCCTTGTTTGGATGCCTGCGCAGAGCCCACGGCACAAATGCTGGCGCGCACGTTTGCAATGATTCGTCCCGATGATGAAATATTAACACGCGTTTTGCAGAACTTTGGCTATTTTCTGGGAAAATGGGTATATATCATTGATGCGGCGGACGATATAGAAAAGGATATCAAAGAAAATGCGTTTAATCCCTTTATCTTAAAGTTTGAGTTATCAAAAGAAAGTACACAGGAAGAGATAAAACAAGTAAAAACCTATTGCAATGAATCGTTAAATGCGGTATTATCACAAGTGGTCGGTTCGTATCATTTAATGGATATCAACCATTTTGAGCCGATTATTCATAATATTATTTTTGAAGGTTTACCTCAAATGCAAAAGGAATTATTGTTCAAAAAGGAGAACCATAATGTCGGATCCATATAAAGTGTTAGGCATCTCTCGTGATGCAACCGATGAGCAGGTAAAAGAAGCTTATCGTGAAATGGCAAAAAAATATCACCCGGATAATTATCAGGGCAGCCCAATTGCAGATTTGGCCAACGAAAAAATGAAAGAGGTCAATGAAGCATACGACCAAATTATGAATGAGCGCAAAAACCGAAAAAGTGGCGGTAGTTCTTCACAGGGCTATAACGGCGGATATAATCCAAATTATAGCAATCCCAACTCAAATTTTGCAGATGTTCGTAATTTGATTATGGCCGGTCGCATTGCCGATGCCGAACAAATATTAAATGGTGTGCCTACTGACAGCAGAAATGCGGAATGGTACTTTTTAAAAGGTACTGTTCTTTATAAACGAGGTTGGATGGAAGAAGCATATAACCACTTTGCAAAAGCATGTGATATGGATCCGTCCAATCCTGAATATTCGGCAGCTTATAACCAAATCAAAAATCAACGTACAGGTGCTTACGGAGGATACAATCCGGGTACACCGCGTCAAGGCGGATGCAGCGGTTGTGACGTTTGCAGCGGTTTGCTGTGTGCTGACTGCTGTTGTGAATGTTTCGGCGGCGATATGATTCGCTGCTGCTAAAAAGCATAGGGGGTTGCAAGAGTGAATCATACAATACGGGTTGCGTTTTGCGGTGTATTGGCAGGTTTGGGGCTTGCGCTTATGTTTTTGACCGCACTGCTGCCTATGGCAACGTTTGCACTGCCGGCTTTGGCAGGCTTGCTGATGATTATGATTGTCATTGAAATGGGAGCAAGATGGGCTTGGCCAACGTTTGCCGTTGTTGCTATTTTGTCCGTGTTTTTTGTTCCGGACAAACAAGCGGCTCTGCTTTACGTGATATTCTTCGGTTATTACCCCATTTTGAAAGCATTGATTGAACGCTTGAAAAACAAAATTGTGCAATGGGTACTGAAATATGCTGTATTTAATGCAGCCATCATTTCCGCTTACTTTATCGCAATTTATGTATTAAGCATTCCTGCAGACAGTTTGAGTATATTTGGAGTATCATTGCCGTGGGTATTTTGGATAGCGGGAAATGTGATATTTTTTGTTTATGATATTGCAATTACGGGTATCGTTGCATTTTATATTAAGCAATTACATAAAGTATTTCGCAAATGGTTTCAAAATAAAAAATGATAAAATAAGCCGTCTGAACTTCAGGCGGCTGTTTTTATGGCAATGATATTACTGGTTTTTGCAAGAAGAATGGAATAAGACTGCAAAAAATCAGAAAATTTATGATATTTTCCCTTGATTTTTGCAGGATAACCCATTAAACTGAATATATCAGCCAATAAATTTTCTTGATTTGATTTTATTGATATTGCTTTACAAATAGGGGAATCAGATCATAACTGTTGCTATTTTAGGAGAAGAAATGAATTATCAGCTTACAGCCAGAATTCAGCGCAAAATGCCTGAATTCTCAAAAGGACAACGTTTAATTGCAAATTATATAGAAGAGCATTATGATGAAGTTGCTTTTATGACGGCTGCTAAATTGGGTGCAACCGTAGGTGTCAGTGAATCTACTGTGGTGCGTTTTGCAACGGAAATCGGTTATGCAGGGTATCCTGAACTGCAGCGTGCCATGCAGGAGATGATTCGCAGCCGAATGACTTCTGTACAGCGATTGGAGATGACAGAGAAATCCTGTCCCGGCAACCAAATATTAAGTAATGTATTAAACAGGGATATTGATATTATCCGCAGAACCATTGAAGAAACATCTCATGAAATGTTTTATGAAGCAGTAGAGGCCATTGTGGCTGCCAAAAAAATTTATATTATCGGTGTAAGAAGCTCACATGCACTTGCTTCCTTTATGGCTTATTATTTTAATTTGCTGTTTGAACATGTGCATATGGTCAATGCTACCAGTGAAGCGGAAATATTTGAACAAATGATCCATGTTAACGAACATGACGCCGTCATTGGCATTAGTTTTCCCCGTTATTCCAAAAGGGCAGTCAAGGCGCTCAAATTTGCTTCCAGCCGCGGTGCAAAGGTAGTGGCAATCACAGACAGCGTACTATCACCGTTGGCCGATCCTGCAGAATTTTTGCTGTTGGCGCGCAGTGAAATGGCATCGTTTGTAGATTCTTTGGTGGCGCCGCTCAGTTTAATTAATGCTTTGATTGTGGCAAGCGCCATCCAGAAAAAAGATGAAGTCAAAAACGTATTTCGTTCCTTAGAATCCATTTGGGATGAATACGGCGTATATGAAAAGGTGGATGAAAAACCAGGTGAATCAGTTTGATGTCATTGTAGTAGGCGGCGGTGCCGCAGGTATGATGGCGGCAGGTACTGCAGCGCAGAACGGTCTGCATACATTATTATTGGAAAAAAACAACCGTCTTGGCAGAAAATTGCGCATTACAGGTAAGGGAAGATGCAATATTGTGAATAATTGTGATGTTCCCACAGTCATTGCGTCCATTCCTTCTAACGGGCGTTTTTTATACAGTGCTGTTTCTCAGTTTACGCCTCAAGATGCTATTTGCTTTTTTGAAAATTTGGGAGTGCCTGTAAAAACGGAACGCGGAAACCGTGTATTTCCTCAGTCCGACCTTGCTGCTGATGTAGTGGATGCATTAAAAAGATATTGCACACAAAACGGAGTGCAAATTCAACAGGCCGCAGCAACAGAACTGTGCCTGCAAGAGCAAACAGTCACAGGGGTACGGTGCGAGGACGGAACAGAATATTTCAGTCAGTATGTTGTCATTGCCTGCGGCGGAATGTCGTATCCGGCTACAGGCTCTACAGGGGACGGGTATCGTCTTGCACAGCAGGCAGGGCATACCATAACGGAACTGCGTCCGTCTTTGGTATCTCTCGTTGCAAACGGAAAGGATTGTCCCGCATTACAGGGATTATCTTTGAAGAATGTGGCAATTCGTGTGACCGATATGAAACAGAAAAAAGAAATATATGACGATTTCGGCGAAATGATGTTTACCCATTACGGCGTGACAGGCCCTATGATTTTAAGTGCCAGCAGTCATATGCGCAATATGGAGCCAAATCGTTATCAAATCTCCATTGATTTAAAGCCTGCGCTTTCTGTGGAACAATTGGATATCAGGCTGCAAAAAGATTTTGCGGAACATCAAAACAAAGACTTTATCAATTCTTTGGGCGCGCTATTGCCTCGGAAATTAATTCCGGTAATGGTTGCAAAATCAGGGATTGCGCCAAATCAAAAATGCAATCAAATTACAAAAGAGCAGAGACGCCGTTTCGTACAGGAATTAAAAGGATTGAAAGTAGTCATAAAAGGTTTTCGTCCCATTGATGAAGCAATTATTACTTCAGGGGGTGTGTCTGTTAAAGAGATTTCTCCCAAAACCATGGAATCTAAATTGGTAAAAGGACTATACTTTGCGGGAGAAGTCATCGATGCGGACGCCTATACAGGCGGATTTAATTTACAAATAGCATTTTCTACCGGGTATTTGGCCGCAACAGCTATTGCCCAGGCACAATGGGAAATGTAGAAAGGGTGTGTTCAACCATGATAGCGGTTGCCATTGATGGTCCTGCAGGGGCTGGAAAAAGCAGTATTGCACGTAGAGTGGCTAGTGAGATTGGTTTTATTTATGTAGATACAGGCGCGTTATATCGTTCCATTGGATTGCATATGCTAAGGCAAAATATTTTTCCGGGCGATGCGCAGACAGTGAAAAAAGAGCTGGAACATGTTGATATTGCGCTGGAGTTTAAAAACGGAGAACAGCGGGTCATTCTATGCGGGGAAGATGTCAGCGATTTCATTCGCACATCGGAAGTGTCTAAGGCGTCTTCGCAGGTATCTGCCATTCCTGCTGTTCGTGAATTTTTATTGGAGCTTCAAAAAAATTTGGCCAAAACCCATAATGTGATTATGGACGGTCGTGATATCGGCACAGTTGTGCTTCCCAATGCGCAGGTGAAACTATTTTTAACAGCATCGCCGGAAGAACGTGCCAAGCGCCGTCATAAAGAGATGCTGGAAAAAGGCTGCAAAGCAGATTTTTCTGCTATCTTACAAGAAATCAGGGAGCGGGATGACCGGGATGCCAACCGCGAAATTGCTCCGCTGGTTCCTGCAGAAGATGCGGTGGTTGTTGATACAACAGGAATGACCATACAGGAAGTTATAGATAAAATAAAAGAATTCATTGCAGCTCAAACCGCTTGAATGCAGTATTTTCTGTTTTGACTTGCGAAAATACGATTCCTGTTCCATAGGAAGGGAACAAAAATAAAAGTTTTTGATTATTTACCGGCAATGCGATGCAAACTACTGTTAGGCGTTGTTGGGGAACGGTGGTACACATATGAAAAACAGTGCGTTTTATAATTTCAGTAAAATTGTGGGAGGTCCTCCTTTTTCCTTTTTCTATCCCCATGTTTCAAATCATCGTGAACGAATTCCAAAAGAAGGAAAAGTGATTATTTGCTGCAACCATATCTCATTAAAGGATCCTCCGATGCTAGCGTTAGATACCAAACGCCAAATTTTCTATATGGCAAAATCAGAATTATTTGAAAATAAATTTGTAGGCTCTCTCATCACAGCTTTGGGTGCATTTTCTGTTGACCGCGGTGCGGGTGATTCCACTGCACTGGACAGATGCGGAGAGATTTTGGAACAAGGCGGTGCAGTTGGTATCTTTATAGAAGGCACGCGTTCTTTGGACGGTAAGCTGGGAAAACCAAAATCAGGTGCCGTTATGCTTGCACACCAACATCAGGCTCCCATTTTACCTGTTTGTATGACAACCAAAACAGGTAAGCCGGTAAAACCGTTTGAAAAAACCATTATCTCTTACGGAGAACTGATTCAGCCGGACGAACTTGGAATTGTGGAAGCTACCGGCTCTGAATACAGAAAAGCAAGCCGTATGGTAATGCAGCGCATTGCAGAATTACGGGAGCGCGATGAAAAGGCCTTTTTAGAAATGGAAAGGTGATATGTTATGACCCTTTATTCTATGCTGCATACAATGGTTTCTCCAATTACAAAAGGCATTTACCATATGCGTATAATTGGTACAGAACATATTCCTGCTGCCGGAAAAATGATTTTGTGCAGCAATCACAGGTCAGTGATGGATCCTATTTTGTTGGGGGTCAGTGTAAAGAAACGTCCTGTACTGTATATGGCAAAAGAAGAATTGTTTGTAAAGCATGGAAAAGCGGTCAATCGTTTTCTGCGTGCACTTGGCGCGTTTCCTGTAAAGAGAGGAAGCGGGGATACAAAGGCAATCGGCCAGGCAATTGCAATTTTAGAACAAGGCGGTTTACTGGGAATTTTTCCTCAGGGCGGTATTGTCGCTCACGGTATTCCTTTTCAGCCAAAGTCTGGAATCGCTATGATTGCGTACCACGCCAAAGCGCCGGTTTTGCCTGTTAGTATTTACACCAACGGCGATATTAAGGCGTTTAAACCTGTAACCATTCGTTTTGGAAAACCCATTGCGTATGAGGAGTTCGGCTTTACTGACGGAAGCCGCAAAGAAATGAAGCATGCCGCTCATATGATTGCAGAGCGAGTAAATCAGCTATTGGAGGCGAAAGAATGAGTATTGAAGTAGCAAAATCTGCAGGATTTTGTTTTGGGGTAGACAGAGCCGTTCAAATGGTATATCAATTGTTGGACGAAGGGAAAAAAGTATATACCTTAGGTCCTATTATTCACAATCCGCAAATGATTGCAGAACTGGAAGCGCGTGGTGTAGAGATTATTGAAACAGTAGAACATGCGCCAAAAGACGGAACCATTGTGATTCGTGCTCATGGCGTACCTCAGGCGACAATGGACAGCATTGAACATCAGCATGCTGTTTGTTCCGATGCAACATGCCCGTTTGTAACCAAAATTCATAATATTGTAGAACAAGAATCTGCAAAAGGGCAAACCATTATTATCATAGGCGATGCAAAGCATCCTGAAATTATAGGCATACATGGACATTGCAGCAGCAAGTGTTATATTGTAAATAGTGCGCAGGAATTGCAAAATTTGTCAGAATCTGAGCCGAATTTGGTCAATCAGCCGATTAGTGTGGTAGTTCAAACCACGTTTCATGTAATAGAATGGAAAAATTGTTTGAAAATCCTCAAAAGGGTATATACAAATGCCACAATTTTTGATACAATATGTAATGCGACTGCAAAACGTCAGTCAGAAGCTGTTGAATTGGCAAAAAAATCTGACTTGATGATTATTATAGGGGGAAAGCATAGTTCCAATACTGCCAAACTCTATGATGTATGCAAGCCTCACTGTGTTACATATTTGATTGAAACAGCACAGGAGCTTCCGGTAGCACAAGTGAAGGCTGCAAAAAATGTAGGAATTACTGCAGGTGCCTCAACACCTGCAAGTATCATAAAGGAGGTACTTGTTACCATGACAGATATTAAAGCTGGCGAGGGCCATTTTGAGGAGAACACCGAACTTAGCTTTGCAGAGATGTTAGAGGAATCTCTAAAAAGTTTAAATACAGACGAAAAGGTACGCGGCGTAGTTGTCGGTATAGCTCCGAACGAAATCCAAGTTGACGTAGGTAGAAAACAAGCTGGTTTTGTGCCTGCAAGCGAATTATCTTCCGATCCAAATGCAAAACCGGAAGATCTTGTAAAAATCGGCGATGAAATTGACTTGCTGATTATGCGTACAAACGACCAGGAAGGTACCATCATGCTTTCCAAAAAACGTTTGGATGCCATTAAAGGCTGGGATGTTGTTGCAGAAGCAGAGGAAAACGGCACAGTTTTAACAGGTGTGGTTACCGAAGTGATCAAAGGCGGCGTAATTGCTGTTACCAACGGAGTCCGCGTATTTATTCCTGCTTCTCAGGCAACTGCGACCCGCGGCGAACCGCTTGAAAATTTGCTGAAAAAAGAAGTAAACTTCCGTATTATTGAAGTGAACCGTTCTCGCCGCCGTGCTGTTGGCTCTATCCGCGCAGTACTGAAAGATGAAAGAAAAGAGTTGGCAGATAAATTCTGGGAAACAGCAGAAGAAGGCAAAGAGTATAAAGGCGTTGTAAAATCTTTAACCGCATACGGTGCATTTGTTGACTTGGGCGGCATTGACGGTATGATTCATATTTCCGAGCTTTCTTGGAACAGAATCAAGCATCCGTCTGAAGTTGTAAACGTAGGCGATGAAGTTACCGTTTACATCAAAAGCTTAGACCGTGAGAAGGGCAAAGTGTCTTTGGGTTATAAACGTGCTGAAGATAATCCGTGGGAAATCTTAAAGAAAGATTTCCCAGTAGGTACTGTTGTAGACGCTACTGTTGTCGGCATGACAGATTTTGGTGCTTTTGCAAGAATTCTGCCGGGTATTGACGGTTTGATCCATATTTCTCAAATTGCAAATGAAAGAATTGAAAAACCTCAAGATGTATTAAAGGTTGATCAAGTTGTAAAAGCAAAAATCACAGAAATTGATTTTGATAAAAAACGTGTAAGCTTGTCTATCAAAGCTTTGTTGGAGCCTGTTGCTGAAACAGAATCTGAAGAAGAGAAAGAAGAAGCGGAACAAGCTGAATAATATTTGTCATTTATATAAAAACACAGGAAACACTCTGTTTCCTGTGTTTTTATATGCCATTTAATATTTATTTCTAAGAATTTTAATGAGACAGGCACTTTTTCACCTCTTTGTGAGTATTATGCTAGTAGTGCGTATTGCGCATATTTTAAAGGAGGGGGTTGCTGTGCGAAGATATCGGCGTCGCAACCGTCGTCGCAGAAGAGGAATCAAGAAGAAGTGGATCTTTATTTTCATTTTGTTCATCGCACTGTTCTGTTTTTTCAGTTTTAAATTGCGTCCTATGATACAATCTATCACCGCTACCGTTGCCAAACAAGCCGTTACACTTTCCGTTGAAGAAGCCATCAAAGAGAAAATATCCGCTCAAGGCATTGAATACAACGATTTTGTAAATATTGAGCGTGACAGCAACGGCAATATTCTGGGTATTACCACAAATATGGTGAATATGAATCAGTTTAAATCGGATATTACCACTACCATTCAGGAAAAGCTCATCAACAATTCTTCCAGAACCAGCGTGCCGATTGGTACATTGATAGGAGGTAACTTGCTTAGAGGATATGGACCGGGAATACCGCTGAAAATAGGATTAATCGGTAATGTAGATATTAATTTTAAAAGCAGTTTTGAATCGGCAGGCATTAATCAGACCATACATAAAATTTATTTAACCATACATGCTTCCTGTTATTCTTATTTGCCGGGGATCAAAAGCGAATCGGATGTTGATACTACTGTTGTTGTGGCTGAAACCGTTATTGTAGGTGAGGTGCCAAGTACATATGCTAATTTTCAATTACCCAATATGACATCGTCAAATGGGAACGCCAATCAGACAACCGCCTCACAGCAGGCATCTTAAAAATTTGCTTTGTAATTTCAGCAAATGGGGTTATAATAGAACTTGTATTTGAAGAATAAGGAGTAATAATATGCTGGCAAGAATGAAGAAGCTTGTGGAGGAACTGTCCCGCGCTTCAGAGGCTTATTATAAATACGATAAACCAATTATGACAGATAAAGCATATGATAAACTTTATGACGAGTTGGAAGAATTGGAACAAAAAACGGGGATTGTATTTGCCAATTCTCCTACACAAAAAGTACAGGGGCAAATTTTAGAAAGCCTTACAAAGGTAACGCATTCCAAACCAATGTTATCTGCCAAGAAAACAAAATCAGCAGAAGAGCTATTTAAATTTGTTATGGATCAGCCCATTATGGTATCTTGGAAATTGGATGGACTGACCATTGTGTTAAAATATTATAATGGCACACTGCAGCAGGCAATTACACGCGGAAACGGTGAAGAAGGAGAAGATGTTACCCATTCCTTAAAAATGTTTACCAATGTGCCCCTGAAAATTCAATATCAAGGTGCGTTAGAGCTGAGGGGAGAGGGCGTTATTTCGTGGAAGAATTTTGAAAAAATTAACGATGCTTTGCCGTTGGAGGATCGGTATGCGCATCCGCGCAATCTTGCGGCAGGCAGCGTTCGGCAATTAAATTCTGCCATTGTAAAGCAGCGTTATTTGGAATTTATTGCTTTTGAATTGGTGGATTCAGAAGAAATACACATGGAAACATGTCATGAGCAAATGCAGTTTTTAGAAGATAACGGATTTACCGTAGTAGAAAGAGAATTTTTGGCGTTTGATTCTTCCCAGGAAATACAGGAACACATTGATAAATTCGACCCGCTGAAATATGCGTATCCTGTTGACGGCTTGATTTTTGAATATGATAATATCCGTTTTGGATTGATGCAAGGAGCTACCGACCATCATGAAAATAATAAAATAGCATATAAATGGGCAGATGAAACCGCCACGACAAAATTCCGTGAAATTGAACTGAATACGACACGTACCGGCATGGTAAGTTTAACGGCTCTGTTTGATAAGGTTATTATCGACAGTACAGAGGTAAGCCGCGCAAGTGTACACAATTATGATATTTTTCAGGAGTTTCAGTTTGGTGAAGGTGATGATATTACCGTTTATAAGGCAAATAAAATTATTCCTCAAATTGAAGAAAATTTAACCCGCAGCGGTACGTATCAATTGCCGCATGTCTGTCCTTGCTGTGATACGGAGTTGGAAATCCGCCAACCGAAAGATGCCCGCTTTTTATTCTGTCCTAACATGCATTGTCCGGCCAGAAGAGTACAGCAGTTTGTGTATTTTGTCAGCAAGCAGGCTATGGATATTGGAGGAATGAGTGCTGCAACCATTGAGAAGTTTGTTGATAAAGGCTGGATCAAAGAATTTGCGGATATATATAAATTAGACCGTCATAAAGAGCAAATTGTCTCCTTGGAAGGTTTTGGAGAAAAATCTTACCAAAAGCTGTGGAAGGCCATTGAGAACAGCCGAGTTGTGCCATTGGATCGCTTTTTGGTCGCGCTCGGTATTCCGAACATCGGCAGACGCTCCGCAAAAGTATTAGCAGAATCCTGCTTATGGAGCTGGGATAATTTTATTTCGAAAGTAGATTCTGAATATGATTTTACCCAGCTGCGTGATTTTGGAGAAGTGGTAAACCGTAATTTATATGAATACTTTAGTCATGAAGAAAACCGTACCATGCTTTCTCATTTGTTGGAAATGGTGATCTTTGAAGAAGTAGAAATCAAAGAGATTGCACAAGACAATCCCTTCTTTGGAAAAACCATAGTAGCTACCGGAAGCTTGGAACATTTTACCCGGGATTCCATTAAAGAAAAATTGGAATCTCTCGGCGCAAAAGCAACCGGTTCCGTGTCTAAAAATACTGACTATGTAATTGCGGGAGAAAAAGCAGGCAGTAAACTGACAAAAGCACAAGAGCTGGGAATAAAAATTTTGACGGAACAAGAATTTTTAGGTATGCTTTCACATATAGAAGAAAAATAAAGGCTATCATATTATAAAAAAGAGATGAAAAAACAGATGCTGTTTGTAAACGGCATCTGTTTTTGTAATTATATATTTCAGAGCAGCAGAGCGATTCATGGTTATAGATTAAATTTACTTTATTGAGAAAATTTTACTATAAAATCATCATAAAACTGGACTTTTTTGGGGGGCTGTGATAGAATAAATACCATACTGGTTAAGTTAACTATACGCTTGAATGAAAGCGCATGATGTTTACTTTTCAAGGATTGAAATACGATTAGTAGTATCGTGTGAGGAGAGAAAATATATGAAAAATCATAAGAAAATCAAGATTATTGCAGCCGCGCTGATTGCCGCTCTGGTATCTTCTGGTTCTGTAACCAGCGTATTTGCCGCGCAAGATGGTTCAGAAGATTCTAAGGGAACTTTTTTTCTGCGCCTTCTCTTTCTGCGAGAGCTTTCAGCGCTTCTCAAAGCAGAGCAGCGGGGGATGTGGCAATTGACGCTAACAACTTTCCGGATATGGTTTTCAGGAGCGAAATTGAACGTTTTGATGCGGATCAGAGTGGTTCCTTATCAGAAACAGAAATTCTTGGCATAACAGATTTATCTTTTAATCAGAATGATGGAATTACATCACTGCAAGGTGTGGAATATCTTACGGCGCTGCGAACTTTACATGTTCCGGGCAATCAGGTGCAAACATTAGATGTAAGCCAGAACACAAATTTAACTTCTTTGACTTGCGATGATAATATGATGACTGATTTGGTATTGGGAAACAATACGAATCTTACAGACTTAAGCTGTTCCGTTAACCTTTTGTCTACTTTGGATCTCAGTGGTGTTCCCAATCTGAAATCGCTGGACTGCGGAGATAATATGAGTCTTACGTCCATCGACGTGAGCCTTAACCCAAATCTCACTGCTTTAAAATGTCCGGGAAATAATATGACAGTTTTGGATATCAGTTCCAATCCGTTACTTACGAGTTTGGACTGTTCCTTTAATAGTTTGACTTCTTTGGATTTATCTGCAAATACACAGCTTGAGAGTCTGCATTGCCAAGAGAATTCCTTGACGTCTCTGGATGTAGGGAATAATGTCAGCCTAATAAATCTTGACGTGTCTTTTAATGCTTTGACCAGCTTGGATTTAACACAGAATCCAGCTGTAGCTAATTTTCAGGGAGGAAATCAAATTGTTAATTTGGGCAGCATCCCGGGAGATGGCTACGACTTAGCTCTAAGAGACAATCGTCTGGATGGAAATCGAATCTCCAATATGACGGGAGCAGTACATAACGGAACCGTATTAAGCGGTTATACGCTTAATACTCCTATTACATATGACTATGACAGTGGACATGTGAATCACTATACATTGGATGTTACGCTAAACTTCCGTGCGTCTGTTAATTTTAACATCACATATATGGATGCCACAGCAATATTTTCCAACTGGGCGCCAAGCTATGTGCCTCCTGCCAATTACCAGGAAGGTACAGGAGTGATTCTGCCTACCGCAGATAATATGTTCAAAGAAGGATACACGTTTGGGGGCTGGTATGATAATCCGGATTTCGTCGGTACCCCAATTACAGAAATTACCTCTGCTGATACAGGCGATAAAACTTTGTATGCAAAATTTATAATGAACACCTACGAGGTTGTTTTCCTTGATATGAATGGGAATATGATCGGTACAGCCCAGCAGGTAGGACACGGACAAAGCGCAATCGCGCCGACAGCTCCTGAGGTGGAGGGCTACACCTTTACCGGTTGGGACATTGTGTTTGATAATGTAACAGGACCACTAACTATAAGAGCACAATATGCTGCAAATACCCACGAGGTCATTTTCTTAGATAAGAACGGAAATATGATTGGTACAGCCCAACAGGTAGGACATGGACAAAGCGCAATCGCGCCGACAGCACCTGGGGTAGAGGGTTACACCTTTACCGGTTGGGACGCAGCGTTTGACAGTGTAACAGGACCGTTGACCATAAGAGCACAGTATGCTCCTAATGTTTATCAGGTAACATTTACAGATTGGGACGGTACAGTACTGGAAACACAACAAGTAGTTCATGGTGCAGCTGCAGCGCCAACAGTAACGCCAAGCAGAGCCGGCTATATGTTTACAGGCTGGGATATTGCTTTTGATAATGTAACGGGTAATTTGACTGTTACCGCGCAATATATGATGCAGGCTGCCAAGACAGGAGATAATGACGTAACAACGCCTCTATTGGTAACAGGAGGTAGCTCAGCGTTAGCAGCTGCAGCGGCGTTCATCTTTAAGAAAAAGAAAAAATCTGACCAGTAATATAAAACCTTCATGGTACATTCTACGTATCATGGAGGTTTTTGCATTTAGCCGCTTTTGTTCAATTTTATGCAAGGAATATTGAATCTGCTTACAGCATGTATATTTATGAAAAATACCTGTTTTGCATTATTGGTAAAACAGGTATTTTTTTATGTAAACCAACATATATAAAGTGTAGGACAAACTTTTTCAAAGAGATGTTCTATTACAGCAAGTTTGTCCATATGTATGATAAAGAAAATGAGATACATTTTCTAAGCAGTGACAAATTGTTTTTTAAGATTCATCTAATAAGGGGTGTGATTTACCGGTGTCAGCATATGAAACAAAACCTTTTGATTCGGCGATTGAGCCTATCTGCGTGCGTATAAAAGAAATTTTATATAATTTACCTTTTCTGCACCAGCAGGCAATCAATGAAATTCGGCTTAGAGTTGGACGGCCTGTTACCTTACATACCCCAACCAGAGTCGATATTTTAAAGCACGACGGTCAGCCGGTTATAACAGAAAAGCAGGACATAGAGGAAAGCTATCGAAGAATTTGCGATTTTTCTATTTATTCCCATCAGGAGGAAATCAAAAAAGGATATATCACCATTCAAGGGGGGCATCGTGTCGGTATCAGCGGTACAGCTGTCTTGCAGCAGGGACAAATTTCAACAGTCAGAGAAATTTCTTCTTTAAATATACGAATTGCAAGACAGGTGTACGGAGCGGCAAATGAGCTTTTATCCCGTATTGGACAAGATATTTCAAAAGGATTGCTGATAGCAGGACCGCCTTCCTGCGGAAAAACCACATTGCTTCGGGATTTGGCACGACAGCTGGCTACAGGTGCAGGAGGGATTCCCAAGAAAGTGGCAGTCATAGACGAACGCGGAGAACTTGCAGGAACCTACTGCGGCATTCCTCAAAACGACTTGGGATTGTGTTCAGATATTTTAGACCATTATCCAAAAGGAGATGGAATCATACAAGCTGTACGTGCTTTGTCGCCACAATTTATCTTTTGCGACGAATTAGGCGGACAAGAAGATTTAGCAGCGGTACAGCAAGGATTGCATGCAGGTGCCGCGATGATTTCTACGATACATGCAGGCAGTATAGAAGATTTGTTAAGAAAAAAACAAGGACAAACTTTAGTGCAGTCACAGGCATTTGGTTATATTGCAATGATGGATGCGGTTGCTTTAGGACAAATTGCAGAGATACATAAAGCGGGTGATTTACTTGGTCAAATTGGTAGGCAGTATTGTGCTGGTGTCCATGACAACGCTGTTAGGATACATGGAGTCATATAAACTGAGGATGAGAGTAGAAACACTGGAGACTTTTTTAAAAGTAATTCGCCTTATGGAAACGGAAATGCGGTTTCATGCATTACCTTTAAAGCAAATTATAAATAAATACTGCGGCAATATGGAATTGTTATGGCAATGCCATTTACTGCTTGAAACGGGAAAAAGCTTTGACGAGGCATGGAAAAGCGGAGTGGCTGCCGGAACAAAAGGCAGTGGATTAAAGTTAAAAGATAAAAGATTAATGGAACAATTTGGAGCAGAGCTGGGACATACAGATATAGACGGTCAGATTGCTCATTGTGAGGTAACCGCAAAATTATTGGAAGAACAAATTGAACAGGCAAGAGAAGAAAAAAAGAAAAAGTCCAAGCTTTATTCCATGTTAGGATTATTTTGTGGAACAGGCGTTGCGCTTTTAATATGTTAAAACGGAGGAATCGCAAATATGGATATCGATCTCATTTTTAAAATAGCCGCAATCGGCATTATTGTTGCGGTACTCAATCAATTGCTGATACGTTCCGGGCGCGAGGAACAGGCTATGATGACAACGCTGGCCGGACTGATTGTGGTATTGATGATGGTGATTCAGCAAATAGATGTGCTGTTTCAATCCATCAAGTCCATTTTCGGGTTATAGCATATGAATATTTTGGCCATTGTCGGTCTTGCGATTTTAACTGCCGTTTTAGCCGCTTTAATGCGCAGGTATCATAAAGAATATGCTATGCTGCTGTCTGTTTTAGGCGGTGGACTCATTTTGTTTATGATATTTCAAAACTTTACTCCGGCATTGAGCAGTATTACAGATATGCTGTCAGCTTCCGGTGTTTCAGGAGAATATACCATCATTTTATTTAAAACATTGGGCACCTGTTTTTTGGCACAGTTTGCAGCAGACGCCTGCCGCGATGCGGGAGAATCTTCCCTGGCATCTAAAGTAGAACTTGCGGGAAAGGTTGCGGTTATTTTAATGGCATTGCCATTGTTTGAAGCAATTGCCAATACTGCCGTTACCTTAATAGGGGGCTAAGGATGTGAAAAAAATACTTTGCTGTTTGGTATTGGTACTTGCTGTGTTTATCATACCTGTTTCGGCTTCGGAAACAGGTAGTACCTCCAGCCAAGATGATGCAATGTTTCAGGAATATTATGAACAACAGGCGGAAGATTCCGGCGCAAATGATTTACCCAATTATTTGCCTGATGATACCCGATCACAGCTTGACCAAATGGGGATAAGTGGTGTGGACTGGAACAGTATCCAGTCGATTCAGCCAAACAGTGTGTTTTCCCAGATTTTGAAAATGCTTGGAGAAGGTGTTCAGTCTCCTATGAAAGCGCTGTTGTCTTTGCTGGGAATTATGATGCTTTGTGCTTTGCTCAACAGCATGAAAATCAATTTGGGCGAAAAAAATATGGGCGGAATTATGAACCTAATCGGCACGTTATGCATTTGCATGGTTGTTATTACCCCAATTGTTCAGTCTATTATAAAACTTACGGGAGTGATACAAGGCGCTTCTGCTTTTATGCTGGCTTGCATTCCCGTTTTGGTTGGTATCATGATTGCAAACGGCCAGACTGTGACCGCCAGTTCGTATAATATGCTTATGCTGGGAACCACCAATTCCATTTCTTTTTTATCCGCACACTTTTTAGCGCCGTGTATGAATATATTTTTGGGTTTTTCCGTAGTATCGGCAATATCGCCAACCCTGCGGCTAAACACATTGTGTCATACCATATCTAAAATTGTAAAGTGGGTATTGGGTTTTTGCATGAGCGTATTTACAGGACTTCTCACCATTCAAAGCTTGCTTGGCGGTTCTGTGGATGTGACTGCCAACCGAACGCTTCGTTTTGTAGTAAGCAGTTTTGTTCCGGTGGTAGGCAGCGCATTGGGAGAAGCGCTGAGCACCGTACAAGGATGCATCAAGGTATTAAAAGGCGGTGTTGGTGCTTTTGGTGTGTTAGCGGTGGTTTTTATGTTCCTGCCTATTTTGATTGACTGCCTGCTTTGGCAGATGACATTAACTGTTTGTGCAGGAATCGGAGATGTATTTGATTTAAAAGAAATTACCTCTATTTTAAATGCGGCCTCTAAAGTTATGAGTATGATGCTTGCCATTTTGCTCTGCACCATGGCTATGATGACAATTTCAACGGTTGTTGTTCTTATGATGGGAGGTGCCGTACAATGAGCGGTGTTCAATCATGGGCAATCAGCGTTTGTTTTACGGTCATAGCGGCTTCTATTTTACAGTACATATCTCCAAACGGAGCAATGGAACGTGTCATGAAACTAGTATTGGGCGCTTTTGTGCTTTACGGTATTATGATGCCGATCATCAGTTTGGTTCCGCAAATCAGCAACGGGTTTGACGGATATATCGATATGGAACAGTCCAATCAATCTGTCGACCTTACCGATACGGTCAACAGTCAAATTCACTCTGCCGCAAGCAGTGGGATACAAAATATCGTGACAGTTGAGCTTGCAAAAAAAGGTGTGAATTGTGAAAATGTTGAATTAATTATGGATACTAACGAGGACAACAGCATATCTATTAGCAAAGTGTTAGTGACGGTCAGCGGAGCTACCATGTCACAGGATGTGTTGGAACAACAGTTAAACAGTGTTCTGGGATTACAAACGGAGGTAACAATCCATGGCGGATAAAAAAAGTATTGGGGATAAGGAAAAAGAAAACGGTCAGAGTTTTATGAAAAAACTGCTGCAAAACGATAACGCGCGTAAAATTATTGTAGTGGTGGGTGTGGTAGCAATTTTACTTATTTTCCTTTCCGGCTTTTTTGGAGGAAATAACAGTCAAACAAGCAGCACAGAACCTGTACAGCAGACATCCACCACGGCCCAGTCGGTAGAAGATTATAAAACGCAGACTGAACAGAGCCTTACCAATTTAATTAACGGGATTGAAGGAGTGGGAAATGCCAGTGTGTTGGTCACCATAGAAAAAAGTTCAGAACAAATATATGCAACTGAAGAAAAAACAAGTACGCAGACACAGCAAGATAAGAATACAAGCAGTACAACAAAAAATCAGTCCAATAACAGTAATGAAACCAAATATTTGGTGATTAAAAATTCCGACGGAACACAGCAGCCGATTGCGGTGACAGAAGTTCAGCCTATTGTAAAAGGCGTAGTAGTGGTATGTAACGGAGGAGATGATCCGTTGATACAGCAAAAAATAATACAGGCTGTTACAACAGCACTTGATATTGCGTCTACTCGTGTTTGTGTCATTCAATCTAAATAAAAATGAGGGGAGTTTTATGTATATGGCGATTCGTAAACGACAACTGGTTCTCGCAGCTTTGGTGGTGGCTTTGGGAGCAGCAGTATACTTAAATTGGCAGTTTGGGGGAAACAGTCAAATTGTGGATGCAGGTACCAGCGTTTCTGATAAAGAGCTTGGTACTGCACAGCTTGTAAATGGTTCGGTAGAATCTGCACCGTCGTCCGCAGTGTCAGAAGCAGTGTCAAGTGCTGTTTCTGGAGAAACTGCTTCCGATACTTCTTCAGAAGCAGCGAATACAGGTGCAAATGCAGATATAGATACGTATTTTGCACAGGCCAGATTGGAGCGCCAGAAATCGAGAGATGCTTCTCAGGAGCTGGTGCAAAAAGTACTTGATGATACCACTGCGGATGAAAGTACAAAAACGGAAGCGGCAAATCAGGCGGCTGAAATTTCACAGAACATCGTTACTGAGACCAATATAGAAAACTTAGTAAAATCCAAAGGTTTCTTAGACTGCGTTGCGTTTATCCAAAACGGAGCATGCAATGTGGTAGTACAAAAAGATGGAGAGTTTACATCAGCCGATGCAATTGCAATTAAAGATATTGTAGTTGCGCAGGCAAAAATATCTGCCGACAAAATCACCATTGTTTCAAAATAAGGGAAAATTAACGGTGCATAAGTGAACATGGAGCTTTAATATAAATAAAATGTCGCTAGAATCATGAGTTATAACGATTTTTAATCATTCAATATCTGAAACAATTTAAAAGAAAGCGGAAACAATATTTTAAGGTACATAAAGGGATTACTGTATCAAACATAGTAATCCCTTTTTATTTATACTGTTCTTAGAGAGATGAATATGATAAAATTTCTTTAAGCATCAATTGTCAGCGTTTCATTTATGGAGGAATGGTATGGAAATCATAAAAATTAGAGAACACAATGAAATAGCAGGAAAAGCCGCATTATGGTTTCATTCTAAATGGAAAGTTCCTATACTGGAATATAAAGAAAGCATTCAAAAGTGTTTGAATCAAGAAGAAAGCGTTCCTCAATGGTATGTTGCAGTGGAAAACACAGAAATCATTGGAGGTCTTGGCATCATTGAAAATGATTTTCATAATCGGAAGGACTTATCTCCAAATCTTTGTGCGCTATATGTGGAACAGGAATATCGTGGTAAGGGTATCGCCGGAAAATTACTGGATTATGCGTGCAAAGATATGAGCAGCTTTGGCATAGATACTTTATATTTGGTAACAGACCATACCTCTTTTTATGAAAAATATGGCTGGAGTTTTTTATGTATGGTTCAGGAAGAGGGTGGATCGAATATGATCAGAATGTATGTTCATAGAAAATAAACAGCGATTCTATGATATTGAGTAATGATAATAACCTCAAAATTAAAAATTTTGGTTATTACAAGAACGTTATAACAATTATCTGTTAGAAATTGCAAAGCAATTTCTCTTATGTTATAACAACTTCATAACAGCAGCAAAATTAAAAATTTTGGCTGTTAAGAAAACGTTTTAGCATCTATAGGTAAAAAATTGCTTTGCAATTTTTTTTATGCTATAATTCATACGTGGATTATTGGAAAAAGAATGAAGGAAATAAAGACCATCCACAAAGTGGATGGTCTTTTTATTATAGGAGGAAATGTATGAACAGGCGCGACCAAAGAGAACAAGCTTTTATTCTTATTTTTGAGCGTACCATTAACAATGACACCATCGCACAGATTATCGAAAATGCAGGAGAGTCCAGAGATTTGGTGCTTTCTGCATTTGCCGAAAAAGCAGCAACCGGCGTGCAGGATAATGAGGCGGTCATTGATGAAAGAATAGCGCAAAATATTCACGGTTGGAAAATGAGCCGTTTGTCCCGTGTATCGTTGGCTTTGCTCAGACTGGCAATTTATGAAATGATGTTTGAGAAAGACATTCCTCTTAGCGTTTCTATCAATGAAGTCGTAGATTTGGCGAAAAAATACGGTGGCAGTGAAGATGCGCCGTTTATCAACGGTGTATTGGGTTCTGTTGCAAAAGAACTGGAGTCGCAAAATGCGTAATGTATATTTAGCCATTGATACCAGCAATTATACTACTTCCACTGCGGTACTCCATGAAGATGATAAAAGCATTGCACAGCAGAAAAAGTTACTTCCTGTGAAGCAGGGGGAACTGGGACTGCGGCAAAGCGATGCTGTATTTCATCATACCCAGCAAATTCCGGATTTATTGGACACACTATGGAAGGATGACTATGTGCCAAAGGCAGTAGGTGTTTCAATAAAACCAAGGGATGCAGAAGGTTCGTATATGCCCTGTTTTTCAGTAGGAACAGGTATTGGTAGAGCCATTGCAAAAACTCACGGCATTCCATTTTACTCATTTTCCCATCAAGGAGGGCATATTGCGGCGGCATTGTACGGTGCAGATTGTTTGGATTTGATTAGAAATCCTTTCATTGCGTTCCATGTTTCCGGCGGCACCACAGAAGCTGTGTTGGTTCGTCCTGACAAAGAACATATTTTTTCAGCGGAAATTGTTTCTTGTTCCCTGGATTTAAAAGGCGGACAAGCGGTAGACCGTGTAGGTGTTATGCTGGGACTTTCCTTTCCCGCAGGCAAAGAATTGGAGCAACTGGCGCTGCAATGGAAGCAGCCTTGTAAAGTCAAAGCGTCAGTAAAAGGACAGGATTTTTCTCTGTCAGGCATTGAAAATCAATGTAAAAAATTATTGGAAACGGGACATCCGAAAGAAGAAATTGCGCGTTTTTGTTTGGATTCCATTTTAGCGGCGTTAGATTATGCCGCACAAACATTATTACAAATGCATGGAAACTTACCGTTGTTGTTTGCAGGAGGCGTAATGTCAAACAGTATCATTCGTCAAACGTTGACAGACAAATATGGCGCTTATTTTGCGCCGCCGGAATATTCTGCAGATAACGCAGCGGGTATTGCAGTATTAACTGCTATGAAAGAAGGTCAATTGTAAATGAATGCACCATCTGTTTTAACCATTTCACAGTTGAATACGTATATAAAATCTTTGCTGGACGCAGATCCTTCTCTCAACAGAGTATTTGTCAGCGGAGAGATTTCTAATTTTACCAATCATTATCGTTCAGGACATTTATATTTGTCTTTAAAAGATGAAAAATGTGTTATCAAAGCAGTCATGTTTTCCTCCTATGCAAACCGCTTGCGCTTTGTACCCAAAGACGGCATGAAAGTGCTGGTTCGCGGAAGGGTTTCTGTGTACGAACAAAGCGGTCAGTATCAGCTATATATTGAAGATATGCAGCCGGACGGATTGGGCGCTTTGAATTTAGCGTATGAACAATTAAAGCAAAAATTGGCGGCGGAAGGTCTATTTGATACCAATAAAAAACAAGTGCTGCCTTCTTTTCCAAATAGAGTGGGTGTTATCACTTCTCCTACTGGCGCAGTGATTCATGACATTCAGCAGGTCATGGCACGCAGATACCCTTTGGCGGAATTGATTCTGTGTCCTGTAAAAGTGCAGGGAGAGGGAGCTGCGGAACAAGTGGTACAAGCCATTGAACTGTTTAATCAGAAAAAAGCGGCGGACGTACTGATTGTAGGCAGAGGCGGAGGTTCTATGGAAGACTTGTGGGCATTCAATGAAGAGAAAGTTGCCCGTGCCGTTGCTGCTTCCCAAATTCCAATTATTTCAGCTGTGGGACATGAAACGGATATTACCATATGCGATTTTGTTGCAGACTGCCGTGCGGCTACCCCTTCAGCGGCTGCAGAATTGGCTGTGCCGGATCAACTGGAATTAAAGGATACTCTGCGCTCTTATCAGTTTACGCTTACACATTTGATTAGAGCACGAATGAGAAGTTATCGTGAACAGCTGCAGCGTTTAGTTACTTCAAAATCTTTTCAAACTCCGCAAACCAGAGTTGCTATGGAAACGATGAGGCTGGATCGTTATGCAGAGCAGCTTTCTGTTGCAATGAAGCGTAAAACAGAAGAGGAAAAACATCGGCTGAGCAAATTAAGCGGACAGCTACACACCCTCAGTCCTTTGCAGGTATTGTCACGAGGTTATGCTATCGCACAAGATAAAAATCAACAAAGTATAAAAACTATCGCGCAGGTCTGCGCAGGAGAGCAGGTAACGGTCACATTATCAGACGGAGTATTGGACTGTACCGTAGATGAGGTGAAATGCAATGAATAAAAATATGTCATTTGAAACCGCTATGAATCAGTTAAATGAAATTGTATTGAAGCTGGAAAGCGGTGAAGTTTCTCTGGATGAATCTTTAAAATTATTTGAAAAAGGTACGGAACTGGCATCTTTCTGCTATGATAAGCTAAATAAGGCAGAGCAAAAAATTACCCAAATGACCGCTTTGGAACAAAGAAGAACAGAAAGCGGGGAAGACGATGAGTAATTTGACCGAGCAATATTGCAATCAAATCGAAATTGCGCTGAAACACTACTTGCCCCAAGCCGGCGGTTTACAAGATAAATTGGTGCAGGCAATGACGTATAGCTTATTAGATGGCGGAAAACGCATCCGTCCCATTTTGGTGTTGGAATTTAACCGTTTGTGCGGCGGTAACCGAGAGGCTGCAATGCCATTTGCCTGCGCAGTAGAAATGGTGCATACCTATTCTTTAATCCATGATGATTTGCCTTGTATGGATAATGACGATATGCGCAGAGGAAAACCTTCTAATCATAAAATGTTTGGAGAGGATATGGCGCTGCTTGCAGGCGATGCACTGCAGGCTCTTGCATTTGAAATCATGTTAAGCGAGGAATCCATTGCAAAAGCAGGCGCTCAGCGTGCGGCAACTGCAGCGGGTATCCTGGGCAAAGCAATCGGAGCTGACGGAATGGTAGGCGGACAGGTGATTGATTTACTGTCCGAAGGAAAACAAATTCCGTTAGAAACACTGCGCAAAATGGATGAGGGGAAAACAGGCGCGCTGATTTCGGCCTGTGTGCAAATGGGATGTGTTCTTGGCGGAGGCAGTGAAGCGGAATTGCAGGCAGCACGGGAGTATGCTGATGCCATTGGATTGGCATTTCAAATTGTAGATGATATTTTGGATATTGAGGGAGATACCGCAACGCTTGGCAAGCAAGTGGGAAGCGATGTTGCCAACGATAAAAGCACATATGTGTCCATACTGGGTATGCAGCAGGCAAAAGCTCTGGTACAACAACTGACACAAACGGCGATTGGCGCTTTGGAGTCCTTTCAGGGGGACACCCAATATCTGAAAGATTTGGCGGAATTCCTGGCATCCAGAAAAAAATAAGCCGTTAAATACAAAGTTTTATAAAGCACGTATATTTTGTTGACAAGCTTGTATTTTTATGCTATTATTGATAGGCCGCATATTACGGGTTTCAAGAGGATTTTCCCACCTGATAATAGCGAGATTATAGAAAAGGCAGGGCCTTAGATTTATGTTTGCAGTTATTGAAACAGGCGGCAAGCAATACAAAGTACAAAATGGCGATGTCATTTATGTAGAAAAGCTTGCACAAGAAGAAAATTCTGAAGTTAAATTCCAAGTGGTTGCACTTGGTGGCGAGAACGGTTTGAAGATTGGTACTCCTTACGTAGAGGGTGCTTCCGTTACCGGTAAAGTGCTGAAAAACGGCAAGGGTAAAAAAATCACAGTGTTCACTTACAGACCGAAAAAAGGTTCTAAACGTAAAATGGGCCACAGACAACCATATACAAAGGTTGAAATTTCCGCTATTAATGCGTAATGATTTCCGTACGCTTTTTATCGGAAGCTTCCGGTAACTTAGTCGGTTTTGTAATAGAAGGTCATGCGGGTTATGCTGACCGTGGTGAAGATATTGTATGCTCAGCAGTTTCCTCTGCGGCATATATGACAGCAAACACTATTACAGAAATTTTAAAAGCAGACACAGAAGTTGCAGTGGAAGACGGTATGATGTTTGTGAAAGTTGCTGCCGGCGACGCAGTTCGCTGCCGCGAGTTACTCGCGGGTCTTAAGCTTCATTTTATCGGACTTGAGGAGCAGTATCCGGATCGTATTCAAGTCAATTATTTGGAGGTGTAAGCAATGCTAAAGATTAACATTCAATTGTTCGCTCATAAAAAAGGTATGGGTTCCACAAAAAACGGCCGTGATTCCGAGTCTAAACGTCTTGGTGTAAAACGTGCAGATGGTCAATTTGTTCTTGCAGGCAACATTCTTGTAAAACAACGTGGTACACATATTCATCCAGGCGAGAACGTAGGCAGAGGTTCTGACGATTCTCTGTTTGCTTTGGTTGACGGTAAAGTAAAATTCGAACGTTATGGCCGCGACCGCAAAAAAGTTAGCGTTTACGCTGTTGAGCAATAATTTTATTTTTAAAATTGTTTGAAGAACCTGGGACTTGTTCCCGGGTTTTTTATTTCCATTTATTTTGTTAATACTATCATTAAAAAGATATCTGAATACATTGCAGTTTTATCTGTTTGATGTTAGAATCAGTATAACAAACAATACGAAAAAATTCCATTTGATATGGAGAAACGGCGGTTAGAAAACTATGTTTATTGATGTTGCAAAAATTAAAATAAAGGCAGGTGACGGCGGCAATGGTGCAGTTGCTTTTCACAGAGAAAAATATGTTGCCGCAGGCGGACCTGACGGTGGCGACGGCGGACGCGGAGGAAATATTGTATTTCAGGTAGATACCAATTTATCTACGCTTGCGGACTTTCGCTATAAAAGAAAATATTTAGCCCCAAACGGCGAAAATGGAAGAAAAAACCGCTGTAACGGAAAAAATGCAGAAGATTTGGTGATTAAAGTTCCGCAGGGAACCCTCATCAAAGAAGCGGAAACGGGACGAATTGTAGCAGACCTTTCTACGCCTGAACCTCAAGTCATTTTAAAAGGCGGTAAAGGAGGCTGGGGCAACGCACATTTTGCAACGCCTACAAGGCAAACTCCTCGTTTTGCAAAACCGGGTATTCCGGGAGAAAGCATGGAAGTGATTTTGGAATTGAAATTACTGGCAGACGTTGGTTTGGTCGGATATCCCAATGTCGGCAAATCCACCTTTATTTCTGTGGTCAGTGAAGCAAAGCCAAATATCGCTAATTACCACTTTACCACATTGACTCCTGTACTTGGTGTAGTAACAATGGAAACGGGAAGTTCTTTTGTTATTGCAGATATTCCGGGTCTGATTGAAGGCGCTTGGGAAGGTGTTGGATTGGGGCATCAATTCCTTCGCCATGTGGAACGCTGCCGTATGTTAGTACATGTGGTGGACGTGTCGGGCAGTGAGGGAAGAGATCCTAAAGAAGACTTTCATGTCATAAATCAGGAACTGAAAAAATTCAATCCGGAATTGGCGGAGCGTCCTATGATTGTGGTGGGTAACAAAGCTGACCTTGCAACAGATGAACAAATTGCAGAATTTGAGAAATTTGTTACAGAGCAAGGGTATGAATTTTACCCGATTATGGCAGCGATCCGATACGGCGTAGATCCTGTTCTGAAAAGCATTGAAGAAAAGCTCAGCAAGCTTCCGCCGGTGCGTTGCTTTGAGCCGGAAGCAGCGCCTGTCAAACCGATTGATGAAATTGGAAAACATCACGTAGAGGTGACAAAACAAGGTGATGTCTATGTGGTCGAAGGCGAATGGCTGCTTGCGATTATGAAAACCATAGACTTTGACGATTATGAATCTCTGCAATATTTTCAGCGTGTGCTGATTCATTCAGGCGTCATTGACGCATTGCGCAATGCGGGGATTGAGGAAGGCGATACTGTCAGCCTGTATGATTTGGAATTTGATTTTGTGGAATAGTCGGAGGAAACGATATGGAACGTTTATTTCATGGAGAATGCGACCCGAAACAATTGAGTCCTCTGACATTGGCATTTGTAGGTGATGCGGCGTTTGAATTATTTGTACGAGAGCGTTTGGTTTGTCTTGGCAATTGTCCGGTAAGAAAATTGCATCAAAACGCAGTGGCACAAGTGCGTTGTCAGGCGCAGGCAAGCTTTATGGAACTTCTCATGCCAATCTTAACCGAAGAGGAAATCGCGGTTTTTAAAAGAGGCAGAAATGCCAATACATCCATTCCCAAAAATGCAGAACCTGCTGATTACCACGCCGCAACGGGCTTTGAAGCAATGTTTGGTTATTTATATTTAAAAGGTAACATTGACAGGTTAAGAGAATTATTTTCAATAATTTGTGAAAAGTCGTGTTAATTCGATGATATTGTCATACACTAACACTGATTACGAATAAAACAGAGGATTTTTCGTGTATTTGGTTGCATGGATCCCTGCTTGTAAGAAGGTGATATGACAATGGCTCATCAAAAGAAACGCCATGTTGCAAAAGAAATTTTCCTTGATATTTTATGTTTTACCTTGGGTGGTATTTTATATGGCATCTCTATTTCTGTATTTTCGGAACCTAACCAAATTGCGCCGGGCGGTGTAACAGGTATTTCTATTATTTTAAGCTCCTTGTTTCATACGCCTGTTGGCACCATGGCTCTTATTTTAAATATACCGCTTATTATTTGGGCAATTGTAGAACTGGGATATAAGCTTGTAATAAAAACAATCATTGCGCTTATGCTGGGTTCTATTTCAATTGATGTCATCGCATTGCTGGTGCCGCCGTATCAGGGTGATAATATGTTGGTTGCCATTTTTGCCGGCGTAACGGAAGGCGCAGGCTTAGCTCTTTTTTTCATTCGCGGCGGTACTACTGGCGGAACGGACACAGCCGCCAGACTGCTGGGAAAACGGTTTCCCCATTTTTCCATGGGCAGGCTGATGATGCTGATTGATTTTTGTGTTGTATTCATTTCAGCAGTGGTATTCAAAAGCATTGAAAGCGCTATGTATGCTATCATTGTTATTTTTGTAGCAACACGTCTGATTGACGCTGTATTGTATGGCACAGATATCGGTACGGGCAAGATGTTGTTTATCATGTCTCAGAAAAGCAAAGAGATTTCAGAGGCGATTATCAGCCAAATGTCCAGGGGAGTTACCATCTTAAAATCAAAAGGCGCATATACGGGCAAAGAAGGCGATGTACTGTTGTGTGCTGTTCGCAAATATGAAGTATACCGTTTAACACAGATGGTAAAAGAAATTGATATTGATGCCTTTATGATTATTGGAGATGCAGGCCAGATAAACGGTGAAGGCTTTAAAGAAAACGGAAAAGAGGAAAAGACGCTGAAAGATATCATAAAAAACAGAAAGCGAAAGGAATAAGCTATGTTTCAGTTCTTTGCATTTTGAATGTAAAGAACTTTTTTCATAAAAATAAGAAAACCGTTGGATTTGTGGTTAAAATCCAACGATTTTCTAAAAGATATTGCTAACAGTTAGTTGCTGTGATTTTGATTTTTTCTATTTTGAGCATTTTGATTATTTCTGTTTTGAGTTTGTGTTTGAGTTTGTGTGGTTGTGTTTTGAGCGTTTTGAGAACGTCCACAGTTTTCATGAGTTGTATTTTTTCTGTTTTGAGCGTTTTGTTTATCCATGAGAATTCACCCCCTTATGAGTATTATGTCTCTGTTCTCTTTGATTTATTCAAGTAAAAGTTTTGGAGTTGATATTTTTGATAAATTTACCAATTGATTTTATGACCGAAATGGAACAGCTTTTACAAGACGATTATCCCGCGTTTTTAGAGAGCTATTCCAGACCTTCTAAAAAAGGAGTTCGTCTCAATCCTCTAAAATGCGCTTGGAGTACTTTGGAAGAAAATTTACCTTTTACTTTAACACCGTCTCCTTTTTCTCCGTTTTCATACTATATTGAAGAGAAAGACGCTAAGGTTGGGACTCTGCCGCTGCATCATGCGGGAGCATTCTATTCTCAAGAGCCTTCTGCCGCTTCAGCAGTAACTGTCCTGAATCCGCAGCAGGGTGAAACCGTATTGGATCTATGTGCAGCGCCCGGTGGAAAATCTACTCAAATTGCAGGCATGTTAGGTGGAAACGGTCTCCTTTGGTCCAATGAAATTGTCAAAAATCGTGCCAATATTTTACTTTCCAATATAGAACGGCTGGGCGTGCGAAACGGAGTGGTATCTTCTTGTCACCCTGACATTTTGTGCAGTAAATTAGCCGGATTTTTTGATAAGGTGCTGGTAGATGCTCCCTGCTCGGGAGAAGGTATGTTTAGAAGAGACCAGCAAGCCATCGCAGACTGGAGTTTGGAACATGTAAAAGCTTGTGCGGCACGACAGGCAGCTATTTTAGATTCCGCTGCTCAGGCAGTAAAGGAAAACGGAATTTTAGTGTACTCCACTTGTACTTTTTCAAAAGAAGAAAACGAGGATACGGTATCTGGTTTTTTGGAACGCCATGCTGAATTTGAATTGGAAGACTGCAATGTTTCATTTGGCAGACCTGGTATTGGTTTGGACAAAACCCGACGGATCTATCCCATGGATGGAGGAGACGGACATTTTGTTGCAAAATTACGCAGAGTCAAAGAAAATCCGAGCTATCCCAAGTTATTTGCTCCAAAGCAAAAACAAGATGTGAAATTGGCTCAGGAGCTATTGACATCTGTGATCAAAGAGCCGTGGGAGCATGAAATACTGCAAGTAAAAGAGCAGTTTCTTTTGCTTCCCGAAGGATTGCCGCAGTTGGACGGTTTAGGTGTTCTGCGTGCAGGTGTTCTATTGGGAGAAGGAAAGACCAACCGAATTGAGCCGGCACATGGTTTGTTTATGGCGGCAAAACAGGAAGATCTGCATCAAGTTTTATCCTTTGCCAACGATGATCCTGCACTGAAACAGTTTTTAAGAGGAGAAGAAATCGCAGTGCCAAATCATCTGAAAGGTTTTGCAGGTATTGCTGTTGAAGGTGTTCTGACAGGCTTTGGAAAATGTTCTGCAGGAAGATTAAAGAATAGATATCCAAAAGGATTGAGAATTTTTTAGCAATATTCACTATATTTTTTTAACTGCTTCTTGAAAGTGCAGTTATTTGGTGGTACAATAAAATGGAATAAAGTGAAAGAAGGTCTTTCCCCATGCAGGAAATCAAAGTTGAATTAACAAAACATCCGAAGGCAAAACCAACGGATGAAACCAAGCTTGGTTTTGGTTCTGTTTTTACAGATCATATGTTTATTATGAATTATGATGAAGGACAAGGCTGGCACGACCCACGTATTGTGCCTTACGGTCCTATTGAATTGGATCCTTCTGCCATGTGCTTGCATTATGGACAAACCGTTTTTGAAGGTATGAAAGCATACCGCACAAAAGACGGACGTATTTTATTGTTCCGTCCTGAAAAAAATATGGCTCGCCTGAATGTTTCAAACGAGCGTTTGTGCATTCCTAAAATAGACGAAGCATTTGCATTAACATGTATTGAAAAATTAGTGGCCATTGACAAAGATTGGATTCCTACGGCAGAAGGCGCTTCCTTATATATTCGTCCGTTTATTTTTGCAACGGACGCACATGTAGGCGTGCATCCCGGAAAACATCTAATGTTTATGGTGATTTGCTCGCCAAGCGGTGCTTATTATCCGGAAGGTTTGGATCCGGTTAAAATATATGTGGAGAGCAGTTATGTACGCGCTGTTAGAGGCGGAATGGGTTATGCCAAAACAGGCGGTAATTACGCAGCTTCTTTAAAAGCACAGGATGAAGCCGAAGAACAAAATTATACTCAGGTGCTGTGGCTGGATGGTGTTGAACGTAAATATGTAGAAGAAGTAGGAACCATGAACGTATTCTTTGTCATTGGTGATGAAATTGTAACACCTGCTTTGCAAGGTTCTATTTTACCTGGTATTACCAGAATGTCCGCCATTGAAATTTTAAAATCCTGGGGTCTGAAAGTATCTGAACGCCCTATCGAAATTCAGGAAATTTATGAAGCTTATCAAAAGGGACAGCTGAAAGAAGCATTCGGTACAGGAACAGCGGCTGTTATTTCTCCAATCGGTCAGTTAAAATGGGGTGACCACGTTATGGAGATTAACAACGGTAAAATCGGAGAAATTTCACAGCGCTTATATGATACTTTAACAGGGATTCAATGGGGTACAATTGAAGATACCATGCATTGGACTGTGGAAGTAAAATAAAGCCAGTTTTATCATAAGGGTGGCAGCAAAGCTGTCGCCTTTTTTATTGCAGAGGTATGTTCATATGAGAGCATTGACATTTACAGTACCCAAAGAATGGGAACAAACAAAGCTGAAAGTATTTTTGCGGGGATATTGCAATTTATCCGCAAGACTGCTGACAAAACAAAAACGTGTCAAAATGGGACTTACCATCAATGGAAATCATGGAAGAGCCAACGACATTTTAAAAACAGGCGATGTGGTATGCGTCAATTTGCCCGATATTGAAAAGGATATTGAAGCTGTTGCGCTGCCGCTTTCTATTGTATATGAAGATGAAGATATCATCGTCATTGACAAAGATTGGAGTATGCCTGTTTATCCCACAGCAGGTCATGACAGAGACAGTTTGGCTAATGCTTTGTTTTATCACTATCAAACAAATGGCGTACGCTTAGGATTTCATCCCGTATATCGTTTGGATAAAGATACCTCGGGTTTAATTGTAATTGCAAAACACGGTTATGCGGCTGCGGCACTCAGTAAATCCATTGAAAAGGAATATACAGCCGTTTGCGAAGGTGTTTTAACAGGAGAGGGAGTCATTGATGCTCCCATTCGCCTGAAGGAAGGATATACCATTCAAAGAGAAATTGCTCCGGATGGTCAGCGGGCAGTTACCCATTGGCAGGCTATTGATGGAACAAAACAGCACACTTTACTGCGTATCCGATTGGAAACTGGGAGGACGCACCAAATACGTGTGCATTTTTCCCATATCGGCCATCCGCTTGCCGGCGACGATATATACGGCGGTCATTTAGATTGTATTGGCAGGCAGGCGCTGTGCTGTTCAAAGGTTTTGTTTGTGCATCCTGTATCCGGTCGCAGAATAGAACTGACTTGTCCTCCGCAGGATGATATGCTGGCATTGCTGCGATAGGTAAAATACAAAATAAACAATACTGAAACAGAATCAAAATATAAAAAACCATTGCACGTGATTTTATATATAATCACGTGCAATGGTTTTTTTAGAAGATATTGTTTTGTAGTGTAATAAATAGTATGGTCGGTTGTTAGAGAAGCATAGCAACAAGATTTATGATACATCGATCTTTCTGTATCGTACCGTTTGTCGAATGATTTAAATAGAGATGATAGTAGTTTAAATATTTACTTTGTAAAAAAATTTATCTGTAATGAAGCTCATGCTGAAAATTTTACAAAAAATCAGTTTTATTCCTCATTCTCAATTCCTAATAAAATATGAATTGCTGGCTGGAGTTCTGTTTTTGCGCGATATGCCTGAATGATTTTTCTTTCTTGCTCGCTCAATTCGTCCGTACTCAGACGAACACCAAGTAATTCACTGGGGGATACGCTGAGCGCTTTGCATAGTTCGGCTAAAATATCAGCATCCGGTCTATTAATTCCATTTTCCCAGTTGGAAATTCTGCTGTTGCTTACACCAATTAAATTTGCTAATTCCTTCTGGCTGATACCTTTGCGTTCACGATATTTGCGGATTTTTGTACCGATTTCATATTTCAATCGTATCACCTCATTTTTATTATACATGTAAAATTAGAATTTACAAGAAAAAATAAAGAAAATCTGTAATTTTATCTTGACTAAACAGTAATTCTGAAATATAATGTAATAAAATTAAGAAATTCTTGAAATTGAGGTGTTTTTATGGAAGTTTATGAAAAAGTTCGTACATATTTGGTGACGCATAATTTAAAGCAAAATGCCATTGCAGAAAAAGCGGGCATTTCCAACATGATGTTTCAAGCGATGCTGGAAGGCAAAAGAACTCTATATGAAGATGATCTTCGAGCAATCTGTTTCGCTTTAGATGTTACGCCTGAAACATTTGTTGATATGAAAATATGAGGACCAATGCAGAAGCATAAATGGAAAAGATTTATTCTTTATCATTCCGTGATAACAGCAATTATCCTATTTATTTTTTTGGTTTATCAATGCCCAATTCTCTACTTTTTTCATATTCCGTGTCCTGGCTGCGGTATTACAAGAGCGCATATATCCGCATTAACGGGTGATTTTCAAACAGCATTTTCATATCATCCTCTATTTGTTACCGTTGTGCCTACCATATTGTATACTGCGCACAGGAATATTTTGAAAAAGAGGTTTAGTGATAAAGCAGAGAAAATTTATTTTGTGGTATTGATTTGTTTATTTCTTTTGGTTTATATTTTGCGTTTATATAAACATTTTATGATAATATAAGGAGAAATTTAGAAAAATGGCAGAAATGAAAATGGTTCCAATTCATCCTGATTTTAAGATGGATGATATGACGGATAAGCTTATAAAATTATATCAGGCAAAAGGTTTTGGAGTGATGTCTAGTAAGATAGGAGATACTGTTTCCATTACATTTAGCAAAGATAATGATGGAATCAAAAAAATTGTCGGACTTGCGAAAGAAATTACGGCGAATTTTACCATAAGCAATAATGGGGGCGATGCGGTGCTTATGATTAATTTTACCGATGCGGAATGGACAGGTAAAATTATCGGTATGGTAGTTGGATGGTTTTTATGTTTTATTCCTTTTTTTATTGCCGTATATGGCGCAGTACAGCAATCTGGATTGCCGAAATCTATTACAAATGATGTTAGAATGCTGGCTTCCGGTGGAAATGTGCCTTTCGTCACATAATACTTCTTATGTATAAGAGCAGAATTTAGAACACATTCTAAATTCTGCTCTTATTTTTGTGTTGAAAGGTTTTCTATTTTCTTTTTTTATGTTACACTGATAAGGCAAAGGAGGGACAGTATTTGTTTACATTAATATGTCAACATTTATATGGCGAGCAAATAGGGCAATATGCTGTTTCTCAGAACATGAAAGAGTGGAATCAAAACGCTTTTTTATGGGGCGTGCAAGGGTATGGGTTTTTAACCTTTCACCGTTTTCTATTTTGGCAGTCAGGCATTATGTTAAAATCTTATGCAGAACGCTTTGCCCAATTGGATCTATCGGTTATTCTGCAAGCCATCAATGATTACAGACAGAAAAAGGATTCTTCAATCATCATTTGCTATCGTTTGGGCTTGGAATGCCGCGGTATCCTAAAAGAACAGACAGAGCCTTTCATTCAATATGGATTGTATATGCTGAAAGAAGCGCACCCAAAAGAGCAAGCGCTGTCGCTGAGAAACAAAATAGAAACTTCTTTGGATATCATCATGCTGCGTTATCTTCGAGGTCAACTGCCAACGGAGTTTGATATGAAACAGGTATTTCCCAAAGATGAGGCTGTGCAGCAGGAGATTGCGCTATTATACTGCTATTTGCTGGATACGTTATTTGAAGAAAAACAGGAAATATCTGTTTTATTGCAGGCAACAGAAGATGCCAGAAAAACTTGCGGTATGCTCAACGACCGTTCCACATTAAAGAAAAGCTTTTTGGAACGCATGGAACGGGGAAAAGAGTACAAAAGACGATTGTCCAGCTATTTTAGGGGAATTAACGAAGGCGACGCTTATGACTATGCCAATACATACCGTGCCCAGTGGCAATGGCCTATGGAAGATACGGTGATACGTACAGAAAGCTATATGGATTTGTTTGAGTCGGCAGTAGAGCAGTCCAAACAATTATTAAACGATTATAAGAAAAAGGAGTTATGATATTATGAAAAGAATTCCAAGTTTTTGCGTAGACCATACAAAATTACAGCCAGGTATTTATACCTCAAGAATAGATGATGACATTATCACCTATGATATTCGCATGAAAAAACCAAATGTTCCTCCGTTTTTGCCAAATGCTTCTATGCATACTATTGAGCATTTATTTGCTACCATTTCCCGCAATTCGGAATATGAGCATAAAATTATTTATTTTGGTCCTATGGGATGCAGAACCGGTTTTTATTTTCTGGTTCGAGATATGAAACCGGAAGACACGATTGCGTTAATCCAAAGAATTATGACAGATATTGCTAATTATGAAGGAGAAATTCCAGGAAATACAGCAGTGGAATGTGGAAATTATTTAGAGCATGATTTGGAAGATGCAAAAAATCAAGCAAAAGAATTCCTTCCTTATATTGCAAATTGGACAATAGAACAGCTAAAATACGAATAATATATAAGCAAACTTCACATAATTTTCTAATCGTTCGTAAAAAAGGTTGCAAATTTGTAATTTTTATAGTAGTATACACAGAGAAAGATTACACGAATGTAACAAATTTAATTCGTAACGAGAGGAAGATTCACTATTAAACTATTTCAGTTTAAACGTTCTGAATCCAATCAAGGGAGAATGGAACATAGCTCAGGACTGGAACGAATGCGTCAAATGTGGAAAGGTATCTACCAATCCATGTTTCAATTAACAAAAAAATTATACTCTGCAGCCATGCAAAAGGTGCTTGTTCACTTTGCGGTACACGCAGAATGTATTGCAGAGGGCTTTCAACATACAGGCAGTTTCCATAAGAAATTAGGAAAATATGCATTGCATGTAATTGCTCCGGCATTGGGGGTTGCAGCTTTAACCGTTTCATTCGGTTTTGCAATGCAGTCTATCAATGGTGTCAGCGCATCTGCGCAGGAAAGGCAAGTTGTTTACGGAGAACCATTTGAGGTCATGAACCAGCTTTTAGCTGAAAATGCTTCCGACAGCTTAATGATACAGCCAAAACAAATTACATCGGCTGCCGTATCATCAGATACAACAAAGATTACCACAGTATGTACAAATGTACTGGCTGAAAAAAGCACCGGTACTTATAAAGAGGCTGTTGGTCTTTATGTAAACGGCAATTTTATCGGAGCAGTTGAAAATGTCGTCGATCTAGAATATATGCTGCAGGATTTGCTCAATAACAATGCGCCTGAAACATATCAATCTATTTCATTTGCAGACGATATTCAAACCAAAACAGATATTTATCCTGTTGCCAGCATTGAATCGGCAGATGCCATCAAAGCTCAGTTAACAGGGCTTTCCAATAAACCTATGGGATATACTGTTACTCAGGACGATACCTGGGATTCTTTGGCTGAAAAATTTGGTGTGACTGCCAATGAATTAAAAGCGCTGAATCCAAGCGTATCTTCTCCGCTGCAAGCCGGCGATAAACTCAGTGTAATTGTAAAAAAATCTATTTTGAACATTTCTGTTGTGAAAGAAGAGACATATGAAAAAGATGTCGAATTTGAAACAGAAGTGCAAAAAGATGATACAAAATACAATACTTATTCAGAAGTAATTACAGAAGGTGAAAACGGTAAAGCAACTTATGTTGATGCTGTAACTTATATCAACGGTAAAGAAGCGGAACGTTCTAATGTTTCTACAACGGTGACACAGGAACCTGTTACGAAAATTGTAATAGAAGGTACAAAAACTCCGCCGGACGGTAGTGTGCCTGGTGAGAGCAGCGGTACATTAACTTGGCCTCTTCCAACAGTTCATACCGTTAGCAGCACATTTTCTTTTAGATGGGGCTCACATCACAACGGTATTGACATTGCAAACGGAAATGCGTATGGCGAAACTATTGTAGCGGCAGATGCAGGTACTGTTGAATTTGCTCAAATGGACGGTTCAGGTTACGGTTTATATGTGATTATCAATCACGGTAACGGAAGAAAGACTTTATACGGTCATACCAGCGAGTTGCTTGTGAAGGCCGGTGAAAAAGTATATAAAGGACAACCAATCGCTTTGGTAGGTAATACCGGAAACTCTTTTGGCGCCCATTTGCACTTTGAAGTAATAGAAAACGGAACCCCTGTTGATCCGTTAAATTATGTGTCGCCTTGATTTTACAAAAGTTTTGCAGGTTTTCTGCAAAACTTTTTTTATTTTATGGTATGATGTTGTTATAGGGAATATCAGCATTGATGCGGCAATAAACGAGATTTATTCTTAATTTTTTGTCCATTCTTTTGATGATTCCTACAATAACATAGGATATTGTCGAATTATTTGCAGTTTTTCACAATATTATGAATAAATTTTTGTGAGAGATTGACTTTTTTCTGTCAATGTATTATTATCAGTAAAGATGCTTTTTAAATATAATATATGTTAATATAACGATTTCAGATAAATGATATATAGAATGTTCAAGTTGGAACATAACACAACGATTGGGGCGTGTCTCATTGGATAAATATGTAGTTACAGGCGGTAAGCCACTAAAAGGTACTGTTCAAATTAGTGGCGCTAAAAATGCTGCCATTGCTATTATACCGGCGGCAATTTTGTCAGACGAAGTTTGCCGTATAGAAAATGTACCTAATATTACTGACGTAAACGATATGCTTCATATTATTCATGATATGGGCGCAGTGATTAAAAGAATCAATAAATCTACAATTGAAATAGATCCCAGACCAATTCATTCCCACATTGCTTCTTATGAGCTTGCGAGACATATGAGAGGGTCTTATTATTTGCTTGGCGCTTTGCTTGGGCGTTTTCGCCATGCAGTAGTTTCTATGCCGGGTGGCTGCGATTTTGGTGTAAGACCGATTGACCAGCACCTGAAAGGATTTTCTGCCTTGGGTGCTTCTTACAGCTTGGATGGCGGTATGGTAGATGTACAAGCGCAGGAGCTCACCGGAAATAATATTTATATGGATGTTGTATCTGTGGGTGCTACTATTAACATTATGCTGGCAGCTGTAAAAGCAAAAGGTTTGACAGTAATTGAAAATGCAGCAAAAGAACCTCATATTGTAGATCTAGCAAACTTTCTGAGTTCTATGGGCGCAGACATTCGCGGCGCCGGTACCGATGTGATTAAAATTTATGGTGTTGAACATTTACATGGTTCTACATATTCCATTATCCCAGACCAAATTGAAGCAGGAACTTATATGGTTGCCATTGCCGCAACCGGAGGAGATGCGGTAGTTGAAAATGTAATTCCAAAGCACTTGGAATCTATTTCCGCAAAGCTGGAAGAAATGGGTGTAATTGTCGAAGAATTTGATGATTCGATTCATATTAAACGAGATGGAAAGCTGCAAAAATGCAATGTAAAAACAATGCCGCATCCCGGCTTTCCGACAGATATGCAGCCACAGATTTCTGTTTTACTTGCAATTGCGCAAGGCACCAGTATTATTACGGAGAGCGTGTGGGACAGCCGCTTCCGTTATGTAGAAGAATTACGCCGTATGGGCGCACAATTTTCAGTTGACGGCAAATTAGCTGTCATAGAAGGTGTGGACCATTTAAACGCAGCGCCTGTAAAAGCCACTGACTTACGCGCAGGTGCTGCAGTGGTAATTGCCGCTCTATGTGCGAAGGGTGTAAGCCAAATTGAAGAAGTTCGTCACATTGAGCGCGGTTACGAAGATATTGTAGAAAAATTACAAAAATTAGGAGCGGATATTAAACGGGTTCAGATACCTGAAGATACACAGCCAAAGGCAATGTAAGAACAAATAGTATTTGCAAAAATATGATAATTAGATGCGGAAAGAGCCTGTCGGACAATTCGATAGGTTCTTTCGTGTTATCACTGATAATTATGGCAAAACAGAAATCAGATGAATGTCATGATAGGGTTTCAAATACAATGTTTCTTTTTCCCAATAGGAAGTGCGGACTTTCTCCATTCGTTTTTTTCAACAGCAGCGTATCATTTAGAGCATATGCAGTGGGGAAGTCGTTTTCCTGTGATTATGAATGAGGTGTATCAAGGTTACTTATTGCCTGAACGGGCAGAGCAAGCCAGAGAAGAGTTGAGTTTTATCACAGAAGAACTCAAAAAGCTAAAACCGCATCAAATCATTTGGGATATATATGACTTGTCAAAAGAACCGCCGTGGGAAGCACATATCAGTGAAGAAATAACAGATCTTGCCTGTTATTTTATTACCAGTGACGGAACAGATTTTATTACGATTTTTAATCATGCTCTTTTAAAAGCGAAAGAATTGCAGTCACCCCTTGAAATTTATTAGAAAAAGTACAAAAGCAATGGAGGAGAAATATGGCCAGAATTTGCCCATTATTCAGCGGAAGCAGTGGAAACAGTTATTTTGTTGGCTCTGCAGATGCCGGTATTTTAATTGATATTGGCCGCAGTGCAAAGCAAATGCAAGAAATGCTGTCTGCATGTGATATTCCGATTGGAGCGATTAAGGCGATATTTCTGACCCATGAACATACAGACCATATCAAAGGACTTCGCGTATTTACCTCTAAATATAAAATACCTGTATTTTCTTCTCAAGGTACGTTACAAGCGCTGGAAGAATCTCAGCAGCTGAATACGGATATTCCTGTGGAACTGGTAGACAGCAGAGGAATTGAATGTGCAGGCATGTGGATTTCATCGTTTCCTACCCAGCATGACTGCGCAGAAGGGATTGGATTTCATATTACAACTGCGGATGACCGTACATTGTCATTTGCAACCGATTTAGGCTGTATGACAGAGCAGGTGTATCATAACTTGGCAGGCAGTGATTTTGTTGTCTTGGAATCCAATCATGATGTTGGTATGCTGAAAACAGGTAATTATCCTTATGTCTTAAAGCAGCGTATTATTTCCGACTATGGACATTTATCCAATGCAGCCTGTGCAGATATTTTGCCTAAACTGGCAAAATTAGGAACGGCTCGTTTTTTGCTGGCACATTTAAGTCATGAAAATAATACGCCTGACATTGCTCTTCAAACCTCTTTGTGCTCGTTGACCATAGAAGGACTCAAACGAGGTCTTGATTATGAAATTGATATTGCACCAAGAGAGAATACAAAACACGAAACCATTCTATTTTAAGGAGTAGCTATGCTGACGGTAAATTGTATTTGCGTTGGAAAATTAAAAGAACGATATTGGACACAAGCGTGCGAAGAATATCAAAAACGTTTGGGCGCATTTTGTAAATTTCGTATCATAGAGGTGGCGGAGCATAAACTGCCTGACCAGCCATCAGAAACGCAAATTCATCAGGCTTTGCATGCGGAAGGAGAGAAGATAATCCAGCTGGCTGCCGGAAGTACGCTCATTCCATTGTGTATTGAAGGAAAGCAAATAGATTCCCCAGCCTTAGCACAGCATCTTAGCACATTGGCTTTGAATGGTGTCAGTGCTGTTAGTTTTGTCATTGGAAGCTCTCACGGTTTGTGCGATAAAGTCAAACAAAGCGGGACGCTTCAGCTTTCCATGTCGCGTATGACCTTTCCCCATCAATTGGCAAGAGTTATGCTTTGTGAGCAAATTTACCGTGCGTTTCAGATACAAAATCATGGTCGTTACCATAAATAAATTGCAGCTATTGGCATATTTTAGTTTCGCTTACGCTGTTTGTGAGGAACATATATGAAAATAAGGTCTTATTGCAGTAATGATTGTCACGCTATTATTTCATTGTTTTATGATACGGTTCATAAAATCAACCAAAGAGATTATACACGAGAGCAAATAGAAGCGTGGGCAAACTCTAACAGCATTGACCCAATTGCTTGGGATATATCGTTTCTTCATCATAAAACATTGGTAGCCGAAATGGATGATAAGATTGTTGGTTTTGGCGATTTGAACGGAAATTTTTTAGATAGACTTTATGTACATGCAGAGTATCAGCGCAGAGGAATTGCAACTGCAATTATGGATCAATTGGAACAATATGCGGCGGAGCAGAATCATGTGAATATCATGACGCATGCTTCCGTTACTGCTTGTCCGTTTTTTCAAGGCAGAAACTATCAGATTATCAAAGAACAGCAAGTAGAGCGTCATGGAGTGTTTTTGAAAAATATGATTATGCAGAAAACACTTCTGTTAAAATAATGAATTTTGTGGTGGTATGTTTGCAAGCCATGAAATAAGTATGGCATGAATGCTATTCATAGCCAATCAATACATTAGATAGGAACCGGCTGTGGTTGCCTATAAAGTATTGAAATGAGTATTTGTTATCATATATGAGATACAATTCATGCAACTAAAAAAGAGATACACAATTGTGTATCTCTTTTTTGATGTGGTATAAAATAAAACAGTTTTATGCAATTACTTCTTTAATGGCGGAGACTGTTGTTTCATGATCAGATGCCGCAACCAATAGCGAAATTTCTGTTTCGGCAGTGGTTATCATACGGATATCTGTTTTTGCATTTGCCGCGGCACCAAATATTTTGCTGGCAAATCCCGGCTGATTTTTCATCGCTTCATCTGCGACAATAATCTTGCTGTTCCCGCTGCTGATGACTGTTTTTACTCCAAGCTCATTGTGTAAGTGGCTGGAAAATGTCAACAGCTTTGGCAGGTCGTGATCAGACATAGTAAAAGATAGGGAAGACATTGCGCTTTGAGAGGGTGCCAATGAAATCATATCAATGTCGATACCCAGCTCAGCCGCTTTATCAAAAATTTGATGAATTACGGTTAAATCAGATGGACAGTTTTGTAATGTAACCAATGTAATATCCATACTGGAAGTAATGTTTGTCATAAAGCAAAAGCCTCCTTTTTTGTTCTTAGTCATTAATTAAATCAGACATATCGTACAGTCCTGCAGGTTTGTCTGCCAGAAACATTGCCGCATTAATAGAACCTGTTGCAAATACTTCCTTTGACTGTGCTGTATGAGTCAGCGAAAGCGTTTCGTGATGTCCGGCAAATAATATTTCATGTTCGCCAACAATGGTTCCGCCTCTGACTGCATGTAAACCAATTTCATTTTTATCACGCTTTTTACGTTGAGAATGTCGGTCATATTCATAATGCATCGTACGGTCCAATACTTCGCAAATTCCGTCTGCAATCATCAGTGCGGTTCCGCTGGGAGCATCAATTTTTTGATTGTGATGTTTTTCAATAATCTCTATATCAAATTGGTCGCCCAGAATAACGGCGGCTTTTTTTGCAAGCTCTATCAATAAATTAATTCCCAAAGACATATTGCGGGAATAAAATACAGGAATTTGTTTTGATGCTTCTTTTAGTTCTTTTACTTGAGATTCTGAATATCCTGTTGTACACAGTACCACAGGAATGCGTTCTTTGACCGCGTATGCCAAAAGCGGTGTTAAAACAGAAATATGGGAGAAGTCAATAATGACATCTGCGCCGCATGTTAATTCGTCTACATTGTTATAAATTGGAAAATCGCTGTATACATTGGTGTTAATGTCTAAACCTGCAACAATTTTGCAATCGTCTCGATTACTGATACATGCAGCGATTTCGTGTCCCATAGCGCCATTGGCTCCGCTTAAAATAATACGTTTCATTTGCTCTTTCCATGCCTTTCAGTTTACCGGCGCTGTCTAGATACAGCGCGGAGTTACATCCGTTTTGTCTTTTACTTAGATTAAATGATATTTTTTCATCATTGCTACCAGTTTTGCGTGGTCTTGTTCTGTCATATCGCAAAGGGGCATACGGCAGGAACCGCAGTCAAAGCCCATTAAGTTGGCAGCCTCTTTGATTACAATGGGGTTAACGTCCATAAACATGGCATTCATCAATTCCAAATGTTCTAAAAATAATTTACGGCTTCCTGCAATATCTCCTGCAAAATATTTTGCACAAATATCATGTGATAACTGAGGGCAAATATTTGCGATTACTGAAATAATTCCTTTTCCGCCCAAAGACAGAATCGGCAATGTCTGGTCATCGTTGCCTGAATAAATAGCCAACTCATCTCCGCAAAGCGCTTTAACCTTTGCAATCAGAGAAATATCTCCTGTTGCTTCTTTGGTAGCTGCAATATTTGGATGTTTGCATAGTTCTGCGTAGGTTTCAGGTTTGATAAGACATCCTGTTCTGGAAGGAATGTTGTATAAAATCATTGGAATGGATACACTGTCAGCAATTGCGGTAAAGTGTTTTATCAAACCGTGCTGAGAAGCTTTGTTGTAATATGGTGTTACTACAAGCAAAGCGTCTGCACCTAATTTTTCTGCTTCTCTAGAAAGTTCTATGGCATAAGCGGTATCGTTGCTGCCTGTACCTGCAATGACAGGTACGCGTTTGTTTACTTTTTGAATGGTAAATTCAATGACTTTGCAGTGTTCTTCATGCGACATGGTAGCGGATTCACCTGTGGTACCGCAGGCAATGATTGCATCGGTACCATTTTGAATTTGAAATTCAATCAGCTTTTCCAGTTCTGCATAGTTGATAGAACCGTCTTGGTTCATAGGGGTAATAATAGCAACACCTGATCCGGTGAAAATTTCTTTTTTCATAATAAAAAACCTCCTAACAATATTATCTCATATGACTGTATCAATCAAGATATCCTTTGGCACAAAGCAGTTCTGCCATTAATACAGCGCCTCCTGCTGCGCCGCGCAGTGTGTTATGAGACAAACAAACAAACTTAATATCATATTGTGTGTCCGGACGCAGACGCCCGATAGAAACAGCCATACCGTTTTCTAGATTGCGGTCCAGTTTTGCTTGGGGACGGTCGTTTTCATGGAAGTAGTGCAGGAATTGTTTTGGTGCACTTGGCAAATTTAATTCTTGTGCTGCACCACGATAGGATTCCCATTTTTGGATAATTTCTTCCATTGAAATTTTCTTATCGAAAGAAGCGAATACAGCAGCCGTGTGTCCGTCAGATACAGGTACACGCAGGCATTGTGCGGTAACGCTTGGAGAAGTTGCGTTTATAATTTGGTCGCCTTCAATGTGGCCCCAGATTTTCATTGGCTCTTGTTCGGATTTTTCTTCTTCACCGCCGATGTAAGGGATAACATTATCTAAAATTTCAGGCATGGTTTCAAATGTTTTACCGGCACCGGAAATTGCCTGATAGGTGCAGGCAAGTACCTTTGTAATACCCAGTTCTTTGATTGCGTGAATGGCAGGTACATAGCTTTGCAAAGAACAATTAGATTTTACTGCAATAAATCCGCGTTTTGTACCAAGTCGTTTGCGCTGTGCGTGGATAATCTCAGCGTGGCCGTCGTTGATTTCAGGAATAATCATTGGTACATCCGGTGTGCCGCGGTGAGCGCTGTTGTTAGAAATAACAGGGCATTCCGCTTTTGCATATGTTTCTTCCAATGCACGAATTTCATCTTTTTTCATATCAACTGCGCAGAATACAAAATCGACTTGAGCGGTAATTTTAGCAACGTCTGCAGTTGCATCATATACAATCATGTCTTTCATAGCAGCAGGCATCGGTGTTTTCATGGCCCAGCGGTTTCCAACGGCATCTTCGTAACGTTTTCCGGCAGAGCGTGCGCTTGCCGCTACTGTTGTTACGGTAAACCATGGATGGTTTTCCAATAATGTTGCAAAACGTTGGCCAACCATACCTGTTGCCCCGATAATGCCTACTTTGTACTGTTTCATGTTGGTTCCTCCAAAATATCTAAAGAATAAAATGGTAATAAAAAAGACCGGTTTTTAGAAAACCGATCATCATGCGGATATATTATGCTTCTACTGTATTTTTATCCATTTTTTATTTTAGGATAACAGATAGCGCAACATCATATATGCATGATGACAGTTGAAGAGATATTCTCTCAGCCCCCAGAGTTGAAATGACCCACTTTAAACTCTTCGGCGGCAGTTCCTTTTGCAAACGATCCTAAACTTGGGCAGTTTCACGCTTGGTACTTATAAATGCCGCACCTCTATCTTTCTTTTAAACTTATCAACATCATAACATCAGAAACTGCGATTGTCAAATGATTTATAATCGTTTATAATAAATTCTACATGAGAAAAAATTTGATTCATAGGAACTGAAATACAGGAGGGTTTCTCAAGTATGGAAACCAAAGATTTTTATTACGATTTACCAAAAGAATTGATTGCGCAGACACCGGTGGAACCCAGAGATTCTTCCCGCTTGCTGGTCATGGACAAAACAAGCGGAGAACTTGAGCACCGCCACTTTTATGATATCATAGAATATTTACAACCCGGGGACTGCTTGATTGTAAATGATTCCCGCGTTCTGCCTGCAAGAATTTACGGCAGCAAAAAAGATACCGGCGGTCATATTGAATTTTTGTTGCTGACACAAAAAGAACAAGATATTTGGGAAGTGCTTGCAAAACCGGGGAAAAAAGCACGGCCCGGCACACGTTTTGTGTTTGGAGAAGGTTTGCTGGAAGCTCAGGTGCTGGAAATTCTGGAAGATGGAAAGCGATTGGTTCGTTTTCATTATCAGGGAAATTTTTATGCTTTGTTAGAGCAAATCGGTCAAATGCCGCTGCCTCCTTATATTACGGAAAAATTAGAAAATCAGGAGAGGTACCAGACGGTATACTCTAAAGAATTGGGGTCTGCCGCAGCACCTACGGCAGGCTTGCATTTTACACCGGAATTAATGAAAAAGATTGAAGAAAAAGGAATTCGCTTTGGATATGTGACATTGCATGTTGGTTTAGGGACTTTTCGTCCTGTTAGTGTGGAAAATATAGAAGAACATATCATGCACTCTGAACATTATGAAATGCCGAAAGAAACAGCAGATTTAATTTTAGAAACAAAAGCAAAAGGCGGGCGGGTCATTGCTGTTGGAACGACCAGCTGCCGTACCTTAGAATCTGTTGCCAGAAAGGAAGGTTGTATCAAAGAAAGTGAAGGCTGGACAGATATTTTTATTTATCCGGGCTATCAGTTTCAGATATTAGATGGTTTAATTACCAATTTTCACTTGCCGGAAAGCACATTAATTATGCTGGTTTGCGCTCTAGCCGGGTATGAACATACTATGCATGCATATGAAGTTGCTGTGAAAGAAAAATATCGCTTTTTTTCATTTGGAGATGCGATGTTAATTTGTTAGTATTTGTTATGATGATGTTCCAAAGATAAAAGATGCATTTGTGCACGCAACAATTTATATTTTATTGTTTTTAAATCCGCTATGATTGAGTTTCAATTATAGCGGATTTTTTGTGTATCGGCTTTTGAATACGAAAAATTAATTACATTGTGAAATGTATCAACAATAAATAGATTTATAGGTTAATATTTGAAATAATTTAGTAATTTTACCATTAAAAGCTTTATTTTACAGGTAATATGTGGTAATATAGTGATAAATTATAAACTTGCAAAGGAGTTGATGCTTTTTGTCTCTATGGATAAAAGCAAATTACTCGCAATTTTCATCTGCGATGCAAAGTCTTGCAGCAAAATCAACTCAAAAAACAGAATTGCAATGGCTACCGGCATGGGTACATTTTATAGATACTGCTAATATCATTCGAAAGCTGGTCATTACATGGCTTCCCGCCTCTGTTATACGTGCGGCTGATTCTGAGATGAGTCAAGAGGAATTTCTGCATTTATGCACTTTTCTTGCTTTGACACATGATATTGGCAAGTTAACGCCGGTGTTTCAATCAGGAATATCGGAACAGTTTCCGGAACTGAGAATGCGCATTGAACGTTCCGGATTACAGTTATATCCAATGAGATCTTTTATAGCCCCAGGCAAGTCACCGCATGCTTTGGCAGGGGAAGCAATTTTACTGGATTTTGATTGTCAGCAGTCTGTATCGGTGACAGTAGGCGCGCATCATGGAAAACCGCAGGAAATCAAGTATGATGTAGAAAATCAAATACGGTACTATGAAGACAATTACTACGGATGCAAAGGAAAAGGCAGTGAACAAGGAAGGTTTTGGGAGTCTGTCAGAGAGGAATGGTTTGAATATTCTTTGAAAACCTCAGGATATACATCTGTAGAAGAATTGCCGCAGTTGAATATGGGTGCGCAGATGTTGTTAACAGGACTTCTGATTATGGCCGATTGGATTGCCAGCAACACTGATTATTTTCCCCTGATTGACATAGATGATAACGGAGCGGATATTTCTGCTGAGCATAGAGCAGAAAAGGCATGGGAAACATTGCATCTGCCGGATATATGGTCGCCTTCCTGCTTTTTTATGGATGATACACAATTTCAAAACCGTTTTGGATTTTTGCCTAATACGGTACAAAAAGCAATGATAAAGGTGGCAGAAGATACCGTACAGCCCGGTATTATGATTTTAGAAGCACAAATGGGTGTAGGAAAAACAGAAGCGGCATTGGCGGCAGCAGAAGTGTTGGCTAGTAAAACAGGCAGCGCAGGCTTATTTTTTGGATTGCCTACCCAGGCCACTGCCAATGGTATTTTTCCACGGTTAGAACAGTGGGCAATGGAACAGTCGGAAGACGCCTTACATTCCATTCGCTTGGCACATGGTATGGCAGAACTCAATGAGCAATATCAAGCATTGTTTCATGGTACCTCTTATCTTGCGGAGGATATGAGTTCTTCCGGATTGGTGGCACATCAGTGGTTTGAAGGACGGAAGCAAGCGTTGCTTTCTGATTTTGTCATTGGTACGGTGGACCAATTGTTAATGGCGGCATTGAAACAAAAACATGTCATGCTGCGCCACTTGGGGTTAGCAGGAAAAATTGTGATTGTAGATGAGTGCCATGCCTTTGACGCCTACATGAATACGTATCTGGACAGAGCGTTGATGTGGCTTGGAAGATACGGAGTTCCTGTGATTCTGCTTTCCGCAACGCTTCCGGAAAAACGGCGCTTGGAATTTATCAGTGCGTATCTGAGGCGAAAAAAGTTGAAAGATGACGAATTACCCTCCAGCCGAGCATATCCCATATTAACGTGGACAGATGGAGAAGACATCAAACAGCAAGCCATTACTGTGGATACACCTTCCAAAATGGTTTCGATTGAGCGTATTTCTGACGAAACTATGGAAGAACGCTTGAAACAGGCTTTGTCGGAAGGCGGCTGTGCGGGAGTGATTGTAAATACAGTACGCAGAGCTCAGAATTTAGCGGATCAGCTAAAAGAAAGCTTGCCTGATATGGAGATTTTAGTGTTCCATTCTCATTTTTTAATGCCTGACCGCGCCGAAAAAGAACACATGTTATTACAGCGTTTAGGTAAAACATCTACACCTAATACACGCAGGAATTTGATTGTAATTGGTACTCAAGTCTTGGAGCAGTCATTGGACATTGATTTTGATTTTCTCATAACAGATTTGTGTCCAATGGATTTATTACTGCAGCGGTTGGGGCGCTTACACCGTCATACCCGTGAGCGTCCTGCAAACGTAACCAAGCCATGCTGTGCTGTATTAGGTGCAAACACAGAAACGTTAGAGGAAGACTCCCGATTTATATATGGAGATTGGCTGTTACTGCAAACTAAGCGGTTGCTGCCGAATTCCATTACGCTACCGCAGGATATACCTATGTTAGTGCAGGATACTTATCAGGAACCACAGGACGAATCAGAGTTGGATGACGCCGCTGAGCAGGCATGGAGTGATTATTGTCGGAATATAGAGAGTAAAAAATCGAAAGCGGAAGTTTACTATATACCGAAACCGAATATTTCAAAACGTTTTGCCAATTTAAATATGATTTCTGATTTACTTAGTACAGATTTGCCTGATAATGAGGAAAGGGCACAGGCAACGGTACGGGACGGAGATGCTTCTATCAGTGTTTTGGTCATGATGATAAGAAAGGACGGACAAATTACATTTTTACCTTGGCAAAACGGGGGTGCCGTTGTTCCTGCAAATCATGTTCCGTCGGCAGAAGAATGCAGGCAAATTGCACGTCAAAGAATGAATTTACCAAGAGCGTTTTGTTTTGGTAAAAATTTGGACAGAACCATTGAAGAATTAGAATGTGTGAATAGTCAAATCATTCCGGAATGGCAACAGTCTTTCTGGATAAAAGGCGAATTGGTACTGCTTTTGGATGAAGAACTTAGTGCGGATTTATGTGGTTATCATATTACGTATACAAAGGAAGAAGGGCTTAGATATGGAAAGGAGGAAGAATATGGAGAACAAAGAATGTGAATTTAATTTATTGGACGAACCTTGGATAAGGGTAATGAAAGGGGACGGGAGCATTGACGAAGTTTCCCTGATGACAGTATTTGAACAGGCACATCTGTATACAGATTTGGCAGGTGAGCTTGCAACGCAGAATGTAGCGGTACTTCGTTTATTGCTGGCAGTGCTGCATACGGTATTTTCCCGTGTAGATGAACATGAAGAGGATGTGCCAATAGAAGATACAGATACTGCATTGAGCCGTTGGGACGCATTATGGAATGCAAAATGTTTTCCCATAGAGCCAATACAGCATTATTTAGATACACAGCATGAAAAGTTTTGGCTGTTTCATCCGGAACGTCCTTTTGGACAGGCGCTTTCAGCTGCCAAGGGAACGGAATATTCAGCAGCAAAGCTTATTGGAGAATTGTCTGAAAGCAGTAATAAGACACGCCTTTTTCCGCCCCGAACAGGAAAGGATAAAACAGAAGTTTCCTATGCGGAAGCTGCAAGATGGCTGTTATATGTAAACGGATATGATGATACGTCTGCCAAACCGAAAGGAAAAAATCTGCCTTCACCAGGTGCAGGTTGGCTTGGAAAATTAGGACTAATTACCGCAAAAGGAAAAACATTGTTTGAAACAATGATGTTGAATCTAGTGCTTCTGAAAGACGATTATGAACCGTGGGAACCGAATGTACCTGCATGGGAGTTGACAAAGACACGGGAAGGAGAGCGTATAGAAATTACAATTCCTGATAATCCTGCTGCGTTGCTTACGCTGCAATCCAGAAGATTATTGCTGGAAAGAAATAATCATAAGGTAACAGGATACAGATTATTGGGAGGAGATTTCTTTTCCAGAGAAAATGCGTTCAAAGAAAAAATGACGGTTTGGAAACCCATCAGGGAAAAGGGAAAAGCAACAGGGAAGTTTCAGCCCAAACGTCATGATCCCAGCAAACAGATGTGGCGCGATTTTGCTTCTATCGTAGAGCAAAATGACGAAAAGCATCTGCCTGGTATTGTGACTTGGATCAATCAGTTACAGCAGGCAAAATCGCTGGATAAACATAGGATGATATGTTTCAGCATTGCTTCCGTACAATATGGAGATAAAGACTTTTTTGTAACCGATGAATTCAGTGATTCCCTCACGTTCTATGTAGAGTTATTGACAGAGGCAGGAGAAACATGGAGAAATTTGGCCCTGCAAGAGATTGAAAGATGCGATCATATAGCGGATATCATCGGCAGATTGGCTAGGGATTTGGTAAAATCTGCAGGCGGCGATGAAGGAGATACTGCAAGCTACCATGCAAAAGAAGAATTTTACCATCGTTTGGATATTCCGTTTCGCAGATGGCTATCGACATTAGATCCCAGTCAAAATATAGAGGAAAGAAATAAACTACAATCCCAATGGCTTACCCATGTCTGGAAAACTGCCGTTGCTTTGGGAGAAGAATTGATAGAAAATGCGGGAACAGCTGCTTTTATCGGCAGAATTGTTACAGAAAAAATTAAAGGCAAAGAGGTTGCAAACCATTATTGCGCGCCTGAAGTATATAACAAATTTTCATATTATCTAAAGGAATCATTGAAATAGGAGGAATGAGCATGTCTAGTAAAACGCAAAATGTAAGCCATTTTGTGGAATATCGGCTAAAGCGCATTGTGAATTCGTCTTCAGACGGAGCTGTGAAAGCATCTTTAGCAAACTTGCGCAGAGGAATTGGGACAGCGCCGGGAGATATTCCTGAGCTTTGGGAACTGTTTTTACAGGATTTGCCCGAAGAAATGTTAAGTAGAAATGGTACTCCAACTCATGCGCAATGGGCAATTTATATTGCTCTAACGCTGTTTGCGCTCCATCAACAGGGAAAAGATTTGCAAAAAGAATCTATGTGTCGGACAGGAAACAGTCTGGGAAAAGCAGTAGCTTGTTTGATACATAGTGAAGATGACAAAACGCGCATTCAAAGACGGTTTAATGTATTGGCAACTTCTGCTGACATACAAGAACTTTCCCATCATCTCAGAGGGATGATACAGCTGCTCCGTTCAGAGGGAATTCCTTTGGATTATCCCGATTTGGCCAAAGATTTATATTTATACCAAAATGAGGATTATCGATCTCAAGTAAGACTAAAATGGGGACAGGATTTCTATAGAAGAAAAACAAC
>CALWUU010000042.1 GCA_944384835.1 uncultured Clostridia bacterium | reverse complement strand
CTGCTCGCTATTTTCCTGTGCTACCATAATCTGCATATATGCAATTTCTACACCCTGATTCAATACATAATTTTCAGGGAGCTGTACTTTTACTTGGTACGTACCTGCCACTGTACTATCCAGTTTGGAAAAGTCCCAGTTGGCATCCAGCTCTTCTACTGCACCCAGCATGATTCCTTCTTTATCTACCGCATACCACTGTGCTTCTCCTCCATCGATCGAACCATATACGCGGTACTGTGTTTTTCCTGTGCTATCTACAAAGGAATATACCTTTGCTGAATTGTAACTGGTTTTTGAGGATTCATCGAGTAATTCCTGTGTCTCTTCTTCTGTTACAGTTGTCATAGAACTCTCTTCGGAAGACGTATCATCTGCTTGAAAACTTTCTGTCTCTGCGCTTTGAGAGGAAGTTTCTTCTTCAACTAAGGAAGAAGATGTCTCTTCTATGGAAGAGGTTTCTTCTGCGGAAGATGTGATATCTGCGGAAGAGGTATCTTCCTGTGCTTCCAGCATTAATTTATCTACCGTATGAGAATACTCATACTTTGGAAGCAGTTCATCTTGCTGTTCCGGAGCCTGTTCTTCTTTAAAGGTAGATAACTGAATATCTTGAGGAAGTTCTACTACCGCTCTTACTTTTTGGGGAATATCCAAGTCTTTATAAGAGCCTCCGTTTTCCAGTTCATAGTATTCCACAGGATTTACAGACTCAAATTCTGTAATATATTTGGTCTGTTCTTTATTCCCTCCCGTTAATGTACTCCACGCGGAAACTGCTGGTATTAGTTCCAACGCTACAAAGATCGCCGCCATCAACAAACAAATCAATGTGAAAATGGGAAACTTTTTTATGGCTGTTCCTTTCAAATCCCATCTCTCCTTTCTGCTTTTATCCCAAGCAATGTACATAGTGAAGTTATTAACAACTGTAACATAATATTGTATTCATAGAATATTAAAATATATGAATATACAAAAGTTGATATTGAAAGTACAAAACAAAATAAAATCAAAGTCAACCTGTATAGTATAATTTGAAAAATTTTGTGTATTTTTGCAAAAAAAAATTATTTTCACTTCGTATTAAATACAAAATATTGAATTTACGGAGTACAAATTTTATCATTTTCAGAAGATTTTAGCTGGTGTGTTAATTTTATTTTTCTCCCTTTCTAAGCAAGACATGAATACACCATTTGTGCCATATTATCTACAAAACTTTTATAAACATCAATTGTACCGTTTTTCATAAAATTTTCAAATAAGCTTTTTGCTTCTTATACTTTCATAATAATTCATATCATAACAAAAGATATATGAAAGAATATAGCAAAAACACTTGCAATTTTCGTGTGAATTTGATAGAATACTAACGTTGTAATGAAAAATAGCCCTTTTAAAGGAGGTGCAGATACATGGCAAAATGTGAAATTTGCGGCAAAGATGTAGCTTTTGGTATAAAGGTTTCCCACTCTCACAGACGTTCCAACAGAACATGGAAACCAAACATTAAACGTGTAAGAGCAGTTGTGAACGGTTCCAATAAACGTATTTACGCCTGCACCCGTTGCTTGCGTTCCGGCAAAGTTACTCGTGCAGTATCCGGTTCTGCAGCAGTTTAATGTCTGATTGACACATAAAAGCGAAACAAGAACAAAAGAGAAGCCTTATGGCTTCTTTTTTTATTATCATTTCAAAAATAAAAAACATCCAATGTTGAACATTGGATGTTTTTTCATGTTTATACTTTTTCTTTATTTCCAAATAACTTTTTTTCAGTACCGTTCATAATACGAACAATATTACCCCTGTGTTTCAATATAACAATACCACCCATTACTGCGGTAATTGCTGTAACAATCAATACATACTTTAAAGATACTGTACCATTGTTGTAATAATCGGCAAAAAAAGTAATAAAAAACGTGGCGATGGGATAAGCACCGGCTGATATAACAGAGCCAAGAGATACCATTCTTCCAATGGCAAATACAACAATAAACAGTCCTATGACTGCCAAAAATACACGCCAGTCAGCCAATGCTGCCATAGTTGCTACCGTAACAACCCCTTTTCCTCCTTTAAATTTAAAAAAGATAGGGTACATATGACCGATAGAACAACAAAAGCCTGCCAAATACATGCCGTAATTTATGATGTAGAAAGGCATATTGCTGGCCACGCAAATATATTCTAAAATATATCTCGCCAAAAGAACTGACACAACACACTTAATAATATCACAAAGAAATGTTAATATGGCCGCACGCTTTCCAACCGAGCGCAGTACATTTGTAGTACCTGCATTTCCGCTTCCCATCGTACGAATATCTTCTTTACTGAACATTTTGGTAAAGATAATAGAAAAATTGACACTGCCCAGTAAATACGAAACAATTATAATTGCTAACATAGGCAGTGCAAACGTTTGAAACAATCCTAGCATTGTGTCCTCCTATTTATCGCCGCGTTCGCGGATGATAAACCGAACAGGGGTACCCTCCAAGCCAAAGGTTTCCCTAATTCTATTTTCCAAATAGCGTTGGTATGAAAAATGAAATAATTCTGCGTCGTTTACAAAACAAATAAACGTCGGCGGTTTGGTGCTCGCCTGAGTCATATAGTAAATCTTCAGACGTTTTCCTTTATCCGTAGGCGGCTGTACACGTGCAGTCGCCTGCGCCAAAATGTCATTTAACGTGCCTGTGGTAATACGCATTGCATTGGAGTTTGCCGCAAGTTTAATCAACTCAAACAAACGGTCAATTCTTTGACCCGTATGAACTGAAATAAATACAAACGGCGCATAAGACATAAAGGAAAAATCTACTTCCAGCTTTTTACGGTATTCCTGCATGGTTTTATCATCTTTTTCCACTGCGTCCCATTTATTTACTACAATAACGCACCCTTTTCCTGCCTCGTGAGCCAATCCTGCTACTTTGGAATCCTGTTCCGTGAATCCTTCGGCAGCGTCAATCATAATCACGCAGACATCAGAGCGTTCAATTGCCATTTGCGCGCGTATAATGCTGTATCGTTCAATGTTATCGTCCATTTTGTGAACTTTGCTTTGACGGCGCAAACCTGCTGTATCAATAAAAATAAACTTGCCATGCCGGTTTTCTACAGCAGTATCAACCGCATCCCGTGTTGTTCCCGCAATATTGGAAACAATACAGCGTTCCTGACCTGATATTTTATTGATCAAAGAAGACTTTCCTACATTCGGTTTCCCTATAATAGCAACCTTAATTTCTTCTCCGTCCTCTTCCTCTTCCTGTTCATCAGGAAGCAATTCCATCACTCTGTCCAGTAAATCTCCCGTGCCATGACCATGGACAGAAGAAACGGCCACAGGGTCTCCTAAACCTAAATGATAAAACTCATAAAATTCAGGCGGAACATCTCCTACATTATCGCATTTATTCACAGCCAGTATGACAGGTCTGCCGCTTTTCTTAAGCATAATGGCAACTTCTTCGTCTGTTGCAACAACTCCGCTGCGTACGTCTGTTACCATAATAATCACATCGGCGCCGTCAATGGCTATTTGCGCCTGTGTTCTCATTTGAGATAAAATAACATCCTGAGACATCGGCTCAATACCGCCGGTATCTACCAGAGATATTACTCTGTTTTCCCACTCGCATTCTCCATAAATACGGTCTCTTGTAACACCAGGCGTATTGTCTACAATCGAACGTCTTTGCCCAATCAATTTATTAAATAAGGTAGACTTGCCTACATTTGGTCTGCCTACTATGGCAACAATTGGTTTTGACATGGTTTCACTCCCCCAGAACAGCATGTAACAAATGCTGTCCGTCATTCATAACCGTCTTAATGGGTATCTGCAGTTGATTACTGATATCATCAAGGGTAATGTCATCTAATAGTATATTGGTATTGTGCCTTAAAATAACTTCCGGCAGCAACAATTCATCTCCCAGTGTTTTATCTTTTAACTGAGAAAGAATATCCGTGCCGGTCAAAAGGCCTGCCACTGTAATCGTTTCACCAAAAAAATGGTTAACAATCGGCACTACATTACAAGTTAAATTATTACATTTTATCCGCACTTCGTCAAGTAATTCATTGAGAAACGGATATGCTGCCATACCTGTAGCAAGCGTAATGTGCCGTTTTGGAATGTCAATGGTATCCTGACCGTCCAGCCGTTCTTCCAATGCATATAAAAACTCATCTTTTAAGCATGTCATTGTACCGACTCCGCTTTCTATTTGGGAAAAATCGCCGTAAAATTCCGGTGGCGGAAGCGGTCTGTCTGCCAAAAGATAAAACTCGTCCGAAGCGTACGCAATGCGGCTTCCGTATTCTTGTTCAAATTGGTCACCAAAACGATCAATCGTATCAATCGTCTCGTTTGCTTCTTCTTTTGTATAAGGACGCAGCGGAAATAAACCGTCTCTATATTTGGTAACTCCAACAGGGACCAAAGCGATACTTTGCAGTGCAGGCACAAATTTACCAAGGTCAGTCAAACTACGCTCCAGCTCTGCTCCGTCATTGATTCCCGGACACAATACCAGCTGACAATTCATCTGGATTCCAGCTTTTGCAAGTCTGGGCAGAATTTGCAGCGTCTCGCCGGCAAAACGATTTCCCATCATTTTTACCCTTAATTCGGGATTGGTCGTATGCACAGAGATATTAATCGGACTGATTTTCATATCAATAATACGCTGTACATCCTTTTCTTTTAAATTTGTGAGCGTAACATAATTGCCGAACAGAAAAGATAAACGAGAATCATCGTCTTTAAAATATAGACTTTCTCTCATACCTTTTGGCATTTGGTCAATAAAACAGAACACACATTTGCAGCGGCAGGAATGCTGTTTATCCATTAAATATGTTTCAAATTCCAACCCAATGGATTGATACTGACCTTTTTTCATAGAAATGACCCGCGTTTGTCCTTTGGCATTGGAAAGTTTGATTTCCAAATGAGCATTGGTTTCATAAAAGCGGTAATCCAAAATGTCAATAATATTATGTCCGTTTAAAGAAACCAGAGTTTCACCTGCTTGAATTCCTGCACGATGAGCGGGGCTATTGGGTTCTATCCCTTTGATAACAACCGGCATTTTGAATCACCTCCCATTGATGACAATGCAATTTAAGCAAAAAAATAAGAGAAGGATTTCTCCTTCTCTTAAATTTTTAGAATAAAAAAGATATCAATCGTTCCGATTAAGCTTCTTTTTTAATTACTTCTCTGCCGTTGTAAAAACCACAACTGCCGCAAACAACGTGAGGTGTTTTATACTCACCGCATTTTGGGCAATGAACAAGAGTTGGAGCACTCATTTTCCAAACGCTGGAACGTCTGCTATTTTTTCTCGCACTGGATAATTTACTCTTTGGTACCGCCATGGTCAGCACCTCCTTATATAAAATAAACTAATCTATCAGTTGTTTCAGAACCTCCAAACGAGGATCAATCTGACGCTTATTACATTGACAACTGTTGTTGTTTAGATTCATGCCGCAAACAGAGCATAAACCTTTGCAATCTTCTTTGCATAGATATTTTGTAGGCAAAGCCAGTAAAATATCATCTCTTAAAAGCTCGTCCAAGTCCAACTTGCCATCTTCTGCAAGAATATAAGTATCTTGGTTTTCTTCATTCATCTCCATAATAAGAGGATGGCTGAAGGAATAGTGATACTGTGTTTGAATATCCTCTGCACAACGGTCACAGGGGATAGCAAAATCAAAATCAGCTTCTGCCGTCATATAGACGGTTTGTGCCGTATTCTGCACACTGCCACGAATTTGAACGGGAGAAACAAACGGATACGTACCGCTTATTTCTACATCTGATAAATCCAGTTCAAATTGAAAAGGAATACATTCCTCTTCATGTTCAAACAATTTTTTTAAATCAAGCAGCATAGTTCACACCTCTTGCGCTTTACTAAAATATTATAGCCATTTGCAGCAGCTTTGTCAACAAGAAATTTTATACGAAATGATGTTATACAAAGCTGTCCTCTTTTTATATTTTCCATAGATAGAAAGTTTCATACCAGATATAAGAAAACTGCTGCCGTAAATTAAGCGGCAGCAGTTTTTATGTTACTATCTGAATTAGATGCAAGTTACAATGTCTTTTACGCCTGCCGGAAGTTCAGACTCATCCATAGAAACGGACAATGTAATTTTTGTCTCAGCGAAAGCAGCCAATTTATCCAATTTTTTAATAAAGCATTCCAAATCCTGTATGTCAATTGCTTTTAAAGTGGAGTCAATAAAAATTTCTTTTACATCATAGTTGCCTGCACAAATACCGCTTACAAAGCCGTAAAATGCAGAGCAGCCATGGATGCCGTATGGCTCAAGCGCAATCAATCTGGCTTGATGAGAGATATCCAAAGTAAGATGAGATTCTTTCTCAATTACAACCACGTTACCGTCTGTGTTTTCAATGGCATTATTTGCTGCGTCAATCAATTTTTTTGTTTTTCCTGAACCTTTTTTACCAATAATTAGAGTTATCATGGTGAAACTCCTCCCCAAAACATTTTATATTTTTCCACAAAAAGTGGATACGACCGGCATATTGAACTTCTTATTGCTTTAATCTGGCTTCTAACTGTTCTCTTGCCTGTTCATAGCCCGGCTTACCAAGCAGAGCAAACATATTCTTCTTATAGCTTTCCACACCCGGCTGATCAAAGGGATTAACACCCAACAAATAACCGGAAATCGCGCAAGCTTTTTCAAAGAAATAAATCAGATATCCCAAAGAGTACTCTGAAAAATCCGGAACATGAACAACAATATTGGGAACACCGCCGTCATGATGTGCCAATACTGTTCCTTCAAATGCTTTTCGGTTGACATAAGAAACCGATTTACCTTGTAAAAAATTCAATCCATCCACATCTTCGGGACTGTTCTCTATTAATATATCATACTTTGGCTTATCAAACAATACAACAGTTTCAAAAAGTGTACGCTTTCCGTCTTGTATGTATTGACCCATGGAATGCAAATCTGTAGAAAATGTTACGGATGCGGGGAAAATTCCTTTTTGGTCTTTGCCTTCGCTTTCTCCGTATAATTGTTTCCACCACTCGCACATCATAGTGCAGCAAGGCTCATAACTGACCAGCAGTTCAATCTCTTTTCCTTTGCGATATAATATATTTCTGGCTGCCGCATATTGATAGCATGGATTTTCCGTAAGATTCTCATTGTGATATTCCTTTTGTGCATCTGCAGCGCCTTGCATTAATGCTGTAATATCCGCTCCGCAAACAGCAATGGGAAGCAGACCTACGGCTGTTAATACGGAAAAACGTCCGCCAACATCATCAGGAACCACAAACGTTTGATAGCCTTCTTTATCTGCAAGTTGTTTCAATGTGCCTTTTGCTTTATCCGTTGTGCAGTAAATACGTTTTTTTGCTTCTTCTTTCCCGTATTCTTTTTCTAAAAAATCCTTGAATACACGAAAGGCAATGGCAGGCTCCGTTGTAGTGCCGGACTTTGAAATCATATTAATGGAAACACGCTTACCTTTACATATCGTCAATAATTCAGTTAAAGATGCAGAACTGATCGTATTGCCTGCAAAATAAATATCGGGGGTTTGTTTTGGCAGAGCATTATAATTTTGTGATTTTAGAAACTCGAGCGCTGCCCTTGCTCCCAAATAAGAACCACCAATTCCGATCACAATCAAAATATCTGAATCAGATTGGATCTGTGTTGCCGCTTTCTGGATTCTCGCAAACTCTTCTTTATCATAATCGGTCGGCAAAGTCAGCCAGCCGATATAATCATTTCCCATTCCTGTGCCGTCATGAAGCATTTCATGAGCTGTTTTTACTTGAGGCGCAATGCCTTCCAGTTCATAATCCTGTACAAATCCTTTTAAATGCTTAAAATCTACTTGAATGGACATATTTTATCCTCCTATACGCTTCCATTCTTTCGTTATTATTTTACAATAAACCTATATTATTTGCAATAGAATTTCAACACTTTTTATAAATTCATACTTTCATTCCCCTAAACTATCACTGTTTACCAATGGAACAAACTTCTCAATAAAATCATAAAAGAAGCGCCAAAATCAAGTTCCTTTACACTGTTTTTTGCGGTAATATCATACTCTGCAATTACTTCTCCGTCCAACTCATACTTTACTTTACCAAGCAATTGTCCTTGTTCAACAGGCGCCTGAACCCCTTCACTCAACTCCACTTCGCTTTTTATTGCAGATTCTTTTCCTTTGGGAATTAAAACTTCAGCAGCTGCCGTACATTCCGCCTGAACTTCTCCTTGTATACCATTCGTTACGGGAACCGTTCTCAATTCCGGCATTTCTAATGCGGCAAAGGAAAAATTGGCAAATCCGTAATCAAGCAAAGTAGTTGCGGCAGAAAACCGTTCGTCCGTTGTGGAACAGCCTAACACCACCGCTACAAGGCTCAAATTGTCTCTCTTCGCCGTAGCGGAAATACAGCTTCCCGCCTGACTGGTAGTACCTGTTTTTAAGCCTGTAATACCTTTGTAGTTGCGGACTAATTTATTGGTATTTACCAATTGGGTTTCACCGTTTCTGACATAATCAATCCAAGTCAATGTGTAGTCAAAGATTTTTTCGTGTTTTATTAACTCTGCGGACATCAATGCGACATCATGGGCAGTGGTCAGATGACCCTCTTCATCTAAGCCGTTGCAGTTTTTAAAGGTAGTATCATTCATTCCCAGCTGTTTTGCCCGAATATTCATTTGTTTTACAAATTCATCTTCTGTTCCGTATACATGTTCTGCCAATACCACCGCAGCGTCATTTGCGCTCATAATAACCGTGGCTTTGATTAGGTCGTCCACAGACATGGTTTCTCCTTCTTTTAACCAAATGTCTGAACCACCCATAGAAGCCGCATGCGCGCTTGCAGTCAATTGGTCCTCTAAAGAGATTTTGCCGGCATCTATGGCTTCCATTACAAGCAACAAAGTCATTACCTTTGTAATAGAAGCACAAGGACGTAATTCATTTGCATTCTTTTCATATAAAATTTTTCCTGTATTCGGTTCCATTAAAATAGCAGACGGAGCCGCCACTTCCTCATCTGAAATAGCGGATACCGGTATTACAAACGAAACAGCCATCAACACCACGACCACAACTATTGCAATTGCTCTTGTTTTCCACCTCATACTGATTCTGCACCTCCAAAATTGCGCTTTTACGCTTGTTACCATTGGTATGCGCAGCTAGTACAAAATATGAACCACCCTTTATGTGAAAAACGCTCGGAATACCTCTCCCCAATATTTCAGACAATCGAAAAACAGAATTCCTCGCAGTAAATGGCATCATCCGTTATATAACAGGAAATATCGTACAATGAAGCGCTTCTCCTGAGGTTTGAAATACTCAAGTATTTTGTCGTTTTAGGACGGAATGTTCTATTTTGAAAACATCGGACAAAAACTTTCTTTTTCCCTTTTACTCTCTTTTATAATAATTTCTCTGCAAACTAAAATACCCGGGAATGATATTCCCGGGTATTTTTATGATTTTCTGACTGTAATCTTTTTTTCCTGCAAATAATTTTTTAATTCCGGAATAGTGATTTCACCAAAATGGAACAAAGAAGCTGCCAATACCGCATCTGCTTCACCCAATTCAAAGGCATCATAAAAATGTTCCATGGTTCCTGCGCCGCCTGATGCGATGACAGGAATAGGAACCCTGCAGGATACAGCCCTTGTTAATTCCAAATCGTATCCGTTTTTTTGTCCGTCGCAATCCATACTGGTCAGCAAGATTTCTCCTGCGCCTAATTTTGCTGCCTGCATTGCCCATGCAACAGCGTCTTTTCCCGTATCTTCGCGGCCGCCGTTGATCACAACTGTCCATCCGCCTTCCTTTCTGCGTTTTGCATCAATAGCACAAACAACGCATTGACTGCCAAATTTATCGGCAGCTTCGCGAATTAACTGCGGATTTTTCCATGCTGCAGTATTCACGGAAACTTTGTCCGCACCTGCACGCAATAAAGCATTGATATCTTCTGCGGTACGTACTCCGCCGCCTACGGTAAACGGAATAAAAATATGTTTTGCCACTTCCTGCACAATATGCAGCATGGTACCGCGGCCTTCATGAGAAGCGGTAATATCCAACAGCACCAATTCATCGGCGCCTTGTTTGTCATAGGCAATGGCTGCTTCCACAGGATCGCCTGCATCTCTTAAATTTACAAAACTGGTTCCTTTGACTACCCTTCCGTTATTTACATCCAAACACGGAATGATTCTTTTTGCATGCACGGCACAGTACCTCCTCTATTTGATGAATGACACAAAGTTCTTTAACATTTCAATGCCTTTAGCACCACTTTTTTCCGGATGAAATTGCACCGCATGAACATTATCTTTGTGTACCGCTACGTCCAGTTCAATGCCGTATGTGGTAGTGGCAGAAACAATATCTCTGTCTTCCGCTTTTAGATAATACGAATGTACAAAATAAACGTACGGCTCCGGTCCAATGTTTTGGAACAGACCGTCACTTTGCTTCAAATTCAATGAGTTCCAGCCAATATGAGGTACTTTTAAATCCCAGCCGCCAGGAATCAATTGAATTTTACCTTGAAATACACCAAGCCCTTTTACTCCCGGACTCTCTTCGCTTTCTTCAAATAACAGCTGAAGTCCAAGGCAAATTCCCAAAAATGGGTTTCCACTGTGAATAAAATCCAAAACCGGCTGCACCAAATCGGCATTTTGTAAACACTCCATAGCATGTCCAAATGAACCTACACCAGGCAAAATTGCAGCGTCTGCTTCCAGCAATGCTTTTGCATCGCTGGTAATACAGCTTTCACAGCCAATATAGTCCAATGCATTCTGTACGCTATGTAAATTTCCGGCGCCATAATCAATTAACGCAATCATACTACTATTTCCCTCATTATTAAAATATAAATAAATAAACGTTCATGTTATTCAAACGATTACGAACCGTTGATAAAACATATTGATATTTTATCATTTTTCCCCAATGTTGGCAAATATATTTTTGTATGATTTGTCTTTATGCAGCCACAATAACATCAGCGGTTTTTCCGCAAAAGGAGATGAAAATGCGCATGAAGACCAAAAAATCATTTGGAGAAATTGAGTTGGATCCCCATAAATTTGATGATACCAATGGAATTACCATTCCGATTACGTACCCTGACAGACGTTCTAAAAAAGCGCAAGTTGCCATTCCGTCTGATGAAAATGTCTTGCGTGCAAAAGAATGGGTAGACCATAACATCAAATAATCGCAACGGGAATTGTGATAGGAATTGCTGTGAATATAGCAATTCCTATCACTTTCTAAACAACGGAAAAGAAGATGCAGGAGGACGATATGGATTACATATCATTAATCGGCATAGCGGTCGGTTTATCTATGGACGCTTTTGCCGTATCAATCACCAACGGCGCTGTATTAAAAAAAGTAAATTGGTTGACCGCGCTCAAGATAGCGGCCTGTTTTGGTATTTTTCAGGGAGCAATGCCTTTTCTGGGCTGGTTCATCGGAAAAGTAGGAGAACAACTGATACATACGGTAGATCACTGGATTGCTCTGATTCTTCTTTGCTATCTTGGAATCAAAATGATTTGGGATGCTCGAAAAAAAGACGAAACAAATCTTTGCCAAAAAAACACCCTAAAAACCAAAACGCTACTTGCCATGGCAGTGGCAACCAGCATTGACGCACTGGCAACCGGCGTGATTTTACCTTCCGCAGTCGGCGCAGAAACCTTACTGCAAATGATATATTCCATTGCCGCTATCTCTATCATTACATTTATACTGTGTCTGACCGGCGTTTTTCTGGGAAAAAAATTCGGCTGCTTGCTGCAGAATAAATCCAGTATCGTGGGCGGGATTGTTTTAATTGGTATCGGCATTAAAATTTTTGTTGAGCAAATGTTTTTTTAACAGACTATGGCTAGTATCCCCAATTTTTTTGCAAATAAAAAAGGCAAGACTTTTGTAAAATCATGTCCTGCCCTTCCAAATATCATATGTGCAGAGCCTCTATACAGCCTGTCCACATAGATTGCTTATTTTTCTTTTAAAAACGCTTCCGCATCTTCCAAAATTTCACGGTCAGCGTCAAAGGTCAATAAATCAACGGCTTCCTCGTACGGAATAACCCAATATTCCAGCACTTCCCCTTCTTGAGGAAATACCCGCTGTCCGGTATATTTTGCTAAGTAGTAAACCGCACGCTTATTTACTGAAAATTTCACTTTATAGTCATACAAACGTCTGAACGCTTCACACACTTCTACACGCAAACCTGTTTCTTCCAAAATTTCTCTTTCCACTGTCTGCAATTCAGTTTCACCGTATTCGATATGGCCTTTTGGAAATCCTACATTTTGTGAACGATTGCGAATCAGCAGATATTTGCGTTCTCCGTCGTCTTCATGATATACAACTGCTCCGCAGGATTTCTCATACAGACACTTATAAATCGGTTTTTTATTTCCTTCGACCTTTGCCAGCGCATGTGCAATCTGCGGCTCATATACAACAGCCTCACATGGCGTTGCAACCAGCTTCATTTCGCCGGAACCTTCATACTCTATCATTGCGGTAACCATGCCATGAAACTCTTTTTCCACATTTTGAGCATCAAACACATATACAATTTGTTTTTTATTTGTTTTCTCAAAGTATTCTTTATGATAGCCGCGCAGATACTCACCGCTGCGCTGTTCATCATCCAGTACCACTGTAATCTCATGGCCCAGTGTAAAATAATCTGTAGCTTCAACCATAATATTCTGCATAAACCTCGTCTTTCCCTGATGATACGCGCGCCTGTCGGTTGCATACCGTTCTGCCAACTCTTGTTTTAAAGTATTGTACTTTTTTAATCGATCCGTATTGATGGATAAATAATCTTTAAATTGCAAAAAATGATTCCATCTGTCGCTGTTTTCCAGTACCACGTAAATATGTGCCGTACAAACACCCGCATCCATATCACGGCATTCAAAAAACAATTGTTCATTGTCATCTTTGTGATATACATGGTAAATATGATGCGCTTTCAGCTTATATTCCATGTCAGTAACATCATCAAAGGATGAAACAGCAACCGCAACATCCAAAATAGGCATAAACTTAACACGAAAAGAGGGATTGCTAATAGCACCGCTGCCTATTTGCTGCACATCTTTTGCAACAGGGCCAAATAAAACTTTTAAATGCTCTATTTCTCTTTGAGCAATGTTGTCCCATTCTTCATTCCGTTCAATAAAAGATATGGTTCCTTTTTTTACCCCTAACATACAGCCTCCTCCTTATTCATTTACTTACGAAAAATTATAACATCATCGCTGCGGTTATGCAAGGCAAAGTCTGTGGGTATTCAAAAATACAAATGTGCTTCAAATATCAATACATTGATACAAAACCCGCACAACAACAGTTTCATTTTTTCTGATCAATCAGCCATAATGTTTTCATAATTCATGTTTATACTAAACATAAATCACATTGAGAGAGAAGGGTATTTATGCAGCAGCTATTTTATAACGGCGACATTTTAACCTTGGAAGATTCTCATCCGGAAGCAGTACTGACAGAGGACGGAATCATTGTGTACTGCGGCAATTTGAAAGCAGCAAAAGAAAAAACAACTCCCAATTGCAGTGCAATTAATCTGCATGGGCATTGCTTAATGCCGTCTTTTATCGATTCTCATTCCCATATCACCCAATTTTCCAATACACTGGGACTATTGGATTTGAGCCATATTACCGAGATTGCAGAAATCGGCCATCAAATAGAACGATATATTGATGAAAATAAGATAGAACCGGGAGAGATGATTTTCGGATTCGGCTATGACCATAATTTTCTCAAAGAGCGCCGTCACCCAACGGCAAAAGAATTGGATGCGCTTTGCCAGGGACATCCTCTGCTCATTGCTCATAAATCCGGACATATGGGTGTGATGAATACAAAAGCAATGGAACGGATGCATTTGAATAAAAACACACCTGACCCTGCCGGCGGCAAATACGGAAGGGATGAAAACGGAGCGCTAAACGGATATGCGGAAGAAAGCGCATTTATCAAAGCAGGCAATCAAATTACACATCCGGATAAGCATAAAATTGCCAAACAGTTTGAAAAAGCACAAAAAATCTATGCGTCCTACGGAATCACGACCGCGCAAGACGGTTTTGTAAAGGATTCAGAATGGAAATTACTGCACAGCATGGCAGAGCAAAATGCTCTGATGTTAGACATTGTAGGGTATGTGGATTTGGAGCATCATGCAGATTTGATAAAACAGAACCCTCAATATGGCAGCTACCATAATCGTCTCAGACTTGGCGGATATAAATTATTTTTAGACGGTTCTCCTCAAGGAAGAACTGCATGGATGAGTAAACCATATACAAACAGCAAAAATTACTGCGGTTACGCCAGATACTCTGACGAGCAGGTACAAAGTATGGTGGACCGTGCATTAGAAGAACAAACACAGTTTATTACCCATTGCAACGGAGATGCCGCGGCAGAACAACTGCTGAATTGTCTGAAAGGAAAACCGCAAAACGTCCGCCCTGTTATGATTCATGCACAACTGCTGCGTCCCGACCAATTACAGGATGTAAAATCCGTTTCCATGATACCCAGCTTTTTTGTAGCACACACCTATTATTGGGGTGATGTTCACATTGAGAACTTTGGAATGGAACGCGCCAAAGAAATTTCCTGTGCACATTCCGCCATGAAGCTGGGAATTCCATTTACGTTTCACCAGGATACCCCTGTGATTGCTCCCAATATGTTGGAAACTATTTGGTGCGCGGTCAACCGTATGACCAAAAGGGGAGTATGCCTTGGCAAAGAAGAACGCATTCCTGTCACAGAAGCAATCCATGCCGTAACAAAGCATGCCGCTTATCAGTACTTTGAAGAAGAGAGAAAAGGAACTATCAAAGAAGGCAAACTGGCAGATTTGGTGGTATTAAGTGAAAATCCCTGCAAAGTAAATCCTATGACCATTAAAGATATTCAGGTGCTGTATACGTTTAAAGAAGGTCATTGCATTTTTGATGCAAATTACGACAAATAAAAATGCAAGCAGAAACAAAAAGCGATGCTCAAATTTGAGCATCGCTTTTTGTGAACCTCAGAATCAGCGGAATAAGAACGACTTCTTATTCTTCTCTCATCTTAGCAAAGCACTCGCTGCAGTATACAGGACGGTCTTCACGTGGTTTAAATGGAACTTTTGCTTCGCATCCGCAAGCAGCGCATTGTGCTGTGTACATTTCACGCTCCGGTTTTGCAGCGTTTTTACGTGCATCACGGCATGGTTTGCATCTTTGTGGCTCGTTTACAAAGCCTTTGGATGCATAGAATTCTTGTTCGCCAGCAGTGAATACAAATTCAGCGCCGCAATCTTTACAGATGAGAGTTTTGTCTTCGTACATGTGATTTACCTCGCTTTGGATTAATAGATATTTTGCCCTTAGACGGATTTGCACCGCCGCCTTTGATGGATCAACGCTCTAACTTAAGCTACCGGGGCATATGGAGACTGCATGATTGTAGTTTTCTACGCACACGCTGAATTGCGTTATCTACAGACTTAGCAGGAATTGCTAATTTGGCAGCAATCTCACTGTAACTTTGGCCGCTCAAGTAAAGAAAGAGAACCTGTTGCTCCAGCTTTGACAAACTCTGCCGAATTCTTTGGTGAACCATTTCTAAATTTTCCCTGTCTATCAATAAAGTCTCAGGATCAGACATTGCTTGACTGGTACCCTGTATATTCATCTGAGAAGTTTCTTCGTCATTGAGAGATACCAATTGATTCAAAGGAATATTCTTTTTGCGCGCACAAGCACGGTATGCAGCTACGATACGATTTTGAATGCAAATGCCCGCATATGTTTTAAAACTGGCATCTTTCTTCGGATTGTAGCTTCTGGCTGCACTGAATAAGCCAAGCAAACCTTCCTGACATAGGTCATCCGCTTCCAATACAGAACTGCGAAACGGATGTGCCTTTGCCCGAATGAAAGACAAATACCTGGCCGTCAATTCCACAAAGGCGTCTGAATTCCCGTTTTGAATAAAAGATACCAGTTGATTGTCTGTATAGTTTTCCATTTGTTCAGGCAATCCAAAACACCTCTTGCACCTACTTTTATCTGCCTATATCATACTCTATTCTTTTGACTAAGTCAATAAAAATTTATGAAATATGTTAAAAAATTCCTGCTTTTTGTAACCAATCATTGTGTGCTACGAGAAAACAATTACCTTATTTTTACATTAATGTTTATATATTGAATTATAAATGATTCCCATAAACAGGTCAATAGAAAAATAAAAATTATCATATTTATTTTTGGAAAGGACGATATGGTATTTGATTACTGACGTCTTCCTGATATAAATCAATATCTTTGGACAATAATGCTCCATAAGTGATAATTTGTTTACCGTATCTATCTTTTAAGTCTGCGATCTTCTCCTCCAGCTGCTCGTTTTTCACCAATTCTTCTGTATTGGTAAAAAACGATATTTGTGCTTGTTGTGCCTGGGGCACCAATAGAAATCCACTGATGCCCAACGCGCGTATTGGCTGCTTCCATTTATAATGCTGTTTCAGCAAACGGCAAGCTGCGGCATAAATATCTTTTACTTGGCGTGTGGGAATTTCAATGGTCTGCTGATATTGTTTTGTCTGAAATAAACAATCTTTTATCATCAAGTGGATGCCGCAAGCCAATACGCCATGACGCAGCATACGACCTGCCACTTTTTCCGATAAATATAATAATACTTTCCGTGCTTGTTCCTCCTGTTCCAAATCTTTTGGGCAAGTAATGCTGTTTCCAATACTCTTAGGCTGTTCCTTGTCCTGCACATAGGATACAGGAGATTCGTTTCTTCCATTGGCATTTTGCCAAAGCTCACTTCCGTGTTTCCCAAACATGGCATAAAGATAATTTTCATTGCTTTGCGCCAATTCTCCTATGGTAAACACACCTGATTCGTGGAGCTTTTTTAATGTGGCTCTGCCTACTCCCAGCATACTTTCCACAGGCAGTTTCCATATTTTTTCCTTAAAATCTTCTTTTGTAATTACAGTTGTTGCATTGGGCTTTTTTAAGTCGCTGGCCAGCTTGGCAAATACTTTATTAAAGCTCACTCCTACGGAAACTGTCAGACCCAGTTGACTGTAAAACTGTTTGCGGATGGTTTCGGCAATCTCGTAGGGAGTTCCGAATAATGTTTGGCTTCCCGTAACATCCAGCCAGCATTCATCAATACCGAACGGTTCAATTTGGTTGGTAAAAGATAAATAAATCTCTTTGGCTAAGTTGGAAAAATATAAATATCTGTCATAATGAGGCGGTGTAATGACCAAATGGGGACATTTTTTCTTGGCTTTAAAAATAGGCTCTCCCGTACTCACCCCGTACTGTTTTGCCAATTCGTTTTTTGCCAGCACAATACCGTGCCTTTCTTCTTGTCTGCCGCAAACAGCTACCGCCTTCCCTTTTAAGTGAGGAAAATCCCTGCACTCTACTGAAGCATAAAAATTGTTCAAGTCGCAATGTAAAATAGCCCGTTTCATATAATCCCTTCTATTTTTAAATTCGAACATTTGTTCTATTATATCTCTAAAATAAAAATAAGTAAAGACTCTGTGGAAAAATGCAAACAATTTCTTGTAATGCAGGGTTCCAGGTTTTATAATAAATAAATTCTAACGATAATTGCATAAAAGGAGATATGCTCATGTTTGCCCATTTGAACAGTATAGGTCTTTACGGAATGGATGCATTTGAAGTAAATGTAGAGGCGGATATTTCAAACGGACTGCCCGGATTTGACGTAGTCGGTCTGCCTGACACTGCTGTGAAAGAATCCCGCGACAGGGTACGCTCCGCTTTAAAAAATTGCGGATTTGCTTTTCCTGTAAGTCGTATTACAATCAATCTGGCTCCTGCTGATAAAAGAAAGGAAGGTCCTATTTATGACCTTCCCATACTGCTTGCTGTTTTAATCGCATCCGAACAGATATCCTGTGATCTTTCTGACTGTGCAATGATTGGCGAACTGTCTTTGTCCGGAGACATTCACGGAATTCGAGGCGTACTGCCTATGGCAATTCACGCCAAAGAATTGGGATACCGCCGTTTATTTGTACCTGCCGCAAACGCTGCCGAGGGTGCTGTTGTAGAAGGATTGGAAGTATATCCTGTGACAAATGTAAAACAACTGATTGACCATCTTACAGGAAACCAGACCATATTGCCGGAGCTTCCTCAAAACAATGTCAATTTTGATGCTCCCGCCCTGCCTGATTTTGCCGATGTACGAGGACAAACTCAGGCAAAGCGCGCATTGGAAATTGCTGCCAGCGGAGGTCACAATATACTTCTGATTGGACCTCCCGGCTCAGGAAAAAGTATGCTTGCAAAACGCTTGCCTTCTATTTTGCCTCCTATGACATTTGAAGAAACCATCGAAACAACAAAATTACATTCCATTGCGGGTATTATTCCTCCAAATACCTCTCTCATTCATACGCGACCTTTCCGTGCACCTCATCACACAGTTTCTGCCGCCGGTCTATCCGGCGGAGGAAGTATTCCAAAACCGGGGGAAATTTCATTGGCTCATAACGGTGTTCTGTTCCTGGACGAACTTCCCGAATTTTCCAAAAGCGCTATGGAAGTGTTACGCCAGCCTCTGGAAGACGGTACTGTAACCATTTCACGGGTAAACGGAAATTATACATATCCTTGTACCGTCATGTTTGTTGCGGCTATGAATCCGTGTCCATGCGGTTATTTCGGACATACAGGTCATTCGTGCACCTGCAGCGCGTCCATGGTCAATAAATATCTCTCCCGTGTCTCCGGTCCTTTACTGGATAGATTGGATTTACATATTGAAGTACCTGCAGTCCATTTTGACGAGCTTGCTTCCAAGGCATCGGCAGAATCTTCCGAAGCGATAAAAAAACGTGTAGACGCTGCCAGAGCAATTCAAAACGAAAGATTAAAAGGCACCGGCATTACATGCAATGCCAAAATGACACCCCCACTGTTACAGGAATATTGTCAATTGGAGCAAAACGCCAACCGCCTATTAAAAGCGGCATTTGAAAAATTAGGACTTTCCGCACGCGCTTATGACAGGGTATTAAAAGTAGCACGAACCATTGCCGATTTGGAGCATAGCAAAGAAATATGCCCCCAGCATATTGCGGAAGCAGTACAATACCGCAGTCTTGACCGTAAATATTGGAATAAGGAACTATAAACAATACTGTCATATGTAAACCGTTTCAGAAAATAGGTTTGTGATAAAATTTCACGCACCATGTTTTCAATCTGAGAAATCCGTTAAAATCATACCGTACAAATTTTCCAAATAATGGAGTATCAGCGAAAAAATAGATTTACTGCCAATACAGACATAATATATCCTGTTGTGTCTGCCATCAGCGCTGCAGGAATTGCATGGCGTGTCTTTTTTATGCCCACCGAGCCAAAGTATACGGCAATGGCATAAAATGTGGTTTCCGTCGAACCCATCATAACAGAAGCAACACGTCCGATAAATCCGTCTGCACCGTAATTTTGAAAAATCTCTGTTAAAACCGCAGTGGAACCGCTGCCTGAAATCGGGCGGAGCAACGCAAGAGGAAGTACCTGCGCCGGAAACCCTAAAAAATCAGCAACAGGTGCAACCAGATCGGTAAATAACTCTAACGCCCCGGAAGCGCTGAGCATAGTAACTGCCATAATCAGTCCTACTAAAGAAGGCAAAATGGAAACAGAAGATTGAAATCCTTCCTTTGCACCTGCAATAAACGTATCAAACAGCGGTACACGTTTAACAAGCCCAAATACGATAATGATACAGATTACAACAGGAATGATATAGACGCTAAAACTTTCCATATGGATAACTCCTTTAACGTAATCTGTGTTCTTTTTTGCGTCCTTGCAGCAGCTTTGCAACGATAATTCCCACAATTAATGATACAATGGAAGCAAGCCATACAGCAGGTAATATATCAAATGGGAACTGCGCGCCGTACTGTGCCCTCAAAGCTCCCATAAATGTAGGAATCAATTGTATAGATGCAGTATTAATCACTACAAACATAACCATACTGTTGTTGGCAACTGAGGGATGAGGGTTTTCTTTCTGCATTTCTTTCATAGCTGCAATACCAAGGGGAGTTGCAGCATTGCCCAAACCCAAAAAATTAGCCGCCATATTCATGGAAATCGCCTTTAGCGCACTGCTCCCTGCCTGATAATCGGGAAATAAATGTTTTAACAGCGGATGGAACACTTTACATAATACAGCAGTTAATCCGCCCGCATCTGCAATTTTCATAAACCCTGTCCATGCGCACATCATACCTAAAGTGCCTATTACCAATTCCACCGCATTGCCTGCGCCTGTCATGACAGCTTCTGACAGCTGCGGCATTCTGCCTGTGAAAACGGCGCACACAAAACTGATTAAAATCATTACTGCCCATATTACATTTAACATGCTTTACACCTCTGAAATAAGTATGTACCATTGGACTAGTTTATGAATTTTTTGAAAATTCTGTTCGACAGAAATTTAAATGTATTGACATTTATGGTAAAAAAAGGTATGATATTGACATAAACAAAGTAATTGTAGTAAAAAGAAAAACAAAATCTAAAAAAAGGAGCGATTTTTATGAAATCCACAGGTATTGTAAGAAAAGTTGATGAATTAGGAAGAATCGTACTTCCAAAGGAACTGAGACAAACACTGAATATTAACGAGAAAGATCCAATTGAAATTTTCGTGGACAACTCCTCTATTATCCTGCAAAAATATGAACCAGCATGTATGTTTTGCAATAACACAAATGATATGGTGCAATATATGGGCCGTAACATTTGTAAAGAGTGTTTAAAAGCAATTGAAGCGGAAGCTGATAAAAAATAATAAATCCAAATAAAAAAACCGCAGCTGTTTTAAGAGAGGCAGCTGCGGTTTTTTGTTTATTTATAAAATACGGGAATCGTTTACAACAATTTGAAAGGTCAAACCTAAAAAATCTGCGGCTTTTCTGCAAAGCACCATACGTGTTAAAAATATTTCAAAATATTCAATCACAGGACAAATGGTGGTATCAATCGTCAATTTCAGTAATGCTACTTTTTTCTCTTTGTTCACTTCTATACTGGAATGCTCTACAGCATAATTTACTCTGTCATGAATGTCTATGGCTACGGTTTCTTTGTTTCGCACTCTTGTACGGCGCACATCGCTTTTATCAGCTAAAATCAGAGCAGCGGCAATTGGATTAACTGCTGTTGCGGTACTTTCGTCATGATTGCCGATTGCAGCAATAATTTGACTGATTTCACTTGGCGGCATTCCCATTCTTGTTAGAATTTGAAAAGCCATAATCGCGCCTGACTGGGCATGGTCTATACGGTTAACCACATTGCCAATATCATGCATATAGCCTGCAATTGCCGCCAGCTCGCAAGTACGCTCATCATATCCCAAATCTTCTAAAATTTGGCGGGCATGCACGGCACTTCTTTTTACATGAGCAAATCCGTGCTCTGTATAATTCATAACGCCCAGATATTCATTGCCTTTTGTAATGTACTCATTAATTTCTTCATTGTTTTCAATATCTTCAAATGTAATTTGTTTTTGATTGCTATTTTCCACGTGACCTATCTCCTATCAGGGTTCCATAATCATATCATACATGGCCTGTAAACATATTTCTCCATGTTTCATAAAACGTTTGATATCAATATGCTCGTTGGCATCGTGCATATTACGGTTTGGTTCATCGGCAAACAAAGGACCAAACGCAACACAGCGTCCTTGTACCGTACGCGCATATGTGCCTCCTCCTGTTGCATAAAGCTCGGCTTGCTTACCTGTTACTGTTTGATATGCCTGTTTTAATAATGAAATAAACGGAGCATGTTCTTCCATGTATAACGGTAAATTTAAATGATGCAAATCGAAGGATAAATGATATTGCGATGCTTTTGATTGGATCTGTTCCATAATATCATTTCCGTCTGATGTAACGGGATAACGAACATCAATGCTAACCACCGCTTTTTGCTGAAAAATTTCAACTTTTCCTACATTGCAGGTGAGTGCGCCGGACGGTTCATCCGCTTGTGCAATACCAAGCAATGCACCATTGCATTGTGTTTGAATCTGCTCATGAATAAATGTCAGGATATCTCCTAATTGCTCTGCAGTAAATACTTGAAATAATAATTCTGCCAAGTGTGTTACTGCGTTGAATCCTGCTTCCGGCTGCATTGCATGAGAAGCTTTTCCCTGTGAATGTATCACAACGCCGCCTTCATTTTCTGTAAAAATAAAATTCCCCTTTACATGCTCACAAGCTTTTTTCAATAATGCTATGTCTTGTTCCGTACAGCAAATATCAGCTTGCGCACTGCTTGGTACTGCGTTTATCACGGTACCTCCCTGAAACTGTCTTACAATTTTTGCACTGTTTTCTTTAGCGTTTAACGAAAATTGTAAAATCCCCTTTTCTCTGTTACAAATACCATAATCAGAATCAGGGGTAAATGCTTTATCAGGCAATGGCTCATGACGGAAATAAACCCGTAAATCATCCATTCCCACTTCTTCTCCTGCGCCAAAAATAACTCTGAGCCGACGTTTTGGAACAATGTCTGCATCTTTTAACGCTTTTAAGCAATAAAGTGCCATCATAGCAGCACCTTTATCATCCAACACGCCTCTCCCAAACAATAAATCGCCTTTTTGTGTCAAAATAAATGGATCACTATCCCAGCCTTCTCCTGCCGGAACCACATCTACATGTGCTAACACTGCAGACATGTGCTCCCCTATTCCAAATTCTGCATGACCGGCGTAATTATCTATATTAGCAGCCTGAAAACCCATTTCTTCGGCCCGTTTTAATATCCAATTTAACGCTTTGGCTGACTGTTCCCCAAACGGATATTCCTCTGTTGCGGTTGTGCAGACAGATGGAATGGAAATCAACTTTGCCAAATCATCTATAAACGCTTTTTCATATTGATAAATGCGAGAACCAAAATGCATGGATACCGCCCCTTTCTGTGAAAATTATAACATAAAAGAAATTGTGAAACAATTTCTAACCTATAAATGTTAAAATGTTCTTGTCAACAGCCAATATTTATTTTGCTGCTGTTGCTTGGTGTTAGAATATAAATCAAATTATTACACTTTTTCTAACCAAGCTGCATTAAAATTTTTCATCACAGCCAGAGTTATAATTTTATTGCTGTTATGATGTTGTTATACCATAATTTGCAGTGTTCATGCATAAAAGCATAATATTTATCCTGTATCTTTTAATACAGCACCATACCAAATATAAAAGGAGTTTTCTTATTGTAAAGAAAACTCCTTTTATATTTATACATCTTCACGGATATGATTCAACATTATGAATCATATCCGTTTGGATTCATGCTTTGCCAATGCCAGGCATCCGCACACATATCGTCTATATTTTTTTCAGCATGCCAATTGAGCTCCTTCGCCGCTTTTTCAGGGTCAGCGTAGCATACAGGAATATCGCCTGGTCTGCGCGCAACAATTTCATAAGGAATTTTCCTGCCCACTGCTTTTTCAAAAGCATGCAGCATTTCCAACACGGAATATCCTTGACCGGTACCCAAATTATAAATTTGCAGACCGCATGGCGTCTCAAATTTTTTCAGTGCTGCCACATGACCTTTTGCCAAATCTACTACATGGATAAAATCACGCACACCTGTGCCGTCTTTTGTATCATAATCGCCGCCGAACACATTTAGCTTTTCTAATTTTCCAATTGCTACCTGAGAGATATATGGAACCAAATTATTTGGAATGCCATTTGGATCTTCGCCGATACGACCGCTTTCATGGGCGCCAACCGGGTTGAAATAACGTAAAATCACAGGATTAAATGCCGGATCTGCTTTTGCGGCATCTTTTAAAATTTGTTCCAACATTAGTTTTGTGGTGCCGTATGGATTGGTGGCAGACAAAGGAAAATCTTCCGTAATCGGCATTTTAGATGGATTGCCGTATACGGTTGCGGAAGAACTAAATACAAAATTCTTTACACCATATTCATTCATAACATCCAGCAGAACCAAAGTTGAGATAAGATTATTATTATAATATCTCAAAGGAACCTGCACAGATTCACCAACTGCTTTTAAACCAGCAAAATGAATCACAGCATCAATTTTTTCTGTTTGAAAAATTTCTCTTAATTTTTCCTCATCACGTACATCAGCTTCATAAAAAGCAAAGGATCGATTTGCAAGCTCTTCAATGCGGTTGATTGCTTCAGGTTTGCTGTTATCAAAATTATCTACGACTACCACGTCATAACCTGATTGTAATAACTCTACACAAGTATGACTGCCAATATAACCTGCGCCGCCTGTAACTAACACTTTCATATATTCAACCTCTTTAAATTCTGTATTTCATTTAATTTTCATGTTTATTTTATCACAAACCTAAAATAAAGTCGACTGCAAAAAACAGCATTACCCTGTTTCAGTTTTGTATAAAACTTTCAAATGTTTTCCTATGAAATGTATCTATACACAAAAATATTACGTTTATATGAACACAATTTTAGAAATGCCCTGTTTTTTGAAAATGATACAAACGAAAATTGCCATCAAAATTTGTACTGTATGAAGGATATTTTTCTTTATTTTGCAAATAATTTGTATATCACTTGAGATAAGGAGATTTTTATGGTACAAACCGCACGATTATTTTTAGCCGGCAGTTCCATTTATCCTGCAATAGAATTATTGTACCGCAAAAAGACACATGTATCCATGGCGGTAGCAGGAGGAACCAGTTTATGCTTTATCCATAAAATTTGCAATGGCATTTTAAAACAAAAAAGTTTACCTGTAAAGTGCATTGCAGGTTCATTTATTATTACAGGCGTAGAGCTTGCAACAGGTTTGGTAGTGAATGTGATCATGAAGAAAAAAGTTTGGGATTATTCTGATTTACCTTTAAATTTCAAGGGACAAGTATGTCTTCCGTTTACCGCTGTCTGGGGTTTGATTACTATACCTGCTCTTATGCTATGTAAACTTCTGAAATGCAAATAAAACGCGTGAGGACCGGATAAATCAACTCTCACGCGTTTTATTATTTATGATGGTGCTTTTTATGATGCGGATGTTCTTCTTTTTCAATTTCACGCATTAATTGGTGTTCTTCCAATTTTTGTTTCTTTTTGCGGGCCATCATGACCATAAAAAAATCAAATGCAGAACCCAGCACTACGCCTACAGCTACACCAATTGCCAAACCGACCGGCAAATTCTGAAAACCATAATAACCAATGAGACCGCCTGCAATTGCTCCCAACGCAACACCAATAGAAGCGCCGGATAAAATTGTACTACGTTTCTTTACATCCATTTATATTACTCCTTACAAACTCAATCTTAATTTATTTCATAGTAACATTATACTCGTTTTTTGTCTATAAAACCACATGCAATTAAAACAAATTTATATTTACTTTTTTTAAATACAAAAAATTTCAATCAACCGCAATACATTCTACCCTATCTTTTATGAGCGGTTATGATAAGACGGTATGGGCAATAAAACAGATTCCTATAAAAATAGAAGATTTTCAAAATTACTGTGAACAAATTAGATGAAAAAAGATGCTTTAGATGTTTCCGTAAATTTCTCATTGCTGTAATTTTTTCAAGCTTCGTAATATTAAGAAACACAATAATAATTCCATACTGCTGTCATTTGATTGATTATGTTTCTAGTGTATCACTGAAAACAGACATGGGAAAATGATGTTTTAAAACATAAAAAAGAGTTGTACTTATTACAGTACAACTCTTTTTAGAAAGAGGAAGGAAATGTAAGGCAGTTTAAGAAATCACACGGAGTACAGCCTGCATATCGTACTGCTGTACGTTTTCTATGGATGTAAAACCATGATTGTAGTAAACATTTATGGTTTGGGGAGTGCCTTGTTCCTGTTTTGCCAAGATAAA
>CALWUU010000041.1 GCA_944384835.1 uncultured Clostridia bacterium | reverse complement strand
GTAATGCCTTTTGGAAGATAATCTAAAATATTTCCGTCTCCGCCGGTATTTGCACGGCGCAGGGCAAGCGTGATGATTTCCGCGCCGCTGTTTTCGATGACTCCCGGCATTTTTTCAAGGGAATATTTGCCGGACCCTAAGATAAAGCGGGAATGAAATTCATGTCCGCCGATGATTAATGTATCTTTCATTTTGTTAAACCTCTTCTATTCCTAAAATTAAGCGGAGAACCATATTGGCCTGATGGGCGGCGCATACAGTCACACGCGGCGCCATCAATCCGTTGCCTACTTCAGCGGCAGTGCTGCCGTCTCCGCATACGTACAAATGTTTCATTTTTCTGACTGTTTGAATGGTGTTGGAAGAACCGTATCCTGCCATACCGGAACCGCATACCAATTTTGTTTGGGGACTTTGCTCCAGCAGTGTATTTACCAAAACTGCTTTGGATACGGGGTTATCGAACGCTTCGCAAACAATAGGGTATTCCTTAAAAAGTGAATACGCATTTTCTTCCGTTACACGAATTTGTTCTGTTTTTACTTGAATAAAAGGATTGATTTGCTGAATTTGCTGTTTCAGAGCTTCGGTTTTTGGCAATCCCAAATGGGAGATGTAGTAGCTTTGACGATTGAGATTGCTGGGCTCCACAACATCAAAATCCACTAAAAGCAAAGTGCCTACGCCTGTGCGGGCAAGCAAAACCGCAATGTTGGAGCCGAGTCCGCCCAAACCTGCAATGGCGACTTTTGCCTCTTTTACCTTGTTATGAACGTTTGGGGTGTGACGCGCACACATCATACTTTCCAATTCGTCTTGAGACGGCATTTTTCCTTTTTGAATCAGAGTCACCAAATCGCCTTCTTTTAGGTCGAAGTTCTCTGATATTTGAAATCCGTTTAAGATGGTAACATCCGATGGAATTTGCAGTTCTTCTTTTAACTCAAAAAGGGTAGAGGCATTGGAAGTATACGGTTTTCCGTTTACAATGATATTCATATCAGCCACCGCCTACGAAGCTTACTACTTCCAGTGTATCGTCATCGGTTACGGTAACTTGATGATAGGTTGCTTTTGGAATAATAGCTCCGTTCATTTCTACCGCAATCCGTTGTGTTTGAAATCCATATTCATTCAGCAAGTCCAGTAATATTACCGGTTGCTCTAAATGATAGATTGTTCCGTTTAATTTCATAAGAGAACCTCCTGTTTATGGCAAGAAAAAGGGGAACAAAAAACCGAACCCTTGTAAAGAGTTCGGTTTTTGAAGTTCCAGTTTTTCCGTAAGAATTGAACTGGAAATACATAAAAAAGAAACTCCCTACGCCGGTATGAACCGCACAGGTTCCATGAGTAAGAGGACACCACCTCACTCTCAGCCAATTTCATTGACTCCCCAGTTCTTAATATTCAATTTTATATGATATTTTTATTATAAAACCGTAAAAATAGATTGTCAAGTTTCTTTTTCAAAGGAACCCGTACCATCAAACTCATTTGTTGTTTTGGAAAACTTTGATTTCATTCTGCAAGATTATTGATATTGTCTTGCAGGGTCTGGATAAAACGGGATACATGGAAACCGTCGCAAACTGCATGATGCACTTGAATGGAAAGAGGCAATACATACGTTTGATGATGTTCGACATATTTTCCCATTGTAAAAATAGGAAGCAAATATTGATACCTCTTTTGAATGTTCAAGTGAAATCCGTCAAAGTTGGTCCATGGAAGCATTGAAATCGTAATATGATTTTCAGGTACATTAGGTTTTGCCATAAAGCGATGAACGGAACCAAACTCAAGCATGTCATGTTCATATGCTGCCAGAAATTCTGGAAAGAGGTCAGAATACTCTGTCCAGATATTAGAAAATGTTTCCATATCTTTATGGAAAACCGTATAACACGGAAGCATAGAATCAAAAATTCCAAGTTCACCTGTTTGATTGATAGATGTTCTGAATTCTTCAAATTGGTTTACAGTTTTTGTAATGCAATAAAGCATGGCAGGATAAAGTTTTTGATTCTGTTTTTTAATTTGGGTAATCTCTATTTTTGTCGTTATACTGTAGGTGCACGGCGTTTGTGAAAAATAATGATCAAAATATTCCGTTCTGTTCCAATTCTTTTTATCAATTGCTTTAAATTCCATGTAAGACTCCTTTGCTTTATGCTTTCGTTCACTTTTCATAAAAGCAACCAAATATTGAAACGATTGCATTAAGAAAGTCTGCTTTTAAAATCTTCATAACCGAATTGTTTGATGATTTGCAGTCCGTTTTCCTCAGAATATAAAGCAATAGACGGCAAATTCATGCCATTAAATGTATTGTTTTTTACCATAGTATAGTGAGCCATATCACAGAAAATTAATTTGTCGCCTTCTTTCAGCGGAGCGTCGAAAGAGTAATCTCCTATGATATCACCGGCAAGACAAGTAGGACCCCCCAAACGGTAAGTATATGTTTTTTCGTTGGGTAAGCCTGCTCCAATGACATTAGGACGATACGGCATTTCTAACACATCAGGCATATGGCAGGCTGCGGAAGTGTCTAAAATAGCCAGATGCATTCCATTTTCAATGGTATCCAAAACAGTACATACCAAATATCCTGTGTTTAATGCGACAGCTTCTCCGGGCTCTAAATATACCTGTACGCCGTAGGTATCTTGCGCAAATTGAATGCAGCGGATGAGCGTTTCAATATCATAATCAGGACGCGTAATGTGGTGACCGCCGCCAAAGTTGAGCCACTTCATTTGTTTGATATAAGAACCGAAGGTTTCATCCACGACTTTTAAGGTACGCTCCAGAGTATCGGAGTTTTGTTCGCACATGGTATGAAAATGCAGTCCGTCAATACCATCCAGTTGGTCAGGATGAAACTGTTCAGGCGTAATACCAAGACGGGAACCTGTAAAGCAAGGATTATAAATATCCGTTTCAATTTCAGAATATTTGGGATTTAAACGCAAGCCGCATTCGATTTGTTTTCCGCTGTTTTTCACCTTATCTTTAAATTTGTTCCATTGATGAAACGAATTAAATACGATATGGTCGGAATAACGAATGACATCATCCATTTCGTGGTCGGCAAAAGCCGGGGCATAGGTATGCACCTCTTTGCCCATTTCTTCATATCCCAAACGGGCTTCCATAACGCCGCTGGAAGTAACGCCGTCCAGATATTTGGCAATGAGAGGATAAACGGAAAACATAGAGAATGCTTTCTGTGCCAATAAGATTTTACATCCTGTACGTGCTTTCACAGAGGAGAGCAGTTCCAAATTTTTTGTTAATAGCCGCTGGTCTACCAGATAAGCAGGGGTAGGCAGTGTTGAAATATCAATATCCATAGTTTTTATTTCCTTATCAGTTTTATTTAGAAAGTGAAAAGGCTGCAGTATATACGTATCATACGAAATTCTGCAGTCTTTTGAATATGATGTATTGTGCTTGTTATTATAGCATATCAGAAATTGCTATGCAATTTCTGACGGATGAGTCTTTAACGTTCTAGCAATAACCAAAATTTCCAATTTTGTTATTGCTAGGCTGCTGATACATAAAAGAAAATGTCGTGTAAATTCTTTTATAGAAACATTGCAATGTTCTTATTAACAACGAAACTATTTATCTGTAATGGATACAAGAAACTGTTCCATTGTTTTATTAATCTATTAAGGTTGGGTTAAAATCTTCTATCCAAGGCAAGCCGAATTTATTTAATGCTTCCATAAACGGATCCGGATCAAACTCTTCTACATTATAAACGCCGGGTTTGTTCCATTTTCCTGTAAGCACCATCATAGCGCCAATCATAGCGGGAACACCTGTTGTATAAGAAATTGCTTGTGAGCCGACCTCTGCATAACACGCTTGATGATCGCAAACATTATATACATAATATTTTTTCTCTTGTCCGTCTTTTATGCCGGTAAAAATACAACCGATATTGGTTTTACCTTTTGTTCTTGGTCCAAGAGAGGCAGGGTCAGGTAACACTGCTTTTAAAAATTGCAGCGGAACAATTTGCTTTCCTTCAAATTCAATTGGTTCAATGGAAGTCATACCTACATTTTCAAGAACCTTTAAATGTGTCAGATAACTTTCGGAAAATGTCATCCAAAAACGAATGCGTTTGATGCCTTTGATATTCAGCGCCAAAGATTCCATCTCTTCATGGTGAAGCAGATAGATGTCTTTCGGACCGATTTGAGGAAGGTCATATACGCGTTTGATTGACATTGGTTCCGTTTCAATAAATTTGCCGTTTTCAAAATAACTGCCGTTTGCAGTAACCTCACGAATATTAATTTCGGGGTTAAAGTTAGTGGCAAAAGGATAACCGTGATCTCCCGCATTGGCATCTACAATATCAATGGTATGGATTTCGTCAAAATAATGTTTTTGTGCATATGCGGAAAAGACGCCTGTAACGCCGGGGTCGAATCCACTGCCTAAAATAGCTGTAATACCGGCATCTTCAAATTTTTTCTTATAAGCCCACTGCCATTTATACTCGAATTTTGCAGTATCTGGGGGTTCGTAGTTAGCCGTATCCAAATAGTGTACTTTTGTTGCAAGGCAAGCATCCATAATGGTCAAGTCTTGATATGGCAACGCAACATTGATTACAATGTCAGGTTTGAATTTTTCAATTAATGCAATAATTTCATCTGTATTGTCAGCATCCAGCTGCGCAGTAGTTACTTTGGTTTTGCCGCCGTCTAATTTTGCTTTCAAAGCATCACATTTGGACAATGTACGGCTGGCAATGCAAAGTTCCTGAAATACTTCAGGATTTTGACAACATTTATGTGCTACTACGCCGGCAACGCCGCCGGCACCAATCATCAAAGCTTTTCCCATATTTTCAGCTCTCCTTTTACGTGATTTTATCGTTCCATATCATGGCAACTATTATATAAAAAACAAATATATTTATCAAGGCAATAGGCAGATTTTTAAGGTTTATTTAAATATTGCCGTAAAAATAAAATTTTTTTGTTTATGTTTTATTTTATGAAATGATTTTTCTCGTATTTGTGGATATTTTTGGATATTTTAAAGAAAGATAAGGTGTGGGAAATCATATGAAATGATAAAAATAATAAAATCCAAAAATAAAATCCTGTTTTGGCATATTCCGTATCAAGAACGGGCAACATACTTTTTAGGAGGTGCTAAAATGGATTTACATGATAAAAAACAACCATATGACGAGCATGATGATTTAGAGGAAGAACTTCTGGAAGAAGAAACTGACGATATACCGGATAATGAAGAATATCAAGAGGATTACGAGGAAACAGTTGAAGAAAGCGCTGTAAAAGACGACGGTATGTCTCAGCAGAAAAAATCTAAAAATTTAGGAGTTTATTTGGCTATGGCGTTATGTTTGGTAGCGCTTGGAGTAGGAGCTTGGGCAACATACGATACAGTAGTAAAGTTTTCCGATGTGACCCAAGATACCGCTTCTTCCTCTGCGCCGCAAAGCTCCACGGCGGAAGTAAACCAAACAGTCAGCGGTGTGCCAAAAGACAATGCGATGGATGAGAACTTGTCGGTTGCGGAAAGTGAAGTTGTTTCGGAGGAAGCGGTTTCCAGTGAAGAGCCTGTTTCCAGTGAGGTTGTATCTGAACAGCCGGTAGAAAGTCAAGCTCCTGAATATTATAATTATCCCATAGCCGGACAGGAAATTTTAAATGGATTCAGTAACGGAGACCCTGTATACAATATGACAATGGACGATTGGAGAACACATGACGGTCTTGATATTGGTGCGGAAAAAGGACAAAATGTAATGAGTATTGGAGCGGGTACTGTTGTGGATTCTTATGAAGATATTATGTGGGGAAATGTGCTTATCATACAGCATGGCGATATTGAGGTTCGCTATTGCGGACTGACAGATAAAAGTCTTCTTGCTGCAGGAGATATTGTTGAGGACGGTCAGATTTTAGGAACAGTTGGTACAATACCAATTGAAGAAGAATCAGGATATCATTTGCATATTCAAATGAAAAAAGATGATGTTTGGATTGACCCTACCAGAGTTTTAAAAGAAACTGCATAATTTCCAAAAATAAAAAGAAACAGGCAAACGTTTGTTGGCCTTTTCTTTGTACATAG
>CALWUU010000040.1 GCA_944384835.1 uncultured Clostridia bacterium | reverse complement strand
GTAAACGCTCAACAGCAGCCAGCAAGCTGCGCAGCTCGCGGCCGTTTGCCGACCCATATACGATGCGGGTCATCAAACGTTCCAAGTCGTGAATGCCTGCCAGCTGTTCCGTAATACCATCGCTTAACGGGATATTTTTCATCAGTTCATCCACTGCATACTGACGTTTTTTAATTTGAACAGGATTGACAAGAGGCCGCTCCAGCCATGTACGGATCAAACGTTTTCCCATAGGTGTTTTTGTTTTATCCAAAACCCAAAGCAAAGAACCTTTCTTTTCTTTGTTACGCATGGTTTCGGTCAATTCCAAATTGCGTCTTGCATTGATATCCAAATGCATAAATTGCGCATTGGTATATAACATAATTTGGTTCATCCGTTCCATGCCGGTACGCTGGGTGCGTTGTAAATAATCCAGCAAAGCGCCGATACACTTTACTGCTAAAGGTTTGTCATCTATATGCAGTGCTTGTGTAGTTTCCTCTTTAAAATGTTTTCGCACGGCAGCCTCACAAGTATCAAAAGCAAACTTGCTGTCCTCCAAACATTCCAGTAATGTAGACAGTTTTTCTCTTAAAAACTTAGGAAGACTTTTCAGCTCCAAAGTCCGGGAATTGATTAAAATCTCTCTCGGAGAAAAACGCATCAGCTCATTCTTTAACTGTAATTCCAAATCAGCCAAAGAATCTCCCTTTAAAGTGGTAGCGTGCAGTTCGCCTGTGGAGATATCTGCAAAGCAAATACCTGCTTCAAGTTTTTCGACGCAAACAGTACAAATAAAGTTATTTCTTGCTTCATCCAGCATACTGCTTTCCATAACAGTACCCGGGGTAATGACACGTACAATGTCACGTTTTACAAGTCCTTTGGCCTGAGCCGGTGACTCCATTTGTTCGCAAATTGCAACTTTATAGCCTTTTGCAACCAGTCGCGCAATATAAGACTCTGCACTGTGATACGGTACGCCGCACATAGGCGCACGCTCTTCTTGTCCGCAGTCACGACCGGTTAGGGTAAGTTCCAGCTCTGCCGACACCAATTTAGCGTCGTCAAAAAACAGCTCATAGAAATCACCCAAACGAAAAAACAACAGGGTGTCAGGATTCTGCTCTTTTATTTGAAAATATTGTTTCATCATAGGTGATAAATCAGCCATTTTCCTACCTCATCTTTATATTCTCAAAGTACTGTATATTAGTGGCACCCGGCACAACTGGAGCAGGAACCGCCGCATGCATCTTCTGTTAAATCTGCAGTTTCAGGATCTCCTCCTTCTGCTGAAATACTGATGATTGCGTTGATTCGTTTCAACATATTGTCCATAAGCTCTTTTGCTTCATTGTAAGCAATCATATTTTTGTTTTGCATCACTTTTGCGTATGTTTCACGCAATTCACTGTTTAATTGCTGTAATTTTGTCTCATCTCTGTCATCTTTGGCAGCTTCATTATTGATTGCCATTCTTTTTAAGTTAAACTCGCCAATCAATTGCTGCAGTTCATCATCATTGTCGCTGTTTTGACGCGCAATTTGCATAGCCACAAAACGTTCGTCCTGTTGAATCGCTTTTCCTAATTCTCTTGTTAGTTCAATAATATCCATTTTAAAATCCTCCAATATTATCTGTCATTCTGCTATCAGCGTACCTTTCAGTACAAAATTTGGTGACTCTGTTATTTTTACATTCACAAAAGTTCCTATCAAACTGTCGTCACCTTCAAATTCACAGTTCATATTTCCTTCTGTTTTTCCCCAAAGCATGGTTTGTTTTTCATTATAGCCTTGCACCAGCACTCGCTGAGTGGTGCCAATCATGGCAGGGCTGGTTTTTGCAACAATCTCTTCCTGCTTTTTCCAAAGCTCCTGAAACCAGCGGGATTTTTCTTCAGCAGATACTTCATCTGGCATAGAAGCCGCTCTGGTTCCAACACGCGGTGAGTAGATAAAGGTATATAAAGAATTAAACTTTACTTTTTCCAGCATGTCCACAGTATCCAAAAACTCTTCATATGTTTCACCCGGAAACCCTACAATCAAATCGGTTGTAAACGTAATGTCCGGCATAGCGGCACGGGCCTGTTCCACCAATTCCAAAAACTGCTCTCTGGTATAGTTACGGTTCATGGCTTTGAGCACTCTGTTATTACCTGCCTGCAAAGGAAGATGCAGACTATGCGCAATATGCTTGCTGTTTGCCATGGTCTCAAACAATTCAGGCGTTGCGTCTTTCGGATGCGGACTCATAAATCGTATGCGGTAATCACCTTCAATACGGTCAAGCCTGCGTAATAATTCAGAAAAAGTAATAGGATTTTCCAGAGTTTTGCCATAAGAATTTACATTTTGCCCAAGCAGCATAATTTCCTTATAGCCAGCCTGTACCAATTGGCGAAACTCCTCTTCAATAGCCTGAGGTTCACGGCTGCGTTCGCGGCCGCGGACATACGGAACAATACAGTACGTACAAAAGTGATTACATCCATACATGATGGTAAGCCACGCGCCTGATTGTGTGCTGTCACGTTTTACCGGCAATCCTTCTACGATTTGTTTGTCTTCAGTCTCATGACCGTTTTCAAAAATTCGTTTTCCATTGGTCAAAAGCGCATATAAAAGCTGAGGCAAATAATGGATGATATGCGTACCAAATACAAGATCCAAATAAGGATAACTTTTTTTAATACGCTCTACAATATGATCTTGTTCTGCCATACAGCCGCATAAAGCCGTGACCAAAGAGGGTTTTCTTTTTTTCTTGTGCTTTAATTCACCAATTGTGCCAAACACTTTAGATTCAGCGTTTTCACGGACAGCACATGTGTTATATAAAATAAAGTCGGCTTCATCGGGATTTTCTGTAAAAGAAAATCCCATTTCTTCCAATTGACCTTTGATTTTCTCACCGTCTGCCACGTTCTGCTGACACCCGTATGTTTTCACATACGCAAGCGGTACAGCGCCCGTGGCGCGCATTTCCATAATTTGTGCAACTGCATTTACGCAATGCTCTCTATCCTGTAAAAAGATTTCATCATTGTTCTGTTCCTGCGGAACCAAATATACACACCTCCATATCGTGATATTTATCTTATAATAATACCAAATCCTGTGTTTTTCTTCAAGATATTTTATCAATCCGATGATTAAAAAATAAAACAAAAACAGGCGGTCAGACGCCTGTTTTTTATAACACTGATTACACAAAACGGTAAAATTTAGGAAAATAGCGCCAAGTTGTAATTTTTACCTTTAATGCCCGCGGTGTATAAGGTCCTATCATAAGCAAACGGTCATATCCTTTTTTATGCATATAAGAACGTATGACACGTAGTTTCACTTTTTGTTTTAACATGCCGTCTACGATTTGCATTATGGTTTCAGGAATTTTTTGCTGCATAAATAATTTTAATATTTTTTCATGATGACTATATTGCTTTTGTAAAAATACAAGTGTGCGCAGCAAGCATTCTACTTCTTCAAAAGGGACAAAAATATCCTGAGATGTTGGGTTTTGATTCTGCAAAACAGATTTTTTCTCATCCACCTGCATTACTACCGCCACTTGTGCCAAACAATCAGCTGCAAGAAAACATTTATATACAAAATCTTCACCATAACGGTAGGTACTGTTTTCATTAAACCGGATTTTATGATTTTGCAAACACTGATTGGACACCATGACAGCGCCGGCATCAGGTACAATGCTGTTGGTAATCATAAATTCTATATAATCAACACCTGTTGATTGTTTAATGACCGCGCTGGTACCACGCAAATCAGCAAATTTTAATTGTTCCTGACGTCTGCAGCCAAACAAAAACTCTGCATTTGTTTCCTTTGCCTTTTTTAGAAAATCCGCCAAATAAGACTGATATATGCGCTGAGGGAACACGAAAGTAATATAGGTGCCGTTAGCATATTGGATACCAGCATTTAATGCTTGACTTACATTGCCTCCTCTTTCCTGCATCACATAACCGTTTAATTGGTGCTGTCTTAAAAAACGCAGTGCCATTTGCATTGTTTTGTCCTTAGAGCCTCTGTCAATAATTAAAAATTCTGCTGCAAAATCTTTTGTTTCCTCTTTTATCGTTTGCAGTACATCACAAATTTTGTTTTCAATGTTCATTACAGGAATAATTACAGAAAGCTCCGGTTCTTGCATTTTGATTCCTCTCTTATTGCATTACAATTTATACTTTTCGTTTCAGTATACCACAACTTGTGATTGAAGAAAGACGTTGTGTTAAAATTTCGCAAAATATTTACAAATTTTATAATTATATACACTAAAAAATATAAATTACCCTATAAATATAAAAATTTATCCCATTTTTTTCTAAATTAATCAAAAATTAATTGACTTAGCCAATTCTTTACAGTATCCTTAAAGTATACAATTCCTATTATAATAATAGTATTGAGGGAAAATATATGAATACTAATATGAAAAAGCTTGGCATTATTTTTCTTATCATTTTTTTGATTAGTACCTGCTTATATTTAACAGCATTAGTATACAGCAATCGAGGTATTATCATTATTTCCCTTGGCTTAATCGCCTTACTGGTTATCGGTATATTACCTGCATTGTTTATACATAATTGGCAGACAAACAAATCTGCTTCTTCCTCGTCCTACGATGAGGAAGAAATAAAAGAAGCACTGGAAAAGAGACTCAAGAACTCTCTCAAGGAAGATACAGAAGCACAAGATATTTTACATTTAACGTTGATTAATACAAAACAATTAAGATGCTTCTACTCCGAAAGTCGCCAGCAGGCAAAAAAATCTTTTTTTCTGGCAGTTACTATGTGTATTATCGGAGGACTGCTGCTTTGTTTATCTATTACGGCGATTATATTTTTTGATATCAATACAATTACTCTAACCATAGGCGCTATCGGAGGATCTATCGTTGAGTTTATTGCAGGAACTTCTTTTTATGTCTATCGGAAATCGTTAAGGCAGTATAACCACTATTATCGTTCTTTGCATGAAAATGAGCGTTTATTACTGATTTTACATTTAGCCAGCAAATTAACAAATGATATTTCTCAAAGACAGGCAGATATGTACAGTGAAATTATCCGCTCGCAATTAGAGTATATCAATAAAGAATTTTGGCAGGACGCAGAAAAAATTTCTGATTAAAAATAAAATATTCCGATTGATCTGAAATCAGAATTTTTATCCATGCATTTCATGCTTTTGTTCAAATCTGGGTACAGGCTCATTTAAACAGATAACGCATCAAATCCAAATCAATCTTAAAAACAAGACATAAATTTGACTGCACCTAAGAGGTTTGAAACAGATTTTATAAAACAATACTATGGTATCCATGATAGTTTGTGCCTTGTCATGTATCACAACAAAGTAAAACCACCCACTGCGTTTTATATTACGCCGCCTTGATTCTAAATTTGAATCATGCTAAAATATAAAAAAGAAATTGGGAGGAAAAAACAATGGCAATGGAACTGACAAAAAAAGAAATTGCAGAACTTTCTGCAATTGTCCAGCAAAATGTGGAAGCAGAACTGCAAGGAGATAAACTAAAACGTATGCAGTCCTTCGGCAAAGAAGATGGCACAATTGATACTAACGGCGTATTGGCTTTTGCACTTTCAGAAGCCAAATTGTATGCAACTATGTTTACAACACAATTATTAAATGCAATTTATGACGCACAGCATGGTTCTGAAGAGAAAAAATCATAAAAAAACAGCATATGAAATTTCATATGCTGTTTTTTAAGAGTGTATTGTTAACCATTTTCTAATAATAGGTTGACAATACACTCTTTTCTATTTATACTAAAAGAAATTGTGAAAGCAAATATTTGAAATATTAAAATAAACATATGTAATTATGCGAGGAAAATAAATATGTCATCAAAAAGTAATATTCTGCAAATACTTGAGAAAAACCGCGGAACTTATATCTCCGGAGAGGAACTTGCGCAGCAGCTGCAAATTTCTCGTTCCGCTATATGGAAAGCAATCAATGAATTAAAAAAAGAGGGATACCAAATTATTTCCGTTACCAATAAAGGTTATTGTCTGTCTGACGAAACAGATGTTCTTTCCGCTGAAGGAATCGGTCCATATTTAACACATGGTAACCAAGATATGATCCATATATTTAAAACAGTTGATTCTACCAATCATGTGGCTAAAAAGATGGCGTTGGAACAGTCTCCTCATGGAACAGTGGTGCTGGCTGAAGAACAAACTGCCGGACGCGGCAGAATGGGGCGTTCCTTTCACTCTCCGGCAGGCAGCGGAATTTATATGAGTTTGATTCTGCGTCCAAATTTAACCAGCAATGATGCCGTTCTCATTACCACTGCAGCATCTGTTGCTGTTGCACGCGCCATTGAAGAAGTAACTCATATCTGCGCGGGTATTAAATGGGTCAACGACATTTACATAAACGGCAAAAAAATATGCGGTATTTTAACGGAAGCTTTGACTGACTTTGAAAGCGGCGGTATTGAATCTATTATCCTTGGAATTGGTATTAACTTTACTACTGCTGTTTCCGCTTTTCCTGAAGAGATCCAGCAAAAGGCAGATTCTTTATTTCATGAAAAGCCTGCAGGTATTACCCGCAACCAAATTGCGGTTGCTGTTATCAATCATGTATTGTCTGTTTGTGAGCATCTGCAAAATCGCTCTTTTATTTCGGAATACAGACAACGCTCCATTGTATTAGGCAAAAACATAGAAGTGATCCAAGGGACAAAATCCGAAAAAGCAACCGCAATTGATATTGACGAAAACGGCGGACTTATTATAAAAAAACAAGACGGAGCTGTAACATCGCTTCATTCCGGTGAAATTAGTATAAAGGGGAATTTCGCTTCATGAAGATAAAATCAAAAACCACAGTATATTCTTTGATTTTATGCGCTTTATTTGCAGCTTTAATTGCAGTAGGCGCTTTTATTAAAATTCCGGTTCCTTTTGTTCCTTTTACATTGCAGCTGTTATTTACCACTCTTGCAGGTATTGTACTTGGTCCAAAATACGGTGCTCTTTCTGTTGGTGTATATCTGTTAATCGGATTGTGCGGCGTACCTGTTTTTACACAAGGCGGTGGTCCATGGTACATATTACAGCCTACATTCGGATATTTAATCGGATTTTTAATTGGTACGTTTGTAACAGGACTTATTGTCCATAAAGCACCGCGCCCCAGCATCAAACGTCTATTGTCTGCCAACTTTTCAGGTCTTTTGATTGTTTATACCATTGGCACCATTTACTATCTCTTAATTTCTGTATTTTATACTACTACCGATCAAAGCATATGGATGTTATTCTTATACTGCTTTGTGTTTCCCATGCCGGGGGATATTCTTACTTGTGTGGTCTGTGCTTTCATTGGAAAACGATTGGTTCCGATTTTAAAAAAGGAGAAACTATCCGCATGAATACAGTACAAGCGCTAAAAGAAAAAGCATTAAAAGATTCCCCAATTACAAAAGAAGAAGCTTTGTCATTGGTAAACCAGCCTCTTGATGAATTATGTCAGGCTGCAAATGAATTAAGAGCATATTTTTGCGGAGATTCTTTTGATGTATGCTCCATTATCAACGGTAAAAGCGGAAAATGCTCTGAAAACTGCAAATATTGCGCCCAGTCTTCCCATTTTTGTACTGCTGTGGAAGAGTATCCGCTTTTAGATAGCAGTACCATTCTACAGGAAGCACAACATAATTTTAAAAATGGTATTTTAAGATTTTCAGTTGTTACTTCAGGACGTGCTCTTTCTGACCAAGAAGTAGATACGATGTGCAAAACATACCGTAAATTGAAAGAAGCATGCGGCATTTCATTATGCGCTTCTCATGGTTTGCTGACATATCCCCAATTTGTAAAACTGAAAGAAGCAGGTGTTTCGCGTTATCATAACAATTTAGAAACATCCCGCAGAAATTTTCCCAACATATGCACCACACACACGTATGACGATAAAATCCAGGCAATCAAAAACGCTTTAAAAGCCGGACTGGAAGTGTGCAGCGGAGGCATTATGGGACTGGGAGAAACTATGGAGGACCGCATTGATATGGTAATGGATATTCGTGAACTTGGCATTACTTCTGTTCCCGTGAATGTATTGAATCCGATTCCGGGTACACCGTTTGCGGAACTGCCAAAATTAACGGAAGATGATTTATGCCGTATTGTATCCATTTTTCGATTTTTAATCCCAAACGGAGCTATTCGTTTGGCGGGCGGACGCGGGAATATGTCTGACAAAGGAAAAGCGGCTTTTCAGTCCGGCGCCAACGCGGCAATTTCAGGCGATATGCTGACCACCTCCGGGATTTCCATACAAGAAGATATGAATATGCTGAACGAATTAAAATATCAGGTGGATTTCTTATGATAAAAAACAAGAAAGGAATTTTTGTTACGGCTACCGGAACAGATGTAGGAAAAACATATGTCACCGCACTGATTATAAAAAAGCTGCGAGAATCATCTGTCAATGCCGGGTATTATAAGGCTGCGCTAAGCGGCGCTTACCGTAAAGCGGGAAAACTGATTCCGGGAGATGCTGAATATGTTGCAACAACATCGGGTATTCCCCTGTCTCCGGAAGCATTGGTGTCGTATATATATGAACCTGCCGTGTCTCCGCATTTGGCCGCAGAGCTTGAAAAACGCCCCATTGAACTGCAAAAGATTCTATCGGATTTTCATCATGCGGCAACACATTTTGATGTGATGATAGCAGAAGGAAGCGGAGGTATTGTTTGTCCTTTACGTATGGGCAACAATACTATTATGCTGACCAATGTTATTCAAGCATTACAACTTCCTGTGTTGATTGTTGCCAATGCAGAACTAGGTACCATTAACAGTACTGTTTTAACTGCTGCATATGCACAACAGCAAAATATCTCTGTAAAAGGAATCATACTAAATCAATATAATTGTAAAAACCTCATGCACCGAGATAATAAAAAACAAATCGAGAGATTAACAAATATCCCCATTGTGGCGTGTGTATCACAAAATGAAACAAATTTGTCCGTCAGCACGGAAACACTGCTTAATTTATGTAATACGGTTTAAATATTATACATGGAACATTAAAAAGAAAGCTGTGACAATTATGAACTTAGCAGAAAAAGATTTACAATATATCTGGCATCCTTGCTCTCAAATGAAAGATTACGAATCTCTCCCGCCTATTGTCATTGACCATGCAAAAGGAATCTATCTATATGATATAGACGGCAACAGTTACATGGATATTGTCAGCTCTTGGTGGTGTAATCTTTTGGGGCATTGTAATGAACGTATCAATCTTGCAGTAAAAAAACAAATAGACCGCTTGGAACATGTTATTTTTTCAAACTTTTCTCATACGCCTGCCATTGAACTATGTGAAAGACTGCAGAAAAAACTGCCAGCCGGTTTGGAAAAGTTCTTTTTTACTGACAATGGTTCTTCCGCCATTGAAGCGGCTATGAAAATGAGTTTTCAATATCATCATCAAACAGGAAATCCGCAAAAGAAACGTTTTATGGCTTTGACAGACGCCTATCACGGAGAAACTCTTGGCGCACTTTCTGCCAGCGGCGTTGATTTGTATTCCGAGATTTACAAACCTATTATGCTGGACGTAATACGTGTACAAGCGCCTGACTGCTGCCGCTGCAAATACGGAAAAAACTGCGCGACCTGCCAGGCGGAATGTTTTGAAGAAGCCGAAAAAAGTTTTGAGCAATACGGCAGCGAAACATGTGCATTTATCATAGAACCATTGGTGCAGGCAGCTGCGGGAATGAAAATATACTCCCCCGTATACTTACAAAAACTCCGAAAAGCGTGTGACAATTACAGCGTACACTTCATCGCTGATGAAATTGCTGTTGGCTACGGCAGAACAGGAAAAATGTTTGCTTGCAATCATGCCGATATATCTCCTGATATTATGTGTCTTTCCAAAGGGCTTACCGGCGGTTATCTTCCTACTGCTTTGGCTGTTACGACACAAAAAATATATGACGCGTTCTATTCTGATTATCAAGAAGGAAAAGCATTTATGCACAGTCATACCTATTGCGGAAATCCTTTGGCATGTTCGGCAGCCATTGAAGTCTTAAATATTCTGGAAGAAGAACCTATTTTACAAACTGCCAATGAAAATGCGCCATATCTGACAAATTTAATACGTGAAGCATTGGAAGATTATCGTTATGTGGGTGACATTCGTTCCATCGGACTGATCAATGCAATTGAACTGGTTCAAGATAAAGAAACCAAAACTCCGTTTGATTCTTCTCACAGATACGGCTACCAAATTTATAAAACCGCATTGAAAAAAGGGTTGCTTATGCGCCCTTTAGGAGATATTTTATATTTTAATCCTCCTCTGACTATGACCCGCGAGGAAATGAAAAAAGCAGTAAAAATCTGTGTGGAATCTATCATAGAAGTAATGGATTCTATTTAATCCTTACTGCTGGAATATCAGCGTCACAAAATGCAAAAACAGAGAACAATCAAAAAAAGGAACAACCATACAAATGGTTGTTCCTTTTTTGATACGTTATTTATTCCACAAAATGACAAGCAGCATAATGCTGTTCACTGATTTTTTTTAGTTCAGGTCGTTCTTTTTTGCACTGTTCCCGACAATAAGGACATCTTTGCCAAAATCTGCAGGCATTTCCCTCTTCCTCCGTCGCTTGAGGAACAGTGGGGATTTGCCATTGTGCATCCGGATGAATTGGAAAAACCGAAGACAGCAACAGCTTGGTATAAGGATGTGCCGTATGCTCAATGACATCCTGTGTACTTCCTTCTTCCACAATGCGTCCGCGGTGCATAACAAGAATACGGTCACAAATGCTTTGCACCAAAGCCAAATCATGAGAAATAAACAAATATGACATATTCATCTCATTTCGCAAATTTAGAATTAAATCTACAATCTGCGCCTGAACCGACACATCCAAAGCACTGGTGGCTTCATCACATATGAGTAAATCAGGCTCAATCGCTATGGCTCTTGCAATGGCAGCACGCTGGCACTGTCCGCCACTGATTTCATGGGGATAGCGTACTGCAAATTCCGGATTCAAACCTACTTGTTCCAGCAATTGCTGAACAGTACGTTTTACTTCACTGCGCGGCTTTCCAAAATTGATGAGCACTTCTCCAATACTGCTTCCCAGTTTGATTCTTGGATTAAAAGAATCACCCGGATTTTGAAATACCATTTGTAAATTTTGATATAGATTGCGCAGTTCTTTTCCTTTTAAATGGGTTACATTTCTCTCGTTCATAAAAATTTCGCCGGAGGTCGCCTGTTCAAGATGTGTAATGATGCGTGCAATGGTACTTTTACCACAGCCGGATTCTCCTACCAACCCTATGCATTCACCTTTCTTAATCGAAAAACTGACGCCATCAACTGCCGTAAAAGCTTTTTTGTTTTTTGGAAAGGTCTTTGTGATATCCTTTAATTCTAGCACGTTCATTTTAAACCTCGCTGAAACATTTATGGCAAAATACGGTATGTCCGTTTTCACAATTGTGCATGACAGGCTTTTCATGAATACAAATATCGTCGCACAGATGACATCTTGTAGAAAAACTGCAGCCGGTGAATACTTGTCCAAAAGCCGGCGGCTGTCCCGGAATTCCTTTGGGAAGGGTTCCTCCAATTTGGGGAATAGAAGCAATCAGAGCTTTGGTATAAGGATGCTCGGGATGATTCAATACGTCTGTTTTAGAACCATACTCCACCAAATCGCCGGCATACATGACAGCTACTTTATCTGCCATGTGAGACACAACCCCCATATTGTGTGTAACAATGATAATGGTTGTTCCAAAATGATCCCGTAAATCCATCATTTCTTTCACGCATTGCGCCTGTACAGTAACGTCCAAAGCACTGGTAGGCTCATCGGCCAAAAGCAGCTGTGGATTCATAATCATTGCCAGTGCGATAGCAACACGCTGGTTCATACCTCCGCTTAATTCAAAAGGATAACTGTTCAAAATGCGTTTACCATCCCCCAGTCCAAGTTTGGCAAACATATCTAAAATCTGTTTCATCGCTTGAGCTTCATCTATTTTTCTATGATTTTTCAACGCTTCTAAAAATTGAGAGCCAATCTTGCGAATGGGGTTAAACGACATTCCCGGATTTTGGAATACCATTCCAAGCTGTGTGCCGCGAATATTACGCAGTTCTTTTTGGGAAATTCTCAGCAAATCGACTTGGTCAAAGCTGACACGTCCCGATTCTACACGACCATTGTCTCCCAGCAAACCAATAATCGCTTTCAGCAAGGTACTTTTCCCACTGCCGGATTCTCCTACAATGCCGAGAATCTCTCCTTTTTCTACTTTCATATTGATATCCTGCAGAATGGATGTTCCATGATAGCTCACATTAAGTTTTTCAATTTCTAATATCGTTGTCATATTGTGTCATCACTCATTTAAAACCGTCGCCGGCTATTCAGTCATATCTAAATCTGCTGTAATTTCATAATAATCAGAAGGATGCGGTGTAAGACCTGTTACACCTGCTTTTGTAACAATATTCATCGTATTATGAGACGCAACGCAAAGAATTGAATTGTCTACCAGCATTTGTTGTAGTTGTACGCTGTATTCTGCACGCTTTTCCGAATTTGTTTCCTGTGAAGCCGTATTATACAGTTCCACAAATTGATTGTACGCTTCTCCGGACCAGCCATGAATATTATAATTAGTCAATAATTCATTAAAGAAAGTAATGCCGTCTGCATATGGAGCTGTTACAACCGCCCAAGAATATATATCAAAATCCTCAGATACATCTTCAATAACCGTATTGCTTTCACGATCATCAATGTTTACTTTAATTCCTATTTCTTTTAAAGATGCCTGTGCAGACTCAGCAAGCAACGGCAGTTCAATGCGATTTCTATAAGTGACCCAGTTGATTTCAAAGATTTCTCCATCTTTGTCAAGATAGCCATCTCCGTCCGTATCGGTCCATCCTGCGTCTGCTAACAATTTTTTTGCTTCTTCCTGGTTATAATCGGGACCATTTATATTACTGTCTCCAAATTCATAAGAAGCAGGATAGCAAAGCTCCGCAACTTCACCAAATCCATTCATCAAAGTGTTTACAAAACCTTCTTTGTTGATTGCCATGGTAACAGCTTTGCGAACATTGGCATCGGAGAATTTATCACTCTGAGTATTAAAAACAAACATGTAAGAACGTGAAGTTGCTGCACTGTTAATTTCGAAATTACTGTTATTCTCAAATAAAGGAAGCGTTGAGTATCCTAAATTTGCACAGGCATCCAACTCACCGTTTTGCATCGCCATAGCCATAGTATCGCCGTCTAAAAAGCATTGAATATTGATAGTACCGAATTTAGGTGTACCGTTCCAATAAGATTTATTTGCCTTTACAACCACCTTATCGGTTGTCGCAGATTCCAAAGTGTATGGACCTGTTCCTATAACATGATTATTTCCGTTTACTTCTTCTGAAACATCAATGATACATGCAAACGGATCTGTCAGCCAGTTGATTAAAATTGGATTTTTTTCTGTTGTATGAATGGTTAGCTTCTGACCGTCTGCCTCCATGCCGGAAATTTTCAAGCCGGAAGCTGCACGCTCATTTTTTTCAAGCAAGCGTTCAAAACAAGCTTTTACAGCCGCAGCATCCACTTTTTTTCCATTGGAAAATGTAACATTATCTTTAATGTTAATTTCCCATGTCGTATCATCAACCAGTGTCCAGTTGTCCGCTATCCAAGGCTCAATGGTACCTTCTTCGCTGATTTTCACAAGACATTCACCTACGCCGTAGCGCACCGTGCTCCAGCCTGCATAACTTAGGTGCGGGTCAATACCGCCATTTGCCTGGGCGCCTGAATATGCGGTAACACCATAGTTGAATACCCTGTCATCCATATTTGTTGCAGTTGCAGATGAACCGGAGGTTGTTTCACTGCCGGAACCGCTGCTGCATCCTGTCAGCACGCTCACTCCCAACGCCAGACAAGCTGCCACTGCGAGGATTTTCGTAAGTTTTTTACCCATATTTCCTTCTCCAATCTAATATAATCTAAAAGCAAACATGTCGCTTTATTGATTTCTCCGCTTTTCATTCAGTTGAAATTATATTTGAGAAAAACTCTGTATCAGTTGTATGGCAAAGTTACGTTCAGCAAAATCTAAACTTTTTATTCAACTAACGTTTTTTCTCGCTTTTTCCTGCCTGACAGTATTGCTTTCATGTTCTGTACATGATTATTTAAAGTTCTTCTGGTTTGTTTTGGATCTAAAATATCCCGGATCGTGTCGCCAAGCAAATTAAAAATAACAACTGTAATAAAAATTGCCAAACCTGGCGCCAGCACAATCCAAGGTGACGTTTGCAGCATACTGCGCCCTTCACTCATCATAGAACCCCACTCAGGCGTTGGCGGCACCACGCCTAAACCTAAGTAAGACAATCCTGCCAAATTCATAATCATAGCACCCACATCCAGTGCAGCTGTAACTATAATTGGTCCCAGAATATTTGGCATAATGTGTTTGAGAATCACTTTATACCAACGGGTACCCATTAATTTTGCCGCATTCATATACTGGTGATTTTTCATTGCCAACACTTGGCTCCGCGCCACCCTGGCATATCTTGGCCAGGCAATTAAACCTACTGCAATTGCCGCACTCCAGATACCGCCATTTAAAACCCCTGCAATTGCAATGGCAAATACCATTTCGGGAAATGCCAAGAAAATGTCGGAGATTCTCATAATCAGAGAATCGACCCATCCTCCCACATAGCCGCAAATAACACCAATAATGGTACCAACAATTGTAATTCCGGCTACCAATGCCAAAGCAGAAAAGATAGTGGTTTGCGCGCCAATGATAATACGAGAAAATAAATCTCTTCCATAGCGGTCAGTACCAAGTAAATGACTGCCGCTGGGAGGCTGAAGCGCATTGCTTAAGTCCTGCGCATAAGGATCGTAGGGGACAATATATTCTCCGAAACATGCAATAAACAGCAAGCCTGCAGCCAGTATTAAAAAAAATCCCAGCTTTAATGCAGTTCGATCCTTTTTTAATTTCTTGTTCTTTAATTTCAAACGGTCATCTGACACTTTCTAACCCTCCTCTCCCTGAATACGGATTCTTGGGTCCAGATAATGATAAATGATGTCTGTAATTAAATTGATTACCACATAAATAATTGCCATCCAAATAACATAAACCTGTATTACCTGATAATCCCTGGTGGAGATTGCGTCAACCGCCAGTTTTCCAACTCCCGGCCACATGAAGATAGATTCTACAATTGCAGTACCGCCTAAAAGGGAACCCAACGACAACCCCAGCAGTGTAACAATTGTTAACATAGCACTTTTCAAAACATGAGCCCAAACAATGGTTCTTTCTTTAATACCTCTTGCACGTGCACCAATGACGTAATCTTGATTGAGCTCATCCAGCACAGTCGCCCTCACCTGTCTGGTATATTTGGCTGACATAGCAAGAGCGAGCGTTAATGTAGGCAATATGATACTGATAAAACCATTGTTGCCCATAACAGGGAACCAATGCAGCTGTAACGCAAATACATAAATTAATAACAGCGCTATAAAAAAGTTGGGCATTGCATTTCCAATAAAAGTGCATACGCGAATAACGTAGTCTGTAATTTTATTTTGTTTTACCGCCGACCAAATTCCCAATGGTATGGAAATAAGAATGGTCGTAACAATGGAGGATAGTGTTAAAAGCAGGGTGTTTGGCAAAGCTTGCATAAACATAGGAAATACTTCCTGATTTTTAATATAAGAGTATCCCATATTTCCTGTAAAAATTTTTCCTACCCATTGAAAATATTGAACAATAAACGGCTGATCCAGTCCCATTTCATGACGTAAGGCTGCTTTAGCTTCTTCTGACATGGAAGTTCCCATTTGCTGTTGAATCGCATCAACGGTATCTCCGGATGCAGTTTGCATTAACGCAAAAGACAGCAATGTAATTCCAAACAGAATTAAAATCAACTGCAGCAACCGTTTCACGACATATTTCCAAATAACGACACACCCCCACATTGCTCATCTTTTCATCTGCTGAGCAGCGCTTTCTTTCTCCAATCTGCTTCTTTATTATTTTTCCGCACAAACAATAAAAGAGTTATATAAAACTTTATTTTTTCCGTCTTTTTCAATGACATGTTTGTTATAAACATCAGCAGTGACATTGCTTACACCTAAAGAAAGCAATGTTTGCACATCCCAATTGGGACGCACTTCTTTGCTTAACGGAAGCTTGTACGCAAGTTCTTCCATGATTTGCGTATTATGTACTTTTTTCATATATTCCGGTTCACCGCGGCGTTCTTTTTCTTTTTTATAATCTTCGTCAAATAAATATAAATATTGATTTTCATCAAAATTTATCATTCTGCCGCCCGGCTGCAGCACACGGATCCATTCGCGATAAGCTTTTTCAGGCTGTTCCATGACCCATGTCACATTGCGGGTCACAATTAAGTCAAAAGTGTCATCTTCAAAATTAAGATTTTGTGCATCCATTTGCAATATTTCAATATCGACACCTGCATCCAAAGCGTTTTGCTTTGCACTGTTGACCATATTTTCAGTATAGTCGATAGAAGTTACATTGTGACCTGCTTTTGCCATAAGGATAGAGAAAAAACCGGCACCGCAGCCAATATCCAACACATTTAATTCCTGCTTTGCAGGTGCGTATTTGCAAATTTTATCCAGCCAATCAAATTTTGTGTGTTCTTTTAAATCAATTTTACACCTTTCAGAATATCCTTCTGCACGTGTTCCCCAATATGCGGCAATTTCTTTTATTTGACTCATGACAATATCCCCTTTTGCTGTTTTGTTTATCAAATATTGATTTGCTAAAAATCATCAGAAATAATACTGAACACCTTAATAAGCATAACATAACAAATATTGTGACAGGTAAACACTTTTGCCGAAGTTGTAAACAGCTATTGAGTAACTTTTCTCATTAAGGAAAAATCGTACTGTAAATGAAAAAATTTAATCAATTTGTCCCAATGCAATTAACGAAGTTCCCGCCTCAATTCCCAATGTAACAGTCATATACAAGACCACCACATGTTCAGGCGCATAGTATTCCCTCAGTGTATTCCCAAAAAAATCTTTGATCACACCGATATACTCCCCTTTTGACACCGTTTGTCCTACCTTTACAGAAGGATACCAACAACCATCCACCTCTGAATCAATATAAAAGGCCGTTGTTATCTCTTTGGTTTTTTCTTTTGATACGATTGGTTCACCGGGAAGAACACATAATTTTTTTAAAATATTGAACACATCAAATTTGTAGGCTTGTACTTCTTCTTTGCTCCAAAGACCACTGCCGCCGCGTTCAATCAGTAAACTGGG
>CALWUU010000039.1 GCA_944384835.1 uncultured Clostridia bacterium | reverse complement strand
ACATTGACATTGGTTTATACAGATGGTGAAGTTGCAACAGAATTTACCATTGCTCCGCAAGCAGCTAATACGAATGCAATGAATTCCCCTCAAACAGGAGATAACAGCAACACAGTTATGTGGATTGCAGTTGCGGTAGTTGCAGCAGGTGCTATGGCAGGTACTGTTCTTTTTGCAAGAAAGAAAAAAGCTGAATAATTAGAAATAAAAAGACAGGTTTTCTATGGTAGAAAGCCTGCCTTTTTTATTTTATATTTATGATAATTTATCATCCAAACCTAATAGAGCAGCTCCAATGATACCTGCATCATTTCCCAGTTGTGCTTTGCAAAGGGTAAAAGGATGTGTTTCTTCTACCGGGTAGCGTTCTTCTGCAATTAATTTGCGTAACGGTTCCAGAAGAATTTCTCCTTCATTGCAAACGCCTCCGCCAAGACATACAATATCCGGCTGAAAAATATTAACGGCATTGACCAGTCCGCAGCCCAGCATTTCAATATAGGTATTACAGATTTTTGTGCCGAGCATATCTCCGTTTCTCATAGCCTGAAATGGGGTTCGACCACTGATTTTACTCAAATCATGGTCAATCAATTCCAGCAAATGTGCGGCGTGCTCAGGTTCGTTTTCTATCATCTCTCTTGTTGTTTGCTTTAATCCGTTTGCCGATGCATATTGCTCCCAACAGCCTTTTCTGCCGCATTTGCATGGACGTCCGTTATGTTCTATTACCATATGGCCCATTTCTCCGGAAGAAGCATTTGAGCCTCTGTAAATTTGCTTATTTATGATTATACCGCATCCAACGCCTGTTCCCAGTGTAATGGCAAGGGCGTTGTTTGCATTTTTTAAAGCACCTGCTAAAAATTCACCGTAAGCAGCTGCTTTTGCATCGTTTTCAATGATAACTTTTTTGCAAAGCTTTTCACTGAGTAATCGTTCCAGCGGAAATTGATGAAAGTGCAGATTGCTGGAAAAGGTAATCAGACCTTTAGAACGGTCAATAGAGCCGGGACTGCCAATGCCGATCCATACAATTTCATCTATATTAATATTTGCATCTTCCAACGCAGAAAGTGCGGCAAATGCAAGCTGACTGCACATTTCTTCTTCACTGCAGGGAACGTGTGTTTTTGTTTTGCTGCGTCCAATGATTTGATACTGTTCATTTACAACACCGGCAGCAATGTTGGTGCCGCCAAGGTCAATTCCTAAATAGTACATTTTCATACACCTCATTTTCACTCTAGATTAGTATACCATGTTATAATCAAAAAAGACAGATGTTTGCCATTCCCATACTCAGAAGATGCCGCGAATATTTGATTATAATGATTGATTGTCATAAAAAAACCGCACAGCAGACACTCGGTCAAATGCACGGTTTGCTTCATGGAACAATGTTCTGTAAAAATAGTTTATGATAGTATTTTACGTGCCACGTTTGGATTTTTGCTATTCTATCATCAGTTGTCATAAATCTCAGTAATCTTCTCTGTCTTAAAAAAGTATTCATTTTAATCATCAAAGTCAAGAAATTCAGATAATTTCAGATCATAAACGATAGCAGCTTGCGCTAGGCTTTTGCTCTTGGATTTTTTGTGATTCTGCAGGTAATATTACCGAATGCGGATAGCTTGACATCGCACATAACAGCAAGCTCATTAATTGTAATTTTTCCTGTTTCCAAAGCCTGCCGATTATTTTTATATGGTAATCTGTGTAGTCCATACCTATTCAATTTATTACTTGTTTTAGCGAAAATTTTATATAAATTACCTGAATACGATTCCATTTATTGATTATTTTAAGATAAAATATATCAACCTATTTACTGGTAATTTATTTGAAAGCAAAAGCGTGGTGATTGATATATTTCTAGAGATAGAAATATACAAAAATAAACGAGCTTTATTTAAAAATATTTTAACAAATTTAATATTGAATAAAAAAGAAACTATATTATATATAGTAAATCATAGCTGTTTTCTCCCTGTAATCATAAAGAATCTAAAATGGTTACTAATGATTTATCAATATGTCAATTATAACGTTATTTTTGCTGATATGCAAAATAAAAAAGCTAATTGAACGGCAAAAATATCTCTAACACGGTCCTTCCTGCTATGGTTACAAATACACCGCCCCAACCGCCCCAATAGATTATTATCAAATGCAGTCAAAGAGTGTTCAAACAGTCTGATTATGTTGTTGCATATGTTAAGCATTCATGGGGCGGTGCCGTACAATGGAAAGCCTTGGAGAAAAGAAAGAGAAGGCTGTCATCAATTTTGCTGATTTTAAGAGTGGCAAGAAATAAGAAAACAGAAAGTGAAAATTTTCATAGTTCTTAAATATAGTTATGATTTTTCTATTTTAAAGCAAGCTGTACGGAAGCATTTGTACAATATTTTTGTGTGCAATTTTCATGGTTTGCTTCCATAATATATAAAAATATGTTTTTTGCATAAGAATGTAGGTCTGTATAAACGCGACAGATTGCACGGAAAATCATCATAATAACGTGAATGCTTTGCTGTGATTGATATGATTTATTATATATACTCTTATACGCATGAGGGCTTGTTTATTTAGCAGAATTCTTGACAAAATACAAAAGAACCTTTACAGTGAATACTATCATATTACCAAGAATAGGAGTTACAGTATGCTCAATCAATTTTCTCGTTCTGAACTTTTATTAGGAAAAGCGGGAATTCAGCAATTAAAGCAAAAGAAGATTGCAATTTTCGGTATAGGAGGCGTAGGTGGTTTTGTGGTAGAAGCTTTGGCAAGAAGCGGCGTTGGAGCGTTTTGCCTGATAGACCATGACACGATTTCTCTTACCAATTTAAACAGACAAATTATTGCGACAATGCAGACTGTGGGGAAATACAAAACAGATGTGATGAAGGAGCGAATTTTAAGCATCAATCCCCAAGCTGAAATAGATGTGAAAAAAGAATTTTTTTTGGCAGACTCTGATACCGCTTTTCTCGATGACTGCGATTATATTGTAGATGCCATTGATACGGTTTCCGCAAAGCTTGCGTTGGTGCAAATTGCCAATGAAAAAAAGATTCCCATTATCAGCAGTATGGGTACGGGAAATAAATTAGATCCCACACAATTTGAGATTGCGGATATTTATCAAACGTCGGTATGTCCGCTTTGCCGCGTGATGCGCCAAGAACTGAAAAAACGAGGAATCCCAAAGTTAAAAGTTGTGTTTTCCAGGGAAATTCCTGTAAAACGGGAAGAAGATATTGAAATTGAACAGGATTCATCAAAACGTCAAACTCCCGGCAGCGTTTCCTTTGTACCACCTGTGGCGGGATTGATATTGGCCTCGGAAGTTATAAAAGATTTATCCGGGCAATATTGGCCGAAAAATCAATAGAATAGTAATAATTGCGTTGCTTCTACTTATAATAAGGAGGAAGCAATTTTTTTGCCTATTTTATTGGTGTGCGGAGGTATGAAAGGTGAGACATCATAGACACGGAGAGCATGGAAAACCATCCCTGAAAATCAAAAGAATTAAAAATATTGCAGCAACACTGCACCAGCCGCAAAAGGGAACAGACCACAGTGAAATAACATCCGGCAGGCAATCGTTTTCTAATACGGAAGGACCTATTTTTTCCGACGTACTGGGCAGTTATACGGGAATGACGTATGACGATGAAGCTCCTGTACAAGATGCAGATGATTTGTAAATAAAGAAATATTTTCCCCCGCAGTTTCATAAGAATGAACAAAGCGGGGGATTATTACATGGTATTTAATTTTAAACGTAAAACAATTATGATAGCTTCTATTGCTTGTATTGCGGTATGTGGTGCTGTTGCAGGAACAGTGACCGGTCTTTACTGCACAGGACAGTTTCATGTATCGTCTGATATGGAAACGGAATCGTTGTGCCAAGATGTCCCGGAAGAGTCAATGCAGGACTTGGACGGAGAATCTGATGTTGAGGAATCCACAGAACCGCAGACAGCAGAATCACAGTCAGATGAAAAGAAAGATTTTATCAAGTATGTGGAATTTAATGTTCCATATGCAGCGTTGGAAAAAGCACTGCAAATTGATATCAAGAGCCATGATGAGAATGCCCAAGTCAAAATCAGCTGGATTGATTTGCTGGCATATTTGGGCGCCAAATACGGCGGAGATTTTTCAAGATATAAAAGCTCTGATATGGATGCTTTGGTAGATAGACTCCAGTCAGGAGAAACCATGGAATCGATTACAGAAGGAATGCAGTATTATGCATATTACAGCAAAGCGTACACTGCGGTACTGGGAGGAATGGTAGGTAACTATCAAATAGAGACAACTCTTGAAAACGGAGAAACTGTCTGGCAGGAGCAATACGGGTTGATTGCATATTCTCCTATTGCTAAGAATTATCCGTTTGAGCATTACGATGATTTTGGCGCCCAGCGCACTTACGGCTACAAAAGACAGCATTTGGGGCACGATTTGATGGCGCAGACAGGCACACCTGTAATTGCAATCGAATCAGGCATTGTGGAAGCAGTCGGTTGGAATCAATATGGAGGGTGGCGTTTGGGAATACGAAGCTTAGACAGTTCCAGATACTATTATTACGCCCATTTGCGTCAAAATCGTCCTTATGCCGAAGGTATGGAAGAGGGAAAAATCGTAAAAGCAGGAGACGTTATCGGCTATGTGGGTCATACAGGTTACAGTACACAAGAAAATGCCAATAATATTGAGGTTCCGCATTTGCATCTGGGAATGCAGCTTATTTTTGATGAATCACAAAAAGAGAGCAACAATGAAATTTGGATCAATTTATATCCTCTTACCATGCTTTGGGAGAAACATAAAAGTGAAGTTTACAGAGTTGATGAAACAAAAGAATACTATCGTAAGTATAATATCCGTATTCCGGGAATCAGTGATTAATATGTCAAAACAGAAGCGCGGTTACATGTAAGTTTTTGCTCTGTTTTCTTTGCTCTTTGTTTATTGCAAAAAAATAAAGATTCCAAAATAAAACGCTTGCTTTTACAAATTACTTATGATATAATAACAAACGTTCCACGCTGGTATGGTGGAATCGGCAGACACAAGGGACTTAAAATCCCTCGGTAGCAATACCGTGCCAGTTCAAGTCTGGCTACCAGCACCAGAACGCAGAAAAAGCTGACTGTTTACAGTCAGCTTTTTCTTTTTGTGTCAAATATATACTCTGCATTTATAGTTTTTGTCATATTTCCGGGGAAGTACAATTAAATGTTCTCACACTGGTATTGGAAAAATATCTTCAAATATCATCCAAGATACCATCTGAGTATATATTTTTAATTGACAGAAAACCGGCGATTCGGTATAATAAATTGAGATTTTCCGTGTATATGTAAAAAGATCGGGAGTTGTCCCGGTCTTTTGTTGTGTTCAACGGAATATAACGTTTTTTGTTTTCCAAACATACGAGGGAACATGTTTGGTAACCATAGAAAGTATTTCATTTGTTAGGGAGTGATGAGTGGGCATGCTAAGAAAGAAAAACAGAACAAAACAGGTGTTTTCCTTAACGGTGCTGCTGTTGATGCTGATAACTACTTTTTTCTGCTTTAGCGCTGCCGCAGCAAGCGAGGATGAAGAACAGAGCAACGGTACAGGAAAAAAATACATCATAGCAATGGATACAACGTTTGCTCCGTTTGAATTTGAAGATAGTCAGGGCAACCGTGTGGGGATTGACGTAGAATTACTGGAAGCAATTGCAAAAGATCAGGGTTTTGAGTATGAAGCGCGTGCCATTGGATTTGACGCTGCGTTACAGGCAGTAGAATCAGGGCAGGCAGACGGCATTTTGGCAGGCTGCTCCATTACGGAAGAGCGCCAAAAGAAAATGGATTTTTCCACCCCTTACTTTGATTCCGGTATTTCAATGGCAGTAAGTAAGGACAATGAGTCCATACAAAGCTATGAAGATTTAAGAGGAAAAAAAGTAGCGGTGAAAGTTGGTACGGAAGGCGCTACTTTAGCTAATAAACTATCAGAGCAATACGGTTTTTCCGTTGTTACGTTTGACGATTCTGCCAATATGTACGAAGATGTAAAGCTTGGCAATACAGTGGCTTGTTTTGAAGATTACCCTGTGTTAGGCTATGCCATCAGCCAAGATATCGGATTGAAATTGGTAGGTGAAAAAGAAGCGGGCTCTTCATATGGTCTTGGTGTAAAAAAAGGACAAAATCCGGAGCTGCTTCAAATGTTCAATGATGGTTTGGAAAATGTGAAAGCCAGCGGTGAATATCAGCGGATTTTAGACAGCTATATTTCTTCCGGTGACGGCACGGCGGCAAATGTAGAATCCAATGAAGGTACCAACTTCTTTACGCTTCTTGGCACTACCTTTCCGCGCTTTATACAAGCGGCAGGCGTAACATTATGGATTACAGCGGTCTCCCTGGTATTTGCAGTAATTTTGGGATTGCTGTTCTGTGCACTGCGACTTTCAAAGTATAAAGTACTGCATGCTATTTCAAGGGTATATTTATGGGTGATCCGCGGAACTCCCGTCATTGTACAAGCATTTATGATTTACTTTGGTATTCCAAAATTACTTGGATTTACTATGCCTGTCGAGGTAGCAAGTATTATTACGCTTACGTTAAATGCAGGCGCCTATTTGTCTGAAATTTTCCGAAGCGGTATTGAAGCGGTGGACGTCGGGCAGATGGAAGCGGCGCGTTCTCTTGGTTTGCCTTACATGAAAACCATGCAAAAAGTCATTTTGCCGCAGGCCGCCAGAATTGTCATTCCTTCCGTGATTAACCAGTTTATCATTACACTTAAGGATTCCTCAATTCTATCGGTAATTGGTTTGGCAGAGTTGACCAAAGTGGGTAAAGCAATCGTGGCACAAAACTTGGAAAGCTTTAATACGTACTTGATTTTGGCAATTTACTATTTAATTTTGGTATCTTTGCTTACAGCGTTGTCTGCTGTAGTAGAAAGGAGGCTGCGCCGTGGAAAACTTAAAGGTACAGGTAACTGATCTTCACAAGTACTACGGTAAACTGGAAGTATTAAAAGGCGTTGACATGACCGTAACCCAAGGGGAAGTTGTCAGTCTGATTGGTCCATCCGGTTCCGGTAAAAGTACGTTTTTACGTTGTATTAATTTATTGGAAATACCAACAAAAGGAAGCATTGTGGTAGACGGAAAAGAAATTACGGATAAAAAAGCGGATATCAATAAATTAAGACAGCATATCGGCATGGTATTCCAGCATTTTAATTTGTTTCCGCATTTGACCGTAGAAAAAAACATTATGCTGGCTCCAGTGGATTTGAAGCTGATGTCAAAGGAACAAGCGCATGCGCGTGCTTTGGAGCTGCTGGACCGCGTTGGATTAAAAAACAAAGCAACCGATTATCCGGTTAATCTTTCCGGAGGACAAAAACAACGCGTTGCCATAGCGCGTGCCTTGGCAATGGAACCTGATTTGATGCTGTTTGACGAACCAACCTCTGCTTTGGATCCTGAAATGGTAGGCGGCGTTTTACAGGTTATGAAAGAATTGGCAACCGGCGGTATGACCATGATTGTTGTAACCCATGAAATGGGGTTTGCACGTGATGTCAGCGACCATGTTGTGTTTATGGCAGACGGATATAAAGTGGAAGAAGGACCCGCAAAAGCATTTTTTGCAAATCCGAAAGAACAAAGAACAAAAGAGTTCCTAAATTGCGTATTATGATCAAAAACCACACACCGTACGGTGTGTGGTTTTTGTTTTTAAAGCTGTTTTTGCTCTGATTTTATTTTTTCTGCAATCTGCTGCATCTCTGAAAAGGAATTGACATCGCTTTCTTCAATTTTCTTTTGAATGTCTAATGGCAAAGAATGAAAGTATTCATAACTGGACAAATCCTGATCCAGTAAATCCGATAAACATAAAAAAGGTTCCTGCATTTTGATTACCTCCGTTTATAGTATAAACAGGCAATCATTAAATATGGTTGGCAATGTTTGCTGTCTATTATTTAATTTAGATCCAGACAGGAACAATGATAATTTGATATGTTAAATTTTAAAAATATTTTAGCAATGATTATGATTTTACTTTACAGCATCATTTTTGTCTGATTTCTCTGAAATAATCAAAGTTACCGTGACGATTTTGTAAGTATATGTTTTCTTGTCAATTCTTATTTGGAATACCCATAAAAAGTTTAGATGGTTTCGTTATCCTGACAAAAAATACCGCTTTTCAGCGGCAGTGAAGAGGAGTATGAAAATATGATATATATGAATTTCCAGATGGAAATAATTTTTGGTCTGCTCTGGTTATGATCCGGTATTCCGACCAATCCATAACACGGGCAGTTTCGATTATTTCAGGTAATTTAAGATTACCTTTTCTTCTTGGAATGATTTTATTCTAATCCTATATTATGGACATTTTTTGAACATTACGTAAGGAATATGAAAACATGTTTGGAAATTTTATGAACAAAATTCCTGTTGTTCGATTTGTTCTTGTCTATTTTGATATAGTAAAAATGGAACTATCATCATATCCAATAAAGGAGGAAATTATGACAACAAAAAAAGTATGTTTAAACGCTTGGCGCAATGCCCATGCGGTTGTTACAGCAGTGCAAGGAGAAGTTGCCGCAAGATTTATTGAAATATCATTGTATGACCATGACAAGATATTAGATATTTCGGATAAAACGGCTGCGATTTATATGACAAAACCTGACAAAACCATTGTTTACAATGAATGCGAAATTCTTGATGCAAAAAATGGTTTGATTTCTGTTGAATTGACATCTCAAATGAGTGCGGTCGCAGGCACTATTTGCGATTGCGAAATTCATGTGATAGATAAAAACGGTTCGCTTTTAAAAATTTTAGGCTTAACCATTATTATTGACCGCTCTCTGGAGGATGACAAAGCAATAGAAAGCAGCAATGAATTTACATTGCTGTTAAAGGCATTAAAAGAAACGGACGGCTTAATAGAGAAGGTAACCGAAGTCCTCAATGAAAAATTAAATGAATTCGATGATACTTTTGAGAATCTTGCTGAACAGATGAAAACCCAAATGACCAATTGGCTTGCGGTAAAAGATGAAGAAATTTTGCGTAAAATGCAAACTGTGGATGACTGGCTGGATAATGGAGACGAACAATTACAGCAAGTGGTAACAGATGCGCAAAATGCGGTACAAACAGCGGTCAGTCAAGCAAATGCAGCGGCGGACAGAGCGAACCAAGCAGTAGATCAAATGGAACAAGTGGCCGCAGAATTGGTGGATGAGGCGGTTAACAAGCAAAAAAATCAACCAAACGGGCTTGCAGGACTGGACAGCAGTGGTAAATTGCAGCAAATGCCAACAGCGCTGGATGTAGGCGCAGTTTCGGTTGAAACCAGCGTCAACGGAAAGCCTTTGGCGGGCAATATTACACTAACGGCACAGGATGTAAAAGCAATTGCAGCAGCAGAAAAAAATCAGGCAAACGGTGTTGCAGGTTTAAATGAAAGCGGTAAATTGATACAAATGCCGACAGCTAGTGATGTAGGCGCAGTTTCGATTACAACAAGTGTTAACGGAAAGTCTCTGACGAGCAATATTACATTAACGGCACAGGATGTAAATGCAATTACAACAACAGAAAAAAATCAGGCAAACGGTGTTGCAGGCTTAAATGAAAGCGGTAAATTAATTCAAATGCCAACAGCGATAGACGTAGGAGCGGTACCGCCAAGTCGAACCATCAACGGAAAGGCATTGGAGGGCAATATCACACTAACAGCTGATGATATTGGAACAAGTGCAATTTTTTTAGCTTCCCATCCTGTCGGAGATATTTACTTCACAACCAACGCTGCCAATCCAGGTACACGTTTTGGCGGCACGTGGGCAGCATGGGGAGGAGGAAGAACACCAGTAAGTGTAAATACTGCAGATACTAATTTTAATACAGTGGAAAAAACAGGCGGAGAAAAAACACATACACTGACGGTTGCGGAGACACCAAGTCACTCACATAGAATAAACGATATTGCGATTTACGGACAAGGAGTAACAGGATTCAACTTCACATCTACCTCAGATGGGGATTGGAAAGGATTCTACAAGAATACAGAGCCAACAGGCGGTGGACAAGCACACAATAACTTGCCACCATACATCACATGCTATATATGGAAAAGAACAACATAAA
>CALWUU010000038.1 GCA_944384835.1 uncultured Clostridia bacterium | reverse complement strand
GAGACGACACCACATTGGCTCAGATCATCCAATTAGTGGAAGATGCAAACGCTTCAAAAGCTCCCATTGCAAAATTGGCAGATAAAATCAGCGGCATTTTTGTTCCGGTTGTCATTACCATAGCAGTAATTGCTACCATTGTATGGCTGATTTTAGGATATCCGTTTGAATTTGCGTTGTCTATCGGTATTGCCGTACTGGTTATATCCTGTCCGTGTGCCCTTGGTTTGGCAACGCCTGTGGCTATCATGGTGGGTACGGGAAAAGGTGCGGAATATGGTATTTTGATTAAATCAGCAGAAGCTTTGGAAGTTGCTCATAGCGTAAAAACAGTTGTGTTGGATAAAACAGGTACCATTACAGAAGGAAAACCAAAGGTAACAGATATTGTACCTTCTGAACATATCTCAGAACAAGAGTTGTTGTCTGTTGCCGCTTCTATGGAAAAACCATCCGAACATCCATTGGCAGATGCTATTGTAGCGTATGCACAAGAAAAAAATGTAACCTTTCTTCCAACAGACCATTTTAAGGCAGTATCCGGTCAAGGAATTACTGCTTCTATTAATGGAACAGAGTATTATGCGGGCAATATTTCCTTTATCAGCCAATATGTAGATGCAGGAAATTTTGAAGCACTCAGCAACACATTTGCCGATCAGGGAAAAACGCCGCTTTATTTTGCAAATAACAAGCATATGTTAGGTGTCATTGCTGTGGCAGACGTTGTAAAACCGACCAGCGCAGAGGCAATTTCACAATTAAAGGATATGAACATTGATGTTGTCATGCTCACGGGAGACCATAAGAAAACAGCACAGGCAATTCAAAAGCAACTGGGTATTGATCGAGTTGTTGCAGAAGTATTGCCTCAGGACAAAGAACGTGAAATACGTGCATTGCAGGGAAATGGGCATAAAGTTGCCATGGTTGGCGACGGAATCAATGACGCGCCTGCACTTGCAAGGGCTGACGTAGGGATTGCTATCGGCGCCGGTACTGATATTGCGATTGAATCGGCTGATATTGTGTTAATGAAAAATAGCTTGCTGGACGTTGTTACAGCAATTCGTTTAAGTAAAGCGACCATTCGTAATATCAAAGAGAATCTATTCTGGGCTTTTTTCTATAACAGTATTGGAATTCCATTGGCTGCAGGCGTATTTTTCTCTTTGCTGGGCTGGAAACTGAATCCTATGTTCGGTGCTGCGGCAATGAGTTTAAGCTCTGTATGCGTTGTATTAAATGCATTGAGATTAAAATTTTTTAAGCCGCGTCATACAGCAGTCACATCAGACAAATCACAAGGCAATATAGAAACATGTCCTATTCAAACGGTGTCAAAACAACCGGAGAATCCGGCTGTTTCACAAATAGAAAATCATTCTACAAAATATGAAGGAGAGAAACAAGTTATGACAAAAAATATGAACATTAATGGTATGAGCTGCGGACATTGCAAAGCAACCGTAGAAAAGATTTTAAATGGATTTGACGGAGTACATGCAACCGTAGATTTAGAGAAAAAATGTGCGGTTATGGAAATAAGCGGATCCATTGACGAAAAAGCGATGATGGATGCAGTCAATGAAGCAGGGTTTGAAGCCATTTCTGTGGAGTAAAAGTAACGGTTGTTCCCATAAGGCAGGTAAGAAAAATGAAAGCAGATAAAGAAAAGATAGTGCTTTTGCTGAAAACAGCAAGAGGACAACTGGACGGCTTATTAAAGATGGTAGAAGACGACCGTTATTGCATGGATATTTCTAACCAATTGCTGGCTACTCAGGCAATTTTGAAAAAAGCAAATAGAGAAGTAGTACAGGCGCATTTAGGCAGTTGTGTACGAGATGCGTTTGAAAAAGGCAATGAAGAAGAAAAAATTACGGAAATTATGGATTTGCTGGATAAAATGGCAAAATAAACAGCAGGGCTTCTGTTAAGAAGCCCTGCTGTTTCTATGGATAAGGGAGGGACCATGTACAAAGAAAACTTATAAAAAGTCTGTTCTGTTATTTGAAGGAATTTTCTTTGTATAAAGGAAAGTATAGGTATAAAATAAATGATTATCATAAATGATGAAAAAATAAATTTTCATTCATATACAGCGAAAAATAAATAGTTTCATTTGTTATTATCTGGTTTTGAGAAATATGAGAGCCAATAGATTCATTTCTGTGTTTTGCAGCATAATAAAAGCTAAGGTAAACTGTAATACTGGTTACTACGACTAATGCAATTAAAATACATAAAAAGACAGCCGGCTTTCTCATCTTTTTGATTTCCTTTTTAATCTGGTGACATCAGTGCATAGTAAAATACTGCTAACTACCAGAATGAAACTGGCAAAGCTAAAATAGATTAAGAATTTTTTCATGTTGTATCCCTCCCTTTGCCTATATTGTATTACATTGTGCTTTTATCAGAAATCGATTCATCTTACATTAAACTTACAGTTTTGTAAGATGAACGATACAGGATGGAGATTAGCATAAATAGGGGCTTTTCTTGACTTTTCGAGGAAAATATTTTATGATTGACCTCACAAACACAAATCATATAAGGAGTATGAACAATGGAGTTAAAAAGAGTTGCAGCAATTCACGATATTTCAGGTTTTGGTAAATGTTCATTAACAGTAGCGCTGCCTATTATTTCAGCTGCCGGTATTGAAACCAGCGTAATACCTACCGCGGTGTTATCCACACATACAGGAGGGTTTACAGGATTTACCTACCGCGATTTAACGGAAGATATTATGCCGATTGTAGATCACTGGAAAACATTGGACATTACGTTTGACGGTATTTATACCGGATTTTTAGGCTCATTTGAACAAGTGCATTTAATAGAGCAGACCATTGATAAGCTGAAAACAGAGAAAACCATTGTAGTAATTGACCCTGTGATGGCGGATAATGGAGAGTTGTATGCAATTTTTTCAAAAGATTTTCCTCAGGAAATGGCAAAGCTTTGTAAAAAGGCAGATTTACTGATTCCTAACTTAACAGAAGCATCATTGCTGCTGGAAGAGCCTTATATGGCGGACGGTACCTACACGCAGGCGGATATTGAAGGATTACTGAAGCGTTTATCAGATTTATGCCAAGGTGATGTGGTTCTCACAGGTATTTCTTTTGAGCCTGAAAAACTGGGCGCAGCTGTTTATGAGAGAAAAACTGGTAAGACAGCATATGCATTCACACAAAGAATAGAAGGTTATTATCATGGTACAGGCGATGTTTTTGCAAGCACAATTACCGCAGGTGTATTAAATGGATTTACGCTGGCTCAGTCTGCGCAAATTGCAGTGGATTTTACGGCAGCCGCTATTGTACGTACAAAAAATGCAGGAACAGACATTCGTTTTGGTGTGAATTTTGAACAAGAAATTCCTTTTCTGCTCAAAGCTTTAAAATTGGTATAATTTCCTTTTTATTATGCATAATTATTTTTAATCTGTTATCAAAAATTTCATGATTTTGTTTCTTTGATTTGATATAATATCGGTAAACTGATTAAAAGAGGTATGCTAACAGCTATGATGAATAAAATCGCAAGATTTTTGTACGGAAGATACGGCACAGACCAATTAAATATTGCCTTGATTATTTTTGCTTTGGTAATATCCATAGTTATGCGTTTTACGCCTGTTTGGTATTTGGGATATTTATGTTATATTCCTCTTGGTTTTAGCATTTTTAGAATGCTTTCCCGAAATATTGAAGCAAGAAGAAAAGAAAATTTTATGTTTTTAAAGATTATTTGGCCGTTTAAAAATTGGTCCCAGTACACCAGCAGAAAAGTAAAAGATAAAACCCATAAATATTATAAATGTCCAAAATGTAAAGCAATTTTGCGTGTTCCAAAAGGACGCGGTAAAATTCAGATTACCTGTGCAAAATGTCAGCATGAGTTTATCAAGAAAACTTAAGGGAGATTGATTTATGAGATTATCTGAAGAAGAGTGCGCGTATTTTAAGGCTTGTTCCGGTGAACTGCTGGAGCATCATTTGGTGCAAAGTATGAGCAGATATGAACAGCATGGGACTACCAATCGATTGGATCATAGTGTGCGGGTAGCGCAGTACAGCTACTGGGTTAGTAAAAAGCTAAATTTAAAATTGGATCAAAAAAGTTTGATTCGAGGCGCTTTGCTCCATGACTTCTTTTTATATGACTGGAGGACGGGTACGGATCATGAAGGTGCTCATGCGTTTACCCATCCGGAAACTGCTTTGAGCAATGCAATTCAAAATTTTGAAATCAATGAAACAGAAGCAGATATTATTTTAAATCATATGTGGCCTTTGACCATTACAAAAATGCCAAGCTGCAGGGAAAGCTTTCTTGTAAGCATGATGGATAAATATTGTTCGCTGAAGGAAAACTTTAATCGAGTCAAAAAAGTAAAATGGATTCCGCAATTTGCGAGATAACAAAAAATCCGTATTATTTTGATACGGATTTTTTATATTTACAAATAAGCTGCCAATAGCGTATAATGGCAGTATCATGTATGAACAAAGGGGAAGCATTCCATGTTAAAAGGAAAAAAACTGCTGATTACAGGAGGGACAGGTTCTTTTGGAAATGCAGTATTAAAACGCTTTTTAGATACAGATGTGGAAGAAATCCGTATTTTTTCCAGAGATGAAAAAAAACAGGTGGATATGCGCCGTGTATATCAAAACGATAAGATACAATATTATATTGGCGATGTACGCGACTTAAACAGTATCCGTCAAGCGATGTATGACATTGACTATGTGTTCCATGCGGCAGCGCTCAAACAAGTGCCAAACTGTGAATTTTTTCCTCTTGAGGCAGTGAAAACAAATGTTTTGGGGACAGATAACGTACTGACAGCCGCAATCGACTCAGGTGTAAAAAAAGTAATTTGTCTTTCTACAGATAAAGCAGCGTATCCTGTCAACGCAATGGGCGCTTCAAAGGCACTTATGGAAAAAGTATTTATTGCCAGAGCAAGAACGGTATCCCCTGACAGAACTTTAATTTGTGGCACACGTTATGGGAATGTTATGTGTTCCAGAGGTTCTGTGATACCATTGTTTATAGAACAAATCAAATCAGGCAAACCGCTAACAGTTACCAATCCCAATATGACACGCTTTATGATGAGTTTGGAAGAAGCCGTTGATTTGGTATTGTTTACTTTCGCACATGCTCAATCCGGCGATATTATGGTACAAAAAGCGCCAGCATGTACCATTGGAATATTAGCTCAGGCATTGCAGGAGTTGTTTGGAGTGACAAATGAAATACAAGTAATAGGTGTACGTCACGGAGAAAAGCTATATGAAACATTATTGACAAAAGAAGAATGCGTCAATGCGGTAGATATGGGCAATTTTTATCGTGTTCCTATGGACAACAGAAAGCTGAATTATACTCGTTATCAGATGGAAGAAAGACAAGAAGAACCGTTGATGTTGGAGGAATTTAATTCTAATAATACAATGCAGTTAACAGTAGAGCAGGTAAAAGAACATTTGCTGAAATTGTCATTTGTGCAGGAAGAATTGAAAAATTGGAGTTCTGACAAAATCTAACTTTATATCAGTAGTATTTCCTTTTGTAAAAATATATATAATAAAACCCGCTATGCATAAATATATCATCGCATAGCGGGTTTTGGTTTTATGATGAGGGACACTGTCAGCAATAAAATATCTAAGAAAGCAATACATAGAGTTTTCTTTAATCTCTTCCTGTAATGCTATACAATAATGCGTTGCATATGGCGGCGGCAATATTGCTGCCGCCTTTTCGCCCCCGTGCTACAATGTATGGCACCTGTGTACTTAAAATAAGCTCTTTGGATTCTACTACATTAACAAACCCAACGGGTACGCCAATAATGAATTCAGGATGAAACCCCTTCTGTATCAGTTCGTATAAACGAATCAATGCGGTGGGTGCATTACCGATTGCGAATATGGTCGGACGGTTTAAAGCGGCCGCTTTATCCATGCTGGCAACAGCGCGGGTCGTACCTTGCTCTTTTGCGATGTTTGCAACATCTTCATCGGACATAAAACAAAATACGTCGCAGCCAAGTTTTGCCAGTGCCGCTTTGTTGATTCCTGACTTTCCCATTTGGGTGTCTGTTACAATACAGGCGCCTTTTTTTAATGCTTCTTTTGCGCATTGAACTGCATTGGGAGAAAATACAAGATTTTTTGCATAATCAAAGTCCGCAGAAGTGTGAATACAGCGTTTGATAATCGGCTCCTGTTCAGAATCCAATTTCATATCGCCTAATTCTTCTGATATAATTTCAAAACTGCGCTTTTCAATTTCATTGGGCGATATATGTTCTAATTGTATATTCATAAAGCACCTACCATTCTACTCCCAATCGTGCAGGAATGCCTGCATCAAAAGGATGTTTTATTTTTTTCATTTCTGTTACGTAGTCGGCTGCTTCTATCATGTAATCAGCAGGGTCACGGCCGGTTAATACCAGTTCCAATGTTTCCGGTTTATTCAGAATGAATTCTTTTAGCATGTCTTTGTCAATCAAACCCAGATTATAGCTTGCCATAATTTCGTCTAAAATCAGTAAATCGCATTGACTGTTTTGGGCATGGAGTATGGCTTGTTTTAATTGCTGTGTTTGATATGCAGTGACCTCTTTCTTTTGTTCTTCTGTCATATTCCATGTAAAGGGCGTATTTGGTTTTCCGCGTAATATGGTAATATTGGGCTGCTGGAGCAATATTTTTAATTCTCCTGTGGGACCGCCTTTTAAAAATTGTATGATAAACACTTTTTTGTCGTTGCCTGCCGCACGAATGGCAAGACCCATAGCAGCCGTAGTTTTTCCTTTTCCGTCTCCGCAGTAAATATGTGTGCAGCCTTTCATATTGTTCCCTCCAATATATCATAGATTTGTTTCATATCCATATTCTGCCTCATGGTATCTGCAAGAATATTATATTGAGTTTCTTTATATTTCTTTGTATCTATTGTTTTTATAGTAGTATCGTTGATTCCTTTCGCTTTCAGCAAACTTTGTATGATTGCATTTACAACAGAAGTATCATCAAAAATACCGTGTACATATGTACCGTATATGTTGTCTTTCTGTGCTCCGTCTGCATTTCTGTTTTCCAATAATGTTAAGGGAAAGACGGACTGAGTACTGTGTGTTTTACCCATGTGAATTTCGTATCCATGAAAAGGTAAATGAGCAAGATTGGAAAAGATACCGTTCACCTGTTCAAAACGACCGCTTATTTGTGTACGAGTTTTCTTTTGGTCAAACACAGTGGTAATGGGCAATAGCTCCATGCCGCGGATTTCTCCGCCTTCTTCTACATGGTAAGGATCGCTGACGGATTG
>CALWUU010000037.1 GCA_944384835.1 uncultured Clostridia bacterium | reverse complement strand
GCTCGTCCAATACCCGCCATTTTATGGGGCTATTGTCCCATTCGCCGTAATAGATATAGTCATATCCATTTGTACTGTCATAGCCGCTGATGTTGCTTGCGCCAAGCTGAATAGCCTTATCGTTATTGGCCGCAAAAGCCGCTGTGGGCATAATCCCTACTACAAGGCAGATTGCAAGTAGTAAACTTAAAATCCTTCTTTTGGGTTTCATTGTGCCTCCTCCTGTCCTTCTTCACCACAAACGGCAACACTGACTCTTCAACCATCAAGAGAATTTAATAGATATTGTACCACAGGACAGCCCTCATTACAATAGCTTTTCGCAATAGATTGCGAGTTTTTATTTATTTGATTCGAGAACTCATGTTCTTGTGCTTTGTTAACATTTGAAATTAGCTACACAGCACATTTTAACGATAGCCCTACTCTGTAACGATAGCTTTTCTATCGTTACAGAGTATCATTGAAAAGAGCGAATCCCTCTGGCAAGACCGCTGTTCTGCCTCCGCCGCCACAGTGCCGAAAATAGAAAAACCGCCCAGGAACGGCGGATTTACGGCATTTTTGAAGGTATGGAATTGTATCAATCTCGGCGTGGTTTTGTCAATCAAGCGGTATCCGGTTTTCAGAGCATGGAGCACCGCTTGATTGCATATGGAATGGTCAGTAATCTGAAATACCCCAAATCCCACTAACGGCATTTCTACTTGATTATTCAAAAGAATCGTGTCCATAAAATACATCCCCTATTTCAGTTTATTTCCCAATTCATATGCTTTCTGCGGAAACCCAGAATGTTCGGTCATGGATGGTGTCCCGCAGCCATATCCCAGCACCATTCCCATGTCCGTAAGATTTAGATAATGCACCAAGGTCTTATAATGTGCTTCCAGCGCCTCAAATGTCCAGTCATCACTGTTCCAAGCTGTGGACAATAGGGCGGATTTGATACGCTTACGTCGAATAGAACTGTTGAGTGCACAGAAGCGGTCAACCAGTATTTTTAACTGGGCAGACATACTATAATAATACAAAGGTGTAACGAATACCATCATATCTGCATGCAGAATTTTTCCACGGAACACTTCCATATCATCCTTTTGGACACAAGGACCCTCATAACCACAATGAATACAACCAGTGCAGGGATGAATATCCGCATGGGCGGCGTCGATGATTTCCACTATATGACCGGCTTCTTCTGCCCCCTGTTTAAAATAACTTGCCAGCATATTGGAAGAACCCTTCTGATTCGGACTGCCTTCCAAAACGACGATTTTCATAACAATTCCTCCTCATTGATAGACATTTATTTCAATTTTACCCGATATATCGGAAATCTGCTTAAAACCGCAAACTGCTCGCTCAATTCAAAAAGATTCCTTTAAAACTAAATCTTCCCTAAAATATCACCGTGTCTCTCCATTGGCATATTCCATCAGGATGAGGTCAATCAAAAAATTTCCAACGATAATATCAGGCAATTTTGTTTTTTCTCCTGTTCAGTACTCAACCTTCTTCCCTTCGCCACGTTTTCTGTAATAACCCAACAACTTTCCTATATAATAAGCAATCGCGGCCCATAATCCCATCATTCCGAGATATTCTAGGAAGAACAGAACCAGAGGCTGCTCCATATCAAAGAACACAAAATGCGTACGCAGCAGCATATAGGAGGCAATATCATTTTTAATAAAAGCATAGACACCGAAAGCAGCAAGCAGAAGCATTAAAATGCGAAGCAACCAAGTGCGAACAGCAGATGGTGTTTTTGTTCCTGCCGTCTTACGAATCATTGCCACAATCATGCTCCAGTGGAGTCCTAAATGCAGACTCATAAATAAAAAACCCCAATATGATGCCAGCATATGCAAAGTACGGGCAAAACCCATCCCTCCCGAAATCGGAAGAAAATCGAATACCTCCCGGGACAAAATGATTCCGCTTATCATCAAGCCAATCATGGACAGCAATATTAGTGTATTGATTACAGTTTGTACAATACGTAACAGTGTATAACGTCCTTTTACCAAATTTCTGTGCCAATTCCAGTTAAGAATATGGTGTATAATAAAAAGGCAAAACAGTGCCACCCCCAGCCATTCATGAGCAGTTTCTCCCACCAGCAAATAAGCCATTAAGCAAAACAGCAAAACTGTCATCGCCAAATCCACAATAATTTTTACAATGGCTTTTGGTCTCAAATCTGATCTCCTCCTTGTATCCGTTTACAAATTCAGTATATCGCCCTTTTTATTTCATGTCTAATACTTATGTTGAATCATAAATAATGCATAAAATGCATTTTTAAAAAATATTTTAGTTCATCAGCAGCACTAACATAGAGCGGTGAAACTTCAATCCTTTCTCATTTTAATGCTTAATAAGCATATCAAAATCTTATATATGTTGATTCTGCAAATAAAATATGCTATTCTAATAAAAAGAGAAGGTGCTGTGTTATGGAAATCCGTGTTTTAAAGTATTTTTTAATGGTTGCCAGGGAAGAAAACATCACAAAAGCAGCCAATCTTCTGCATCTGACCCAACCTACACTATCAAGACAGTTAATGCAGCTGGAAGAAGAACTGGGGGTCTCCCTTTTTCGACGGAGTAAACATCGTATCATTCTCACAGAAGACGGTATGCTCTTGCGGCGCCGGGCGGAAGAGATCGTTGCCTTAGCTGATAAAACAAAGGACGATTTTCTGCACAGGCAGGAACAACTAGCCGGAACCATTGCCATTGGCAGCGGAGAACTGCAGAGTTCCCGGTTTCTTACACAGCTTCTCACTGCGTTTCAAAGTGAAAATCCATTGGTAACTTTTTCTATTTACAGCGGCAACTCTGATAATATTAAGGAACGTATTGAGCGGGGACTGCTGGATGTAGGACTGTTACAGGAACCAGTGGATATTGCCAAATACAGCTTTATTCGCACACCAGTTCGGGAACAATGGGGTGTTCTGGTAAATGAGGATTCTGAACTATCTGCAAAAAGCAGTATCAGTCCAGCAGATCTGGTCGGTGTGCCATTAATAATGCCGGGACGAGAAAATCTTCAGAATGAACTTTACAACTGGTTTGGCGCTCATTCAGAAAACCTGCATATCATCGCCAGCGGGAACCTGCTGTATAATTTGGCATCCCTCGCCCGGGATAGCGGTGCCTGTGTTTTTACATTGAATATGGTGTGCCGCTATCCGGGGCTGCATTTTATCCCTCTTTCTCCGGGACTGGAATCCGGCACGGTACTGGTATGGAAGAAAACGCAGACATTTTCTCCTGCCTCGGCTGCGTTTATTGATTATTCTAAGAAATACATATCAGGAATATTTTAAGATTTAATATAAGCATTAGACATGTTTTCGTACCAGCGTTACAATATAGGTGTTCCAAACGGAACGCCTATTTTTTATTGTATCGTCTGTCAGGAAGGAGCAAACAAATGACCATCCGAGAAGTAAGTGAGCGCTACAATATCCCCATGAAAATTTTGAAAGAATATGAAAGCCGGGAGATAGATGGCTCAGAGAAAAAAACGCTGGATTCTTGGCAGTACGATGATACGGATCTGGAACGTCTGAGCCTGATTATGTCCCTGTATAACATAGGATTTGAAAATCCTGAAGTGAAGTCCTATATGAAACTGTTAGAACAAAAGGGTACAGAAATACAGCGTATGCGGATACTTGATAAAAAGCGGTGCAGCATATTGGATCAAATTCATTCCCAGGAAAAACTGTTGGAACAGCTGGATTATCTTCGGTATCACATTCGCAAACAACAGGAAGCAAAAAAAATCCTAAAGAAAAAACAAGATAAAAATTCAAGATAAAACTGCATGCAATCGACAGAATATTCGATACCAAATGATTGTCTATACTCTTTTGCTCAGTACTATATCTATCGAGTATTCCTACCTAAATCTGCTGACTAAATCTGGTAAAAGCACCATGAATCTGTTAAACATTACCTTGGAACCCCTCTGCCGTAGCAACCAGCATGTTTATCCCGCCCCAAAATAAGCGGCAGACGAATTCTGCTCTACACACAGGTAAAGACTGGTACAAAAAAGTGAGAGCGCTGTTAACCTCACACACGGCACAGTTATTGTCATCCTCCCACAGGTCAGTCATCGGCACTCAGGTAAGTTCATATGCAAATGTTTGATAATGACAAAAACATAACATTTTTTTCAAAAAACGCCGCTGTTGTTACAGCGGCGTTTACACATATCTGCTTATCCCATGTACCTATCCAGAAAAGGACACACACTATATTTTTATTTATTTCAAACACCGTAAACGTTACATTCCCCATAGTCCGACAGGTCGCGGAAAGCCGATCCAGAAATACCACCTATTTTCCCCAGACGGGTAAAGTTCCAAAAGCTGGCCGCGTAATAGATAACCAATGAATTGCCTGATATAAAACAACGTTTCTTGGCTCCGTGGTCATTTGTTCGTCATTCTGCGGCAACCTTGCTATTTTTGTTTATCTCTGCCTCATTTATAATTCTGTGCTATCTGCCACACCCTATTTATATATAAGCTGAGAAGTATCAATATGTCTATAACCAATTGCAATAGCTTTTCGCATGGGACTATGCAGCTTTATCATCCGCAATAAACCAAATGCCCAGCTTAGGAATCTGTACACTGTTGGATAAAAGATACGTATCATTGAGTAGCAAAAAAACCTCCTTTCAAATTCCTCAATAAAGAACCTCTTAATATTCAAGTTCTGCAACCCAACTCTGGATATCTTCCTGAGAGGAAGGTGCCTCTTCCTCATAACAGTCAAAGATATTGTCTGAGATTTCCGCATCAGGGATGGCTTCTGTAATGATTTCCACACTGTTGGAAAGCCCGCCAGTACCATGGGAACAAAAAAGATAGACCTGCTTTCCGGAAAAATCATTGCTCTCCAAGAAGGTGAGCAATGCCATAGGCACTCCGTACCACCAGTTGGGGTACCCAAGAAAAATCGTGTCATATTGTGAGAGATCTTCTATGGTTTCCACAAGCTCTGGCCGAGCGTTATCCCCGCGTTCCCGATTGGCTCGGGCCAGACAATCATCCCAGTCACTGGAGTAGGGCTCCGTCACACGGATAGAAAACAGATCCGCTCCTGTTTCCTCCTGCACCCATTCCGCTAACTGCTGCACATTTCCTGGTGCTATGACACTGGGAGATGCTACGGCATCCACATTCTCCTCCAGAATCGCATTATCCGCCCAGGAAAAATAGGCAACCAGAATGCTGCTTTGTTCTTCTGAACCCAAACCGGACTCCTCTGCCGTTTCATATGCTTCCTCAGTCACAGAAGTCTCAGAAGAATGTAAGGATGAGATGTTTTCATTACTCTGACCGGAACCTCCGCAGGCCGTAAGGGAAAGCGTCAAAGTAATCGCAAGAAGCAGCGCAGTCAATCTTTTCATACAAATTCCTTCTTTCTTACAGATTATTGCAGAATCACACATTGGTTTCCGCGTGATTCAAATACATGTTCAAATGCTTCACGACTATAAGTAACTATGCCGGAAATCGGATCGGCAAGGGTCACAGAATCCTGTGTATACCCAATTAAAACAGCTCCATGATCATTGGTTGCCCAATCTACATACTCTCCAGTTTGTGTATACCAGCCACCGTTTATATTTCTTTCTGTCATGGAAATAGTTATCCAAACAACTACAGGTGTATTTTGGCTTACCATGTGGTACAGTTCCTCTATAGAGCTGCCGGTTTTATCTACCGCCCGCAAGAAGCTTCCTGCATCCTGCAGATATTGATTTACAGCTGTGGTTATAGCAGTTGTTCCGCAAATATACCCTTCGCCGGTTGCTGGATTACCTACAAAATATTGATTGATATCCGGGCCATACAGTAAGCCATCATTTCCATACTGAAGCGACAGTGGAACTGTTGGCAGATAGTCTGTTGCCATAACGACTTTATCTGCATCCAAACCATAGTAACGAAGAGCCATGGTCATCGCTGTAATTTCGCATCCGGTAGGAAGCTCCGGCATCTGAAAGATCACATCGAATTGTTCAATTTGATAGGAAGCCGGGACTTCTTCGGAATTTGACTGTTCTATTTTCTCGGTCATGGTCTCCTCTTTGCATACAGCAAACTGCATCTTATCTTTTGATAAATTATCCATAAGATAGACTGCATTATCCTCGCTGTGTGATGTTCTTATGCCAATTACAGCGTCTTGTGATTGGCTGCAGGCTACAAGACCTCCCATGAAAAAAAGAGACAAAAATATGCTTATCATCCTGATTGTCTCTCTCATCAGCTTCATCATCTTCCTTTGCAAGGCTGATTTTTTATTCACTGATTTTATTATAAATACAAGCAATTATAATGTCTAATACCTATTTTAAATATGAAAATATACATTTTAAGCATTTATAATACACACCTTTGACAAAGCTTCCTTTTTCGAAATGATATCAATGGACCGGAGTTTTCGGTCGGAAAGGATGACTATCTTATTTCATAATTCCAAATCTTTGAAATTGTGCCATCAGACTGTTTTCTCTTTCAAAGATCTCATAAATACTGATAGGCACATTGCCTGCGGTATACCAAAAGAATACGACTGTATGACAAACAACATGTTAATAATCCTTCCATGATTTTTGTTTCTATCCATGACATAACAACCTGTAATTTCTTTTATTACCTTTTTTCTTTACAAACACCTTCCTTCGATATTTCAGGTACAATAGTATTCTAAATCACGCACTGCACCATAGAGGTTCTATGGCATATGATTTTGCGGGAACTCCCTGAGCCTGTTTTCTTGAAATTACTATCGGGTGACACTATGCGGTATTTATCACCGGATTTTATATCTGCCAAACTAATTATGATTTTATTTTGCGTTTGTATTTTCATTTTAGTTGAATCAGTTTTCTTTGTGTTACCAGCAAGATACACTTTTAACCGGACACTTTAAGGGTTCTATTTTTATCGTTTCAGTTTACCCCATGATAGTCGCGGAACTTCTTTGTACAAAAAAATACTCTGCATGGATATCCATGCAGAGTATTTTTATATCGTCAAATTATTTTTCATCGTTCCAAGAATACATTTTACGTAGTTCCTTACCAACAGCTTCTAACTCATGCTCTGCGCCCAAACGACGGCAAGCAGTAAAGTGAGCGCGGCCGGATTTATTTTCACTAATCCATTTGGAAGCAAAAGTACCGTCTTGAATTTCTGAAAGCACTTTTTTCATTTCTTTTTTGGTTTCATCTGTAATAATTCTCTTACCTGTCTCATAATCACCGAACTCAGCAGTGTCAGAGATAGAATATCTCATTCTGGAGAAACCGCCTTCATAGATTAAATCAACAATCAATTTCATTTCGTGAACACACTCAAAGTATGCGTTCTCAGGAGCATAGCCAGCTTCTACCAAGGTTTCGAAACCGGCTTGCATCAAAGCAGTAACACCGCCGCAAAGAACTGCTTGTTCACCAAATAGGTCTGTTTCTGTTTCAACTCTGAATGTTGTTTCAAGAACGCCTGCTCTTGCACCGCCAATACCTGCTGCATATGCAAGACCAATATCTTGAGCTTTGCCGGTAGCGTCTTGATGCACCGCAATGAGACAAGGTACGCCTTTGCCTTCTACATATTCGCTGCGTACGGTATGACCAGGACCTTTTGGCGCAATCATCAAAACATCAACATCTGCAGGTGGTACAATTTGACCATAGTGAATGTTAAAACCATGTGCAAACATCAAAGCTTTTCCTGCTGTTAAATGAGGCGCAATGTTTTGTTTGTACATTTCAGCTTGTCTTTCGTCTGGAATTAAAACCATAATAACATCTGCTGCTTTTGCTGCATCTGCTGCTGTCATAACCTTTAGGCCTGCTTGCTCTGCTTTTGCCCAGCTTTTGCTGCCTTCGTAAAGACCAACTACAACATTAACACCACTTTCATGTAGGTTTAATGCATGTGCATGACCTTGGCTTCCGTAGCCGATAATTGCTACAGTTTTGCCTTTCAAAACGTTAATATCGCAGTCTGCCTGATAAAAAATCTTTGCCATTGGAATGTTCCTCCTAAATTTTATGTATTCTCTAAAAATGTTCTAAGTCTTACGCAGAGCGCTAGGCTTATATCTATTTATTCGCTGTGGAAGAGCCTCTCTCCAGAGCGACTGTTCCGGTGCGGACCAGTTCTTTAATACCATATGGTCTTAACAAACTGGTTAGAGTTTCAATATTCTCTAAAGTATTTGCGTACTGTAATGTAAGCGAATTATTTGCTACGTCCACTACATCAGCTTTCATTTGCTCTGCAATTTTCATAACTTCCAAACGCTGTTTTGTACTGCAAGTTACTTTTACCAACATCAATAAACAGCTTACATAACTGCCGGAAGTCGTTAAATTCTTAACCTTGATCACAGCAATCAATTTGTTCAGTTGTTTTTCTACTTGTTCTACAATGTGTTCATCTCCGTCCACAACAATAGTGATACGAGAGATAGCAGGGTCTTCTGTCACACCAACAGCTAAGCTGTCAATGTTAAAGCCACGGCGTGAAAACAGGCCGGAAACTTTAGACAAAACACCCGGTTGGTTTTCAACTAAAACTGAGAGGGTATATTTCATCTTTTGCTCCCTCCTTTATATAGACGGTGTGTTTGGATCTACATCACACACCAAAACATAAGCTTCTTTAGACTCCAGCATATCTTTGGCTAATTTTTTAGCCTCTTCATTGTTTTGTGCAAAAACAGCCTTGATACCATAAGCTTGCACCAGCTTAACAATATCAGGGTCACCTTGTAACGGTGTTGCCACATGGCGTCCTTGATACAAATTATCCTGAAGTTCTTTTACCATGCCCAAAAACTTATTGCGCATAACAACCAATTTTAGAGGCACGTGATTTTGATTTGCAGTAGCCAGCTCACACATGCTCATTTGGAAAGAGCCGTCACCGCAAACTGCTACCACTTGACGTCTTGGCTTTGCCAATTTTGCGCCAATTGCAGCCGGCAGTGCATATCCCATAGTTCCCATACCGCCTGAGGTTAAAAATCTTCCTTCTTTTGTATTGAAGTTATTGGCTGCCCAAATTTGATTTTGTCCAACATCGGCAGTCAAAATAGCATCATCTTCCATCATGGCGGAAAGGTCGCGCATAAACGCTCTGGGTTCTACAAAGTCAGTGCGTGGTTCTCCTCTTAAAGGAGCCTCCTTCTTTGCAGTCTGCACTTTTTTTAGCCACTCGTCACAAGGACAAGCTTCAATTTCTTTTGTAAATTCACGCAAAACAGATTTTACATCACCTACAATTGGAATATGCGCATTGACATTTTTTCCAATTTCCGCAGGATCAATATCAATATGAATAATAGAGGCTTTCACACCCTTTGGGTTTGGAATTGCTCTATCACCGACTCTTGCACCGCAAAGCACAATGACATCGGCTTCATTCATCATACGGTTTGCGTAGGATTTTCCATGAGAACCAATCATACCAATATAATGGTCGTTGTCCATAGGAATAACCCCAAGACCCATCATAGTTGACACAACAGGAATTCCTGTTTTCTTTGCGAAAGCGATCATTTCATCTCTTGCGCCTGCAGACACCACACCACCGCCGCAGCAGATAACCGGACGTTTGGCTGATTCAAGCAGTTTTGCTGCTTTTTTAATCTGCATACTATGTCCCTTCGTACGAGGCTTGTAACCTATAATTTCAGCTTTTTCAGGATAAATGAACTCATCCACTTGGGCCCGCTGAATATCGTAAGGAACGTCGATCAACACAGGACCTGGACGGCCGGTTGTCGCAATATGGAAGGCTTCCTTAAAGACGCGTGGAATATCCTCAACATTCTTTACAAGATAACTGTGCTTTGTAAAAGATTCACAAGCACCTGTAACATCTGCCTCTTGGAACACATCGCGTCCTAACAGTTCAGAATTAACCTGGCCTGTAATTGCAACCAGAGGAATAGAATCCATATATGCAGTGGCAAGACCTGTAATCAGATTTGTAGCACCTGGACCGGATGTTGCAATACAAACACCCGCTTTTCCGCTGGCACGCGCAAAACCGCTTGCTTCATGGGCACCGTTTTGCTCACTTCTGACCAGGACGTGCTCAATCTCCGTTTTTTCTAAAAAATCATAAAATGGACATATTACTGCGCCTGGATAACCGAATGTAATGGTAACATTTTCCGCTTGTAGGCATTTTACCATCATTTCTGCTCCACTTATCACAAATAGCCCTCCTTTCAAAATATATAGTAATCATTATTATAGTATGTTCCAAGATTTAAGTCAATGTTATTTGCCGCATTCTACTAGTATTTTCGCTGTTTTTGGAAAAATTTTATAATCATTACTCTAATTTTTAACATATGATGTGTGTTATAACAAATTCTTTTAGACAATAAAAAAGTTGTATGAGTACTCATACAACTTCAAAATTAAATTCCTATGTGGACAGCTTCAGGAGCGCCATTCCTAATTGTCAATGCAAATTCTTTTGCTTTATCCAAGCTGTCAAATACTCTAAGCGGGATACCAACCTCGCCATGTTCACTGATCAACAAGTAAATAAATTGCTTTCCAACCTCAATTCGTTCTATTTCCCGGAACAGTATTTCCGAATCTCTGCTGGGTGTTGTAATCTGCAGTCCGTTGTCTGTAATCTCAATGGTTGTTTCAGGCATAAGTGCTTCTTTGTTGGCACGATATAACAATTGGTTTACAGACTGTTTCATTTTAAATCTTGTAAACAACAATGTTCCAGCAAAAATCAAAATTCCCAAGGGACAAAAAATAAAGTACATGTAAAGCTCAAATTTTGTAAACCACGCTACGAGTAAAATCATAGCTTCATAAATACAAGCTACGATTACAGCTCTTGCCACCACGCTGCCTGATTTATGCGTCATACGGAACATGTTATAATCATATAGTTCTTTTTCATTCATCTTATATGTAATCTTCAATTTGTACTACACCTCACATTTTTCCTATTTTACCACAAATGGATAAAGAGGGAAAGAGGAAATACCAAAACTATGGCAAAATACTTCTTAAATCCCAAGAAAACTCGACCAATCATTTGATTGACAAAAGAAAATATTTATTGTAAAATATTTTGGATTTTATCAGTTAATAGTTAAGCCCTCTTAGTTAAATGGATATAACAAGCCCCTCCTAAGGGCTAGTTGTGTGTTCGATTCACGCAGGGGGTGCCAATAGGAACAGCCGCAAGAAATACTTGCGGCTGTCTTGTTTTTTCCATTAGAAATTTGCAAACAAATATTAGACTAAGATAACCCTGGATTGCAGCGGTAGTAATATAATAAAAGTGAAATATGTTTGAATTTTAATTTGGATATATGGTATATCAATAATGTGAAAAGGACTAATGTTTATAAAAAAGCAACGCTTCTATTGATTTTGTGAATGATCTAAAAATATCATTTGTTTGGTTCACTATGATAAATCTACTTCTACTCCATCAACTAAATCCTGAATTGTTATCTGGGAAAGACTTTTTTCCAAATGATTCTGGATAGCTACATAATGCTTTCGAATAAGACAGGTGTCTGTTACTTCACGGCTGCAATAGCAATCCGGCTCTAAACATCTATTTATTTTCACTGTACTTTCTGTAATTTCCACAATGTCAAGCAAAGAAATATCCTGAGGTTCTTTATTTAAAGTATATCCTCCTTTTACTCCCATATGTACTCTTACCAATTGATTTTGTCTCAATTCCCCTAACAGTTTGATTAAATATTTCTGCGGTATACTCATTACCTGAGAAATTTCTCCGGAAGTAGTAACTTCATTCTTTGTGGCTAAATATAATACCGTTCTTATTGCATAATCGGTTGTAATTTTAAACTGCATGATCAAATCTCCTATTTAACTATCCTGACGCAATATTACTATATATCAATATTTTATACAAATAAATAAAAAATCCATATAATAGTTTACATTTACATTATAGCAAATTTTAATATTTTTGTCTATATTTTTCACATTTGTATCCAAGTATTTCTTGTTTTGTTTAGTTATAGTAAAACATATGCAGTTTAAAAAATAATATCATAACTTATAGGTATTTTTTATTGCTCTGATGTGTCTAATAAAGAGTCTGCCGATACTTGAAAATACTGTGCCAATTCCCATAATACAGAAAGAGAAGGCTCACTGCCTCCTATTTCATAATAGGCATATGCAGACCTTGAAATTCCCAATGCATCTGCAACCTGCTGCTGTGTAAGCCCTCTTTCCTGCCTTAAAATTTTACAACGCTTTCCGAACTGTACAGACATATTCATCAACTCCATGAAATATAGATCAAGTATCCATTAAGATAGTTTCCTTATTTTTTGAGGTGAAGCACCGTTATATAATGAAATATAATCTCTTATCAAAAGTTTTGTAATTGAGACATATAATGTGACAAAATTAAAAATAAAATATGCTATACAGACAATAATTCGAACAATCCAGTCAGTTCATCCATTTTTCTGATGAAATTCATTTATAATCATCTTATATAAAAATGACATTCTATAAATGTCATATTATCAATCATTTTAACATATAATACAAGCGATGACAAGAACAGAATGTCAAGGTAGGTATAGCATATGTTTATTAATAAATCCAAAGATGGTCTCAATAATGTTTGCGGCAAAAAAGTGGCAGCTTTACGAAAAAGCATGGAACCAAAAGTATCTCAGCGCGAACTAGCTCAAAAATTGCAAGTTGCCGGTTTAGATGTAGATAAAAATGCAGTTCAAAGAATTGAGAGTGGTCAACGCTTTGTAACAGATATAGAATTGGTTGTACTTTCCAAAGTATTAAATGTTAGTATTGAAACCCTTTTAACCAATGATTGATGCCGACTTTAGCAAAAGTATAACTCAATATAGTTAATTTATTAGTAAAGTGTGTTATTATTTCACCTAAAAGAGGAACGAAAATCTTTTGTTTTCGCTCCTTTTTTTATCTTGAGTAATAAAAAGAATGCATGTTATATAATCATATCTTATTGATATTCCGCATACAGCTATCGTGTACAAATACACATCCTCAGTAAAAAGTGTAAACATAAAAACCTCCTTTGTTTTATCTCTAAAATTTGTTATAATAAAAATAAATAATTCTTTGAATTCGTTATCCGAGAAAAGAGGTGCCTTATGAAGCATGTATTTTTCTTTCAAAAACAAAACAATTCCTTTTGGTCTCAGGCACCTGAATATTCTCTAAGAAAACAATCAAATAGAATCGGCTTTTTGTTATGTGCCTCCATTGCTGCAATGTATTTATTTTCTTACGCTTTACAATGGTTTTTAATTGGAGTAGGCTATCAAAAATCTCCATATAACGAAGCAATTTCTATTTTGAATTATTTGTTAAACGGTTCTGTCAGCATATTCAGTATGTTGTTGCCTTCTGTGATTTTCATTGTGATCTTTAAATTGAAGCCTGCAAATATCATTGCAATGGAGCGGGTAAATCCTGCCGTTGGAATTTCTTTCTTTTTTATAGGATCCACCATTTGTTTATTGGCTAACTTCCCTTCCAACTGGATATCTGCTATGCTGGAGAACTTTGGATTTCAAGGCAGCTCACAATCTATACCTGTGATTCCTACTGTTCCTTCCTACATTATGAATGCATTGGCAACCGCGGTAGTTCCTCCTTTTGTTGAAGAATTTCTGTTTAGAGGCGTTATCCTGAATCAATTCCGTAAATATGGAGATACCTTTGCCATTATTGCATCTGCTCTGTTATTTGGTTTGCTGCACCGCAACTTCTCGCAAATTGTATTTGCATTTATCTGTGGCTTGGCATTGGGAATGGCTTTGGTTAAAACGAATAATATATGGATTCCAGTAAGTATTCATATGTTTGTAAATGGATTTTATGTTGTATTAAATATTGTACGCTTTCATTGTAACACAACGATTTATGCTGCCGTATTCTACATTATAATTCTGTTTATGCTGTTTGTGTCTTTATTCTCTGTGCTGTATTTACTCTTGACGAAAAAGCAATTATTCGGATTTTCACCGAGTATTCTATCTGTGGGCAGCAGTATGGGCAATTTATTTGCAAATCCGGGAATATTAATTTTTACAGGTATTTGCATCATACAATCTATTTCCAGACTAGGTGTGTTTTAACTATGAATGAATATATGAGTCAGGCTTTACAGTTGGCCCGTGAAGCTGCAAATGAAGGGGAAGTTCCCGTTGGCGCCGTAGTTGTAAAAGATGGTATTGTGATTGCAACAGGAAGAAATCGGCGCGAGCAAGGAAAAAGCGCTGTATGCCATGCTGAGATAGAAGCGATTGATCATGCATGCAAATACCTTGGCGGTTGGCGGCTGTGGCAATGTGAGCTTTATGTTACACTCGAGCCTTGTCCTATGTGTGCCGGAGCGATTATCAACGCACGTATTCCAAAAGTTTTTTATGGAGCAAAGGATGACAAAGCAGGTTCCTGCGGTTCTGTTATAAACTTGTTTGAATTACCGTATAACCATAAGCCGGAAGTAATCGGCGGTGTTATGGAAGAAGAATGCGGAAATATATTAAAAGAGTTTTTTCAAGCGCTTCGTTTAAAAAAGGCAGTTCAGCCCAAATGGAAACCACCAAAGAACTAAAAGAAACGGATATGCAGTATTTGCATATCCGTTTCTCTATTTATCATTGTTATTTTGATTTTTATGTTCCTCAAAAAACTTATCCCAATCAATATCATCCATCTTCGCTGCAGATTTTTTTACAGACGTTTCACTGACATCCTGTCTCTCCTGCGGCTTTTCTTTGGAAATGTGTTCTTTAAAAGAATCCCCGCGTTTTGGAATCACTGTGTTTGGTTTCTCCTCATCATGAGCGGGTTCTGCCGCTTCAGATGAAGATTTCATATGTTTATAAATAAACTGAGAATAAATAAAGAAAGCGATTCCCAAAACGCCCAATCCAACGGCAATACATCCCCAGATAAAAAAGCTGTCTCCGCTGATACCGCTATTTAAAGGGGAACCCAATACATCTGTTGTTTCTGAAGAAACCGGCTGGCTTTCTTCAGATGATGCATTCAATAACGCTTCCCAATCTTGAGAACTTAATATTTCAGACTCATCATTAGAAGAAGTATTATCTATAATTGTGGTCGCATTTGGCTGTATTACTAAATCTGCGGAAGTATACTGCGCAGCATCCGCACGAAAGGCAAAAGCAAAACTGATGCATGTCATTATCACTGTTATCAAACATATAACCACAATTCGGGTCTTTGATTGCATTCGACTCAAGATTATCCCATCCCATAAACACATTTTTAGACAGAATTCTACACAATTCTATCTATTTCGTAAAGATAATCATACCATTTTGAGTCAATAATTACAACTGTATTTTTCTTTGGAAACCATAAGTATATGTATTTAAAGACAAATTTTTAACATAAACAGTATATGTATCATTCCATATTTAACAAACGATAAATGTCTCCTTTTTTACAGCCTGTTTCCTGTGCAGATTTTTTTGAAGCCTCGGAAGCCGACATTCCATCTTGCATATATATCCTTGCTTTTTCTGCAGCTTCTTCAATGGTAATTTCAATCTGCTCCTCTTTTTCCGCACCTTCTATTACCAATACCAATTCTCCTTTGGCATTTTCATTGGAATAACGCCGTGCCGCTTCCTTTAATGTAGTGCGAATCACTTCCTCATGTATTTTGGTAATTTCGCGCACAATCGCAATTTTTCTGTCTCCCCATGCTTCCAGCATATCCTGCAACGTAGCCGCCAGCTTATGGGGAGCCTCATAAAATACCATTGTTCTTCGTTCATGTTTTACATCCGCTAGATGCTCTCTGCGGCTTTTTTTATTCATACTTAAAAAGCCTTCAAACGTAAAACGTCCTGTTGGAAGTCCTGAAACTGCCAATGCAGAAATTACAGCTGTGGGCCCCGGAACTACATATACAGGAATATTACGCTGCACACATTGAGACACCAATAATTCCCCGGGGTCAGAAATTGCCGGCATACCTGCATCGGAAACCAGCGCGCATATCTCTCCTTGTTCCATACGGTTGCAGATAATATCTCCTCGTTCCAGTTTATTATGTTCAAAGTAACTTACCATAGGTTTTTTTATACCAAAATGATTTAATAGTTTTACTGTAACTCGGGTATCCTCTGCCGCAATAAAGTCACATGTTTCCAGTGTCTCTATCGCTCTTGGGGAAAAATCTGATAAATTTCCGATTGGGGTTCCTACAATCATTAACTTTCCTGCCACACCGCATTCCCCTTCCCTTGTTTATAGTCACCATAAATTTTCAGCATTTCGTCTGAAAATGCGCCGCTTCCATCTTCTATCATCAAAACAGGCTCTACTGCCATGCCTGGGTTTCCTCCTTTTCGCCCTTCCAATAAAAATAGGCTGGGAGCCTTAGATAACCTCTGCTGAACAAGACGCAGCCGTTTGGGCATAATGCCTGCCTTTTGCATAGATTCCATAATATCATAGAGCCTTTGGGGTCTTTGACACATACATAACCTGCCGCCATATTTTAATAATTTTGAGGCTACATGACAAATATCATCGGGGGTGCAAGCGCCTTCATGTCTGGCAATACGTTTGCTGTCATCAGGATTTACCAATCCTGTTCCTGCCTCTTGATAAGGAGGATTACAAGCAATGAGATCCAATTCCCTTGTAAAAGGAGGTGCTCCCGGCTTTAATGTGGTTAAATCTTGATGCACCAATGTAATAGTTTTTTCTAAGTGATTTTTTTGCAATGTTCTCTGCACCATACTGCATGCGTTATCTTGCAATTCCACCGCGTAAATATGACTGGGCATATATCTACTGCTCCAAATAAGAGGAATGGTACCACAGCCTGTTCCAAAATCGGCACATAAATCTTTTTTTCTGGGGGATGCAAAGTGTGCCAGTAAAATGGTATCTGTATTAAAACAGTGCTGTTTTGATACAATCATCTGATATTTACTTGAAATGGGTTCCCAACGTTCACCATTTAAAAGCATTTGCTGATATCTCCTTTAACCGTCACATAAAAATATCTTATCATAGAAAAAAGAGCGATGCATATAGCACCGCCCTTTTTGTTTACTGGCAAAATTATGCCGGTTGTGGAGCTCCTACCGGACAAACATCTGCGCAAGCGCCACAGTCAATGCATGTATCAGGATCAATAACATAAATGTTATCGCCCTCTGAAATAGCGCTTACAGGACATTCTGCTGCACAAGCACCACATGAAATACAATCTGTGTTAATATGATATGCCATTTTAAAGCACCTCCTTTTGAGTTACACCTTTATTTTAACATAGATATGAAAAAAAGCAATAGAATTCCAAAGATATCATGTAAAAAATAAGCCGTCTTTTTGTTGCAAAATGATAAATTTAATTCTTTTCCAAACCTTTTAGCTGCTCTAATTCTTCTTTATTTACCTTAATTTGGCCATCTTTGATTACTTTTACTTGTTTAGCATGGAATGTAGCAGGCGCTGCATCCGGAGCCTTATCCAAACGTATGGTTAAAATACCGGTTAATAAGTTTTGGTCAATTACTGTGCCTTTCCCTTCAGGCGTTACTACAACTGCATTTACTTTCGGAATCGTACGCAGTAAATCCAGATAAGCATCTTGCTCAAATTTAAGACAACACATTAAACGACCGCAAGTACCGGAAATTTTTACCGGATTTAAGGATAGTCCCTGTTCCTTTGCCATTTTAATAGAAACAGGCTGAAAACTGCTTAAAAATGTGGAGCAGCAAAAGGGTTTTCCACAAACACCAAGTCCGCCCAGCATCTTTGCTTCATCCCGCACACCTATTTGACGCAGCTCAATGCGGGTACGAAATACAGACGCTAAATCTTTTACCAATTCACGGAAGTCCACCCTGCCTTCGGCCGTAAAGTAAAACAATACCTTACTGTTATCGAATGTATATTCAACATCCACCAATTTCATATCCAGCTTATGGTCGGAAATTTTTTTCAGACAAATATCAAATGCCTGTTTTTCTTTTTCGTGATTTTCTTCCACTTTTTTTAAATCTTCTTCAGTAGCAACACGTATCACAGATTTTAAAGGCTGTACCAGACCTTCATCCGACACTTCCTTACGTTCCATTGCCACTTCACCGCATTCTATACCTCGAGCAGTTTCTACAATCACTCGACTGCCCTTTGTAATTTCTAAATCCAGCGGATCAAAATAATATATTTTACCTACATCTTTAAATCTAACACCGATTACTTGTGCCATTTTACCCTCCCATACATGTAAAATGTCGTATTACCTACCTGCTGCTGCACGCAATTTTGCGCATAACACAGTTACCAAAATTGTCATATTTGCGTGAAAGACCATAGCATTTTGTATTTCATTTACTACTTGTTCCAGCTGAAATAATTTTGCTTTTGGAATTGCACGGCATAAGGCTTGGACTTGCTCCGTCTGATCAGATAAAAAACTATTTCCGCCCGACCGCTGGACGCATGCGTCACGGAATATAAGAGTTAGTTGGTTTAATACTTCTTTGAGTAAATCTTTATCTTTAATCAGAGGTGCGGTTACCTGCAGCATCTGTATTTCTTTTGTTTGAATTAACGCCTGTGCAATTTCTCCTGCAATTCGTATCGCTTCCGGATGTTCCTCCGCAGTATCGTCCAAAGTAATCATCTGCGAGCGTGAACGAATGGTTTGCAATAAAAGATGGGCTGTGGGACAAGTAAGTATAAATACAGTTTGGGCAGGAGGCTCTTCCAATACTTTCAGCAAAGCATTCTGTGCTTCCGCGGACATACTTTCCGCACGGAATAACAAATATACTTTGCAGCCGCCTTCTTGAGATTGCACATACGCGTCACTGCGAACCGCGCGTACAGCATCCACCTTAAAAGAACGCGGAGTCAAACCTCCTTCTGCCAAATAAATATCCGGATGAGAACCGGCATGTGCTTTGATACAGCTGCTGCATATACCGCACGGTTTGTTATCTTGCGACTGACAAACCAGTCCCGCAGCAAGTACACGCGCCAATTCTGTTGTCCTTGCATAGTCTCCTTCAATAATAAGAGCTTGGGGCACACGCTTTTGTGCAAACATTGTGTCTAATTTTTGTTTAACTGCTTCGGAAACAGCACATTGTTCTAAATTCAGCATGTGCAAGGCCCTCTCTTTCTGCCCATAATTACGGATAAACCGTAATAATTTATTTTACCACTTTTATAGTCAGAAATCTATACTTCTTTAAAAACATGGCAATTTCTTCTGTAATCATTTCGCCCGGCATGACAACAGGTATACCGGGAGGACACGGACAAGCGGTAGTTGCGGCGATTCTTCCAATGCTATCCTCAAGATTGATTTCTTCCCATGGAGAAAATACAGCTTGACGTACAGACATAACGGAATTCGGCAATGGCGGCAGCACTGCATTGAGTGTAACCGGTCTTTTGTTAGGCAACGCCTGAATTGCTTTCTCCACTCGTAAAAAATCTTGTTCGGTGTGAAAAGGCGTTGCAATTAGCACAAGATTCCCATCATCTGCATACTCAGGCTCTACCAAATAGGTTCGGAAGATTTCAGCCGCTTCTTCCCCTGTGATTCCCAACGATGCCGTCTGTAAAGTAATACGTACAGGATCCGTTGCCCCAGTTGGAATAACAATGCCTTTTTCAACTGCCAGTTCTTTTATTTTCAAAACACGTTTCTGCAGTTGTGAATAGGCAGCTTTTCCTTTTGTTTCTGCCCATCGCATACATAAATCCAAAGACGCCATGATAGGATAGGAAGGACTTGTAGACCCAAACAGCGCCATTGCATCTTTTGCATTATGCACATAAGTATCAGACACAATATTTAAAAAAGCACCGCCTGTCAAAACAGGCAAGGTTTTATGAGCAGAACATGCAGTCATATCTGCCCCCAGATGAATGGGATGCAAATTTTCCGGCATTAAAAACAAGTGGGAACCGTGTGCATTATCGACCAATAAAGGCACCTGATAACGGCGGCAGACTTCAGAAATTTTTTTGATATCTGCCAACACACCAAAATAGTCGGGACTTGTGATATATACTGCCGCAGCATCTTGATATTGTTTTAAAAAAGCTTCTACATCGTCCGGATGAATTCTTCCCGGAAATCCAGAACCTGCGTCTGCCCTTGGCAGCAGCCAAACCGGGTTCAAATCAAGTAACGCCATTGCATTCACCGCACTGCGGTGCAGGATACGATCTGTTACAATTGTTTTTTTACTGCTGTCAGCTGAAACAAGACGCAGCATCGCTTGAATGCATAAGGTACAGCCTCCGGCAGAAAACAAGGTACGAGTGGTACCAAATACTTGAGCCGCGTGCTGTTCTGCTTGTAAAATCACATGCTCCGCCTCAAATAAGCTGTCTGTATCAGGCAGTTCAGTTACATCTAGCTGAAGCAAACCAGCCAGAAAAGAAATTTCCTTGCCAGAATGCCCCGGCGTATGAAAGGCCGATCTTCCAAGTCTGTGATGCTGTACCAAAGCAGAATATAACGGTGTTTGATTAGCCATATATGTGCTCCTCTTTTTATTTTAACTTTATTATCTTATGAAACGGATTTCTTTTCAAGCAAATTTGATAGAGAATTTCTGGATACAAATGATTATTCAAAAAGTTTCGGCAATGGTACATCCAATTGATCAGATAAAGCGATTAGAATTTCCAATGAAATATTTACTTTCATATTAGGCGCTTCAATAATGCTGAGATAAGTCCGGCTGATATGAAGTTTTTCTGCCAATTCATATTGGCTCCAGCCCCGTAACTTTCGGTAACCTGATACATTCATACTCAATATGCGATAATAATTGACGTTTTTATATGTCATCTTTGCTCCTCCTCCCTACTTTTAGTAGGATAATAATAGATTATCATACTTTAAGTAGGAAATCAATATAAAATCATACTTTAAGTAGTATTTTATTTTGATACTTCTAACATATGAAATTGGTTAGCCGGTTAAAATAAAATGAGAATAACGTATTTTCAGATTATTAAGCCCCTCCAAACATTTGGTGACGAAATGTGAACAATATTGCTTCTGTTTATAAAAATAAGTATAATGAAGCTATGAATATAAAGGAGAAAGAAGATATGAAAATTGTTAAGAAATGTTCTTTACTGTCTTTGATTGTCATTCTGGCATGCTCTATTGCTGGATGTCATCAAATAGATGATTCTCAGATACAAACACAGTTTGATGAATTTATTCAGGAAGAATTTATAACAACAATGGAAAGTGATTATATTGCAACCCATATATACATGCAAGATCCGGAAGCATTTGGGGTGGATACAAGCCAGATCGAAGTCAGTTTAGGCGCTCGTCCAAGCAGCGAAAACGCACCTGCTCCTGTTGAGGAAAACGATAATTCTTATGAAAAATTCAAACAATTTGATCGGAATGCTTTGACAGAAGAACAAAAAGATATCTATGATATTTATGAATATCAAGTCTCTTTATATCAAAAACTGAACAATGAAAAATTCAACTATTACGGCTCCTATTTTGAGAGCATGAGCGGTATTCAATTCCAGCTTCCTACGTTATTTGCAGACTGGCAAGTACGCAGCGAAAAAGACGTACAGGATTTAATTATTTTATTGAACGATACAAAACCGTATGTAGACAGCGTGTTGGAATATACAAAAAAACAAGAAGAAAACGGTCTGCTAATGCTGGATTTGCAATCAATTATTGACTATTGCAGCAGTATTTTACAGCCCGGAGAAAACAGCGCTATACTGGCATCTATGAATACTAGTATAGAACAATTATTATTAGATGCAGAGAAAACAGAAGAATATAAAAATCAATTAAAAGAGGCTTTTACCTCTTCGTTTTTGCCTGCATTTGAAAACATTCGTTCCACAATGGAAACCTTTCAGCAAACCGGTCAGAACAATACAGAAGGACTTGCAAAATTTGAATACGGCAAGGAATATTATGAACTTCTTCTAAAACAAAGCATTGGAAGCGACAAATCTGTTGAAGATATCAGAAATATGATGGAACAGGAGTTCAGCAAACACTTATATAATTTAGCAAAAATTGTTATTAACAATCCCGAGGCCGTAGAACCGTTGACTGCAAACACACTTCCCGAGACCGGATATCTAAGCTATACCGATATATTAGATGATATGAAAAACTTTATTGCCGAAGAGTTTCCTTCTGTAAGCAATCTTGATTACCATATAAAAGAAATGAATGAAGAATCAGCATCTAATTCTGGTATCACTGCTTATTTCAGCGTTCCTACATTGGACGGCGATTCCGTAAAACAACTGCGGGTAAACCCCACCTCCAATGACGTAGCATCTATCTCTACATTCACAACAGTAGCACATGAAGGTTTTCCGGGGCATATGTACCAATATGCCTATATGTATGAGAATGTGGAAAGCAACTTTATAAAGGCATTGTCCAATGTCAGCGCCTACGCGGAAGGATATGCGGTTTATGCGCAATACGAAGCACTTTCTTACCTTGATGAAATAGACCCAATACTTTTAGAAGCATATAAAGAAAATGAACTGGCTACTTACTGCATTGTCATTCTGGCAGACATCGGCATCCACTATGACGGCTGGTCAGTAGAGGAATTTAAAGAATTTATGGAGTCAAATGGATTTGCCTTAGACGATGAATCCATGCAAACGCAATACACTCAATTGCAGGCCAATCCCGCCACATTTCAACCGTATTATGTGGGGTACCATGAAATTATAAATATGAAGGAATACGCTCAGGAACAACTGGGAAATCGTTTTGATGAAAAAGAATTCCACACAGCTTTGCTGGAAAGCGGAACAGCTCCATTTCAAATTGTTCAACAGCATATAGATGCTTATATAGAAAAAACAAATCATTCCCAAATAAGTTAAATTGCATGCCTTAATTCGATTGCTCAATTCTTTGCTGCAATAACTCTCAAAGAGATAATATGTATTAAGATAATCTCCTATCAAATGACAAACTTTCATTTTTGATTGTTCATGTATTAAAAGCACCTGGTAATAGTCAAAATCGAAGATGTTAACTATTGTCCAGAACCTTGTAACGCCTATCCGTCAGAAATTGCACAGCAATTTCTTTTATGTTATAACAACCCCATAACATCTGCAAAATTAAAAATTTTGACTGTTATGAGAACGTTTTAACTTCAATCTGCTTGAAATTGCACAGCAATTTCTTTTATGTTATAATTTTACAAAGAGGTGATACCATGGATTATCGCGATAGATTAAAAGAACTGCGTATACAAAACAAAAAAGGGCAGAAAGATATTGCTCTGTTATGCGATGTGTCGGATTCTACAGTGGGACACTGGGAAAAAAAACGCAGACATATGACCATTGATTGTTTGATTAAGCTATGCAAGTATTATAATGTCAGCGCTGATTTTATATTAGGATTTTCTGATATCCCAATTCAATTGACCGATTTAAATGTAGATACATCTATGGAAGCGTCTCGACAAAAGAAAAGTTCATAATGTTCCAACGATATAAATATCTTTAAAAAGGTAATTGTAAAACTACAATTACCTTTTTTTATAGATATTTGGTGGTATTCTTGTTTGAACTTCCTGTTAAAAAACAAGTACAACATAAATATGCATTTATAATTAAAAATTGTAACGCTTCTGATATTTTTGGTGTTTTAAAATACTTTAAATGTCAAAATTTGATAAATTATTCCCATAAATATTATTTCTGTAATTTCTCAATATGAACACAAACTTTCTGATATAAAAATAAGTACTATATAATACTTAACAAACCATTTGATCATCTAACATTTTTCTTACTGAATGCAAAAATAGACATCGTTATTTTAAATCCGCCTTACCCAATTACGTTTATATGACGTATTACATTGGAAAACATATGCTAAAGTCAAGTAAAATACGTTATATAGACGTGGAGCGTTCAAAATGAAGAAAATTATTTACGGAAAGAATAAAAATATTATCAGCGCCAATTTAAAAACTTACAGGATGAAAAAGAACCTGTCCCAAAGTCAACTTGCCGCTAAAATGCAGACCATGAATGTGAATATGGATCAACAAATGATTAGTAAAATAGAAAATAATGCCAGATTTGTAACCGATTATGAACTGGCATGCTTTTGTCTGATACTTGAAATTGATTTAAAGGATATGTTGGGACATTTTTACAATGAACTTGAAACACAGATATGAAAAAGAGAGGCGATAAAACGCCTCTCTTTTTCATTCAATTACTTTTTAATGTTGCGATAATATTTTTCATTCAAAATACGTTTGCCTTTTGGTGTCATCGGTCTGCGTTCATATCTCTTTTTTCCGGTCCCCCCTTTAGGCGGTTTTCTGGTTGCAGCTACAATAACTACGACAACTATTAAAATACCAATTGCAATACAAACCCAGAATACAATCCCCAGCCAAGTCTGTGTTGTATTAGATGGTGTCACATCGGTTCCTTTTGAAAGAATACCTGCTGCCTCGCTGCCTACCGAAACCTCCGGAAGGGAAATCTCACTGCTGGATGAAATGCTGCTCTCTTGGAAAGCTGAACTATTAGATTGCGAAGAAACTGTTTCTTGATTGCTTTCTTCCATGGTTCCTGATGTACTTTGCCCCCAACTAGTATTCGATTGTTCTGAACTAATATCGGTTCTTCCGCTGCCACTCTGTGTCTGCATTGCAAAGACGGGTATGCTCATGAAAGAAAGCAACAACATAAACATTAGAACGGATACGATCCTTCTGGATAATTTCATTTATCTTCCTCATCACTTACATGGTGTTATACTTTATTTATTATAACAGATTATATCAAAAAATTTGACCCATTCCTTTAACTTTCTTTGAACAATTACAAATCTATTGCAAAGAGAATATTAACTTTTCAGCTACATAAGCGATTCCAGCGTTTTGACCAATGCATCTCCAAACAACTGCCCCGAATATTTTACTTCGTCAATGGTGCTGACTTCCGTCCCAAACTCTACCAATAAAGAACCATGTGTTGCATTCATATTATAACGACTGTTTGTAAAATTTAGCGGACGAACAAAGGATTGTTCAATATTTGCACAATTTTGCTGCAGTCTCAGTGCCAAACGTAAATTCATTTCCCAATCAGGAAAACCTAAGGAGCCGTCTCCGTCATAGCCGGATAAAATCATGATTTGCGCCGCTTTTCTTCCATTAATCACAGTGGTAGGTTTAATTCTGGTAGATTCTCCTCCCAGCGCGTCGCGATGGACGTCAATGGTAACTTGAATGGTTGGATTTTCAGCTAGATTTCGTTGAATCGTCTCCCATGAACGATTATAAGCGCCTGTATATGGATCATCATGAATCGTCGTATCATGAATCACTCCTATACCTGCCTCTTCCAGTTTCTTTGTAATTTCGTTGCCTACCGCAATTACATTTAAATTTTCATCCCGGGAACGTGTTTCTAAGCTGGAATAAAAATTAGGCATTTCTGTTTTTAAAAAAGATTCTCCCGTGTGTGTATGATAAATTAATACTTGCGGCGTTCCATCCTTTTTAATTTTTATATCAGGAGAAAGTCCCAGTTCATGTGCAATATCCAACTCATAATCTGTATCGTTCCTTACGGTAATATTCTCATGCTTTAATCCTACATTTGCAATCTGCATTTCATTAATAGGATACGCTGTTCCTTCATATACCGTATAATCCGGCTCAGGAGGCACATATGCTTCTGAGGATGACTGTCCGGAAGATGTTTCTTCAGACGTAACGGTACTTTCTGTAATCTCCGGCACAGAGGATGCCTGAGAAATCATTTCTTCTACTTCTGATACGCTAAAGTATGCATCGTCATATCCATTTTTCATTACCTCTACAGCCCCATCAGGCATTATAAATCCTGCAGCAGTTAATGCTGTATTATTCTGGTTAGATAACAATGCCGGCACAAGCCGAATAGAAAAACAAGCCACTGCTACAGTTGTAACCAGAACGGCGCCTATTCGCAGCAATAGTTTTCTTCCGCGTTTTGTTTCTATGACCATAAAGAACCTCCCGAAGTGTTTCACCGCAACTGCCTACCTCCTATCTTTTATACATTCCTTTGATATTGATATCCTTTTATTTTTCGTTTCTATCATTATATTAATATCTTTCAATAAAATACGGCGGTTTCTGTCGAGATGTTTATTTTGTTAAAAGTTCAAAATCATTGACTGTAAAACAAGGGTTTAGCGCCGCATTAATTGCCATGCCAATCATTCTGGCTCCCCGTTGTATCAATAAGTCAATTTCTCTTGGTGTAACAAACATGGCTGCGCCGTTTGGACTTACCATCTCTCGAAGTTTATCTTTTTCTTCATCTGTCACATGTTCTCCTCCCAGTAAATCCACAGCAACCGTAGCCGCGTCTACAACCGTAGGCACTCCAATGGAAATCACCGGGACTCCTAATAAATTTTGATCAATCTGCGGTCTATGATTTCCAACGCCTGCTCCCGGTGAAATTCCACCAGTGCTGATTTGCACTGTTTTCCCCAATCTTTCCAAGCTTCTGGCTGCCATTGCATCAATGACAATAACTGTTTTTGGATGTAATTGCTGTGTCAATCCTTTTAAAATTTCTGCTGTTTCCATACCTGTATTTCCCAGTACATCTGTACTTACAGCTGCTACTGAACGCAGTTCAGACACACCTGTAATGCGTTCCAGCTCTTTTTTTACATGCCGGGTTGCTAATATTTGGGCAATGACCTTTTCTCCCAAGGCATCCGGGGTAATGGCTGCATTTCCTAATCCTGCTACCAACACCTCGCCGCCGTTCGGCAAAAACGGTTTTATTTCATCTGAAACCACCTGTACAAATTGATTGTTTTCATCTAATGCATCGCTTAAAGGAGGCATTTCAATGGTAACATACTCTCCCGGCACCATGCCTGTATCTTCAATATGACACGGAACAGTAATGCGGCTGATTTTGCATCCATTTTTTTCTATTGTTTTGCAGGGCACATCTGACAATTCCGATTGTCCGCCTTCTTTTAATTCCAATGCTAAGTCTGTACGAAAAAACATTTGCAATCAGACTCCTTTTCTGTTATAATCATTCTGTTAAAAAATCTATGGCTAAGCGCAAAAACATATTGCTTTTTTAGCATGTCCATGGTATTATTATCTGTACGTGAACAAATATATAAGGAGGTGGAATTATGCCTAACATTAAATCTGCGAAAAAACGCGTAAAAGTAATTGCTACTAAAACTCTTAGAAATAAAGCAATTAACACAGCTTTGAAAACTGATATTAAAAAAGCAAATATCGCACTTGAAAATAAAGACGCAAATACAGCTGAGGCTGTTAAAGTTGCAATTAGAGCAATTGATAAAGCTACTGCAAAAGGTATTCTTCATAAGAATACTGCCGCCAGAAAAAAATCTGCACTTGCACAAAAGCTTAACGCTGTTAACGCATAATTGCTATGCATAACACAAAAGCAGAGCCTAAGGCTCTGCTTTTTGCATTTTGTAACATTTATAACGCTTCTCCTTTTTGCCTGAGAGAAACATTTCTGCAAAGCCTGAAAATTCTCTAGTTTTTACTTCCTTTTTTCTCCATAACAAATTATGCGGATAGGTTGACTTTTTCAATATTTTTGGGTATCATATATTTAAATACTAATTGAAAATTATTGGAGGTGCTCTATAAATGAAACATTGCAATAAATTTCGCTGGTTTATCGGAATTCTGTCTTTGGCAGCTGTTGTTGCGGCGACTGTAGCAGCTGTTGTTGTGTATTTGGAAAAGAAAAAGAAAGACGAAGAGGATCTTGAGCACTATTTAGATTGCTCTATCCAGTAATCTATAAAAACAATGCGAGTAGGTACTATGCCTACTCGCTTTTGTTTTTTATCCTTTGTCAGATGGTTTTGCGCATAACGCTGCAATATAGCCAAAAAATACTGCCGCACCAATTCCGGCAGCGGCAGCGGTAACACCGCCGGTAAAAGCACCTAGAAATCCTAAACTTTCAACAGCTTCCATAGTACCTTTTGCAAGTGTATACCCAAAACCTGTTAAAGGTACAGTTGCCCCTGCTCCCGCAAAATTCACTAATGGTTCATATAAACCAACGGCTGTCAAAAACACTCCCAAAGTGACAAAAAGAACTAAAATTCTGGCAGGTGTCAATTTCGTAAAGTCAATTAATAGCTGACCAATCACACAAATAAGACCTCCTACAAGAAAGGCAATTAAGAATTCCATAAATTTCACCTCAGTGACTATCCTTTCCATAATAGCATATCATTATGCAAGGTATACTATAAAAGAGACCTGATATAGAAAGGATGAAAATACGTGCAGCAAAAAACCATTTTTTTCGATATAGACGGAACCTTATTAGATTGTTGGCACAATAAGCCGTTCACCATTCCAGAAAGTAATTGGCAGGCACTTCAAATATTAAAGCAACGGGGACATCAAATTATTGCTTGCACAGGCAGACACCCGGCTTTTTTAAAAAAATATTTTCCCAATGTATTTGAAAGTTATATCACCATGAATGGAACACATATTGTTTATAAAGGAGAAACCATTTATGACAGAATATTTTCGAATGAAGAAGTGTTTACGCTTATGAAGCATTTTGATGATGTAAAAGCACGCTATGCATTCATTGGGAAAACTTGTGCTTGGTGCAGAAATATGGATTGGAATTCTATTCATTATTTTAACCGTATCTATGGAATAGATGACTTTGCAAAGACAGAATGGAATCCTGGTGATGTGACTGCAAACAGCCTTGAATTTATGTTTGATACGGAAGAAGAATTTGACCGATGCAAAATAGCCTTTAATGACAGAATGATATTAAACAGACATAGGGGCAACGCTTCTGCCGATTTGGCGTTTGCGGGAAATGATAAAGGAAATGCCATTCAATTATTAACCAAACATGCTAAGATAGACTTAAAAGATACCATTGCTTTTGGTGACGGCAACAACGATGTCTCTATGCTAACGTTAGTCAATTGTGGAATTGCTATGGGCAATGGAACCGAACCGGCAAAGCAAGCAGCGGATTTTATTACAGATTCCATTTTTGAAGATGGTATTTATAAAGCTTTAATTAAGCTGAAATTATTAAGTCCTTCTATTCCAAAAGAAAATGAATATATAAATAACATAATAAAAAACGGTACCTAAAGGTACCGTTTTTTATTAAAACTTTAATCTGCTGTAATGAAAACTTATCACCAAACAGAGCATAAATTTATCCATAATATTTAAAGCTTTAAATACTTCATCAAAAGGATCTTCAAGATTTTGTAATATGGTATCAAAAACGCGATTCATTGCAAATTCTACCATATCTTCAATATCACGATCAATGGGGATATGATCTTTTTCTAAACGCAATAGCACTTGATTTTTTACATGGCTGTACCATTCTTGTAAAAATTCCGGATCACCGTACTCACTCATTAAAATAGATACGGTCTTTTTATTTTCTTGTACATACTGTGCTAATGCACGGTTGCATGCAATTTCGCGTGACATATCCGCTGTATATTTTTTCTCTTCTGTTATTTCCATAACATTTTTTACGGTATCATTGCCTATCTCATGAATCAACGCCCCTATATTTTCATAATGAACATAAAAACATGCCCGCGAAATACCCGCAACTTGGATAATTTCTTTTACAAAAATCTTATTTGCAGGTTTGACATTTGTCAACTCTAAAAATGCTTTTTTAATTTTATTTCTTGTTACTTCAGTACATTTATATTTCACAGCCCATCAATACTCCCTACTGCCCCTATGGCAATCAATTATATTGACAACATATTCAGTACAAATAGTCAAAAATAAAACTTTGGCTTTTTTGCCGGCAATCCGAAAACATCCTCAATTTTTATTGAGCCACATACACTTTTACAGTACTGATATGTCAATCACAATTAGAAAATGCATCACAGTCCAAAATTTGTTATATGTAGAAATTTAAATAAACGTATACTTTAGGAAAATGCTTTTTATAAAATAATGCTGGATTGTTTAGTATTATATTAAGAACGAAAATATTTAGATTTTAGGATACCTTCATTTAAATAACGTTTCATTCCAATTTTACCCTGTTTACATTCAAATTTAAGCAGTTTATCACCGCAATACATTAAATACCCCCATTGCTGCTCTTGTACTCTGCCCTTCATTTTATTGTTCACAGCAAATTTCAATTCAGTTCCATCTTCTACCAAAAACACTAACACCATTGCAGTTATTTTTGAATAAACCTTCCCATCAGGTCCTTCAAACTCTGAACGTTCTGTTTCTGTTCGAATCAATTTTGCACGTACATGCCGTATCACATTTTTGGAAACTTTTGTACGAACAAAAATAAGAGCTCCTATTAGTCCTACTGCTACCACTACAATAGTCAGTACATAATACCATTCCATCGGCATTCCCCCATATCTCTTAAATATATCTATATTTTAACATAAGAACACGTTTTATACAAGATTAGTGCAAAATATCATAAAGAAAATGTTAAATATTAACTATTTCTATTCCTTTTCTCCTTATAAGCTTCTCCTGTTCAACGAATGAAGCCAACCATATTTGATAACCAATTCTCCGGATTTTTCCTGTCTCAACCAACTGATTCCACTGCACAAATATATAGACGGCAGCATATACCGCATTATCAGAATTAAAGGTCAAAATTTGATAACATGTTTCTATCAAAGCTTTATCGTACAACAACTGCCATATATGTACGTTCTTTCACTTCTTACATACTATCTTGTTTGTCCTCTAAAGGCATATGAAGGAGTATTGTTAATATGAGAAAACATTCCTGTGAGCTTCTCCACTCAAGTCATACGATAACATGATAAGTACTATCCGCAATTTGGAAACAAACTTTTTCATCCAGCTCAATTCTGATATTCATCACACACTGACTTATGAAAACTGAAAAGCCATGCAATCATTTTCATGACTAAATAAAATATTACGGTTAAATAATAACGTTATTCTAACATTATGTTGTAAATTGCCTATCTTATTTTTTGTAAACTGTCAGTGATCCTATAAAAAGTATATAAGACATATATTCTCAATAATTTGAATTAAATAATTAAAATCCTGTAAAATAACAATAAATATAAAATATAATGCATGAAATTTCATTCTGTTTTTTTCTCAATAATGGAACGTGATTTTCTTGCAAAAAAACATTATAAGAAATATTAAAAATATTTTTTAAAATTTTGTTGACTTTATTGTTAAATTCCTATATAATAAAAATTACAACTATAAAAAAGAATATATTGTATTTTTAATAAAAATACAATATTGTACATATTTAAGCATTTATTGTATTTTTCTTATTATTTTTAAATTAATTTTTTATTTTTGCAAGAAAACAAAGAATAACTTGCAAATTCGTTCTTCCTTTTAGCACTTATTAATAACAAAAATAAGTGTTAAAAGGAGGTACGAACAATATATTGCAATATTGCTGGTATTCTCCTTACTGTAATAGCGTGCGTGTATCTTGAAGGTTTTGTTTCACAATACCAAAACAAAACCGGTTTTAGTCAAATAAACACGGTTATATTTCAATTATTTTGTACTCTCTCCACATTTTTCTCTCTCTCATTAAATAAATACAAAGTAATGAAAATGAATATCACGAATACGCATGTAAACCCTTTTCATGATTACCTCTAAATCGCTTTGTCGAAAATTTTGAAAACGGGAAAAAAGTCCTGCCTTTGATAGGTAGGACTTTTTTTATTAAAAAATTTACTGGATAAATTTTTTAATAGGACTTATATCTAAACCTTGGCATTGTTCAAAAAAGCCTTCTAATTCCCGTGCAATCCTTTTGGTACCGCCAATTTGATTGCTTTCAATATTTAACGGCATAAGAGGATCATGAACGCTTAAACGCAGCAAAAACCATCCATCTCCATGGTTTTCGTCAAAGGAGCAGCGTATTCCCTCATAATTGTCAGGAGCAATTTGCCAATATGTTTTTTTCTCAGCAAATATTTTTAACTGTTGGATAATACGATTTCCACATCCGCGAAAATCCTGTTCCGTAATAGGTAACCGCAGTTCAACAGTTTCCACAGGTTCTTGTAAATATTGCAATAAGTCTTGCAATTGTTTCCCTTCTTTTTTTAACTTTACCATCTGAATGATGATTTTTGTAACCAAATACGCGCCGTCGTCTAGAAATTGATTTTCGCGGAAAGCCGCATGTCCTGAAGTTTCAATTGCCAAAGGAGAAGCAACTCCCTGTTCATTCAAGCGAATGGATTCGTTAATGACATTTTTATATCCGCGTTTAAATCTATGGTGTTTACCGCCTAAATATTCTTCAATAAATACTTTTAAACCACTGGATGTAATAGAATCTGTTACCACCGTTCCGCCGGGACATTGCTCCAAGGCAATTGCAGACGCCAATGCAACCAAACGGTTCCGGTTAATTTCAGCTCCTGTGCTGTCTACCGCGCCTCCGCGGTCAACATCCGTATCAAAAATAACACCAAGATCTGCTTTTGCTTTTAAAGTTGCTTTGCATATTGATTCCATTGCCTGTTTATCTTCAGGGTTGGGAACATGATTTGGAAACATACCGTCCGGTTCTAAAAATTGACTTCCGGTAATATCTGCTCCTAAATGTTTCAATACACGGTCTGCATAAAATCCGCCGGCACCATTTCCGGCATCTACGACAATATGAAAGCCTGATAACGGAAGCTCCCCTTCCCGGGCGCCAACACCATCCAAAATCATCTGCTGTAATCTATGACAGTATCTGTCCATAGAGTCACATTTTTCAATGACGCCCTCTCTTTTGGGCGGAGTTTTGTTCTCCTGTGCATATTGTAAAATTTCAGTGATGTCTTTGCTATCCAAACCACCGTGTTTTGTAAAAAATTTCAAACCGTTCCTATCAAAAGGGTGATGACTTGCAGTAATTTCAATTGCGCCCTGACAATCGAATTCTTCTATTGCAAAAAACATGGAAGGGGTAGAAGCCAATCCGCAGTCCAATACCTTTGCTCCCGTTTCAGATAAAGCAGTCATAGCAGCATTTGAAATGCGGTCAGCAGAAATACGGGAGTCATGTCCCACCGCAATCATCAGACAGTCAAATGACACCTGGAATGTTTGCGCCAGCCAAATGGCAAAACCTTTGGATATCCGTTTTATCACATCATCTGTTAAATTGATTTCAAATCCACCGCCCTTACTGGCAACGCCGCGGATATCTGTCCCACTTTTTAAGCTGCTCCAAAATTGGTCCAACATATCTTTACTCCTTTATTTTTTTGCTTTGCGTTCATCTTTAAATGTTTCATCTACAATTGTTTGATTAAAGTCATGCAGCAACTGAGGTGCATGTTTAATATGCGAATAACAATAATCGAACATTTGAGTAATCAATTCCACCTGATCTCTGCGTGAAATATGAAAAATGCCTTTATGGGGTTTATAGTATAGATACATGTGCATACCGCCTGTTTTGGTAGGAAGGATAAAATCTGTTTTCAAACGGTAAGCGCCGTGCTTTTCATAGAATTTCAGCCGGCGTTCCTGCTGTAACGCATAGTCAGGATCCTTAGAATCAACCCGTTCCGCACAAAGTAAAACTCCATTAAACGGTCCGCAGTACTTTTGATAGATTGCCTCAAATAATCTTCCCCCGTAACCATCATTTTGGTACTGCGGTAAAATCGCCAGCAAATCTAACCATAGTATTTGAGATTCCGCCATACTGCATACGGTAGCGTAACCAATTAAGTCATCTCCACGTTTATACAATAAAATTTTATATTGATTGTGGTGCATCATCTGCTCCATACGCTCATAATTATAAAACTCATCGGGAGGAAATTGCTCTTGCAAACAGTGAAAAATCGTAGGCAAGTCCTCCATAGATCCTAACTCCAGCCTTAAAGGCGGCTGTTCGGCTGTACTATCCATATAAAAGCTCCTTTTTTGAAATTTTAAATCATTATAACACAAAAGAAATGGCTGCGCAATTTTAACTTACAGGAGTTACAAGATACCGTTCAACAGCTAAAATCTTGAACATAGGAAGATATTCCTTTTAATATTTGTTTTGATACTGTTATCAGGTTGTACCGCATATATAAAATTACTTGGAAAATTTAACATCTATTTTCTAAAATATTCTTGTTATGAAAGGATATCAGTACAAAGCACCTTGTATAAATTGACCTTATAATATTATCATGATATAATAAGCTACCATATAAACTATTTGATAAAATAAAGGAAGAACGTATGAAAAAGATATATTATATAATATTGAGTGTATTGATAACCATATTGGGTATGTTTATACTAACAGGATGCAATATTTCTATTGATTCCTCTGATAACACTACAAATTCTTCTGTATCTTTAGATAAGGCACAAATATATTATCTGGATGTAGGACAAGGCGATTCTGAACTCATTCGTTTGCCCACCGGGGAAAACATATTAATAGATGCTGGTCTGAAATCCGGAAGCGACCAGCTCACTGCATATTTGAAAGAGCTTGGCGTAGATAAAATTGATATTCTGATTGCCACACATCCTCATGCCGATCATATTGGAGGTATGGAAAAAGTAATTGAAAATTTTGAAATTGGTGAAATATATATGCCAAAAATTGCCGATGACCAAATACCAACCACTGCCACCTATACCAAACTGCTGGAAACGATTCAAGCAAAAGGTATGAAAATCAATCAGGCAAAAGCAGGTACCACCATTTTCAGCAACGATAATGCTGCGTTAGAAATTTTAGCTCCCAACAACACGGAATATAAAGACTTAAATAATTATTCTATCGTAACAAAACTAACATACGGAAATAATCGCTTTTTATTTACAGGGGACGCTGAAAAAGAAAGTGAAAATGAAATGCTGTCCAAAGGATATGATTTGTCGTGTGACATTTTAAAGCTGGGTCATCACGGAAGTTCCACTTCCACAACAAATCAATTCCTTACCGCAGCTTCACCTTCCGCCGCAATTATTTCCTGCGGAAAAGATAACGATTATGGACATCCTCATCAAGAAACCATAGATAAAATAAACAGCAGCCATATTACCGTGTATCGAACAGACTTGGACGGAACTATTTTAGCTGAAACGGATGGAACGACTTACACTATCACAACAAATTTAAAAAGTGTTTCTAAATCATCTTAAAAAAACAGACAAGCGGGTTGCTTGTCTGTTTTTGATTTGTAAAAAGAATCGCATAAAATTATTTTTTTATGGAAAACTAACTTCCGACAAAGGAGGTTTTATCCATGAAAATGACAAAAGATGTTTATGGCAAAATGGCAAAACAAGCGTCTCCTCCAAGTACATTTGTAAAAAATTCTGTCATGGCTTTTTTATTTGGAGGCGCTATTTGCACCATTGGACAAGGTATTTTAGAGGGATACCTCATGTTGGGTATGGATGTAAAAAATGCGCGTGCTGCCGTATCTATCACTTTAATCGGATTAGCAGCTATTTTGACCGCATTTAAAGTTTATGATAATATTGCAAAAATTGCCGGAGCAGGCACATTGGTTCCTATTACCGGGTTTTCCAACTCTATCGTCTCACCTGCTATGGAATTTAAAAGTGAAGGTCATGTATTAGGATTAAGCGCCAAAATGTTTATTATTTCCGGTCCGGTATTGGTATACGGCATCGTTTCTTCTATTATATACGGTATCATTCTTTATATCATCAGCTTATTCTAAAAAAAGGGTAACATCTCGTTACCCTTTTCTTTTTATTTGATTAGTTCATCAAAAACATAAAAACCTTCTCTTCGGTAGCTTTCCGCATATGTCACATTACAATGTCCTGTTGAATGTAAATATGTGTAATACGCTTTATCCATCTCTCTTTTCAGTGCGCGTCCTCTCTCAATATCCGTAGTAAGAGAATCCCACTGATTCACCAAAGACTTCCGTTCCTCTAATTTTTTTCCATCAATATGCTCGCGTTTCCCGAAAAACTCCAGTTGTGCTTCCAGCATATCCATAGCCTGGCATTTTTGCTCCCATACATCAAAAATATCCAGCACACAATTTGGATGCTCCGGCGTCATGAAGTAAATTGTAAAATCTCCCCAAGGTTTTAAACCGCCTAGTTCTTCCACCGCATATTCTCTGCCTGCCAATGCCATTGCTTCCAATACCAAAGTCATAAAAGGACGTCTGCCCGGATCTAAATCATAGATACAATGCTCCGTATCTTGCGTAATAATAATATCCGGTCTAAAAGAACGAATCACACGAATCATTTGCAGCTTTTCCTCATAAGAAGCTGTAATTTTTCCTGTATCCATATTTAAAAATTCAACAGAAGTTTGTAGAATTTCAGCTGATTTTTTTAAATCAGACTGCATCTTTTCTCCTGCAAAAGCAATGGCAGCATGAGAAATACCTCCGTTTAACGCATTCTTTAGCAGAGCACCTCCACACTCTACAACTTCCATACTATATGCCCCTAACAATAAAATTCGTTTTTGTTCCATCATGACAAACTCCTTATACTTCATAATTTTCAATATCAAAGTATTCTGTTTTCATGGTAATGTATCATGAAACAAAAATCAATCCTATAAGAAGATATTGATAAATTTTACGCAACTGGCAGCTATCTTTCAGAAAAGTATACCGTAGAAAATTTCGGGTAAGATAAAAGAAAGAATTCACCTAATGTGTTCGATGTTAAGATATTCAAAGAAAATGATGATAGAATAGAAGGAGTTTACAGTAATGAAGCGTGTTGGCAGATATACAATTTCATTGGAAACCGCCCCAAAAATAGCAGGATATGCCTCTGTGGTAGGAAAAAAGGAAAAAGAGGGACCTCTTGGCAATGAATTTGACCGCAGCTATAAAGATACTTCCCTTGGGGAAAGCAGCTGGGAAAAGGCAGAAAGCCGCCTGCAAAAAGAAGCTGTTGAAATCGCCCTGAAAAAAGCCTGTATAAACGCAAAGGATGTCGATATTATTTTTGCAGGTGATTTACTAAACCAATGTATTTCTTCAACATTTGGTTTACGCAGTTTAAATATTCCGTTTTTAGGACAATACGGCGCATGTTCTACTATGGCCCAAACACTTGCCCTGGCCGCCTTATTTGTGGAATCAGGTACGGCGCGCATTGCCGCTGCAGTTACCTCATCCCATTTTTGTTCTGCAGAGCGTCAATTCCGACTGCCGTTGGAATACGGTGGACAACGTCCCCCTACGGCGCAGTGGACCGCAACCGCTTCAGGCTCTGTAATTGTGGTTCCCCAAACAACTGTTATAGCACAAGAGCAAGTAAAAACAAAAAGCTCCAAAGAAACTGATTCTTTGGAGAAAACACCTGTTATCACAGAAGTATGTATTGGAAAAATTACAGATATGGGCATTAAAGACGCCAATAATATGGGCGCAGCCATGGCTCCTGCAGCAGCACAAACCATATTGGATTATTTGTCAGACACCCACACGACACCTTCTGATTATGATTTGATTGTTACGGGAGATTTAGGATATGTTGGCAGCAACCTTTTATTGCAATTAATGGAACAAGAAGGCGTTGATGTGAGTAAGGTTCACAATGATTGCGGAAAGATGCTGTTTGACCGTAAAAAGCAAGATGTTCACGCCGGAGGTTCCGGCTGCGGATGCTCTGCTTCTGTATTATGCTCTAAATTGTTAAATGATATAAAATCCGGAAAATTAAACGATATCCTATTTGTAGCTACGGGAGCGCTTATGTCTACAACCTCTTCACAACAAGGAGAGAGTATCCCCAGCATCGCACATTTGGTGCGCCTAAAAGGAATTTAAGCAGTTTTATCCTTCTCCAGATTTCCCAGCAGATCAGACTGTAATTCTTCCTGATATGCATGTTTTTGCAATGATTCCGCTATCATTTGTTCCGTTCCGGAAAAATTGTCACTTTCTTTTTTCTGATGTTCCTGTGTCATTGATATTGCACCGCCTTCTGCCTGTGGCTCCTCTTGGTTAGAATGGGAGTCTGTAAAAGGTATTCCTTCTTTTTGACAGCGGCGTTTTTCTCTCCAGTTAGAAAACTTGATAGAAAAGTGGTTGATCCAAAACACTTTGACAAAAGCAGTTACCACAAGATAGATAACAAGTAAATCTACTAAAGCTGTTAAAATGCTGATATTCGTTCCAACAATATCAGATCCGAATAATTCAAAGCCAAACAATCTGCCTCCTTGGGTATCAAATTGCACGGTTAACCAGTTGGATGGGAAGCCATAGGAGTATGTGGTCACCCCATTCGTCATAGTTCCTGACACAGGATAAAAGAAGATAGGAATCATAAAGATAACCAAACTAACAATCGCTGTCTTCCAGTTGAAAAATCTCATATAATTCCTCCTTCTTTCATCATTTATTACCTCAATAGATATACCTACATCATATCACATATATAAAAAATGTCAATATTTTATATATCATTCTATAAAATATATAATATTTCAACAAATTTTGGCGTTCGTAAAAATGATAAAAGACATTTAAAATAAAAAAACAGCTGTTTTGAAACAGCTGTTTTTTTATGAAAATCATTATTTACGAATACCAAGTCTAGCAATAATAGAACGGTAACGCTCAATATCCTTTTTCATGACATAGTTTAGTAAATTTCTTCTTTGACCAACCATTTTTAATAGTCCGCGACGGGAGTGATGGTCTTTTTTGTGTGTTTTTAAATGCTCGGTCAAATCGTTAATTCTTTTTGTAAGAATAGCAATTTGAACTTCAGGAGAACCTGTATCTCCTTCATGTGTAGCATATTCTGCAATTACTTTGCTTTTTTCTTCTTTTAATAACATAAACCGGTTCCACCTTTTTATTATTTATCCTCTAGCCCAGAAAAAGGCTGGTGAATTCCCCTAATGTGGGCTTAGTCCTAAGTCCGGGGCAAGGGATATTTACCGAATGATTATACCATATTCCCTACCATTTGTAAATAATATTTTTTATTTCTCTATTATTACAAGGTAAAACACAGTCCATTGTGCAATATATACATAATATTTTATATTTATTTAGTTAATTCTACGGTGCAAATCATAGATTGTTCACATTTCTCCTATCCTTTTCGCGTATGATAGTTATATAGCATATATTTTCTTTTTATTTTTTAACTATTTTAACATAAAAAGAAAAAATATTACAGAAAGTTCGTGAGTACAAGTGGAATTCTCTTTTGACGGTATTGCCAATGCAGCACAGTCTATGTCTCCGGCAGCTATTCCAACCGGCAACAATCATAAGGGCTTTTTTAAAAGGGCAATTATCAACCTGTTGATAATTGCGTTTATGTTTGGCTTTGTAGAATTGTATACCTATTTTCTCGGAAGCGGAAATGGTCTCATTGGTCTAACCATATCCCTTGCAATTATTAGTTTCTGGCGAACTGATATTGGTATTAAACCATTACAAGGCGCCTTTGTGATTTGGGGTGTGTTTCTTTTAACAGGAGGAGCTACTTTTCTTGCTTCTTTCCATCCTGCAATCGGTGTTTTTGTTAACTTTGCATCTATTTATACCATACTGACCCTAACCAGCCACCAGCCAATGGCAAAAGCTTATTATCCTATTATATCCTGCTATATATTTGCACAAAGCAGTCCTGTATATGGCATAGATTATGGCTTACGCATGATCGGCATTGCGGGAGGCGGCTTGATTGTGGCAATTATTTATTATATCCGTCACCGCAAGGTAAAAAGAAAACGCAATATTTCGGATATTTTCAGAGAAACACATTTTTGCTCTATACGCACCAAATTTTTCATTCGCTTAACAACAGGGTTAACCATTGCCATGCTAATTGGAGATTTCTACCATGTATTGAAACCGGCTTGGATTTCCTTTACTGTTCTTTCTTTGGTTCATCCCTTTGTAAATGAAAGCCGTAAAAAAATTGTATACCGAATTATTGGAACTATTATTGGCGGCATTTTATATTTTGTATTATTTGAATGGGTTGTACCGGATCCGTGGCATCCCGTGCTTCTCATATTAACAGGATATATCTATTTATTTCTGCGCACTTATTGGATACAGCAGATATTTATTACCTTGAACTCTTTAAGCGGTGCAATGGTTTTCCTGCAAGCAGATGTAGCGTTTGAAATGCGTATTCTGTTTGTATTAATCGGCATCGCAATTGTAGTATTCATCAGTTTATGTGCGAAATTCCGTTTGATGGATCGGATTTACGAGCAAATAGAAAAAATCAAAGCGCATCATAAAAAATCAGATTCTGCTTAATCTAACCGGCATTATTTCACTGATAATGCCGGTTTTGATTTTATAATATTAAAGATTTATTCACAAATTAAACTTTTAAATATGTTATCATTGCGTTATTTCTCAAAAACAGCAATCTGTCATTTTTTTAAAGCCTGCAGACTTTAGATGATTGTAAATTTCATTTTAGAAAGGAAGTCATGTTGTCATGGAACACGTTGAATTAGAGACGTTAGACCGTGAACATACAGCATCTAACAAAAAAGAACCTCAGTTGAAACATGAAAAAAAGCCTACGAAAAAAAGTATGAAACTGTTAAAATTAATTGGTACAAAAACACTTCTGTTTGCTTTTATCATTCTATTTATTGTTGGCTTCAGCGCATTGTTTGGTACAGCCGCGACATACACCGGCGTTTGTATTGTAACAGGTCTGTTAATGTTTTTAAAATTGGATATAGGTATCAAACATACTCAGGCACCATTTGTTATCTTTGGCTTATTCATATTAACCGGCTTATCTGCATTTGCAGCAGCAATCAACCCTTGGCTTGGACTTTTGATAAACTTTATTACTGTATGTGCCATTATGGTACTATCCGGTCAAAAAGCAGAGTACCGTTCGTTCATGCCATTCTTGCTTTGCTATATTTTCACACAAAGCACTCCCGTATACGGAATAGACTTTGGTATGCGTATGACCAGTCTAGCTGCTGGAGGCGCACTGGTCGGATTCATTTACTTTATTGTTCACAGAAAAAGGCCTTGTCCAAAAGCAGATGTTTTTGAGGCTATAAAAAACACGGCTGTCTCTTATTCTTCTGTGAAAACCAGATTTTTCCTCCGTATGGCAATTGGTATGACCATTGCAATGTTCATTGGAGATATGATTGGCTCTTCTCGTACGCTATGGCTCAGTTTGCCTATTTTATCTCTTACACAATTAAATCCCCATGAAACAGCCCATAGAACTGCTTATCGCATTTTTGCTACAATTATCGGTGGCCTCATTTACATTTCTATTTTTGACTTTATTCTCCCGGCCGAATATATCAGTATTGGTTTACTGGTTGTAGGATATATCTATACTTATATCAATAAATATCAATTCCAGCAAATTTTTGTTGTTATCAGCGCATTAGGAAGCGCCCATAGCCTAGGATTAGAAAGTGCAGTCGCATGGCCTGCAAGACTGATATACTTGCTAATCGGCGTATTCATTGTTGCTGTTCTGCTCATGATTGATAACGCAAATATATGGAAAAAATTAAAACAAACGTCTTCAAAAGAAACCTCTGTTGAAGTGTCTCCTTAATAACAAATCCCCTGTTGCGGTTGGCAGCAGGGGGTTTTCTGTTTGCTTTATAAATTTGTCAGAAAGAG
>CALWUU010000036.1 GCA_944384835.1 uncultured Clostridia bacterium | reverse complement strand
ACAAAACAGTGGTCATGCGGTCCAGCAATTTCTGCAGTTTTCTAAACAGAGGAGAAGAACTCCTTACAATCAAAAACGCGATAAGAAGTACAACAATAGCAACGCCCAGCAAAATAAATCCCATCTGCACATCCAAAATAAAGCACAGAACTAAAGAAAGAATGATAACAACAGGAACGGGCATAACCATTTGAAAAGCATTGGTAAGTGCAAACTGAATGGTAGTAATATCCGACACTGTACGGGTAGTAATTGATGAGGTACCAAATCGATTAAAATCGTGGATAGACAGCTGCAAAGATTTTTCATAAATTGCAACACGCATATCCTTACCTACTCTTGCAGACAAAGTTGCGCAGGCATAACCGCCGAGAATTGCGCATACGCCGGATATAACAGAGGCTACCGCCATCCATATTCCGGTTTGCAGCAACGCTTCAAAAGAAGCGCCTGATGTAGCTTGATTGATCATTTGTGCTGCCAAAGTAGGGATAAAAAGAGCTCCGGCCACATCTATGATCAAAAGCAAAATAGTAGCAACACACAATTTCCAGTGTGGCTTCATAAATTGCAAAACAAGTTTCATGGGTGTGTCAAGTCCTTTCTAATGATAAAATAAATAAAAAATGCGTCCGGTTACTTTTTCCAAAATAACCGGGCGCACCCGACATCTTATCCGACTAGGCTGAACATGTCAGCCGACCATTGCGATGGCCAGTCCTCCGATGAACATTATACAATATCTGGTATGGAAGATTTTAATTCTTCCAACATCAAATGATTAAATTTTTTAGTTAATGTACTAAGCTGTACACGTTCTTTTTTACTTAACCGCTTCCACACTTTTTCTTCCATTTGACACATTCTAAAAATATAGTTTTTTACAAATTCATCCCCTTCCTCTGTTAAAAAAGCTTGTTTGGAACGTTGATTTTGTTCACAAACTTCTAAACGAATCAAATTCTTTTTCTGCAATTGTTTAAAAGCAGAATTCAGCGTCTGACGGCTGAGGGAAAGCTGGTTGCTAATTTGGCTTTGGGTAACTATCCCTTCAGAAATTAGTACCAAAGACCAATACTCCGCATCCGACATTCCGCAAGCCTTGGAAAATAAAGAATACACTTTATCCAGTTCCATTGTAGCTTCCCGAAACGACTCAAGACTTTTAGAGTTTAAGGCCTCTTGTTTCATAAAACCGCCTCCTTTTATCCGAAATCATATAATCCGAAAACAGATTGTATGATTTCGGATTATATGCAGTATATATGCATTATTTTCTTTTGTCAAGTGCTTTTTCACATACACCAAAGAAAAACTTCGATAAACAGCTTAGCTTTGAAAGCACCTTACAGAATTTTTATAAAATAAAAAAGGACAGGATACAGATAATCTGTATCCTGTCCTTTTCAATATGAACTTCTGCATTTTAGAACAGTTTACACACGTAAGCAGTTGTTTATGATATGCAAAAATAACTTATTTTTCTTTTATGTCGTTGAATTATTTTGAAATTTTTGTTTTCCCACCGCTTGCAGCAGCATAATGAAAAACAATACAATAGCAGCACCAAAAATAATATGAGATGTTCCTGAAATACCTGACAGCATGGCTCCACCATCATGACCCAATACCTGCATAATACCTTTTACTAAAAACATAATTACCATAAATGGCAAACCAATATTATACACAATTAAAAAAGGAACCCACAATTTTGTTTGATTTAACTGCAGCTTGCTGTTGAATAGAGCAATTAATAAGAACATCACAGCACCCATTACAAACAAATGAAGATGTACAACAGCTAATGAAGTCGTACCAGTATAACCAAAGAATTTTGTAAATTCTCGGTAAAATACGCCTCCGGCCATTGCAGCAATAGCGTAGCCAAATGCTACCCAAATTGACTGTTTCATTACATACACTCCTTACACTTTAAAAATTAAAACGATAATAGTTATTATTATAAAAAATATTATAAAAAAGTCAATCATTTTCCATACAGTACTTAAAATAACTGCAGTCAAAACAAAAATGTAAAATATTTAATAAGTCACACGGAATGATAATATTGATAAGAAAAAATCCGGTATTGCACTACAACTAAAACACAGTTTATTGGAATATAAGCTTTTCGTTATGGCCAAATGCATTCGACTGATAAATGTAATCACATCCCATAAACATCTTAATATTAAGTTTTGGGAAATGATTTTATATGGAACATTAAGATTGCGCAAAAAAGAGCTGCTCTGCTGTAAAGCAAAGCAGCTCTTTTTATTTAGATTATTTTACATCGAAAACGAATGCGTCATCTCTGTAATCGCAAGTAACGCCATGTTGACTGTCCACTTTACCTTGCAGCATTAGCTCGGACAATTCATCTTCAATTTTAGACTGAATTGCGCGGCGAAGTGGTCTGGCGCCATAAACCGGATCAAAGCCTTCTTTGGCAATGGCTGCAACTGCTGCATCCGTGAAGCTCATTTCAATATCCAAAGCAGCCAAACGCTCTTTCAAATTGTTGAGCATACCAACAGCAATTTTTTGAATATTTTCCTCTGTCAGTTTGTGGAACACAATTATGTCATCCACACGGTTTAAAAACTCGGGACGGAATAATTTTTTCAATTCAGCCAGTACCATCTCTCGGACATCTTTGTTATCTTTCTCAGCAGTTTTTTCTGTATCATCTTCTTGATTTCCCTTAAAGCCAAGATTTGCTTTACTGTCTGTAATCAATCTTGCGCCAACGTTAGAAGTCATAATAATAACAGTATTTTTAAAGTCTACCTTTCTGCCTTGAGAGTCGGTTAAGCAACCGTCTTCCAGAATTTGAAGCAACATGTTGAATACGTCAGGATGTGCTTTTTCAATTTCGTCAAACAAGATAACAGAGTAAGGTTTCCGGCGTACTTTTTCGGTTAATTGACCGCCTTCATCGTAACCCACATATCCTGGAGGAGAACCAACCAAACGGGACACCGTATGTTTCTCCATATACTCAGACATATCCAAACGAATCATAGCGTTTTCATCGCCGAACATAGCTTCTGCCAAGGTTTTGCAAAGCTCTGTTTTACCAACACCTGTAGGACCAAGGAAGATAAAGGAGCCGATTGGACGTTTTGGATCTTTCAATCCTACTCTGCCGCGGCGGATTGCTTTTGCAACTGCTGTAACAGCTTCATCTTGACCAACAATACGCTGATGCAGGACTTCTTCCAATTTCAGCAAACGTTCGCTTTCTTCTTCCGTTAGCTGTACTACAGGAATACCGGTCCATGTGGAAACGATATTTGCGATATCCTGAGGTGTTACCTCGCCGTTGCCGCTGACTTTTTTCTCTTTCCACACTTCTTTTTCCTGTTCCAAACGCTCTTTTAATTGTTTTTCTTCATCACGAATTTTTGCTGCGCCCTCAAAATCCTGTGTATTGACAGCCGCTGCTTTTTCCTGCTCCAATTGTTTGAGGCGTTTCTCCATATCCTGAATGTCGTTTGGCTCTGTAAATGCTCTTAAACGTACTCTGGATGCAGCCTCGTCAATCAAGTCAATGGCTTTGTCAGGCAAGAAGCGATCGGCAATGTAGCGGGAAGAAAGTTTTACGGCAGCATCAATTGCCTCATCTGTAATTTTTACTTTATGGTGAGCTTCATATCTATCACGCAAGCCTTTTAGAATTTGAACCGCTTCCTCTTCCGTAGGCTCCCCTACCATAACAGGTTGGAATCTACGCTCCAAAGCGGCGTCTTTTTCAATATGTTTGCGGTACTCGTCAATGGTGGTAGCGCCGATCAACTGGATTTCGCCACGTGCCAAAGATGGTTTTAAAATGTTTGCAGCGTCTGCAGAACCTTCTGCCGCACCGGCGCCGATAATGGTATGAATTTCGTCAATAAACAGGATGATATTGCCGCTGTTTTTTACTTCATCCATAGCTGCTTTGATGCGTTCTTCAAAGTCGCCTCTATATTTGGTGCCGGCTACCATGCTGGTTAGGTCTAATGCGACTACACGTTTATCTTTCAATATTTCAGGTACTTCACCCTGCACAATCTTTAAAGCCAAGCCTTCTGCAACCGCTGTTTTACCAACGCCCGGTTCACCAATTAAACAAGGATTATTTTTTGTTCTTCTGCTAAGAATTTGGATCACACGTTCAATTTCAACCTGTCTGCCGATTACCGGGTCAATTTCACCTTTTTTGGCAAGCTCTGTCAAATCTCTGCCGAATTGATCCAAAGTTTTTGTTGCACTGTTGCCTTTGCCTTTCGCACCCGGCTGTACGGAGCCTGTCATATTGTCATCTTGTTCACCGCTGCTAAGAGCATTGCGAATTTCATCCACAATATCACTTTGGCGTACACCAAGCATTCTTAAAAAACGTACACCATAGCTGTCGCCTTCTTCCAACACGGCAATTAACAAATGCTCCGTACCAACATAATTATGATTTAATCTGGAAGCTTCCATTACAGCTATTTGTAAAATACGTTTGCTGCGGGGAGTAAAATCATCCAAAGACAGGCTGGTACGGCTGCCTGTGCCTATTTTTTCTTCCATACATTTTGTAAATGCTTCCTCTGTAACACCAAGCTTACTTAATACTTCTGCTGCTACGCCTGAATTTTCTTTTAACAAACCAAGAATAATATGCTCGCTGCCAATATAAGTGTGACCCATGTCTTCGGCTGATGTTAAGGCTAAATTTAAAGCGTTGTTTGCTTTTTCTGTAAATCCATCGAATCTATACATATCGTTTGCCTCCTATCAAATTGCAACGTTGTTTGTTTTTCTCTTATTTTAATGCTTCACAAACCATGGAAGCACGAAGAATATCTCTTTCTTCTGCTGACAATTGTTTTCCATTCATGGTCATCATAGTAGCCGGCTGTGTCTGGACCATTAATTTGTTTAAGGTTTCGTAAGAAATATCTTTGATAAAGCCTGATGCCACACCGAGACGGACATTGGAAAGCAATTTCATAAACTCTTCCGTGCTCAAAATTTTCGCATTTTTTAAGATTCCCAACGACCTAGCGACCGCATCTTGTTTTTTGATATTTTCCATAAGACTTTTTCTGGTATTGCGTTCTTCATCTACAAGCTGCATTACAATGCGTTCCAGATTTTCAATAGCTTCTTTTTCACTCAGCCCCAACGTTACTTGGTTGGACAGTTGATATAACGCGCCAACGGGCTCAGTTCCTTCCCCGTATGTGCCGCGCAGGGTAAGACCTAATTTTGATAAATTATCAGAAATGCGTTTAATCATTCCGTTTTGCTGCAGCGACGGTAAATGAAGCATTAAAGAAGCTCTCATACCAGTGCCTAAATTGGTAGGACACTGCGTTAAGTATCCCAATTCAGCATCAAATGCAAAGTGCAGTGTGTCGTTCAATACAGAATCTATTTGGTCGGCCAGTTGATATACTTCACTTAAATCCATTCCTTCTTTCATTACCTGAATACGAAGATGATCTTCCTCATTTATCATGATGGCAATGCTGTTATCTTTTGATAATAATAATCCGCGCCCTTTCGGATTTGAAATAAAATCGGGACTGACCAAGTGGTTTTCCACCATGGAAACTGCTTCGATTTTATCTACTTGTTCCATATTAATATAAGTTAAATTACGTAAGATTGGATTTGTGCTCTGCTTTGCAGCCTGCACAATGTTATCTCTTACCTGCTGTTTTTGCTGATCATTCATACGAATAGGAAATGGTATTTTTTGCAGGTTTCGTGCCAGACGAATTCTGGAACTGATGACAACATCGCCTTCTTTTCCGCTTTTTTCAAACCATTTTGTGTCCATTGTCATTCACCTTACCTTTCTTTTCCTGTTCTGCTTATTCCGATTTCTCCGATAATGCTTTGATTTTATCTCTCAACTCTGCTGCCAGTTCAAAATTTTGCTCATCAATTGCTGTTTGCAATTGTTCCTGATATTGCTCTATCTCGCTTTTTTCTTTGGGCTGCTCTTTTTCTTGTGTTTGCTCTACTACCTGTAAAGCAGTACCCATAGGTATTTTTCCTGCATGACGAGTATTGCCGTGCATTCTTTGTATGGAAGGCATAAGCTGATTTAGAAATGTTTTATAGCAGTCAGCGCAGCCTACTTTACCTGTATCAGAAATATCTGATAGTGACGCGCCGCATACCGGGCAGCGCAGGGTATCTTCCATAAGAGAGTTTTTACCAAAGAAACTGCTGAAAAATTGATCAAATGTGTTGCTTGGGAAGAATGAATTGCCATATCCCATTTTTTGCGCACATTCGGAACATAGAGAATGTTCCGTCAATTCTCCATTAATAATGGTTTTAATATGTGTATTTGCCGGATGTTTTCCGCAGGATTGACATAACATATAAATTCCTCCTCTAAATTATAATTGCGTAATTAACATATTTTTAAACACTGCCGCTCTTAATTGATCCCGTTTTTCTTGCGGTACAACAGCATAAGCTTGATTTGACACTGCGGCTGCCATTGCTTTTAATGCGTTGGCTTGCACCGCTTGCTTTTGTGCCAAAGAATGAAGAATGGATTTTGCCGTTGCCGCGTCTAGGGTATCCCCTATATTATGCATAATATGCATAATATAGGATTCTTTGTTGCAGCTCATGCGAGTAATGCGAATGTATCCGCCTCCGCCGCGCTGGCTCTCTACCAAATATCCTTGTTCGGGAGTAAAACGCGAAGTAATGACATAATTGATTTGGCTTGGCACGCAGCCTATGGTATTTGCAAGTTCGTTCCGTTTAATCTCCACACTTTCATCTTCGTTTTCCTCCAATAATTCTAATATATAGTTTGCAACATAATCACTAATCCTCATTTGATAATCACATCCTTTATCAAAATCAATTTGACTTTGACTTTCTTTGACTTTAATATTATTATACACTTATAATACAAATAAGCAAGGTCAAATAAAGTCAAATAATAATCAAATTTCTTTAAATTTTTAAATTATCTCGTTTTTACTTATTATTTCTAACAATATCTAAAAATTTCTTCTGTTTTTATAATATTTTTATTGTTTTATGTTATTTGAAAGAAAAAAATAAATTCAGTAACACCTTTTCAGCATGCGTAATAATATGGAATATAAAACAAACAAGGAGGAAAACATTATGTGTAATTCTAACGTATTCGGTGGCGGTTGTTCCTGGATCATTATTATCATCTTAATTCTACTTTGCTGCGGCGGCTGCGGCAACACCTTCAGCAACAATGGCTGTGGCTGTGACAATGGCTGTGGCTGTGGCTGCTAATTTCGTTTGTAAATGATATAAAAAAGGCTGCGGCTAAAAAGCCGCAGCCTTTTTTATATCATAGCATAGAAGCAAAAATAGATGGAAGAGGATATTCTCTTTCATACAAATGAGTTACCAATTGTTTGCCCGTTTCCGTTTTAAAATATTTGCCTTTCGCCATTTGTATTTGTTCTTTACCCATTTTCTCTTCAAACATATTGACCAAAAAATCGGCCTCTATCAAAATTTGAAAATCAATATCATCAACACTTTCATAGGTATGGTGATGTCCAATTAAAAAACAGATACGCTGTGTCATATCCTCAGGCACATCACAGTCTTGTAAAATCTCCAGTGCAATAGGAGGTCCTTCTATTTCCTGATACGTTCCTGAACAGGATTGATATTTCGCTTCACTGGGACGAATACCAATATCATGCAAAACAGCAGCCATTTCTAATATGCCTTGTTTTTTCTTCGGTAAATGCTCCGTTTCTCCGATTGTTTTAGCAAAGCTGTATACCTTCATCGCATGATTGACCAATTCAGGACAACCATAATTGTAGTCAATCATTTTCAGCATTACTTTATGAATCATATTACTACATTCCTTTCTCATTCATACCTTAACATACAGAAATTTTGATGCAAGAACGAATTTCATTTGAAACTAAATAAGAACTCTTATTATTATAGTTTTAAAAAATCTAAACTTTTTCTTTATAATGTATTATTTCATTTTGTGGCAAGCTGATAACTTGCGTCTACCCTGCGGCAAATTTCTTCAAAAGGCACGGAACCATCCAAAATTATGGTACACCAGTGTTTTTTGTTCATATGATAACCCGGAAAATATGAAATGTGGTCTACCAACGTTTCCAATTCTTCCGGTGAAATGCGAAAATCAAGAATTTCTGCCGATTCCTTACATGGAATGCCCAATTTTTCTTTTGATACAATCAACAATGCCCCGTACCATTTTTGCGTATCTTTCCTTCTCCAAATTGCATTATTGGGAAATTTCTCCCATAGAAACTCCAGTTCATCTCCGTATGTGCTTCGAATATGATCAATTAATTCTTTTGCTTGCTTTGTTTGAAAGATATTCGATTCAAAACACTTATCGGCTATTTCCAGCAGCGTTTCTTGGTACTGATATTTAACCGTCTCTACAAAACCTCCTGTTACGCCGTCAGTCAAATGTAATGTATACGGTTCATTCAAAGAAGGATCTATGATTTCTGAGGAAATTTCACCTTGTTTCGTAATATGAACAGTTAATATAAATCCGCTTTCGGACAGAACCTTACTATAAATATAATCGGATTCTGTTTGTTCAAATCCAAACTGCCAAAGCTTTGACAGATTCACTTTTTTATTACGAAATATGCTGTAAATGATATTTGACATATCCCACCTCATGAACACTTACGGTATCCTTTGACCGAATTTGTACTGTTTATATTGTACTACATTACTTCAAACAATGCCATAAAATAAACCAGAAGTAACCTTACCAAGTATTTTTCTAAGCATGAAAAATAAAAATTAAAAAAATTCATTTACTTTCTGAATCAATAATGATACAATAACAGTAAATTGCAGGGGGACTGAAAAGTTGAGAAGGTAAAACCTGACCCTTTGAACCTGTCGGTTAATACCGTAGTAGGGAGACAAGTTATAACATCTGAATGAAAACACTATTTTGTTATCAATTGTCTGCCTGATTTCTATCTAGGCAGACTTTTTTATTTTTCCATAAGGAGGAATGATTGTGTGAAACATGCATTGACCATTGCAGGTTCCGACTGCAGCGGAGGAGCGGGCATTCAAGCAGATTTAAAAACATTTGCCGCACACGGAATTTACGGTATGAGCGCAATTGTATCTGTGGTAGCCGAAAATACATGCCGCGTGCTGGATATACAGGACATTACGCCGGATATGATTGAAAAACAAATCATTGCCGTTTTTGAGGACATCCAGGTCCACGCTGTTAAAGTAGGCATGATGTCTACCCGTTCCAGCATGCTGGCAGTAAGCAAAATGTTAAAACAATACCGTCCGGAACACGTCGTAATTGACCCTGTCATGGTTGCAAAAGGCGGCTGCGCTTTGATGCAGGAAGAAGCGTTATCTACATTAATTGAAGAAATGATTCCCATGGCTTATGTGTTAACGCCAAACATTCCCGAAGCAGAGACGATTACCGGGCTGACAATACAATCAGAAGAAGATCGCAGACAAGCTGCTGTCACCATATATCAAATGGGCGCTAAGCATGTGTTGATAAAAGGAGGGCATCTGTCCCAGGAAGAAGATGCCTCAGATTTACTGTATGACGGTAAATCTTTTCAAACATTTACTGCCAAACGGATTCCCACCAAGAATACCCACGGTACAGGATGCACATTTTCCTCTGCGATTGCCTCTAATCTGGCATTGGGTTATGCGCTGCCACAAGCGGTGGCCAATGCGAAAGATTATGTTACTATGGCAATTACCCACGCGTTAGAAATAGGAAAAGGTCATGGACCAACCCACCACTTATATGACGTTTATCAAAACGGACTTACTGTAAAGGAGAACAAACATGAATTATAAAACACAAATGGAAGCTGCCAAAAAAGGCATTTTAACAAAAGAAATGAAAACCGTTGCGCAAAAAGAGCAAATGGACGAAACCAAATTAATGGAATTGGTCGCCAGCGGACGCGTTGCAATTCCTGCAAACATTCGTCACACCTCTTTAAGCGCTGAAGGCATTGGAGAAGGACTGAAAACAAAAATCAATGTAAATTTAGGTATTTCAGGGGACTGCATTGACTATACCAATGAGATGAACAAAGTAAAGCTAGCAATTGATTTTGGCGCCGAAGCCATTATGGATTTAAGCAACTATGGTAAAACCCATGATTTCCGCAAAGAATTGATTGATTTTTCCCCTGCCATGATTGGCACCGTACCAATGTATGACGCCATTGGTTATTTAGAGAAAGACCTTATGGACATCAAAGCCAAAGACTTTCTAAAAGTCGTACAGGCTCATGCGGAAGAAGGCGTGGACTTTATGACCATCCATGCAGGTATTAACAAGCGCGCCGTAGAATGCTTTAAACGCACCAAACGTATGACCAATATTGTTTCCCGCGGCGGTTCCTTATTATTTGCATGGATGGAAATGACAGGAAACGAAAATCCGTTCTACGAATATTATGATGAAGTGTTGGCCATTTTACGCGAGTATGACGTTACCATCAGTCTTGGTGACGCACTGCGTCCGGGAAGCATTCATGACAGTTCTGACGCAGGTCAGCTAAGTGAATTGATTGAACTTGGCAACTTAACCACACTGGCTTGGGAAAAAGATGTACAAGTCATGGTAGAAGGTCCGGGACATATGGCAATTAATGAAATTCCGGCAAACATGGCAATTCAAAAGCGTCTGTGTCACGGTGCGCCATTCTATGTGCTTGGTCCATTGGTAACAGACATTGCTCCCGGTTACGACCACATTACATCTGCCATCGGCGGAGCCATTGCGGCAACTTACGGCGCAGACTTTTTGTGCTACGTAACACCTGCCGAACATTTGCGTTTACCTGACGTGGACGATGTAAAAGAAGGTATTGTTGCTACTAAAATTGCAGCTCATGCAGCGGATATTGCAAAAGGCATTCCACATGCAAGAGACATTGACGACAAAATGAGCGATGCCCGCAGACGCATTGACTGGGAAGAAATGTTCTCTCTTGCCATTGACAAAGAAAAACCAAGAAGATATTTTGAAAGCGCACCGCCTGCAGACATGCATTCCTGCTCCATGTGCGGTAAAATGTGCGCTATGAGAACTACCAACAAAATCTTGGAAGGACAAGATGTCATCCTTCGTGAAGAAAAGAAATAAAACCATGATACACATAGAAAAGCAAAACATCGATTATACCTTATATTTGGTCACTGACCGTTCCGTGATGTCCGCAAGCTCACTGGAGCAAGCGGTAGAACAGGCCATACAAGGGGGCTGTACTGTGGTACAGCTGCGTGAAAAGGACGCATCTTCCCGGGAATTTTTTGAAACTGCACAAAGAGTCAAACAAATTACAGATCACTATCATATTCCGCTGATTATCAATGACCGTGCAGACATTTGCTTGGCTGTAAATGCAGCAGGCGTTCATGTAGGACAACAAGATTTACCTGCTTCAACCGTTCGCAGCATTGTAGGACCTGATAAAATCATAGGCGTATCTGCCGCTGCATTATCCGAAGCGATACAAGCAGAACAGGACGGTGCTGATTATTTGGGAGTGGGAGCAATATTTGCCACCTCCACAAAAACGAATACGCGTCCTGTTACGATAGAGCAACTTGCTCAAATCAAACAAGCCGTACACATTCCTGTGGTTGCAATCGGCGGTATTCAGTCATTCAACGCGGGAACGCTCACAGCCACAGGTATTGACGGCATTGCAGTTGTCTCCGCAATTTTGGCAAAAGAAAATATTGCCCATGCGGCTCAACAGTTAAAAACATGTTTTATAGGAGACAAACATGAATTTTAAAGGCGCTGTTTTTGATTTAGACGGAACATTATTGGATTCCATGGAAGTTTGGAAAAACATCGACATCGAATTCCTCTCAAAGCGCGGGTTATCCGTTCCGGATGGTTACAGTGACGAAATTTTGGCAATGAGTTTCAGAGAAACCGCAGAATACACCATTGCTCGGTTTGGACTGAAAGAACAGCCTGACGACGTTATGCATGAATGGAACCAAATGGCCATTGAAGCATACGGACACCATGTACAGCTAAAATCCGGTGCCGAGGAATATCTTTTGCAATTAAAATCACAGGGAATTCGCTTAGGTGTATGTACCGCTCTGTCACAAAAGTTATATTTGCCTTGTCTGCAAAATAATAACATCTACGAATTATTTGACGCCTGCGTCTCTACAGATGACGTCAGCCGCGGTAAAAATTATCCTGACGCTTGGTTGTTATGTGCGGCTCGTTTGGGCGTATCTTCCCATGACTGTATGGCATTTGAAGATGTACTTCCCGCAATTCAAGGAGCAAAAGCGGCGCATATGAAAATTTGCGGTGTGTATGATAAATACTCTGAAAAAGACAAAGCAGATATTTTAAAATTATCTGATATTTATATCCACAGTTTTCACGAACTGATGATTGAATCATAAAGTGTATTCTATTCTGTCATTTCAACTACCGAAAGATGGATTTCCCGGAGCAAATGATTTCAAAGAATCTCTCAATGAGTCTCCTCTCTCCCGGTCTTGAATCATTTACCTCCTGGGAGGAAACTCCTTCTTTTGAAATTTGAAACAGGTAGATTCATTTTCACATTTTAACAGATATTCGATACCCAATATCCCCGTCTATACCACGGGGATATTTTTTCTGCTCTGTGGTATAACGATACATTCTAAGAATAAAAATCCAGTATTTTCTGCCTGTGCATCTGAAAGTACAACAAAACTTTTATTTAAAAATTTCTTGATTAGAAAAAATATCATAAAAAATGGGCTGTTTTCACAGCCCATTTTTCTGTTTAATTTTTACCCATTGCTTCCAAATATTCATCAAATGTGGTCATACGGTCGATGATTCCTTCGTCTGTAATCTCAATAATACGGTTTGCCACGGTTTGCACAAACTGATGGTCATGAGAAGCAAAGAGAATAATACCTTTAAAATCAATTAAACCATTGTTCACTGCCGTAATGGATTCCAAGTCCAAGTGATTGGTCGGTTGATCCAAAACCAATACGTTGGAACCGTACATCATCATACGGGAAAGCATACAGCGAACTTTTTCACCACCGGAAAGTACATTGACCGGTTTTAACACATCATCGCCTGAGAACAGCATTTTTCCCAAAAATCCTCTTAAATAGGTTTCAGATGTATCTTGAGCATATTGTTCCAACCACTTGATAATGCTTTCTTCACACCCATTAAAATATTCTGAATTATCTTTCGGAAAATAAGACTGTGTTGTACTTACGCCCCATTTATAGGAGCCTTCATCCGGCTCTAACTCACCCATCAAAATTTGAAATAAAGTGGTATTTGCAATGTCATTCTCACCGACAAAGGCAATTTTATCGCCTTTATTAACGCGGAAAGAAACCTTATTTAATACCTTTACGCCGTCTACGGTTTTAGAAATATCCTCAACTGTCAAAATTTCTTTGCCGGGTTCACGGTCCATTTGAAATCCTACATATGGATAGCGGCGGGTGGAAGCAGGCATTTCTTCTACTGTTAATTTTTCAATCAACTTTTTACGGGAAGTTGCCTGTTTGGATTTTGATTTGTTGGCAGAGAAACGCTGAATAAAGTTTTGCAGCTCTTTGATTTTATCTTCGTTCTTTTTATTTTGATCACGCATCATACGCTGCATCAGCTGGCTGGATTCGTACCAGAAATCATAGTTGCCTACATAAAGTTTGATCTTATTATAATCAATATCCACAATATGGGTACAAACATTATTTAAGAAATGGCGGTCATGGGATACCACAATCACAGTACCCATATAATCCATTAAGAAATCTTCCAGCCAGTTAATCGATTTAATATCCAAACCGTTGGTAGGTTCGTCCAATAAAATAATATCAGGCTGACCGAACAAGGCTCTTGCCAGCAGCACTTTTACCTTTTCACTTTCTGCTAAAGCGCTCATTTGCATATACAGCATATCTGTTTCCAGTCCAAGCCCCTGAAGCAGTTTGCCCGCATCTGTTTCGGCATCCCAGCCGTTCATCTCTGCAAATTCCGCTTCCAATTCTGCTGCCAAATGACCGTCTTCCTCACTGAAATCCGGTTTTGCATATAACTCGTCTTTTTGTTTCATAATATCGTACAAACGCTGGTTACCCTGCATAATGGTATCCAAAACCGTAAATTCCTCATATGCAAAGTGGTCTTGTTTTAGTACGGACATTCTGCATTTCGGATCAATGGAAACATCGCCTTTGGTTGGTTCCAATTCACCCGACAATACTTTTAAAAATGTAGATTTACCGGCTCCGTTGGCGCCTATCACACCATAACAGTTGCCGGGAGTAAACAGTAAATTTACATGAGAAAATAAATCTTGACCGCTAAAGCCAACGCTTACGTCAGATACTGTAATCATAGTTCCTCCAACATCGTGTTATTTTTATGATGATTTTAATTATTGTAGCATAAATTACAATTTTGTCAAAATATCTTTTGTTAACTTCGATAAATCGTCTTGGAAATCACAATGGTATTTTTCCGTTCAAACATATCGTCCAGCAGTGCATAATAACTGCCCGGCGTTACAATACCGCTGACATCCAAAACATCCAATCCGGCAGAACCTGTAATATGATCAGCCAGTTTCACACAGTTGGTATTAATGGAAAAATACGTTTTAAATTCTCCGGATTTGATTTTATATATTTTCGCGCCTGTTGCCTTAACCAGCTCACTGGCAGCGTCGCTGCAAAGTTCATCCTGAGAAAGTGTACCATTTTGTACACGTTCATATCTTGTTTGCCACGGCATTGCTGCCTGCATAATTTCATCTATTTTCTCTTCTACTTTCCCTTTTTGAGCATCTGACAAACAAAGGCCGAAACCTACCAGTATTTTCTTTTCAAAAGACAAACAATGGCGAATATACAATTCTCTGGGCGCCTTTACAATGGTTCCCTGACTGAACATACCAAAAAACTTATGCTCTGTTTCGTCATACGCGCCATACGAATACACAGTATCTCCATAACAGAAATCAGAGTGCCCAAATTCGTTCAAATTTTCTCCGCATAAATGGATAAACACTTCTAAATCCACCCGTTCTTTTCCTTTTGGCGCATTGATTTCCTGAATCATATTCGCTTTTACATTGTGTTCCCTGAAATATTTATTAAAATTGCTCATTAATCTGGACGGTATAAAAGCAGTCACAAATAACGGAAGCGGAATACGAAATCTTCTTGAGGTATTATTATCATTTAAATTCCATTTAAAAATTTCCGAAAAGAAATCAAACAGTACAGTCATTCCGTATAAAATCATATAGATGCCTACAATACGCAGAACAGTTGTGCTTCTCATAAATGGGTTCATAAATAATATAATTGCAAATGCAATGGACAAAATAGAAATTAACGCGCCCATCAGACGGCCTTGCGAGCGTTTCCGGATTGCTTGTATGCAAATAGCTCCTCTGATAATGCCTGTACATAAAAACCAAAGAGCAAAAATCCATGTAACAGATATAATATAAAACCAAGATAATACAAATAAACTGGCTGCTACCACAACATATGCCAAACCAATGAGTACACCTTGCACAATATGTTTATTTAAAATAACGCCTACCGCATGGGTCACGCCTGCTACTACAATTGTAATGGAAATACCAATCATCAGCACACGGGAAGCTAAATCGTGGTCAATCAAAATAAAAATACCAATACCCAAAAACAAAACGGATGTTACCAGCAAAAGTAATGGATTCACAACTTTCGCTTTGATATTCATTCTGTAACCTCCCTCAATTTGGTAATGTTATTCTTCCTTCCAGCTTTCAAACGCAAAGAACATGCCGAATAAACTTAGTGTAATCGACACTGCCGCACAAGTAATAGATACCACTTCCAAACGAAAAGGACTGGTAAACGCGGCAACCATTGCGCATATGATTGCAATACCGAAAAAAATCCATGCAATTTTTCCTGCCATTATACATACTTCCTTTTGATGAAAAACATCTTTAACAACTATAATTTAAGTATTTGCCATTGATGGCTGCCATATGAAAGCAAATTTGAAAGTTTGTGCCGTATCTCTGAAAGCCAAAATAGATCATTTTAACATATACTTACATTTCATAGGTACAATGTTCTTTGTTCCAACAGCTATATTGATTTTATTGTTTCCAGCGCTCAACAGTGATTCCAAATCGTTATTGCACCTTTTCCTCAAACAAGAGATTGCAAAGCATTCCAAACTGCTCCATGGTTAATTGCTCTGCTCTGGCCGCGGGAGCAATGCCTGCCTGCTGCAATGCGGCAGATAATTCATTCTTAGATTTTCCAAGACCGGTATTTAAAGAATTCAATACCGTTTTCCTGCGTTGTCCAAATGCCGCTTTTACCAATTTGAAAAACTGCTTTTCTTCTGTTTTCAAGGTTACGGGAGGCTCTTTACGGATATTCAGACGAATCACAGCAGAATCTACATTAGGGGCAGGAAAAAAGCAGTCTCTGGGCACATCAAATAATATCTGCGGCTGACTGTAATATTGCACCGCTACACTGACCGCACCGCAGGCACGTGTTCCCGGAGCTGCGCAAATACGCACAGCCGCTTCTTTCTGTACCATAACAGTCAAAGATTCTACGGGAAGTTTTTCTTCCAGCAATTTCATGATAACAGGCGATGTAATATAATAGGGAAGATTGGCACAAACCAAAACATCTAAACCGGTAAATTCATCTTTAATAAGTTGATGTAAATCAACTTCCATAACGTCGGCCTGCACAACTTTTACATTATCAAAATCACGCAGTGTTTCCGCTAGCACTGCAGGAAGCCGTTTATCCAGTTCAATGGCTACTACTTTATTCGCTCTTGCTGCCAACTCTCTGGTCAACACACCAAAACCGGGACCAACTTCTATCACGCCTTTGGTTTGGTCTGCCCCACATTCCGCAGCCATTTTAGGACATATTTCAGGATTGATTAAAAAATTTTGTCCTAATGCTTTTGAAAATTGAAACCCATGACGGGACAATAAACTTTTTACAACATTGATATCTGATAGATTTTTCATGCAGTCCTCCGGTGAAAAGGATACTTTTCTATTCTTATTATAATATTGTTATTATATACCAACCTTTCTATGCAAACAAGAGCAAAAAAACATAGCTGGGACGCATATATGCGTCCCAGCTATGTTTTTTTACATAATAAAGCCTAATAACTCTTGCATAATAAACGCAACAACAACTGAACTGACAGCCACCAACAATAACCCTCTATTGAAGTAAGCCAAAACCATTGCTACCAGCATACCTGCCAAACCACCTAAAAAGTATATCAGTGAAAAGCCGCCGTCCGGCGATGTAGAAAACAGAATACCGGGGAATGTCATCGCGCCAAGCACCGCATATGGTACATATGCCAAAAATGATTTTATAAATTGATTTTCGATGGTTTTACGGAAAAGAACCAGCGGAAGCATTCTTGGCAGGTAAGTAACCAGGGCCATAATTAAAATGCTAAGAAGAACATAGGTGTAATTCATGATTGCTTGTCCTCCTTAATCGGAAATTTCCAAGCGGCAAACGCCGAAGCTGCCACCGCGCAAATGATAATCACCCAGCCATCGGATAACTGATTTAAAACAGGAGTCCAATAAAACAAACAGCTGATTGCAACTGAAATAAGAATTACAATTGCAACGGATTTCATTTTTCGTGCAGGAGGAATAATAATAGAAATAAACATACCATATATGGCAATTCCCAATGCACTGCGGATTGCAAAAGGCAGAAATCCCGTTACAGTTGCTCCCAGCAAAGTCCCCAATGTCCATCCTAAATAAGGAGTTAATATCAAGCCTGAAAGATATCTGGCTCCTACTTTTCCTTCCTGCTGCATAGCAACTGCAAATACCTCGTCTGTATTTCCAAAAGACAACAATGCACGTTCAATTCCATTCATGCGCTTTTCTATTTTTTGAGAAAGTGACAAAGACATCAACATATAACGAATATTAATAATAAACGTTGTAACCAACATTTCAATATATGTACCGCCGGATACAATCAGTGCAATACCTGCAAACTGTCCTGTTCCGGTAAAGCAAGTCATCGAAATCAGAACAGCTACCCAAGGCGGTAATCCGCCTTCTACTACCGCCATACCAAAGGTAAAGGCAACAGATAGATACCCTAGGCAAATAGGAAGTCCATCTCTTAATCCTCTTCGGAATGTAAGGTGGGAACGTTCTTCCTCCGGAGCTTTTGCTGTTAAATTTTCTTCCGCTGAATCTAATTCTGCTGAATCTGACTCTGCAGGATGTGTTTTTTCTTTACGATCCATCAATACCCCCACTCTCAAGCACAGAGAAAAGCTCCAATAGTCGGTTGGAGCTTTTCTTGATGAATATCATAACATTAAAGCAGTTGGCAGACAAGGTCACCCATTTCAGAACAATTTACCAATTTCATACCTTCTGTATGAATATCAGGAGTACGTGCCATCGTTAACGCTTTGGATACAGCGTCTTCAATTGCTTGTGCCGCTTGTGGCTGATTCAATGTATATTTGAGCATCATAGAAACAGACAAAATAGTAGCAAGCGGATTCGCTTTTCCTGTTCCTGCAATATCAGGAGCGCTGCCATGAATTGGTTCGTATAAACCAAATTGATTTTCACCAAGACTTGCAGATGCCAGCATACCAATAGAACCGCTGATCATAGAAGCTTCATCCGAAAGAATATCACCAAAAATATTGGAAGTCAAAATGACATCAAATTGTTTTGGGTTACGCACCAGCTGCATAGCACAGTTGTCTACATACATATAGTCTAGAGTAACATCAGGGTATTCTTTTGCTATTTTAGTAACGGTTTCTCTCCACAGACGGGAAGATTCCAATACATTGGCTTTATCTACACTGCATAGACGTTTGTTTCTCTTTTGTGCCATTTCAAAGCCGATACGCGCAATACGTTCTACCTCTTTTACGGAATAACGTTCCGTATCAAACGCAGATTCTACACCGTCAACGGTATCGCGGCCGCGCTGACCAAAGTAAATACCGCCTGTTAATTCACGTACCACCATGATGTCCAATGCATCGCCAATGATTTCCTCTTTTAAAGGAGAAGCATCACGCAGCGGTTCAAAAATAACAGCGGGACGTAAATTTGCATATAGTCCCAATGCGCCGCGAATGCCCAGCAAACCTGCTTCAGGTCGTTGACTGCCTGACAAAGAATCCCATTTCGGTCCGCCTACGGCGCCAAGTATCACAGCATCAGACGCTTTACAGGAATCCACAGTCTTTTGCGGCAATGGCTGACCTGTTGCATCAATAGCAGCGCCGCCAATATATTCTTCCTGATAATTCACTTTAAAATCAAACTTTTCAGCAGTTTTATTCAGTACTTTGATTGCCTGATCTACAATTTCCGGGCCGATACCGTCGCCTTTTAATACAGTGATTTGATATTCTTTCATGATGAACCTTCCTTTTTATATGAAATGATAACGCTCCGTTTTATTTTTGAGCACGGTTAATGGCACAAATGATGCCTTTGATAGAAGCCAAACTGATATTGCTGTCCAAACCAACACCAAAAATGGTGGTTCCATTGGGACATTCCAACTGAATATAGGAAATGGCTTTTGAATTTGCACCTTCAGAAACAGCATGTTCACTGTAAGATACAAATTTATAATCTGTAATACCAACTGTTTTCAGTGCGTTAAAGAACGCATCAATCGGACCGTTGCCTACGCCTGAAATCACATGGTCCATATGTTCAAAGCGCAGATTTCCTTCAAAATGAACCACCGTTTCATTTTCCACGTCATTTTCTTCATAAATTTTATAGCTTTTCAAGTTATAAGGTTTATGAACATTTAAGTATTCTTCTTCAAATAACGCAAAAATTTCTTTAGGCAAAATTTCCCTTCCGGCTTTGTCGCACGCCGCTTTCACAATTTTGCCAAACTCAGGATGCATGGCTTTTGGCATTTGATAACCAAAAATCTGCTGCATGATAAAAGCAGCGCCGCCTTTACCCGACTGGCTGTTAATACGGATAATCGGTTCGTATTGTCTGCCTAAGTCTGCAGGATCAATCGGTAAGTATGGTACTTCCCAATACTCTGAGTTATGCTGTTTCATATATTCAACGCCTTTATTAATCGCGTCTTGGTGAGAGCCTGAAAAAGCAGTAAATACCAATTCGCCTGCATACGGATGACGTTCATGGACTTTCATTTCAGTACATTGCTCATATACTTCTTTGATTTTGTTCATCTCTGAGAAGTCTAGTTTTGGATCAATACCCTGCGTATACATGTTCATAGCAACATTCATAATATCTGCGTTGCCAGTACGTTCTCCATTGCCGAACAAAGTACCTTCCACACGGTCTGCGCCTGCCAAAATACCCAACTCTGTTGCGGCTGTTGCAGTGCCCCTGTCGTTATGCGGATGCAAACTGATAATGGCGCTGTCTCTTCCTTTTAAATGGCGGCAGAAGTACTCAATCTGGTCTGCATGCTGATTTGGCATCATACCTTCAACGGTATTGGGAAGATTCAAAATGACTTTGTGTTCAGGAGTTGCCCCCAAAGTCTCCAATACCTTGTCACAGATTAACACAGCATTGTCCATTTCGGTTCCCGAAAAGCTTTCGGGAGAATATTCAAAACGAATATTTGCTCCTGTTTTTGCAACTTCCTGCTGGGTCAATTCTTTAATTAATTTGGCGCCTTCCACCGCAATGTCAATCACACCCTGCATATCCGTATGGAATACTACTTTACGCTGGAGGGTAGAAGTAGAATTATAAAAATGTACAATTACATTTTTCGCGCCGCTGATGGCTTCAAAGGTTTTTGTAATTAAATGCGGTCTTGCCTGCACCAATACTTGAATGGTTACGTCGTCCGGAATTAAATTGCGGTCAATCAGCGCACGTAAAATTTCATATTCTGTTTCGGAAGCAGACGGAAAACCTACCTCAATTTCTTTAAAACCAATGTCAACCAAAGTTTGAAAAAAGAGCAGTTTTTCTTCCAAGTTCATTGGATTGACAAGCGCCTGGTTACCGTCGCGCAAGTCAACGCTGCACCAGATTGGCGCTTTCTCAATGACTTTGTCAGGCCATGTACGATCCGGCAATTTTACTGGTTCAAACGGAATATATTTTTCAAACCCTTTTTTCATGATGATTCTCTCCTTTAAATCAATGATAATTTTTAATAAACAAAAAGCCCCGAACAGCCGTACAAACATACGCTGTTCGGGGCGAATATACAAATTCGCGGTACCACCCAAATTCAGTTTACGCTTACGCAGTAAACCCTCACCATCTCTAACAAGATTCGGCTTATAACGCAGCCTTACGTCCGTCCCTATGAAACACATCATCAGGCCGGCGACTCCGGGATGAGCTATACATAGTAGGTTCAGTACCGCCTCGCACCATCCGGCAGCTCTCTGAAATTCTGTCCCTACTATCTTATTCCCTTCAATGTCTTTATGGGTATCTGAAAAACTACAGATAAATTTACTTGTAAAATTATTATACGCATAATGGATATGATTTGTCAAGAGTAAAAAGTATTTGTTTTTCCATTAACATAAAACAGCAGCAGAGGCTATAAAGCAATATAGTTCTATACGGTTTGTCGGCTGCTTTATCGCCAAAACAGAAGATTACGCTTCTGTTTTGGCTTTCTCTCCAAACGCACGGTTTGCCGCTTCTCTTGCATAATCTATGACTGTATGCTCCCTGTTTTTCTGCTGTTCTCCGGACGGAATGGTATCGTATACTTCCGCTACCATAGAGCGCATCCAAAGGCCCGGCGTAATACGCAGAGAATATCCATGACCTGGTTCTACCATCCAGTCATAAAACGGAGCTCTCGGCAATCCGTAGGCAGATAAAATAGACATAATGGTCCCGCCATGTACCATTAATACAGCGGATGTCTCTCCGGTTCGCATCATACGTTCCACAAACGTTTCAAACTCCATACAGACACGCTGCATAAAACGCCCTCCATCTTCCCCTCCGGGAGGAGACATGGCGGAACCGCTTTCCATCCATTTGATAAAATCAGGGTCATGTTCCAAATCTTTTGCGGATTTTCCTTCCCATTTTCCAAAATTACACTCTTTAAAGCCTTCAATCACGATTGGTTCTGCATTGGGATAAATCAGTTTCAAACTATCCACACAGCGGCTTAACGGACTTGTATAGTAAGCTTGCGCATATGGATAACTATTTTGCTCTGCCAACTGTTTTAATTGTTCTTTTCCTTCTTTGGATAAAGGGGAATCTGTCACGCCAATATACTGACCGAGTAAATTTCCCTGAGAAATACCGTGACGAATCAAATGTATGGTATAAGACTTCATATATTTTGCTCCTTTTTGCTTAAAACACGATATATAGTGTCTTTACAAAGCGTTATATTTATTGTATACTTTACATATTGTTAAGTAGTTTTCAAAACTATGATATCAGATGAAGGGAGGTACCTATGTGAACGACGCATTCCCACGAATTATCACTCTGCTGAGAAAAGAACGCGGTCTGAGCCAAAAAAAGGCTGCAGAGGAACTACAAGTTTCTCAAGCGCTGTTATCGCATTATGAAAAGGGAATCCGTGAATGTGGCTTGGAATTTGTAGTAAAAATTGCAAACTTTTATAACGTATCCTGCGATTACTTGTTGGGAAGATCTCCGAACCGTTCGGGTGCCACCATCACAATAGATGATTTACCGGAAGATACGGAATCAAAAGGAAAGCACAAAACAGGAATTATTGCCACCTTAAATAAAAAATTGGTTATGAATTCCGTTCATATCATCTACGGTATTTTACAAGAATGCAATAACAATGCACTGACCGAAGAAGTCTCTTCCTTTTTATCTGCCAGCATCTATAAAGTCTTTCGTTTGCTGTATTCTGCCAATCCTAAAAATCCTCAGGGACTGTTTGCCGCGTCTTACAAAAGACATTTTGGTCTTGCCAACGCTTCTATGGAACTATCCGAAGCAAACGCAGCTTGTCTTATCAGCGGAGAAGCCGTAGAAGATTTGAAGCCGCTGGAAAAAGAGAAAACCCCAAATTTATCTCCCGAATCCATTACAAAAAAATATCCTTCTTTTGCAGCTTCCCTATTCAATCTGATTCAAAATGTAGAACAGAAAATGGGAATCAGGAAAAAGCATGATAGCTAAAAGGACACTTGTATTATAACAAGTGTCCTTTTTATTTGCAAATATTCGTATGATTACTCCAACTGTTTTAAAGGCAAATGTTTTTTTCTTCTAATAAAATATTCCTCCGTTTCTTTTATTACCTGATTTGACAGCAAAAAAACAGCGACTAAATTCGGTATTGCCATAAATCCATTTAACGTATCACAAATATCCCATACCAATGTTAAATCCATACCGCAGCTGGCTGCTGCAAAAAAAGCAAATAAAATACGGTATGGTACCAACAATTTATCCCCGCATAAATACCGCAGTCCGCATTGCCCGTAATGGGACCATCCTAACATGGTTGCAAACGCAAATAAAGTAATGGATACAGAAATAACGCCGTCTCCAAATACTCCGAATACCGTGTGAAATGCCGCAGTGCTCAATGCGCCGCCATCCTTGCCCGTTGTCATAACCCCGCTGCATAAAATACATAGGGCTGTAATGGTACACATGACAATAGTATCGGTGAATACCTGAAAAATACCCCACATACCTTGCTCTGCCGGCTCTTTGCAATCCGCTTCCGTATGTGCCATCACCGAAGAACCCAACCCAGCCTCATTCGTAAAAATCCCCCGTGATACTCCGCTGCGCAGAGCAATCATCATAACAGAGCCACTGATCCCCCCTGTTGCACTTTGTAAATTAAACGCGCCGGAAAAAATTTGACCAAATACATTTGGAAGCATGTTTCCGTGTACAGCAATGACAATGATACCTGCCATTAGATAAACACCCGCCATAACAGGAACTACTTTTTCCGTTACCTTTGCAATTCTTTGAATACCACCGCTTAATATGATAAATACAACCAGTGCTACAACTACTCCTGTGACCGTGGTATTTACACCAAAGCTATCCCGTAAAGCTCCGCCAATTGCATTTGCCTGCGCCATATTCCCCATGCCAAAGGAAGCCAGTACGCAGGCAATGGCAAATATAATGGCCAGTGGTTTGCATTTTAACCCGTATTCTATGTAATACATTGCGCCGCCCAGCCATTTTCCGTTTTTATCTTTTTTTCGGTATTTCATACCAAGCACTGTTTCCGCATATATAGTCATCATACCCAGCAAGGCTGAAACCCACATCCAAAAAATCGCGCCCGGTCCACCCAGCGTCAGGGCAGTTGCTACGCCCACAATATTCCCCGTACCTATGGAACCGGCCAATGCTGTTGTCAGTGCCTGAAAGGGGGAAATTCCATCACTGCTTTGTTTTTTTCTCCGAAATATACCAACAAAGGTTACTTTCAGCCACAGACCTATTTTTGTAAATTGAAAAAAATGCAGCCTGACTGTAAATAAAATCCCTGCTAGTAATATACATATTAATATAGGCCAGCCCCATAAAATAGGTTGTATGAAGTGGTTCACCCTTTCTATCATTTGTAACAAATATACAGCCTCCTTTCTCTCACACTCTTTATAAGATTGTATTCGGGCAATAGAAATTTCATGTACAGAATGAAAAACAAATAAAAGACTCTGAAATATTCTCTATGAAAGTTACAAATCTCAACATAGCTCCTATGCTATAATTTCAACTTACCTGCTTATGATTATAAAAGTGTAATAGAACAATACAAACTGCATATTTTTGTGCATATTTTCTTAACATTATGGAATATGAAAAATAATTTTTAGGATAATAGCACCAAAATCCTTGAATTTTCCAAAATTTATGCTATCATTAAATTAAACGAATATAGGATGCGAAAGGGAGTTTACTATTGTGAAAAATATCAACAATCAAGAAAAAAATCAAATCCCGTTACAGCTATTTCATCATGGAATTCATCCATATGCATATGAATTCTTAGGGGTACATAAAACTATAACAGACGGCGCTGACGGTATGGTATGCCGTGTTTGGGCTCCAAATGCGGTTTGTGTTTCTATTGTGGGAGATTTCAATCAGTGGAATCCTTCTGCGCATCCTATGGAAAAAATCAGTGACGGCGTATGGGAATGTACACTTCCTTTTGTATTTACTCAGTTTGAAATCTATAAATTTTTAATCAAAGATGAAAACGGCAATTGTATTTATAAAAGCGATCCTTACGCACACCATTTTGAAACAAGACCGGGAACAGCCTCCAAATACTACGATCTTTCCGGATATCAATGGAAGGATGCCGCCTGGTACGAGGAGAAGGAAAAACACCCTCACTATGAACAGCCTGTAAATATCTATGAAATACACTTGGGTTCATGGAAACGCTATCAAGACGGACATGTATTTTCCTATGAGAAAATTGCGGACGAGTTAATTCCATACGTAAAAGAAATGGGCTATACGCACATCGAACTAATGCCTATTACGGAATACCCCTATGACGGTTCTTGGGGATACCAAGTAACCGGATATTTCGCGCCTACTTCCCGCTACGGGGAACCAAAAGACTTTATGAAATTTGTAGACAGGTGCCACCAGGCAGGAATTGGCGTGATTATGGATTGGGTCCCAGCCCATTTTCCAAAGGATGAAAGCGGACTTGCCCGTTTTGACGGTACCGCCTGCTATGAATATGCCGATCCCAGAAAAGGAGAGCACAGTGATTGGGGTACTTTGGTGTTTGACTATGGAAAAACAGAGGTAATAAACTTTCTGATTTCCAGCGCTGTATTCTGGCTGAAAGAATTTCATATTGACGGTTTTCGTGCAGATGCGGTTGCCTCCATGCTTTATTTGGATTACAGCCGCGAGGACGGACAATGGGTCCCAAATAAATTTGGCGGAAAAGAAAACTTGGAAGCAGTTGCATTTTTACAAAAGTTAAACGAAGTGGTGTTTGAACTCTTCCCAACCGTTATGATGATAGCAGAAGAATCCACATCTTGGCCAATGGTGTCAAAACCTACATACTGCGGCGGACTCGGTTTTAATTACAAATGGAATATGGGTTGGATGAACGATATGCTCAGTTATATGAGCCTTGACCCATTGTTCAGAAAAGGCAGTCACGACAAACTGACGTTTTCCTTCTTTTACGCTTTCTCAGAAAACTTTATTTTACCTATTTCTCACGATGAAGTAGTTCACGGCAAATGTTCCCTTATCAATAAAATGCCTGGAGACAATGACCAAAAACTGGCGGGAATCCGCGCCTTTATGGGATATATGATGGCACATCCCGGTAAAAAACTCATATTTATGGGCACAGAATTTTGTCAATTTATCGAATGGAACTATGAACAGGAACTGGATTGGCTTTTACTGGAGTATCCGTTTCACCAAAAGGCAAAACATTTTTTCCAATCATTAAATCACTTCTATTTGAATACACCTTCTTTATGGGAAGTAGATTTTTCTTGGGAAGGCTTTTCCTGGATTGCCCACGATGACAATGAACAAAGTGTAATCGCATTCCGCAGAATTGATAAAAGCGGTCATGAAATCATCGCGGTATGTAACTTTGTACCTGTACAAAGAGATCATTACTGTATTGGCGTGCCATTTGCAGGCACTTATGAAGAAGTCTTTTCAACAGACGCAGAAGCATTTGGCGGCAGCGGCATTACAAACGGCAATGCCATAAAAACCATTGACGATTCTATGCATGGCTTTGAGCAATGCGTTTCACTTACACTGCCTCCAATGTCTGTTATCTATCTAAAATGTAAACGCCGCAAACCAAGCAAAGCTGCAAATACAAATAAAGCAACTGCAAAATCAACCAAAACTACGAAAAAGACAGCGGATAAAAAAACGAAAGCAACAGAAAAGAAAACAAAGAAAAAACAGAATAATCCATAAAAAACACGCATACATCGAGGAGGAATGGATATGTTACCAAAACAAGAAGTAGTTGCCATGCTGCTTGCAGGCGGACAAGGCAGCAGATTAGGAGTACTGACCAAAAAACTTGCCAAGCCGGCTGTTCCTTACGGCGGCAAATACCGTATTATAGACTTTCCACTGTCTAACTGTGTGAATTCCGGTATTGAAACCGTAGGTGTTTTAACACAATATCAGCCGCTTATTTTAAACGACTATATTGGCAGCGGACAGCCTTGGGACTTAGACCGTCTAGATGCCGGCGTGCATGTTCTTCCTCCCTATCAGCATATTGACGGTTCCGATTGGTACAAGGGAACCGCAAATGCCATTTATCAAAATATGAATTTTATTGAACGGTATCATCCGGATTACGTTGTTATTTTATCAGGTGACCATATTTATAAAATGGATTATTCTAAAATGGTAGCATTTCATAAAGAGCATCATGCAGCATGTACCATTGCGGAAATTGAAGTTCCCATGGAAGAAGCGTCTCGCTTTGGTATTTTAAATACATACGAAGACGGCACTATTTACGAGTTTGACGAAAAACCAAAACAACCTAAAAGCAACAAAGCATCTATGGGAATTTATGTATTCAGCTGGGATAAATTGCGTAAATATTTAACTGAGGATGAGGCAAATCCTAATTCCAGCAACGACTTTGGCGGCGACGTTTTACCTGCAATGCTGGGTGCAGGCGAAAAAATGATGGCATATGAATTTTCAGGCTATTGGAAAGACGTAGGTACCATTGACAGTCTGTGGGAATCTAACATGGACTTACTTAATCCAAAAGTTCCTTTGGATTTAAGCGATGAAAGCTGGAAAATTTATTCGCGTAATCCCACGCTTCCGCCCCACTATATTTCCAATGAAGCACATGTACAAAATGCATTGATTGCAGAAGGCTGTAATATTTACGGAGAGTTGGACTCTTCCATTGTATTTGAGGACGTTACCATTGGAAAAGGCGCCGTTGTCCGCGATTCTATTGTTATGCCCGGCGCAAAAATAGAAGAAGGCGCGACAGTACAATACGCAATTATAGGAGAACAAGCAATCATAAAAAATCATGCTGAAGTAGGAAAAAGACCGGAAAATATGGAGAATTTGGAACAGTGGGGCTTAACTGTGGTAGGCGGCAGCTACGTAGTAGCTCCTCACACTGTAGTACCTCCCAAAACCATGTTAGACGCAGATGACCAAAAGGAGGAAATATAATATGCGCGGCAATAATGTTGTAGGTGTTTTATTTTCTAATGTACATGATGATAAAATTCGTGAACTGACAGAAAAACGTACCATAGCTTCTGTTCCTTTCGGAAGCAGATACCGCTTAATTGATTTTCCTCTTTCCAATATGGTAAATTCCGGCATAAGCAAAGTCGGTGTAGTGACAAAAAGCAACTTTCAATCTCTAATGGATCATTTAGGTTCCGGCAAAGCATGGGATTTATCCCGTAAGCGTGATGGCCTTTTCTTTCTTCCTCCCTTTGACAAACAAGACCGAGATATCTCCAACAGCCGTATTGAAGCATTGGACTCCATTCGTCGTTTTTTGGTCACCTCAAAAGAAGATTACGTTTTACTCAGCGACTGTGATATTGTATGTAACATTCCCTACCACGAGGTAATTGAAGCTCATATACGCAATCAAGCAGATATTACCGCAATTTACCATCATGGTGTCATTCCCCAGCATATGAGTGAACCTACCGTATACAACGTGGAAGAAAACGGTTCACTGCGCGATATGCTGATTCATCCCAAAGTAGATGGTCTTTGTAATTACGGATTGAATATGTATGTGATTAACCGTACATTATTAATTGAATTAATTGAAGACTGCGTCAGCAGAAATATGTACAATTTTAACCGCGACTTTATTCAGCGCAATATGTTTCAGTATCGTTTTTATTGTTATGAATTCAAAGGTTATTCCAAAGTAATTTGTTCCACACAGGACTATTTTCAGGCAAATATGGATTTATTGAATCCTGATATTAAAGCGCAGCTGTTCCAGTCTGATAAACCAATTTATACAAAAGTAAGAGATGATATGCCTGCAAGATACGGACTGGGCTCCAATGTCAATCAATCCTTAGTCGCAGATGGATGTGTGATTGAGGGTGAAGTACAAAACTGTATTTTGTTCCGCGGAGTAAAAGTTGCTAAAGGTGCAAAACTAAAGAATTGCGTTATTATGCAGGACACCTGTATCGGCACTGACTGTAATTTGCAAAATGTAATTACGGATAAAGATGTTGTGATACAAGACGGACGCTCTTTTATGGGCACGGATACTTACCCTGTTTTTATCAGTAAAGGCAGCATTGTATAAATACCAAATAGAAAGGTATGTGATAGTAACATGAAAGTTTTATATTGTACAAGCGAAGCGCTTCCCTATATTGCAACCGGCGGTTTGGGAGATGTTGCCGGTTCATTGCCGCAGGCTTTGCGCCAGCGTTTGATTGGCTGCAGAATTGTCATGCCTCTTTATGAAGATATTCCTCAGCATTTGCGTGATGAAATGAAATTTGTCACCAGCCTTTCTGTTCCGGTTGCCTGGAGGCGTCAGTATTGCGGCGTATTTGAAGCAAGATACGGGGGTGTCATTTATTATTTTATAGACAATCAATACTACTTTAAACGCAGCGGCATTTACGGTCATTATGATGATGCGGAACGTTTCGCATTTTTCTCCAGAGCTGTTTTGGAAATGCTTCCATTCATAGATTTTCAGCCCAATATCATTCACTGCAACGACTGGCAAACAGCCTTAGTACCAATTTATTACCATCTTTTTTACGGACATCAAGAGTTTTATCAAAATATGAAAACGTTGATGACCATTCACAACATCCAGTACCAAGGCAAATATGGTCTTGAAATTTTAACCGATGTATTGGGTATCCCAAAAGCAGCAACTTCCTTGGTAGAATATGATGACTGCGTCAACTTGCTCAAAGGTGCAATTGAATGCTCCAATTGGGTATCTACTGTAAGTCCTACATACGCTCAGGAGATTATGGATCCATGGTTCTCATATAAACTGGACGGTATCTTAAAAGAACGCTCATGGAAGCTCTCAGGCATTTTAAACGGTATTGATACCAAAAACTATGACCCTAACAACGACCCGGACATTTATGCCCCTTATAACGCTGAGCATCCTGAAGGAAAAGCAATCAATAAGCAAAAGTTACAAGAACGTCTTGGACTGGAACAAAATCCGGATATTCCATTGATTGGTATGGTTACACGTATGGTATCCTCCAAAGGACTGGACTTAGTGATTGAAGGCTTAGACCAAATCATGTGCAACAATAATGTGCAGTTTGTGATTTTAGGGTCAGGTGATTTTGAATATGAATCCTTCTTCCGCAATATGCAGGACAAATATATGGGCAGACTGGTGGCATGTCAAGGATTTGTACCGGAATTATCACGCAAGATTTATGCAGGTTCAGATATTTTCTTAATGCCGTCCAGAAGCGAACCGTGCGGATTATCACAAATGATTGCCTTGCGTTACGGCTCTATCCCTGTTGTAAGAGAAACCGGAGGATTAAAAGACTCCATTCAAGATAGCGGAGACGGAAACGGCAATGGATTTACCTTCCAAAATTATAACAGCGGCGATATGGTTTATGCAGTCCAACGCGCACTGACAGGCTATGAAAATAAAGAAGGCTGGTCCATTTTGGTAGAACGCGCTTTAAAAAGTGACAACAGCTGGGGACGTTCTGCAAATGAATATATTCGTTTATACAAACAACTATTAAAATAACCAAAAAGGACACCGCCTGATAAAATCAAAGCAATGTCTTATTACAATATATAATATTTTTCTATAATCATATACGATACATAAAAGAGACTTTCGCAATTGCGAAAGTCTCTTTTATCAGCTTAACATTATTTTTTATTTCCAAAAATAGCCATAATATCTGTATAAGAATCGTCTTCGTCCAATGGAGCAGCTTTTTTCTGGCTATCCACTCTGGTAGCAGGAGCAGTGGTATTTTCTTTACCAAACAGAGGAAGATCCAAATCATCATTTTGCTTTTGTTCTGTTTCGGCTGCTTTTGCGGCTGCTGATAAAGCTCTGGCTTCAGGTGAAAAACCGGTAGCTATCACAGTAACGCTCATCTCATCTTCCATAGTTTCATCAAAAGCAGTACCCCAAATAATATTTGCATCCGGATGAACCATATCTGCAATCATTTCAGAAGCAATCGTAATTTCTTCTAAACCAATATCCGGAGAAGAGGTGATGTTGATAATAACACCCATAGCGCCGCTGATAGAGGTTTCCAACAGCGGACTGGAAATAGCACGTTCTGCAGCTTGTCTTGCTTTATCTTCACCGGAAGCACGTCCTACGCCCATGTGTGCATAACCGGCATCTTTCATAACAGAGTTGATATCTGCAAAGTCAAGATTAACAATACCAGGATTTTTAATCAAATCGGAAATACTTTGCACACCTTGACGCAAAATATCGTCTGCTGCTTTAAATGCATTGAGCAAAGTTAATTTTTCTTTGCTGATAAGATGTAAACGCTCATTTGGAATAATCACAAGAGAATCTACATGTTGACAAAGATTTTCAATTCCTTTTTCGGCTTGTTCCATGCGGCGTCTGCCTTCAAATTTAAAAGGTTTTGTCACAATACCAACGGTTAGCACACCTAAATCACGTGCAACTTCCGCAACAATAGGAGCCGCACCTGTACCGGTACCGCCTCCCATGCCGGCAGTAATAAATACCATATCAGCGCCTTTTAGCTGCTCTGCAATTTTCTCACGGCTTTCAGATGCTGCCTTGGAACCCATTTCAGGTTTTGCACCTGCGCCTTTTCCTTTTGTAGAGTTATCACCAATTGTAACTTTTTCTGTTGCCATAGAACGGTTCAGTGCTTGCTGATCTGTATTGATTGCAATAAAATCAACACCTTTCACACCGGATTCTATCATTCTATCAATTGCGTTGCCGCCGCCGCCGCCAACACCTACTACTTTTATTTGAACAACATCATTTTCATTATCAATCTCAAAAGGCATTGCTTCGTTCCTCCTCTAAATTCTCTCAACGTATTCCTATATAAAGTTAATTTATCTGTAAAATCAGTTATACTATTAATTTATCACTTTTAGCGAAAAATTTCAATAAGTTTTAGCATGTTTTGTGTTAGATTATTTACTTTGTGCATTTATCGTGCAAAAGCGATATACTTTTTAATAAAAATGTCATCGATTCTCTGAAAAAATTTCAGCAAAATTATTAATTTATTCTTATTTTACTTACATCTTGAAAACATCACAAAATTCGCTTAGTCAGCAGCCTATTGTTTTATCTGTTTTTTTACCATTATTATTTATTTTATGTATCATAAACGTGAAAAAGCAAGAAGTCAAGGGGTAAAATATGGCTTCTTGCTTTTCAAACGTATCATTCACTTGTTAAGCAGCTTGTGAACTTGAATCGATCGTATAGTCAGGTGAAAAATATACCTTATTGTTGTCTGTTACAACAGATAAATCAAGTGTTCCTTTTTCAGTTGACTGGATATTTCCAGAATCAAATATACTTTTTGCAAATCGCGCTTTATAGGTCAAATCTGTTGCAATTCCAAAATTCATAGTCACTCTGCCGTCATATACTGCTTTAATGCTGTACGTGTCTGAAATATCAATTTTTGTTATGTTATCCAATCCACTTTGCTCTAAAGCGTTTAGCAGCTCTGTAAATGCTATTTTCTGATCATTATCTACATACGTAATTTCATTTCCTATGGTAGCCTCTGATATATTCAGACCAACTATTTCAGGGTAATCCGCTGGATATTCCGTTAACTGTTCCACTGCTTTTCCATTGCTGTCTATGACCAGATATCCGCCGTTATACGATACTGCACCTGCTATGATTGCATCAGAAACACTGATGGATACCGTGCCGGGAAGTTTACGGGATATTGTTACCTCACCTATATAAGGAAGCTTCTCTTTTATATTCTGAACCGCATAGTCTTTGTTAATTAAAAACAGATTATCCCCCTGAGAAATTCCGCTTTCTTTTACTATATCCTCTATACTGTATCTGGAAGTACCAGTTACTTCAATAGTACTAATTTTAAATAAAACAGTTAAGCTTAATGTAATCGCCGCCGCTATAATTACCACAAAAATAGAAAGATAAAATAAAATTAAATTACGTTTTCTATGCATTGCCTTTGCTTTTACTTTTTTGGCCTGCATACTGCGTCCACGAGGTTGAGAATGAACAGGACGGTTTCGATATTCTACTTTTTTACTGGTAGTTTTTTGTAAATTGTTTTTTGGGTCATCCCTATTCATACAAAACCTCCTGCTGTTTTTACTTTCTAATAATATCCGCGCCCAATCGGCTTAAGGATATCTCTATTTTTTCATATCCACGGTCTAAATAATTCAACCCGTAAACAGATGTTTTTCCTTCTGCAGCCAGACCTGCCACTACCAAAGCGGCAGCGCCTCTTAATTCTGCCGCACATACATTGGTTCCGTAAAATTTAGGCACTCCTTCAATAATGGCAACTCTGCCTTCCACTTTAATTTTAGCGCCCATCCGTGTCAATTCACAAACATGTTTATATCTGCTTTCAAAAATTGTTTCTACAAAAACACTGGTTCCTTCTGCCAATGCAGCCATTGTCATTACAGGCGCCTGTGCATCTGTTGGGAACCCCGGATAGGGCATGGTTCTGACCAATTTTAACGGCTGTAACCGTTTTGGTCCCGTAATGCTTAACGCATTGCCTTTTAATCGATAACTGCAGCCAGCTTCTTCAAATATCGGTAATACCGACTCCAAATGACTGGGAACAATGTCTTTCAGCGTAATATGGCTTCCTGTTACAGCAGCTGCCGCCATAAAAGTGGCTGCCGCAATACGATCCGCCATAACGGTATATTCACATCCATGCAGACATTGCACACCGTCTATCGTAATTGTACTTTCACCTGCACCGGATATATTGGCCCCGCATTGATTTAAAAAATGGGCCAGATCACAAATTTCCGGTTCTCTGGCTGCATTATGGATCACTGTAACCCCTTCTGCGCAAACGGAAGCCAACATAATATTTTCTGTCGCGCCCACACTCGGAAAAGACAGACTAATATGGTTTCCTTTTAATCCATCGCCGACAGAACATTTCATGCTGCCGTGACACTCTTTAATATGAACGCCCAATTTGCGCAATGCAGATAAATGCAAATCAATTGGTCTTGGTCCCAATTCACATCCACCCGGTAATGAGAGACAAGCCTGACCGGTGCGGGTTAAAATAGCGCCTAAAAACACAATAGACGAACGCATTTCTCTCATTAAGTAATCCGGAATATCAAAATAGGTCAATGTAGTGGGGTCTATAATGACATCGTGTCCTTCTCTTTTTACCCTGCAACCAAGATGTTCCAATATTTTAATGCATATATCTACATCAGATAACTTAGGGCAATTATGTAGAACACATTCGCTATTACACAGTAAACAAGCGGACAGCAGAGGCAAGGCACTGTTTTTTGCTCCATGAATACTTACTTCACCCTGTAATTTACATGGTCCAACGATATCAAGTCTTGCCACAACCAACACCCTCTCAACACACGAATATACATATCATATTCATTAAAAGAATATTTACTGTATATACTATGTTTTTGAAAAGATATTGTTCCTTATCCGACAATGTCCTTTATGATTTTATAAATACGCTCATTGGCATCTAAAATTGCCATTTTTTTCGCATTTGCAGCAATTTCTTCTACTCTTCCTGTTTTGGCAAACAAATCTTCTACCGTTTTACAAAGCAGCTGGCTTGTTAAATTTTTTTCTTCAATGATCATTGCTGCATCTCTGTTCACCATAGCCATAGCATTGTGATATTGATGATTTTCCGCAACATTTGGAGATGGAATTAAAATAGATGCTTTTCCTTGAGCTTGCAGCTCGCTGAGCGTAATCGCACCCGCACGGCAAATGACCAAATCTGCTGCAGCCAGACAATCGGGCATATCATTAATATACTCCCGCACATCTATATTCTTGGCTAGTTTTAGATTCAAACCTTTTTTTCCAAGCAAATCCGGCAGCCATTTTCCATATTGACCATATCCGTGTATATGTTGGAACTGTCCTGTTTTACCGCTTTGTACCAATAAGTCTGCCATACTTTCATTCATGGTACGTGCGCCCAAGCTTCCTCCAAAAGATAAAATCACAGGTCTGCTGTCTAGGCCTAGTTTCGCTCTGGCGGCACGTTTATCCCCACGGATAATTTCCTGTCGGACTGGATTTCCTGTCAGTACACATTGATCTGTGTCAAAATATTGACGTGCATCTTCAACTGCCAGTAATACTTTTGTTGCCTGTTTTGCCAACATTTTATTGGTCATTCCCGGAAACGCATTCTGCTCATGAATGACCGCAGGTACTCCCAGCTTGATAGCTGCACGTATCACAGGACCGCTTACATAACCGCCTGTGCCAATACAAATATCCGGTTTGAATTCTTGAATCAAATGTTTTGCCTCATTGCCGGAAGTAAAAATACGCCCTACTGTTTTTATGTTTTCCACAATATGCTTTGGCGTTAACTTACGCTGAAAACCGGAAATTGTAATGGTTTTAAAGGCAAAGCCGGCGGCAGGAACCAGACGTTCTTCCATACCGCCTTTATTGCCAATATATAATAATTTTGCATTTGGTTCTTTTTCTCGAATATAACCTGCAATTGCCAAAGCAGGATTAATATGTCCCGCTGTGCCGCCTCCTGCAAACAGAACCTTCATAAAAATCACAGCCCTTTCGCCGTTTGATAAAATAAGCTAGCTTCTTTCCACTGCGGACGTTCGTGAAATAGATAGTACAATACCCATTTGAACCAGTAGAATAATCAGAGACGTACCGCCATAGCTAAAGAACGGTAAGCTAATTCCTGTATTTGGAATGGTATTGGTAACAACCATGATATTTAAAATAACCTGCATACCTACTTGAGAGGTCAAACCAATACCTAACAGCATGCCAAATTTATCTTTTGCACGCAGTGATAACGTAATACCTCTCCAGATTAATAAAACAAACAAAATAATGATAAGAAAAGCACCGATAAAACCCAATTCCTCACAGACAACCGCAAAAATAAAGTCGTTTTGTGGTTCAGGCAAATATAAATATTTTTGTCTTGACTGCCCAAATCCCAAGCCAAAGAATCCGCCGGAACCGATTGCCATAAGCGATTGTTGGGTTTGCCATGTGTCAACATCCTCCGGCGGATCAAACGGATTTAGCCAGCCGGCAACACGGTCACTGGCATAGTGATCAGTTAATGTTAGGAACAAAAGAGCAGCGACTGCTACAATGACAAATGCAATGATAAACCATTTTTTATCAACGCCGCCTACAAACATCATAATAGCTGCAATCAAGATTAAAATAATAGAAGCGGAAACGTGCGGCTCTATAAACACTAAACCAACGGTTACCGCCAATATGAACAGGTGCGGCAAAACACCGACCTTGAATGTATTCATCTTCCTGAAATTAACCGATACAAAATGGGCAAACCACAAAATTAAAGCAAACTTGGCAATTTCAGAAGGCTGCAAGCTGACAGGTCCTAAGTTGATCCACCTATGTACTCCCTGGGTAGCAGGAAGTACTAAAACAATGCCCAGTAAAATCCATGAACCAATCAAAACAGGAATGGTAAGTTTATGAAAATGGTGATAATCGAAATAGGAAATTGCAATCATACCGGCAATACCAAGTACGGCAAATATCGCTTGGCGTTTGATAAAGTAAAAACTATCACCATCGTAGTTATGGTACGCGTAAGCATAGCTGGAGGAAAATAGCATGACTAAACCTATGGATACTAAGACAAGTACAATAAACAAAAATGGAATATCCAGTCCCGCTCTTACAGAGAACAAATTTACTTTATTCTTAATTTTTTTTCCAATATGATCTTTTGGAATTTTTGTTCCATTTCCTACTTTTTTAGGAGGCATTCCTGATCTTCTGTCTGCACCGGTTCTTCCGTTAGTCATATGATATTTCCCTCCCTTCTTTTATACATATGCAATAATTAAATTTTAAACACCAAAAATAACCCAGACTAAAGATAAAATTCCAAAAATAACGGTTACTAAGCTAAATACACCGCAAATTTTAATTTCACTCCAACCGCACATTTCAAAATGATGATGGATAGGACTCATTTTGAACAGACGCTTTCCTTTTGTAGCCTTAAAGTATAATACTTGTAATACAACAGATAAAATTTCCGCAATATAAATAATACCTAATGGGAACAGCAAGATAGGCATATCCATTCCAAAAGCAAGGGCGCATACAATTCCTCCTAAGAACAAAGAACCGGTATCACCCATAAATACTTTCGCCGGATTAAAATTCCACACTAAAAATCCCATACAGCCGCCTGCTGCACAAACTGACAGTAAGCTGATCCCTACTGTGTTAATAACAGTACCAATCAGCATAAAGAATAAAGCAACAAAAAATGTTACGGAAGTATTCAATCCATCAATTCCATCTGTAAAGTTTACTGCGTTTACAATACCTACAATTACAAGTGCAGCTAAAATCCAATAACCATAGCTTAAGTCTACGGAGCCTGCCAAAGGAATAAACGTTCTGGTATCTTCTCCGGCAAAAAATATAGATAATAAATATGCACCTGCAACTAAAAATTGCAAAATTAACTTTTGCCATGCAGTTAGACCTAAATTTCTTTTCTTTACTACTTTAATGTAATCATCAAAAAATCCAATTGCACCAAAGCCTATCGCCATAAACAAACCGCCAAATACTTTTACCTGCATTAAAACGGTTTCTCCAAAAATTCCTAGTGTTCCTCCGCCCGACATTGCATAGTATATGGGAATTGTAATGACTGCTGAAACAACAATACCTATAATAAACATGATACCTCCCATTGTGGGAGTACCATCTTTTTTAATGTGCCATTTTGGACCTTCTTCACGAATGGTCTGACCAAAATTAATTCGTTTTAAAAAAGGTATTAACCATTTTCCTAACAGCGCTGTTATCCCAAACGACAATATCACCGCAATCAGCGAGAAAACGCCACTCATCTCAATTATCCACCCTTTAATTTCACAAATCTGCTATATTCAAACAACCCTTTTTATACGCCTACTGCAAGCATATTTAAAGATGTTAACACATCCGCAAAAGGAATACCGCAAGCCAAACAAACAGATGCGCCCATTAAAGCTGTTTTTACATCATCCGGTTCGGCGGTGCGCAGTTTAATCCTTCCAATCACACCAACGCCGACTATTTCAAATGCGCACCCAAACTCTTGAATACAATGCGCATTTCTTGCTGTAAAATCTGCATTGTCGCTGGATGTAGAATAAGTCAACACTCTGCATTTGTCTAATTTCTTTGTATCTAATTTAACAGGAAGGTCATAGTTCATGACACAAACTGAAAAGTTGTGTAAAATATTAGCTGCCTGCAAACAATCATCTTCACTGTCAAGCACAATAATGTACGGAGTGCCGTATGCACTGTGCAGCAGATAATCCTCAAAACCGCAAATGGAAAATCTGTCACTGCAATGGCATTGTTCAAATAACTGTTCTAAAATTGGTCCCCATGTCATTGCCGCATGCTGGGACATTACAACGAGTTTTGTATTATTTTGTTCCATGAAAGAATACCTCCTTCAGGTGTATAACTGCTATCTAACAGTATCCTCTTCTACAAAATTGACTGTAATAATCGTGCCAGGTTCTACTTGTTCTCCCGCTGCATAATCCTGCGTTCTTGCAGTAGCTGCCGAACTATTATATGCACCTGTCACTTTAATATTTAATCCTGCTTGTGATGCCAAGTAGTTTACATCCGACAAAGATCGGTTTGTAAAGTCCGGCACTGCAACGGTTTGATTCATACTTGCTTCATCCGTATATACAACTACAGTGCCGCCGCTTGGAACAGAACTGCCCGGATCCGGCGCTTGTGCAATTACAGTATCTCCGGAACCCTTTACCAAAATCTTCAGTCCATTGTTGGTAAGTTCATTTGTTGCTTCGCTTACTGTTTTACCAATAACATTTGGTGCGCTAACGCCAACACTGCCTGCTTCGTCTTCTGTATATTTTGTTTCAACATTCAAATATGGAAGAATCTCATTCATAATCTTAGCAAATACAGGTCCTGCAACAGCGCTGCCATAGTAACTGGATCCTGTTGGTTCATCAAAGTATACCAATACGGCATATTGTGGGTCATCAGCAGGAGCAAAGCCGCAGTAAGAAGCAATATAAGTATCATCACTACCAACTTTACCATCAGCGCCAATTTTCTCTGAGGTACCTGTTTTACCTGCAATTCTATATCCGGCAACATAACCGTTTTTTGCTGTTCCTGAAGTAGCGTTTTCTTGTAAGATTTTGCTGACTCGTTCTGATGTCTCCTCAGAAATTACTTGGCGTTTGACAGTAGTATCTGCAGTTTCAATGATATTACCATCATTATCTACAATTTGACTTACAACATGAGGCTGAACAAGATAACCTCCATTTGCAATTGCCGCACATGCTGTAATCATTTGAATTGGTGTAATACTAAAGTTTTGACCGAAAGATTCTACGGCTAAGTCCATCAAAGTCATATCCTCGTCATGGTATATACTTTGCGATTCACCGGGAAGGTCAATACCGGTCTTTTCCGTAAATCCAAAAGCCTCAAAATAGTCAAAAAAGGTTTCGGTTCCCAATAATTGACCCAAATAGATAAAAAATGGGTTACAAGAATTCATAGTACCTTCTACCAGTGTTTGTGTTCCATGTCCGCTGGTATTATGGCAGTTAATCGCTCTTTCTCCCTGTACGGGAACATATTTTCCCGTACAAGTGAAAACGGTTTCTTCATTAGCAACATTTTCTTCCAGCGCCATTGACAGCGTCACCATTTTAAATACAGAACCAGGGAAGTACGTATCACTGACTGCTTTATTTCTCCATTGCTCTTCCAAAGCTGCCGTTGTAGCCGCCTGCTGTTCTTCTTCAGGTAGTTCCGCAATACGGGCGCGTTCCTCTTCGTCTGCAACTATAAACGGATTGTTAGGGTCATAATCTCCTTTCACGGCCATAGCAACAATTTCACCGGTATTTACATTCATTACAATACCTGTTGCACCATTTTCAACTTGGTTGTTTGCAATTCCTTCTTCCAGCGCTTGCTCTAAATAGTGCTGAACCACTTCATCAATGGTCAGAACCAAGTTATAACCGTCCTGTGCTTCTACTTTTTGTTCATACTGAAATGGCATATCAGTACCAACTGCATTTTTTGCTGTTACCAGTCGACCTGCTGTGCCGGAAAGATACTCATCATAGTACGCTTCCAATCCTGCAAGGCCTTGACCGTCGGTACCTGTAAAACCAAGAATGGTAGAGGCAAAGGAACCAAACGGATAATAACGTTTGTAATCCTCCTGCAATTGAATGGCATTTCCTAAATCGTTTTCTTCAATGAATTGTACCACTCTGTCTTTCACATCTGTCTCAACTTTTGTTTTCAAAACGTCATAATAAGAAGTACCCTCAGTACGCTCATAAATATCTTCTGCATCCAGCTCTAAAATCTCAGCCAAACCGGTCGATATTGTACGACGTAATGTTTCGTCTTCTTTATCAATATATGCAGGCGCCAGCACTACTTTCCATACAGTAGCACTTTGCGCCAGAGGTTTCATATTTCTATCATAAATGGTTCCTCGCTGGGCACTTATGGTGGTATCTCTTAACTGTTGGTCAACAGCTGCTTTTTGCAGTTCGGCACCATCAACCAATTGAAGACGGATTAGGCTGACTACAATTAAACCGAAACCTAAAACCACCATAACAATTAAAACAATTAAAGTTCGCCGCCACATTTTAATGGTTGTTCCTTTTGCCAACAGTTATTCCCCCTTTATAAAAATAAGAGTTAAGATTACCTCTCAACTCTTTGTTCATCATGTCAACATGTGTAAAACTTTTCAGCCGAGCCTTGGTACTAATACTTATTTCAATGAAAATTTAATTATGACAAGAAGTTTTTAATAGTATTCCAAAGATTTGTAAAGAAATTGTTTCCGCTGTTGTCTTGTACAACTTCCCCTTTGTCGCCTTTAGATAATTCTACAAAAACCAATTGACTTTGATCTATTTTTCTCATACCCAAATTTTCTTTGGCATAACTTTCTACTGTTGCCAAAGATAAATTTGCATTTGCTCTCATTTGAAGTTGAGTATAAACACTTTGACTTTCTTCTAACTGCTGAGCAGCTGTGTCTATCTCCTCTGTTAATTCAGTTAAACGAACTTGATTAAAAATAATAGAAGCTGTGGCTCCTAATGCAACAACAAGTAAGAAACATGATACCACTACCCGAAATGTTCTTGATTTGCTGTTCCGTTTTTTTATACGGTAAACATGTGTTTTAGAATGTGTCTGCAAATCATTTTCTGCTTTGACTGTTCCCGTACCGACTGCTAATTCTTTGTTTTTTTTGTGGACTGTGTATTTATCTTCCACAGGTTTTCCTTCAAACAAAGAAAAATCATAGGCTTCAGATGTTCTGTTATAACGATTCGGATGTAAGTCCATGTTTCTTCCTCCTTTCTGAAAATATTACTATAATTTCTCACAAACTCTTAATCGAGCGCTTCTGCTGCGCGGATTTTCTTCTAATTCTTTTTCCGAAGGGGAAAGACCCTTCTTATAAATTAATTTTGCTTTTGGTGTATTTCCGCACACACAAATGGGAAAATCCGGAGGACAAGTACAGCCTTGGCACCAAACATTCATACGTTGCTTTACCATTCTGTCTTCCAGCGAATGAAATGTGATAATAGCCAGCCTTCCACCCGGCTTAAGAAGTTCAAAAGCGGCATCTAACGCCTTGGAAAGCTGATCTAATTCTCCGTTTACTTCTATCCGTAACGCCTGAAACGTTTTGCGTGCCGGATGTCCTTGTTCTCTGCGTACAGAGGCAGGTACAGAGGCTTTTACAATTTCAGCAAGCTGTAATGTTGTTTCAATCGGTGCGTCTTCTCTTGCCTTCACAATACCCTTCGCAATACTTTTGGCATACTTGTCCTCACCGTAACGGCTGATAATTTCCGCAAGTTTTTGCCACGGTAATGTATTCACCAAATCTTTTGCACTCATTCCCTGCTGACTCATTCTCATATCCAGCGGAGCATCGTAATGATAGGAAAAACCTCTTTCAGGCGTATCCAATTGGTAAGATGAAACCCCAATATCCATTAAAACGCCATCAACTGCTGTAAAGCCACAACTATTTACAATTTCCGTCATCTGCGAAAATTGTCCTTGTCGAATGATAGAGCAAGAATTACCCCGAAATTTGTCGGAAACAAAAGCAATAGCATCGGGATCCTGGTCAATTGAAATTAAAGTCCCGGTTGTCAAACGTTCCAAAATTGCTCCCGAATGTCCTCCGCCTCCGGCAGTACCGTCTACATAAATACCATCGGGACGAATATTCAAAGCATTGATTGTTTCGTCAAACAATACGGATTTATGCACAAATGCCATTGATTGCCCTCCGCATTAGAATGACAGCGCATCCATTGCTTCTGCAATGCTGTCTTCTGTTAAATTATCATTAAATTGTGTCCAGCGCTCTGTGCTCCAAATTTCCGCACGGTCGCCGGTACCTATAAATGTTACATCTTTTTCAATACTTGCATAATCTCTCAGTGGCTGTGGAATTAATATCCTACCTTGTTTATCCGGTTCTACCTCAGCAGCACCCGAAAAGAAAAAGCGCTGCAGCTGCCGTGCCTTTGACATTGGCATTGCAACAATTTTATCTTGCAGCTTATTCCAACCTTCCTCAGAAAGCACAAATAAACAACCGTCTAATCCTTTTGTGACATAAAAACGCTCGCCTAAGTCCTCACGGAACTTGGCGGGAACGATTACGCGATTCTTCACGTCAATATTATGCTGGTATTGTCCTATCAACATAACTGCCACTTCTAGGGAAAATGTGTCCTATGAAACCACAGACCTCTACTTTCCCCCACCTTTCACCACTTTATATACTGATTATAATAGATGATGGTATGAATTGCAAGAGGGGATTCCTCTGGAAAATGGCGGAGTTTCGTTGATTTTTGAGCAAATACCGCTTATATGGATATAAAAAAAACCGAACCACAATATATAGTAGTCCGGATTTTTACCTTAACAATTTATTTACGTTTTGTTAATTTTTAAAGATTCTTTACTGTCTGGAACGCAGAGACGCTTTAATGTTATGGCGCGTTTGTTTCAATTCATTTAAGCTGGCAGTAATAGACTCCTCTGTCCTTTTCAGCAAATCGTCTAAATATTCATTGGAGGCACGTTTCATTTCTTTTAATCTTGCTTGGGTTTGAGCCAACATCTCAGTTGCCTTTGCTTGTGCTTGTTTTGTAATTTCATCTTGGCTGACTAATTTTTTTGCACGTTCCTCTGCAGTACGAATAATGCTCTCAGCTTCTTTTTTTGCATCCGCAAGAATTTGAGTACGATCCGCTACAATTGCACGTGCCTGGCGTGTTTCTTGAGGCAAATTATCTCTCATTTCATCTAAAATCGCTTTTACTTCCTCACCGTCCAAAACAGTACGACCACCGCTTAAAGGCAATTTTACCGCTTTTTCCACCAAAGCGTATAGTTCTTCCATTAGTTCTTCTACTGTTGCTTGACTCATTTTTTCTTCCCCCAATACTACAAATTACTTTTTATTGCACAGTCTTTCTTTAATATCGTTTAAAATACAAGCAGGCACTAAAGTAGAAATATCTCCTCCAAACTGCGCAATGTCTTTTACTACACTGGAGCTTAAAAACATATTATCTGAACTGGTTGTCAGAAACACTGTTTCAAGTCCTTTGTTTAATTTCTTATTGGTTAACGCCATTTGAAATTCATACTCAAAATCAGACAATGCCCGCAGTCCCTTAACAATAGCTGTTGCGTTACATATTTTCGCATAATCAGCCAGCAAACCTTCAAAAGAATCCACTTCCACCGTAGGGAAATGCTCGGTTGCCCTTTTTAAAAGCGTTACGCGTTCTTCTACTGTAAAGCTTGTCTGTTTTGCAGGATTATTTAAAACGGCAACAATTACTTTATCAAATATTTTAGTTGCCCGCTCTATAATATCCATATGTCCCAATGTAACCGGGTCAAAACTGCCCGGACAAACACCTATTCTCATTCTTCCACCATATTCCTATGCTCATAAACAGTCAGCATAATTTTTCCGTATTGGTAGGTGCGGCGCTTTACAAAATCACCGGCTTCTTCCGGAACCGACTCGTCTGCCGCATGCTCGCACACAATAATACCACCCTCATTCATCACTTTAGCCGTTAACGGCAGCGCTTTTTTCAAAATTCCTTTGTGATATGGAGGATCTAAAAATGCTAAATCAAATAATATATCCTGCTTCATAAGATAGGAAGTATAATCCATATGCACAACTTTTACTTTAGAAGCTAGGTTTGTATGGTGTACATTAGCAGAAATGACATCAATGGCATTCTGAGCAGCGTCTACCAAAACAGCACATTTAGCACCTCTGCTGGCAGCTTCCAAGCCCAATTGTCCGGAGCCTGCAAATAAGTCCAATACATCTCTGCCTTCTATTTGAAACTGGACAATGTTAAACAATGCCTGTTTGACTCTATCTGTTGTAGGACGAACATCTTCTCCTTCTAATGTGGAGAGCTTTGCCCCTCTGGCACTGCCTGTTATAATGCGCATACGTCATTCCACCTTATTTGTTTAGCATATCATATGCGTTTGAACTGAATTTGAACAAAACAATAATTTTTGTCTAAAAATTTACTTTTGAGTAGTATTATCTCACTTTTACGTAGAATCTGTCAAGAGGAACTATGATTCTTCCTGATTTCTAAAATATTGATACACCGCCTGTGCCGTCGGTTTCGTCATTCCCGGCACCAATTCCAACTGTTCCACTTCCGCCTGTTTTACCGCCTTCATAGTTTTAAAATAGCTTAATATAGCTTTGGCACGGCTGTCTCCAATTCCCGGTATTTGTGTAAGTTCGGTTTGTAAGGTATTTTTTTTGCGAACCTGTCTGTGATAACCGATGGCAAAGCGGTGCACTTCTTCTTGTATGGTAGAAACAAGGGTAAATGCCTTTCTTTTAGATAAAATCGAAATTTCTCCTCCGTCTTTGGCTATGGCTCGTGTTTTATGTTTATCATCTTTTACCATACCAAACAACGGAATATCAATGCCTGCACGCTCTAAAACAGGGCGTACGGCAGATATTTGTCCTTTTCCGCCGTCCAAGAGGATTAAATCAGGCAGTCTGCCAAAGCCTTCTCCGCTTTCTTTGTTATTCTGATACTCCTGCAGTCTGCGTTCTATGACCTCTGCCATGGAAGCATAGTCGTCCTGCCCTGTAAACCCTTTGATTTTAAACTTTCTGTATGCGGATTTTAACGGCCTGCCATTTTCGAACACAACCATACCCGCCACATTATCTTCCCCTGATTGGTGAGAAATATCATAAGCTTCAATGTACATCGGCGGAGTATCCATGCCCAGCAAACGTCCCAACTCATCCAATGCGGAGGCTTCTCTGCCTGTCCGTTCCATACTTTGGGCCAACTTTTCGGCAGCATTGTTACGGCACATTTCTACCAATTGTGCTTGCTCACCTATTTTAGGGATTGTAATGGTTACCTTTTTTCCAAGTTTATCAGACAACCACTCCTGCAATAATTCGGCATCTTCCACCTCTCCGTCCAATGTAACGCGAGGCGGTACACGATCGCGCACAGAATAATAACGTTCCAAAAATTCTGTCCGCGCACGTTTTGCATCTCCAATCTCACCCATAAGAAAAGTTTCTTGGTCATATAATCTGCCTTCTGAAAAGCGGAACACTTCAAAACACGCTGCGGCTGTTCCGTGGCTGCCTCCGCTTTGTACCAGAGCAAACACATCCTGCTCCGCCACTTTTGCGCGCACCACTTTTTGCTTCTCGCTGATTTTTTTAATGGCAGCAATACGGTCACGAATTCGTGCCGCTTTTTCAAATTCCATATTCTCTGCGGCTTCTGTCATTTTTTCAGTTAACGCTTTTAAGGAAACTGTGCTGCCGCCCTTTAAAAAGTCTTCTGCATCTTTGATAATTTCCTCATATTCCTGCTCTGAAATCGTCCCTCTGCACGGAGCACAACACTGCTTAATATAATAATTCAGGCAAGGACGCGTCTTGCGTATATCCTGGGGGAATTTTTTATGACAAACAGGAAGTTTAAAAATTTTGACAGCTTCATCTACCGCCTGTTTCACCGTCCAGGAGCTGATAAACGGACCGATATAAGTAGCCTCGTCCTCTAATTTTTGTTTGGCGGCTTCAATACGGGACCATGGTCCTTTTGTAATTTTAATATAATGGTACCCTTTGTCATCTTTGAGTAAAATATTATATTTGGGGTTATACTGCTTAATTAAACTGCATTCTAAAATCAGCGCTTCAAACTCACTGTCTGTTACGATAAACTCAAAATGATGCACATGAGCAACCATTTGCCTTACTTTTTCATCGTGATTTTTCTCTGAACCAAAATATTGACTGACTCTGTTTTTTAACGCTTTTGCCTTGCCCACATAAATAACATGGTCCGATTTATCTTTCATAATATACACGCCGGGCTGCAGCGGCAGCCTCATTGCTTTTTCTCTTAACGATTTGATGTGGTCTGCCATAAAGCTGCCCTCCTTGTGCAAACATAAAAAAAGGCACCGTAAACGGTGCTTTTACTGCTCTCTTATTCTGTAAATCCGGATTGTACCAACTCAACAAGGCTGTCTACCGCGGCTTGCTCATCAGCACCGTCTGCAATGATACGAATGGTAGTTCCTCCAACAATACCCAAAGACAAAACACCAAGTAAACTTTTTGCATTTACTCTGCGTTCTTCTTTTTCAACCCAAATGGATGATTTATATTCGTTTGCTTTTTGGATAAAAAATGTAGCTGGGCGTGCGTGCAAACCTACTTGGTTTTGTACTACTACCTCTTTAACATACATGTTTATTCACTCCTATACCATAATTAAAAGCTTCAAATTTATAAAAACTCACACTAAAGAATCGGACGATTTATATTAGACAGAACCATTATAACATAATTCGCAATATCGTCAAGAAAACATCAACAAAATTCTGTAAAATTTGGCTTGATGACCTATTGCAGAAATAACCTCTCTCACGTATTTGTGCATAATAACAAAAATGTTGAAAACTTTTCAACGTTAAAATATATTATGCGCAAAAAAACACACTGTGAATCGCTATTTTTCTTCCAACTCATCTGCAATTTGTGACAAATATTCCAAATCTTCGTCTGTCAAAGAACCGGCTTCTCTTGCTTTTTCAATCAAATCCGGTCGATATTTAGCAGTTCTGAGCAAAGATTGTTCCCGTCTCCAACGCTGAATATTTGCATGATGTCCTGAAAGCAATACAGGGGGCACTTCCTTTCCTCTAAAGTTTGCGGGACGAGTATATTGAGGGTACTCCAAAAGACCGTTATAATGGCTTTCTTCTTCAAAACAAACATTGTCAGAGAGCACGTCCGGCAGCATGCGGCAAACAGCGTCTGCCAGCACCAAAGCGGGTAATTCTCCGCCGGTAAGCACATAATCGCCAATGGAAATTTGTTCATCAATATAATCCTCAATGATACGTTCGTCAATACCCTCATAATGCCCGCAAAGAATGGCAATATTCTCTTTTTGGGAAAGTTCTATTGCTTTTTTCTGTGTCAGAACACTTCCCAAGGGAGACATATAAATAAAATAAGGCTTTTTCCCCAACTGTTTGATTACGTCATCCATACACAAAGCAAGAGGTTCAGCACGCAAAAGCATTCCCATTCCACCGCCGAACGGCGGGTCATCCACACGGTTATGCTTATTATTGGCATAATCCCGGATTTGATGATAACAAACCTCGACAGCTCCCTTTTTTTGTGCACGGCCGATAATGCTTTCATCCATTACTGTCTTACACATTTCAGGAAACAATGTTAAAAAATCAATTCTCATCCTCAAAAATTCCTTTCATGGGACGAATGAGCAATTTTCTGCCTTGAATATCCGTATCAACGACCACTTGGTCAATCACGGGAATGAGATAGTTCTTTTGTTGTTTATCTGTAATTTGATATACATCGTTTGCGCCCGTTTTGATCACATCTGTAATGGTACCGTAACAAATGGTTTCGTCGTCTGCGTGATATACTTCCATACCCAGCAAATCTGAAATAAAATAGCGGCCTTTGGGCAGCGTGACATCACTACGCTTAATAAACAACACTTTTCCGCGCATTTTGTCTCCCTGCTCTATGGTATCAATTCCTTTTAGCTGTACCAAAAGTAAATTTTTATGCACACGGCTGGAAACCACTTCTAATGCTTGCGCACCGTCTTTTGTATAAAGCGTTTTAAATTGTTTCAGAAATTCCGGAGAATCACACCAAGGGTCTACCCTTAGTTCTCCTTTGATTCCATGGGTTCCTACAATTCTGCCTGCCTCTAAAAACTCTTTCAGCATACAAATCTCCTTTACAATGCTCGCCCATTTATCTTTCCAGCAAAAAAAGTTGTAACATAGCCAAGATGTTACAACTTTTTTCGTTTGCGTTACGCAATTTCAACAGCTACTTTTTTATCGTTACGGGTTGCAACAGCATACATAACGGTACGAATTGCTTTTGCAATACGACCTTGTTTACCAATAATTCTTCCCATATCGCTTTCAGCAACATGCAAGTGATATACAATAACGCCTTCTTCATTAGGCTCATCCACTTCCACGGTTACTTGGTCAGGAAATTCTACCAAACCTTTTGCAACTGTCAACAATAATTCTTTCATGGGTTATCCTCCCAATTATTACAGAACTCCATGTTTTTTGAATAGATTTTTTACAGTATCTGTAGGTTGAGCGCCTTTTGAGATCCAATCTTTTGCTTTGTCAGCGTCTACTTTTACAACCTTTGGATCTTCCATTGGGTTATAGTAACCGATTTCTTCAATGAAGCGGCCATCTCTTGGACTGCGGGAATCTGCTACTACAATACGGTAAAAAGGAGCTTTTTTTGCACCCATTCTTTTTAATCTGATTTTAACTGCCATGTTTTTGTCCTCCAAACATATAAAATAAAAATGAAATCATTTATGTTCACCAATAAAAATATTCATTGGATGAATAGCTATTTGTAAATGGATGTTAGAATCCACCCATACCGCCCATGCCCGGCGGCATCATAGGACGGCGTTTGCCTTTTTTGCCGCGCATTTGACGCATTAGCTTTTGTGTTGTTTCAAACTGCTTGAGCAAACGGTTGACATCTTCTACCTTCATTCCGCTGCCCGCAGCAATTCTGCGTTTGCGGGAAGGATTGATGATGTCCGGCTTTTGGCGTTCTTTCTCTGTCATGGAAAGAATGATTGCCTCCATACGATCCATTTGACGATCGTCCACGTCGACATCTTTCAGTTGTTTATCCATACCCGGCAATTTTGAAATCACAGATTTCAACGGTCCCATTTTTCTCACTTGAGCAAATTGGTTCAATAAGTCATTTAAGTCAAACTTATTTTGCAAAATCTTCTGGGCAGCTTCTTCCGCCGCTTTTTCATCGATTTTGTTTTGTGCGTCCTCAATCAAAGTAAGCACATCGCCCATGCCCAAAATACGGGAAGCCATACGGTCCGGATGGAATACTTCCAGATTATCCAGCTTTTCGCCTACGCCCACAAATTTAATTGGTTTTCCTGTTACGGCACGGATGGAAAGCGCCGCACCGCCGCGGGTATCGCCGTCTAATTTGGTTAAAATAACACCGTTGATTTCCAACAATTCATCAAAGGTTTTTGCAACGTTAACCGCTTCCTGACCTGTCATAGAGTCTACAACAAGCAAAATCTCATGGGGACCGATTTTCTCTTTGATCTCGCGCAGCTCGTTCATCAGTTCTTCGTCAATCTGTAAACGACCTGCGGTATCGATAATCATAATATCGTGTCCGTAGTCTCTGGCGTAGCGAATTGCCTCTTCACAAGTTTTCACAGGAGCTTGGTTTCCTTTTTCAAATACAGGAACACCTGCCTGTTCACCAACCACCTGCAGCTGTTTAATTGCCGCAGGACGATAAATATCGCAGGCTACCAGCATTGGTCGGTTGCCTTTGCTTTTAAAAAACTTTGCAAGTTTTGCCGCATGAGTGGTTTTACCTGCACCCTGTAAACCAACCATCATAATAATGGTAGGCGGTTTTGGCGGTGTGGCAATTCTTGCTTCTTCACCGCCCATCAAGTTGGTAAGCTCTTCATCTACAATTTTAACCACCATTTGACCCGGTGTAAGGCTTTCCATAACCTGAGTGCCAATAGCACGTTCTGTTACGGTATTGGTGAAATCTTTTGCTACTTTATAGTTAACGTCCGCTTCCAGCAAAGCCAAACGCACTTCACGCATTGCTTCACGAACATCCGCTTCTGTTAATTTACCTTTTGACTTTAATCGTTTAAACGAATTGGCCAGTTTGTCTGCAAGTCCTTCAAACGCCACTTATTTCACCCTTTCTGTTCATTTTCTAATCGCGCAGCTGCTCTGCCAGCTGCATAATATCGTTTGCGCAGGCATCAATTTTTTCTGCACTGCCATGTTTTTGGTTATATTTCCGTATTTCTGCAGCCGCAAGCAGAATTTTTTCCAATCCTGCTTGCATTTGCTGGAATCTTTTTACCAGACCAAGACGTTCTTCCAATTCCAAAAGCTGTCCTTCCGCACGTTTAATGGAATCCCGTACTCCTTGGCGTGTGATGCCCTCATTATCTGCAATTTCTGCCAATGAAAGATCATCATTATAGTAATATTCAATCATAATCCGCTGTTTTTCTGTCAGCATACTGCCATAGAAATCCAGCAGAAATGAAATTTCTAAATTTTTAGCCATAACAGAGAACCTCCTGTCATGTGTAAAGCTAATTCACTTTACAGATATGCATTATATAATAAATCACAGCTAATGTCAATGTGAAAAGAAAAATTTAATAAAAAACCTTATCCGTTTTCACGGATAAGGTCTCACACAATCTCTTCATATTAATGTGTTCTATTCGGTAACAATCTCTCCGCTCCAGTCATTGATTCCTCCAAATTCAACAATATTGGTATATCCCAAATTCACTAACTTTTCAGCAGCCTGTTTGCTTCTGTTTCCGCTTCTGCAATAAACCAAAATCAATTGTTCTTTATCAGGAAGCTGTTCTATCGTTTCAGTACCAATGGTTTCATTGGGAATATTAATAGCGCCCGGAATATGTCCATCTGCAAATTCTTCTGCTGTACGAACATCCAAAATAATATAATTCGTTTCGGACTGCATGATGTTTGCTGCTTCCTCTGCAGGAACCTGCTGATAAGAAATTGAGTCGGATACTGTATTCGAAGTATTTGTTGTATCGGAGCAACCTGTTAGTCCAATGATAGAACAAAACATTGCAAATATAAAAGTAAACGGAATGATTTGTTTCAATATTTTAGTACTTAACTTTTTCATAATCTATCCTCCATCATCATTTTAATTCTACAATGGTAACGCCGCTTTCACCTTCTCCAAACACACCCAAACGGTAGCTTTTCACGGAAGGATGTTTTTTCAAATGCTGCTGTACTGCAGCGCGCAAAGCGCCTGTTCCCTTTCCATGAATAATGCTTAATTGATGTACCCCAGCCATCACCGCGGCATCAATAAAATGATCCACATCCAACAAAGCGTCCATTGCAGTTTGTCCCCGTATATCCAATTCCTGAACTACTTTGGCATGGGCTCTGTCCGTTCTCGCGCCTCTTCCGGAAGCAGCTTGAGGTACTTTCACCTTTTCTTGCTCCATTAATCGCAAATTAGAAAGAGGAACACGCGTTTTCATAATACCCGCCTGCACTTCTGCTTGGTCTGAATTTTTTGGCAAACCAATGACCGTTGCCTGTTTATCAATATCAAAAATCAAAACAGTGTCGCCAATTTTTAACGGACGAGGCAATACATAATTCTCTTTTGCTTTTTTGTGAACAGGATCCGCCATATCCTCCAAAGAGCGAATACCTTGATTTAATTTGGCTTTTTGTTCCGGCGTCATACTTTTTTGCTTGCGCATTTGATCCATTTCTTCCATTAACGCATCAATCTGCGCGCGAGTTCGGGCAACTAAATTGGAAGCCTGCCGACGTGCAATTTCAATTTCTTTTGCCGCATTGGCTTCTATTTTTTTCTTTTGCTCCTGAGCAGATTCATTGACTTTTACCGCTTGTAAGCGCAATGCTTCCGCTTGTGCTTTTTCTTCTTCCAATTGCTGACGTGTTTCTTCCAAACTGCGTACAACATCTTCAAATTTTTTATTTTCTTCGGAAACCAGCTCTTTGGCACGCTGAATAATAGAATCCTCTATTCCCAAACGTTTGGAAATTGCAAAAGCGTTGGAGCGTCCCGGCACTCCAATCAACAAACGATACGTGGGACGAAGGGTTTGTACATCAAATTCACAGCAAGCATTTTCTACGCCGTCTGTTTGCAGTGCATATTCTTTCAATTCTGCATAGTGGGTGGTCGCTGCAATTTTGCATCCTTGCTTTCTTAGGTGTTCCAAAATGGCAATTGCCAAAGCAGCTCCCTCTATTGGGTCAGTACCTGCTCCCAACTCGTCCAGAAGTACAAGACTGTTATCATCTGCTTGTTCTATAATGCGTATAATTTTTGTCATATGAGAAGAAAACGTGGACAGTGATTGCTCAATGCTTTGTTCGTCCCCAATATCCACAAGGATATGATGGAAAACAGAAACCTGACTTCCTTCTGCAACAGGCAGCATCAATCCGCACATTGCCATAGCAGACAACAAGCCGATTGTTTTCAGCGTAACGGTCTTACCGCCTGTATTGGGTCCTGTAATCATCAAGGTATCAAACTCTTTTCCCAATACAATATCTGTTGGCACCACTGTGTTACGATTGAGCAAAGGATGTCTTGCCTGTTTCAATTGTATGATACCCGCCTGATTTAACTGAGGCATTGTTGCTTTCATCGTATATGCCAAATCTGCTTTGGCAAAGATGACATTTAATTGGACAGCCGCATCATATCCTGCAATGATATCATCCGCAAACTGTCCTACTTCCGCAGAAAGCTCTGTTAAAATTCGTTCAATTTCGTCTTTTTCTTTTGATTGCAGTACACGGATTTCGTTATTTGCTTCCACTACGCTCATTGGTTCAATAAATAAAGTAGAACCGCTGGAAGAGGTATCATGTACCAATCCCGGCACTTCTCCGCGATATTCCGCTTTTACCGGCACCACATAACGTCCGCCGCGCATGGTAACAATTTGATCCTGCAAATATTTTTGATAAGCATTGGAACGTATCATGCTGTCTAATTGTTCCCGTATTTTTTGAGAAGCATGGCGCATTTTTCTGCGAATATCTGCAAGCGCAGCAGAAGCAGTATCTGCTACCTCTTCTTCAGAAGCTACTGTTTGATTGATTTTATCTTCTAAATACTGATTGGATATCAAGGAGTCAAACCGCCAATCCAGCATAGTTTGCAGCCCTTCGCTTTTCTTTCTCCATTGCACTATTCCCCGCATAGTACGAAGCACACCTGCAATGCTTAAAAATTCCGCTAAATTCAGAACGCCGCCCGACTGTGCTCTGCGCAAAGAATTTACAATTTGCTGTAAGCCGTAAAAAGATGGTGCACCGAAGCGCGCCATCATTTGGTATGCTGTGTCTGTTTCACTCAGCATCTGCTTTACTTCTTCTATCTCTGTTACCGGGATCAGGTTACGTGCAAAATCGGCAGCGTCAGCACATGCTGTTTTTTCCGCAAGCATTTCCAAAACCTTATCCAACTCAATGGTTTGCATATATTTTTGTATATTGTTTTCCATTGTAATTCCTCAATTCATGTATACAAACATTACAATCAAACTCATATTGTTTTTGTTCTAGTTCATATCAGCTACCTGATGGTAAAAATCCAGGGTCATAAACCGTCTCTCTAAAGTTTGAAGCACATATTGCTCTGTAATCTGCGCCAGTTGTTTTTGACCTTCCGGCTGTAATTGAAACGAAAACAATTTATCAAAATCCGCATAAATGGTATGCCGCAGCCCGGTCATAACGCCTTTCCCCATATGAAAGGCAAACTCAGCATCAGGCTGATAACAGTTTCCACAGTAAATAACGCCGCTTTTCGGCAAAAACACCATATCATCCGCTTCATACACCGCACAATTTTGGCAGCAGATTAAATTAGGCATATACCCTGCCAAGGACAGCATTCTCATTTCAACTGCCGCTTTTATAATCAAACTTGGACGTTTTCTTTTTGCAAGAAAGTGCAACGCATTTAAAATCAAACGCAAAAAATCCCCGGCCGCCGCTTCTTCCGGAGCAAGTACAGATACCAGCTCACAAAAATACTGGGCGAGGGATAATGTTTCAATATCGCTGCGAAGGTCAAAAAACACTTCCAGCGGCTGTGCATCGTTAATTATGTATTTATCCCGCCCTCTGTAAATAGAAAAGCGGGAATAACAAAGCAATTGCGTAGCACTGCCTTGTTTGCTTTTTAATGTTTTAGCAAGAGGTGAAAAGGCACGAAGGATACCTTCTTCTCTGGTAAGCAGTGTGACCAAACGGTCACTTTCTCCTACTGTTCTCTCCATTATCACCAATCCATCGGTGTTGATCTGCATGGATAGCCTCCTGTGAATTGAACTGCTCTAACGATCTCAGTTGACTGTAACGAATATAATCTTCAACTTTACCTGTCTGCTCAAATATATGCCAAGCCGCATATGCATCCATCATCAAACTGATTCTCCCTTCAATTCCTTTACTACCAGTATTCACAATTTAAGGGGAAGTTATGAAAGAAAATTTTTGGATCGATAGACAAGTTTTAACAAAATCTACACACAAAATGTGCTATTCAAAATCTGTTTTTCCGTAACCTAAACTTTGTAAAATACGCTGGCGGTTTCTCCAGTCTTCTTTTACTTTTACCCACAGCTGCAAATTAATTTTACAGTCGAAAAAGCGTTCCATATCTTCACGGGCATAAGAACCTACACGTTTCAGCATTGAACCCTTTTTACCTATAATAATTCCTTTATGATTGTCCCGTTCGCAATAAATCACTGCATCTATATCCAACATATCCGGCTGGTTCTCACGTTCGCGCATACGCTCTACTACAACCGCAACTCCGTGAGGAATTTCCTTGTCCAACAAACGCAGTAATTTTTCACGTATAATTTCACCTGCCAGCACCCGTTCAGGCTGGTCTGTCAATGCATCTTCCGCAAAAAAATGTCCGCCCGGCTGACATAACTTTTCCAACTCGCCGATTAAGTCATTTACACCGCTCCCGGTTGCAGCGGAAACAGGCACAATTGCTTCAAAATCAAACAACTCCGTATATGCGGTAATCTGTTCCATTAAAATAGATTTCTCCGGGATACAGTCAATTTTATTAATAGCCAGCAATGCAGGTAATTTGGATGATTTGAATGTTTCTATCAAATCTCTATCTGCCGCAGAAATAGGTTTGCCTGCTTCTGCTACCAACAGACAGGCATCTACGCCGGCTACCGAATCCGTAATGGATTTTACCATATAATTCCCCAAAGCATTATGCGGTTTGTGAAGTCCCGGGGTATCCAAAAACACCAATTGATTTTTGCCTTTGGTCAGTACACCCATAATTTTGGTACGGGTTGTTTGAGGTTTGCTCGAGACAATTGCAACTTTTTGCCCGATCATGGTATTGAGCAAAGAAGATTTTCCCACATTGGGACGTCCTACAATGGCAATGAACGCAGAACAATCATCTTCATTTAATCTTGCCGCAGCAATACTGCTTGTATTTATGTGAGATATTTCAGGCAAAGAAATGCCCTCCTTTTTATTCTTCCTCGAATTTTTTATGCTTTAAAAAGAAATTTTTTATTCCCAGCGGACCCTTAATGATATACCAAAGGCAAAGTGCGGAGACTACTACAAACGGCAGCCACATAATCGGCATATCAATGCAAAAATATTCGTATATGCGCACAAAACCCTCCGGCTGCCAAAATAATACCACTGCAACTGCAACTGCAAAAATTGCCATAATCAACACAGCGCCTGCCGCAATATCTTTTACCACTTTAACAACAGGGCTGTAGCCCGGAGAAATTTGGTCCGCCAAAGCCTCCAGACCGGTATTTACAATCTCTAATGCCATAATCAGTCCAAAAACAGTAAACAAAACTGCATAGCCGATCACACTGAATTCAAAAAAGAATGAAAAAACGAATACATACAATGCGGCCACTGTATGAATTCGCATGTTCCTTTCGTGATTGATACAGCGGATAAGCCCCCTAAACGCGGCCTGAAAGCCTCTGAGAAAATTCACGGTTAATCCTCATCCTCTTCCAGTACGTAGCTGCTGGAACTCGGCAGCCCCAATTGTGTCATCACTTGTTCTTCTTTTTCTCTCATACGCACACGGTCTATACCGCCTTTTTCATGGTCATAACCTAACAAATGCAGTACAGAATGCGCCGTTAAGTAGCCAACTTCCCGGTCTAAGCTATGGTCAAAACGTTCTGCCTGCTCCACAGCTTTTTCCATGGAGATGACAATATCACCCAAGATTTTCGCTCCCGTATCGTGGTTAATATCATAAACGCCGTTTTCTCCCATTGGAAAGGACAACACATCTGTAGGTGCGTCTTTATGACGATATTGTTTATTCAGCTCATGAATTTTTTTATTATCCACAAATGTCACGCTGATTTCAGCCGGAGCTCCAAACTCCTCTAAACGCAGTACCGCATTGCAGCAACGGCGTACCAACATTCTAAGTCCGGTCGGAATTTTCACTTCTTTCTGATCGTTATGAATAATAACTCTGATTTTTTCCACGCTATTTTTGCCCCTTTCTTTCCCGTTCTTCGTATGCCTTAATAATATTCTGCACCAATCTGTGACGTACAACATCCTTTTCTGTAAAGTGTATCTGCGCAATGTCATCTACGTGTTTCAGAACACTCATCACATCTCTTAAACCGGATTTTCGTCCATCCGGCAAGTCGATTTGAGTTACATCGCCTGTAATGACCATTTTAGAATTAAAGCCTAAACGCGTTAAAAACATTTTCATTTGCTCAGGCGTAGTATTCTGCGCTTCATCTAAAATAATAAAGCTATCATCCAAGGTTCTTCCTCTCATATAAGCCAATGGAGCAACTTCTATATTCCCGCGCTCCAAATATTTTTGATATGTTTCCGCTCCCAGCATATCAAATAAAGCGTCATATAAAGGTCTTAAATACGGGTCCACCTTCTGCTGCAAATCTCCCGGCAAAAAACCAAGTTTTTCGCCTGCTTCCACAGCAGGTCTGGTTAAAATAATACGGTTGACCTGTTGTGCACGGAATGCGGTTACCGCCATAGCAACCGCTAGGTATGTTTTACCCGTGCCTGCCGGACCTACGCCGATTGTGATTGTATTTTCTTTAATGGTATTGCAATACTTTTTTTGACCAAAGGTTTTTGGTTTTACCGGCTTGCCTTTTGAAGTAACACAAATACAGTCGCCTGCCAACGTTTCAATTTTTTCTTCGCTGCCTTCGTTGACCATTGAAATGCAATAGCGGACATTCTGTTCGCTGAGTGCTTCTCCTCTGTTAATTAGATTTAATAAGCTTTCAATGGTTTTCACAGCTTTTGCAACTGACTCCGGTTCTCCCGAAACTTTAATCTCTGAATCTCTTCCAACAATTTTTACTCCGTATACCTGTTCTATCAGCTTGACATTTTCATCAAAGCTGCCAAACAAAGCCACTGCTTGTTCCATACGGTCAATATTAATACGTTGTTCGAACATTCCATCACCTTTGTACATAAATTGCACCATTTTAAAATTGAAATGATACCTCTATTACAAGATAGTATATCACAAATTATACCACAGATTCCACTTTTCGTCACCCATTTCGTAAGATTTTTTGGATATTCATACCAAAATTATGACTGCTCCACGTAAATTTCAGATTCTTGGGCAATATTTTCTTCCCATATGCTGGTAGCGTGTAAAATCAGCTGTCCTTTCTCAATGGTATATGTGGTATCGGTTGATAAAACTTTATCATCTTCTTTTAATGCTTCCTTCTGCTGTTTTTCCAATTCTTCCTTTGCCTTTTGCAAAGCCTGTTCTTCCGTTAACTGTATTTGCTGAACCTGATACTCTGTCCATGTTTCTTCATATACAGTTGCCGGTAAATTGACATCGTTTGTCTTGGCACGGTATATTGCCAAGTCTTTTTCATAGGTCAAATTATCATTGTCTTTCGGCTCCACTTCAAACGTAATCGGCACGGTAAATCCAAATAATTTTAATGCTCTGCGCTTAATTACATTTCCTGTTGGTATGTTTTCGTCTTGCAGCAAAGGCACTTTAATTTCATACGTATGTTTTGTTTCCGCTATAATTTTGGCTGTTGCACGGGTCAATAAATTAGTATATTCTGTTTCGGTAATTCCGCTTACCAACAACTGTCCTTCTGCTACACCGTCTCCTACTTTTACTTGAGGAGTACCATGCGTTACTTCCATACGTACAATTTGACCGTCTCTTGCCGCTTTGATGTTCATTACTTTTTGGTCACTGTTCCAGATATCAGGCTTATCTTCTTTTTCACCAATGCGAATGGTAACCGAACTTCCTTTTGTATTTAAGGAAATCCACGCGATTTCCGGATATGCCATCATCAGTTGATTTTGAACGGACAATACATCCAGTTTACTTCTTGCCATACCTTCTTTTAAACCGATTTCTTCAGCTGTCAGTAAAATTAAATCTGAATTTAATTTTTGATTCCCTTCCACTTGTATGCTCCAAATACGGGTAGATAAAAAACTTAACAGTACAATAAAAACTACCAGTCCGGCCAGCATTCCCTTTAAATTAGGAAATTTATGCATAACAAACGGCAAGCCATGTTTTTTATAAATACGTATTTTTACACCTGTTTGTTTGGCTAAATTTTTCAGCATTCTATATTTTGTCCGTGAAACGGAGACAAAAAAGTATTCTTTTCTTCTTACATTCCAAATGGTATAACCAAAACGGGCACACAAATTCACAAACCGTTCCTGCCCGTTTCCTTCTACCGTAAAGACCACATATCCAACAAACCAGCGGATCATATTTAATACAAACATAGATTCACCTCAAAACTGAAATTCAATGGCTGTAATAAATCCTTGAATGATCAATGAATCTATTTGAATACATTTAATTTCAAGATTTTTTCCACTGAATTTAGTGATTGATTTTCCGGTTTTTACTCTCACTACATCATCTGTATATTCAATGATGCCGCCGCATCCCTCTAAAACCACCTCGTGATTTCCGCTTACTTCCATATGTGCCACGCCTGCAATCACCGCTGCCGGCAGTTGTAATACGCTTGCAATTTTATTCAGCCCGCGTATATTTCCCTTTTCCTGACGTTTCTCTATACCGCGTTGTGCTTTATTCATATATAAAAGCCGCCCTTTCCAAAACGTTTCTTTCACAAGATTATGCACTTTTAGCAATAAAAATCACTCATTCACATATACATGCAATAGAAACTTGCAGTAAATATAGGAAAAATCAGAAAAGAGGATTCTCATGGGTACACGTTTGTTACACCTTTGTAAAACAATTTTATTGTGTTTGCTTATGATTGCCTGTGCATTGGGAATTTTATTGTTTCCAAATGATGTGCGCAACGGTGCAGCAAACGGCATCAGCTACTGTTTGTACACATTAGTACCTTCTTTATTTCCGTTTATAGTGCTTTCTTCTTTCATGATTCATTCCGGTATATCCAAATTGATTGGTAAACTGTTACAGCCTGTCATTCGTTTTTTGTTTTATCTGCCCGGCAGTGCAGGCTCTGTTATTATAATGAGTATGATCGGCGGATATCCCATAGGCGCACGCGGCTGTATGACTTTGCTGGAGCAAGGTGCTATTACCAAAAAACAAGCGCAGCGCATGCTTTATTTTTGTGTCAATGCAGGACCTGCCTTTATCATCAGCGTAGTCGGCAGCAGCCTGCTGCAAAACGCACTGATTGGACTTCTGCTGTTCTTCTCTCAAATTGCAGCCATACTGGTAATTGGCATTGCTTTGGGCATTACCGCACGGTTGAAAAAAGAACCCTGCCAAACCGTATCGTCTTCAGAGCATACTGCGCAATCCCCTTTGGTAGAATCCACATTGGACGCCTCCAAAGGCCTTATGAATATGAGCGCATTTGTCATTTTATTTTCAGCGTTGTTATCCTTGCTGCGTGCAACAGGAATAGCCCAAGGAATTTGTCAATTATTATTGCGGCTTCACATTCCCTCAACAATCGCTGCTTCCATAGTATCATTACTGATAGAAATCACCAGCGGCTGTGCAGACGCCGCTTCCCTAAACACCCCCATTGCTTTAATTGCATTTGGTCTTGGATTTGGCGGATTTTGCGTACATTTCCAAATTTTCTCAGCTGCATTGAAATGCGGAATTTCCAGATTGAAATTTATTGCATTCCGGCTGATCCACGGCATGATAGCCGCACTTATTACTATGCTATTTTTCCCGCTGTTCCCACAGCCTTCAGCCTCTGTATTCCAAAACACTTCCGAGCAAATATCCGGCATAATTTCCTATTCATGGCCCGCCGGAATTGCATTGGTAGTCTGTTGCATAATTTTTTTATTCTCTGTCGGGCTGGAACGCAGAAAAGCCAAAGGAAAAGGGTAGAAATCATACAAAAAAAATGATATACTAAAAAATACAGGAAAGGGTGACTAACCATGAAACATACAGCGTTATACGGTTCACATATTAAACCTAACTGCGATTACTGCAGCAATAATACAACACCGGACCTTTCTCCAACCTGTGCCGTCAATTGTGAAATAAATGAAGATGGCATATGTAAAAAATTTGTTTATGATCCTCTTATGAGAACTCCGAAAAAAAGACCTGCTCTTGCTAAATTCACAAAAGAAGACTTTGAAATTTAACTTATAAAAACCAGTCTTAAAACAGACTGGTTTTTATGGCAGAATCTACATCTTTACCAATCCGTTTTATAATATCTGAATAAATTGGGCATCATAGCTCCATATTGATATTCATACAGGAGGAATGATATGAAACTTCTGTTATCAGATACTCCCTTAACCATTCACTTAAAAAAAGAAAATGAAATATACATTGATTTATCCCAATTAAAAATTTCCAATTGCATCGGCTGCTTCGGATGTTGGACAAAAACTCCGGGCAAATGTGTAATTAGAGATGATGCGGTGAAAGTATATCCTATGATAGCAAACAGCGAAAAAATCATTTATGTCTCTCATGTAAAATACGGTTCTTACGATACCATTATGAAAACCATGCTGGAACGGGCAATTCCAATACAGCAAGCCTTTATCCGGATTCATAACAATGAAACTCACCATGTCCAGCGAGAGGTAAAGAATAAAGATGCCGTTATCATTGCATATGGAGAACTGTCTCAAGAAGAAAAAGATATTTTCACCCGATTGATTTCCCGCAATGCCAATAATATGAGTTTTTCTTCTTATCGTATTCTATTTGTTACAAAGGAAGAATTAACATCAACAGTGGAACAGGAGGTTGCCTTATGGTAAAAACAATCATTATCAACGGCAGTCCCCGAGCACCAAAATCAAACTCCAAACAGTATGCTGAGATATTTCGAAAATATTATACGGGTGAAACTATTTCTTTTATGATAAATAACAGGAATCACAGCGAAATTTGTGACCATATAGAAGGCTGCTCAGACATTGTGTTCGTATTTCCTTTATATGCGGATGGCATACCTTCCACTTTGCTGAATTTTTTAAAAACATTGGAAACATACCAAATTAATCAAAAGCCGAGAGTCCATATTTTAATTAACTGCGGCTTTATCGAACCGGAACAAAACAATGTTGCACTAGATATGATGCGCTTATTCTGCAGGCAAAACAGGTATGAATTTTCTTCTACACTGGCAATTGGTGCTGGAGAGGCATTTTTAACAACACCATTGTCGTTTTTAGTGAAAGGTAAAATTAAAAAATTCGCAAAATTGGTAGCCAGCAAAAAAACAGAACATTTGTCTGTTACATTACCATTATCAAAAAAATCCTTTGTAAAAGCTTCTACAAAATACTGGATAGCATATGGGGAAAGATTCGGGTGCAGCAAAGAACAAATGGCTTCCATGAAAATTGAATAAAATCAGGCAGATATTCCATCGGAGGAATATCTGCCTGATTTTTATTTCCTATCATTTTTATCGCAATATCGACTGAATATCTAAGCGGACATTCAGAGATAACGATTGAAATTAGATGTATATGCTATCTTTTATTATAATCACAGAATAGATAAAAAATCTTTTCTCCGTTATGTTTCTCAATTTCTTCTGATATGGACGGAACTTACATTTGCATACATACTTAATTTTCATAGGTTGATGTTTTATAAGAGCAACTATGTTCTAAATACATCTTATTCTTCTTTCCTTGTTCCGCAATCACTTTTCCCAGACTACTTTTATATGTATATTTCTTTATACATTATCCTATGTGATAGCCTAATTTCATCCATCCTTGGGAACTCGCTGAAAAGATAAAGGGAGAAAAATGTTCTATGAACAAAAATAAATTTGATTGATAAAAAATTTGCAAGATTTTTATCGAATATACAAAACATGTCTTTACATAATTATGTCGTAACTGAGATAAAAAAGGTTTCCACAAAAAACTTTCAACTTTTTCCACATAGTTTTCCACTATAAAACGTAGGTAATGTCTTATTTTTTTAAGTTTTCAACATGGTATTTTAACATCACTACATTTTTATGTTGAAAAAAACACATCTATATAGTTTACATAATCTGTTTTTATTTACATAATCCTTTATCAAAATTACATAAAAATCTTTAAAACAGTTCTAACTATTAATAATACCAGCATAACAGCACAAACAACGATTTTTAATTTAAAATTCTTAAGCTGTCTTACATAAGAATCTATGATACTAGCCGCTATTATGGGCAAAGCAGCTGCAATCAGTACAAGAGAAATATACCAATCAGAATAAATATGAAATACGGTTGAAACAAATATACTTGCCAGTATGATTCCTACTCCTGCCATCCAGAGTACTTTTACCACAGGATGCATATATAACCTCCATTGCAAAAAACCGGATGAAAAAGTTCATCCGGTTTTTTATTATTTTGCTTTTGTTGCAATCTCTTGAAGTATTTTGGATAGGAAGCTTTCAACAGGCATGCTGCCTAAATCTCCCTCTTTACGGCTGCGTACAGAAACTGTACCTTCCTCTACCTCTTTATCGCCAATGACAAGCATATACGGAATTTTTTCCAACTGTGCCTCACGAATTTTATATCCTACTTTTTCGCTTCTTGCGTCGCAGGATACACGTATGCCGGCTCTGCTCAATTGTTCTTCCACTTTTTTTGCATCGTCAATCAAACGGTCGCTGATTGGCAATACACGAACTTGTTCCGGCATCAGCCATGTTGGCAATGCTCCCGCATACTTTTCTAAAAGCAAAGCCAACGTACGTTCATAACATCCAATTGACGTTCTGTGAATAACATAAGGATATTTTGTTTGACCTTCCGCATCTACATAAGTCATACCAAAACGTTCTGCTAACTGGAAGTCAATTTGTATGGTAATCAAAGTATCCTCTTTCCCGTGTACATTTTTAATTTGGATGTCTAATTTAGGACCGTAAAAAGCAGCTTCTCCGGACGCTTCTTTATAATCAATGTTCAAATCGTCCAAAATTTGGCGCATGCGTCCTTGTACTTCCTCCCACTCTTGGGGAGAACCAATGTATTTTTCTTTATTATTTTCATCCCATTTGGAAAAACGGTAGGAAATATCGTCATCCAAGCCAAGTGTTGTTAACATATATTTTGCCAGCTCCACACAACCTGCGAATTCTTGCTCCAGCTGTTCAGGCAAGCAGGCAATATGACCCTCGGAAATGGTAAATTGGCGAACACGAATCAGTCCATGCATTTCTCCGGAAGCTTCGTTTCTGAACAAGGTAGAGGTTTCATTTAAACGCATCGGCAAATCACGATAACTGCGTTTTTTGTTTAAATAAACTTGGAATTGGAACGGACATGTCATTGGACGCAATGCAAATGCCTCTTTGCCTTCTTCCTCTTCTCCCAATACAAACATACCGTCACGATAATGATCCCAGTGACCGGAAATTTTATAAAGGTCGCTTTTTGCAAGATACGGAGTTTTTGTGATTAAGTATCCGCGGCGTTCCTCTTCATCTTCTACAAAGCGGGACAGCTGCTGGATAACACGGGCTCCGTTCGGAAGCAAAATAGGCAATCCCTGTCCAATATAATCTACGGTCGTAAAATAGCCCAATTGACGGCCAATAATATTATGGTCGCGTTTTTTCGCTTCCTCTAATTTCTCCAAATATTCTTCCAGCTCAGCTGTTTTTGGAAAAGCAATACCATATACACGCTGTAAAGATTTGTTATTGGAATCTCCTCTCCAATACGCTGCAGTTGCATTGGTAAGTTTTACTGCTTTTAAGTTGCCCGTTGTCATTAAGTGAGGACCTGCACAGAGGTCTGTAAACTCTCCTTGCTTGTAAAAGCTGATGGCTTCTCCTTTGTCCGCATGCTCTTCAATCAATTCTACTTTATAAATTTGGTCTTGCTCCTGCATCAGCGATTTTGCTTCGTTTGGCGCAAGTTCGAAACGTTCAATCGGCAAATTTTCTTTGATGATTTTTTTCATTTCTGCCTCTATTTTCGGCAAATCCTCCTGTGACAGCGGACGTGATAAATCAATGTCATAATAAAATCCGTTGTCAATGGCAGGTCCAATGGCCAGCTTTGCATCAGAGAACAAACGCTTGACCGCTTGCGCCAAAACATGAGCCGCTGTATGCCAATATGCTTTTTTTCCTTCTTCTTCGGAAAAAGTTAAAATTTCCAAATCACAATCTTTTGTAAGCGGCGTACGCAAATCTACTACCTCTCCGTCTACTTTACCCGCACAAGCTGCTTTATACAGGCCTGCGCCAATAGATTTGGCAACTTCCGCTACGGAGATGCCGGATTCAAATTCTTTTATATCTCCTTTTAAATTTACTTTGATGCTCATATCTAATACTCCTTTATTTGTAAAAATAAAAATCTCGTCCCTTGGCAAGGGACGAGTAACGATTCTCGTGGTTCCACCCAAATTCAACAAAGCAACACTTTGTCCTCTTTGCAGATTGATAACGGAACCTAACCGGCATACCTTTGGTTTTTTATCAAACGTTCGGCAGCTGCTCCAAGGTGGTAATTTTGTTTTACGTTACCGCAAACGCTTTCAGCCCATGACGTTTGCTCTCTGTTGCAACATCTAAAAAACAAAATGTCCTTTTCCATGCATGTAAAATATATTAATATTTATTATCGTAGCATTTCAAAATCAAAAAGTCAAGTACTTTCCCCATTGGCTGTCATTCGCCGAAATCCTAAAATCTTACTGACAATTACAGGAAATATTCTTGACACAATGGTGTGAAACGTAATACAATATTTATTAAGTGTAATTAATTCATTTAGAAAATGTTGTTATTTTCACTTACATAATGAAAAGGAAACTAAGAGAACGAGCAAAACAAAAGGAGGTGTCTCAGAAAAGTGGATGCAGTAGGTATTGCAATTATTATATGCGTAGTTGTTGGTCTTGTAGTTGCCGCTGTTGTTGGCGTAATTGCATTTATGGCCGGCAGTTCTCATAGAAAAAAGTCAGCTGAAGCTGCCATTGGTTCTGCTGAAGAAGAAGCCAAAAAGATTATTGAAGAAGCTGTAAAAACAGCAGAAGCCAAAAAGAAAGAGGCTGTGCTTGAAGGAAAAGACGAAATACATCAGTTACGTGATGAATCTGAAAAAGAACTTGCTGAACGACGCAAAGAAGTACAGCGTCAAGAACGACGCATTCAACAAAGAGAAGAATCTCTCGATAAAAAAATGGAGAGTTTAGAACAAAAAGAAGAAGCCATTGCTGAAAAGAGACAGCAGGCAGAAGCATTCTTATTGGAAGCCGAAGGTATTAAAGCAAACCAGTTTGAAATTTTGGAACGTATCTCTGGCTTCACCACAGAACAAGCAAAAGAATTTTTATTGAAAAATTTAGAAAACGAGCTTGTACATGAAAAAGCTGCCAAAATTATGGAAATTGAGCAGCAAACAAAAGATGAGGCAGAAAATTTAGCACGGGAAATTATTACAATTGCCATTCAGCGTTGTGCGGCTGATCATGTTGCGGAAGCAACCATTTCCGTTGTGCAATTGCCAAACGATGAAATGAAAGGCCGTATTATTGGTCGTGAAGGCCGTAATATCAGGGCAATTGAGACAATGACAGGTGTTGATTTGATTATTGACGATACCCCTGAAACCATTACGATTTCCAGCTTTGAGCCGGTTCGCCGTGAGGTAGCAAGAATCGCGTTGGAAAAATTGATTGCAGACGGTCGTATTCATCCTACCCGCATTGAAGAAATGATTGAAAAAGCCCGCAGAGAAGTAGACGCTACCATCAAACAAGAAGGAGAACGTGCAGTAATTGAAGCCGGCGTAAACGGTATTCATCCTGAACTTGTAAAATTATTGGGACGTATGCGATATCGTACCAGCTACGGACAAAATGTACTGAATCACTCATTGGAAGTAGCATTTTTGTCCGGTGTTATGGCTTCAGAAATGGGTCTTGACCCTACTCTTGCCCGCCGTGCAGGTTTATTGCATGACATTGGAAAAGCACTTGATCATGAGGTGGAAGGTTCACACGTGGAAATCGGCATAGAAGTTGCACGAAAATACAAAGAGCATGAAGTGGTGATTGATGCAATTCAATCTCATCATGGCGACGTAGAACCGAAAAGCATCATCGCTTGCATTGTGCAGGCTGCTGATGCAATTTCCGCTGCAAGACCCGGCGCACGCCGTGAAAACCTTGAAAGCTATATCAAACGTCTTGAAAAACTGGAAGAAGTTGCTTCTTCCTTTGAAGGTGTGGAACGCTGCTTTGCAATTCAAGCCGGCAGAGAAGTCCGCATTATGGTAAAACCGGAAGTGGTAGACGATGATCAAATGATTTTACTTGCAAGAGATATTTGCAGTAAAATTGAAAGTGATTTGGAATATCCCGGTCAAATTAAAGTAAATATGGTTCGTGAGAGCCGTGCGGTTGAATACGCAAAATAATTGGAAAGCAGATATGTGTTACACATATCTGCTTTTATTTTTTCATAAACTTTTTACAAATATCAGCCAATTAAATTTATTTCTACACAATATTGTGGTATAATAAAATGTACGATTGAAAGTAAACGGAGGTTGGGCATGAAAGTACTTGCAATTGGCGATGTCGTCGGAAGTATTGGCTGTAAATTTTTAAGAACACAGCTGCCATCTTTAAAAAAAGAAAAAAATATTGATTTGGTAATCGCCAATGGAGAAAATTCAGCAGATGGCAACGGGATTACTCCTGCTTCCGCGGAACATCTATTTGCAAGTGGTGTTGACGTGATTACAACGGGAAATCATACGTTTCGCCGAAAAGAAAGCTATGAGCTGTTTGAAAGCGAAGACTGTTTGCTTCGCCCTGCCAATTATCCAAAAGGCGCGCCTGGCAAAGGAATCTGTATTGTTGACAAAGGTCGCTATCAAGTGGCAGTAATCAATTTAATGGGCGTTGTATATTTGGAATCGCTGGATTGTCCTTTTTCTGTTATGGACAGCATTTTAGAAGAAAATTCGCTTCCAAAAATCATTTTGGTTGATTTCCACGCAGAAGCCACAGGCGAAAAAGGCGGTTTTGCCTATGCCTTTGACGGCACTGTATCTGCCGTTTTCGGCACACATACACATGTGCAAACAGCAGATGAAGGTATATTGCCACAAGGAACAGGTTTTATAACCGACCTTGGAATGACGGGTCCCTGCCATTCTGTTTTAGGTGTAAAACCGGAATTGATTATCAAAAAACTCAGAAGCAAAATGCCTGTGCGGTTCGATTTAGCCAGCGGTATCTGTCATATGGATGGCGCTGTATTCGAAATTGATGAAAAAACAGGCAAAACCATTTCTATCGAACGTATTCGCATCATGCAAAGAGAATAGCACAAAACAATACATTTTCTCAAAAATCATTTAGATTGAACAATATAACATAACATGATATAATAGCTATAAATTATACAATGGGTAATATAACACTGTACCTATCCACAGGCAAAGTCCTAGTTTTCATCAAAATGCGGGCTATGCAATTTACGTTAAGGGAGTGCACAGAATGATAAACGGACTAACCCTGAAAAATGCATTTATTTCAGGTGCAAATAATATCTCTAAGCATAAAAACATGGTAAATGATTTAAATATTTTCCCTGTTCCGGACGGCGATACAGGTACCAATATGTCTATGACAATGTCTGCTGCCGCAAATGAATTGATCAAAACCGAAAGTACCCATGCGGGTGACATCGCAAAAATTGCCGCTTCCGCTTTATTGAGAGGCGCACGCGGTAATTCCGGTGTCATTCTTTCCCTTTTGTTCCGCGGTTTTGCAAAAGGCATTGAAGGGAAAGAATTCATTTCAGGTGTAGACCTTGCAAACGCACTGAGCCTTGGTGTAGAAGATGCTTATAAAGCTGTTATGAAGCCGACGGAAGGAACCATTTTAACTGTATCCCGAGTTGCTTGTGAAAAGGGAAAAACTGCAGCAGCTATCGAAGATGATGCTGTATATGTATGGTCTGCTGTTTGCAAAGGCGCTGCGGAAGCGCTGGAAACAACACCTGAATTGCTCCCTGTTTTGAAAAAAGCAGGTGTTGTGGATGCCGGCGGTAAAGGATTATGCTTGATTTTAGATGGAATGCTGTCCGTTTTCAAAGATAACGTTTTAATTGCCGATGAAATGCCCGTGAATGTCAACCAACCATTTGAGGATGACTTCTTCCGCAATGCCGCGGCAGAGTTTGACCAGGATATTACCTTCACTTACTGTACGGAATTTATCATTGGCAGAGAAAAAGCTTGTGTAAAACCTCCATTTGAATTGCGAGCCTATTTAGAAAGCATTGGGGACTGTGTAGTAGTAGTGGATGACGACGAAATTATCAAAGTTCATCTGCATACGGAAAATCCCGGTCACGCTTTGCAGGAAGCGCTTACTTACGGACAATTGCTTACCATTAAAATAGAAAATATGAAAGAACAGCATCGCATTGCCGCTGAAGAAGCAGTGAGAGCAAAAACTGCACAAACAGAAAAATCTCCAGCCTTGGAACCAGTTGAACCAACAGAAGAGATTGGTTTTGTAGCTGTTGCCGCAGGTGAAGGATTAAAAACACTGTTCAGTGACCTTGGCTGTACTCACGTGGTCAGCGGAGGTCAAACTATGAATCCAAGTACAGAAGATATTGTGGAAGCTGTACTTGCCACCCCTGCCAAAACGGTTTATGTACTGCCTAACAATAAAAATATTATTTTGGCGGCAGAACAAACCATTCCTTTGGTTACGGACAGAAAAGTAATTGTACTTCCTACCCGCACCATCCCCCAGGGACTATCCGCTATGCTTGCATATGAAGGGGAAAGCACACCTGAAATCAGTGCAAATATTATGATGAACGCAGCAAATGTTGTAAATACCGGATTAATCACATTTGCCGCCCGCGATTCTGAGTTTGGCGGTCATAAAATGAAGGAAGGCGATATTTTAGGTTTGGAAAACGGTAAACTTGAAATTATTGACAAAAATCCTGTGCATGCAGTTACTCGCTTGGCACGTTCCATGGCAAAAAAAGGAACTTCTTTCATTACCATTATTTATGGCGATAATGTATCTGAGGCAGAAGCGGAAGAGGCATTCCAACGTATCAAATCAAAAGTAGGACATGAGATTGAAGTAACTTTGGTAAGCGGCGGTCAGCCTATTTATTACTTCATTCTCTCGATTGAATAAATATGGCTTCTTTATTTGAACAAGATATTCAAACGTTAAAAGGCGTCGGCGAAAAACGCGCTAAGCTGTTTCATAAGCTTGGCGTGTTCAGCGTTGGCGCTTTACTGCGTTATTATCCCCGCTCATATGAAGACTGGAGCCAACCGTTTACCATTGAACAAGCACCTTTCGGAACGCCTTGCGCCATCCGTGCTGTTGTTTTGCATCAACCTGTGGAAACACGCATCCGAAAAGGCATGACTTTGTACAAAACATCTGTAACAGACGGCATGCGCGATTTACATCTTACTTTTTTTAACAATCCTTATATTCTCAATGCCCTGTCAGAAGGAAAAGAATACATATTTTACGGTAAAGTCACCGGCACCTTGCTGCGAAAAGAAATGAGCGTACCGGAATTTTATCCCATTGCTTCCGCGCCGTCCATATGCCCTGTTTATCGCCAAACGGAAGGTTTATCTTCCCGAATGATCAGCAATGCTGTAAAGAATGCATTGGCGTTATTACCTGACCAAATAAAAGATCCGCTTCCCCATGACATTCGTATGCAATATCAGCTTTGCGAATTGGGATACGCATTGGAACAAATCCATTTTCCCGATCGTATGGAGTCTATGGAAATTGCGAAAAAAAGACTTGTATTTGAAGAACTGTTCACATTGCAGTTAGGACTTCTCCAATTAAAATACCGCAAAAAGCAAGACACTTCTCTGCCTCCATTTATCGACTACAGCAAAGAATTTTTTCATCTGCTTCCCTTTCATCCTACCAACGCGCAAAAACGCGCGATAGCAGAAGCAATGGGAGACATGACCAGCACACAAAACCGAAGTCCCATGAGTCGTTTGGTTCAAGGTGATGTCGGTTCCGGAAAAACGGCTGTGGCTGCGGCATTGTGCTATTCCGTCATCAAAAACGGCGTACAGGCAGCACTGATGGCTCCTACAGAAATTTTAGCACAGCAGCATTATACCTCTATTTCTAATATGCTAAAAAACACAGGTATTTCCATTGGTTTATTAACAGGCTCTGTCACACCTGCCAAAAAGAGAAAACTAATTGAACAGCTTCAGAACGGCTCAATACAGCTGGTAATAGGTACCCATGCTTTAATCAGCGATGCTGTGGCATTTCAGAATCTTGGACTTGTCATTACAGACGAGCAACATCGTTTTGGCGTTGCCCAAAGAAGCTTACTGGCTGAAAAGGGCAATCATCCGCATATGCTGGTTATGTCCGCTACCCCTATTCCCAGAACACTGGCGCTTATCATTTACGGTGATTTGGATATTTCTATTTTAGATGAGCTTCCTCCCGGACGCCAGAAAATAGAAACATATGCAATCAGCAGCCGTAAGCGCCCACGGGCACTGCAATATATTCGTACTCATTTGGATGAAGGAAAACAAGCGTATATTATCTGCCCTTTAGTAGAAGAAAGTACCAATGATATGGCCAGTGTAGAACAATATGCAGCTGCTTTACAAACAGAGACATTTCCGGACAAAGTCATTGGTACACTCCATGGCAAAATGAAACCAAAAGAAAAAGACGCTGTTATGACTGCATTTGCCAACGGAGAAATTGATGTTTTAGTATCCACCACAGTCGTTGAAGTTGGCGTAGACGTTCCTAACGCGGTTATCATATTAATTGAAAATGCAGAAAGATACGGATTATCTCAATTACATCAGCTGCGGGGACGCGTAGGGCGCGGCAATATGAAATCCACATGTATTCTGGTTTCCGACGCTCAAAATGAGGAAGCCATAGCACGCTTAAAAATTTTGTGCAGTACGTCAGACGGGTTTCGTATTGCAGACGAAGACTTACGTTTGCGAGGACCAGGCGACTTTTTCGGTGAAAAACAGCATGGTTTGCCGGACCTAAAAATTGCCAACATGGCAGAAGATATGGAAGTTTTAAAAGAAGCACAGTCTGCTGCCCGATACATACTAGCCAATGACCCTAAGTTGGCACTTCCTGAACACAGAGGTCTAAAGGGACAAGTGAAACTTCTCTTTTCTGTATTTGGGGGTCAAGGATTTCACTAAAATATGATAGATAAGAAAAACGAACCATACCGTTTTATGGTTCGTTTTTGTGTTTACTTCATTTCATAGAGATACGTTTTCAAATAATTGCTCTATTGTAATAGATAATACTTTACAAAAACAGATAATTTCTTGATCCAGTACTATCCTTTTTTCCTGCTCTATTTGGTTCAATTCTTTGGAGCTTAACGACAATCCTGCTTTTTGTAATTCTACGCAGCATTGTTCTAATGACATACCTTTCTCTTCTCTATATCTTTTAATATTTTCTCCACATATATTTTTCCTTTCACTGTCTATCCTCGACATAGTCTCCTCCCAAATTTTCATATACAATACTGAAATTTAACACATTATATATCCTATTTGTATTGATTATATCATTCCAGCCGAATAAATAAAACCATAATAAAAAAGCTGATACAAGAGTAATTTTACTCTTGTATCAGCTTTTATCTAGTAATTGTGAAGTTTATTAACTTTTTTCTTTTTGAGAAGAATGGCATTGCTTGGATTTTGAACATCCGCTGCATCCACAGCCACAACCCACTCCTCCATTTTTTTTTGCTTTTATAATTCCAGTAATAATAACTGCCAAAACAGCAGCAATGATAATTCCACCTATAATCCAATTAATCATAAGCTTTTCTCCTATTATCTAATTAAGCGTCAAATTACTCTGCACGTGACGCCGCATAGTGTTTTTTTCTGCGAATTTTGGAATATACTAAAATACCTGTTATAATGGCTGCTACAATGCATATCGAAATAACCGCATTTACAATGCTGCCCTGCAAAAAAATAGCGCTGCCTACTTGGAATATGAGCAATGCAAGCAAATATGCCGTTACAGTTTGAAATGTAATGGTAAACAACATCCATTTCCATGAACCCATCTCTTTTTTTATGGCGCCTATCGCCGCTAAGCACGGCGCGCAAATCATGTTAAATGCCAAAAAAGCGTATGCACTTACCGTAGAAAAAACAGCTCCTAAACCCAATAATGTTGCAGGATCATCTAAGGCAGATTCACCCACACCCAGCAAAATGCCAAATGTAGCCACAACGTTTTCTTTTGCAATAAAACCGGTTAAAGTAGCAACCGTTGCTTCCCAGCTGTTAAAACCGAGGGGCGCGAAAATAGGAGCGATAAAACCGCCGATTGCCGCCAGCATACTTTCCTGAGTATCCACCATTTGCATCTGCCAGCTGAAATTGGATAAAAACCATAATAAAACTGAAGATACAAAAATAACGGTACCTGCTTTTTTCAAAAAAGATTTTGCCTTATCCCATACGTTTAAAAGTACGCCTTTGGGGCGCGGCAGATGATAATTCGGAAGCTCCATAACAAACGGAGCAGAATCCCCTATAAATAAATTGGTATGTTTTAATATTAAACCGCAGATTACCACCATAGCAATACCTAAAAAGTAAATACTTGGAGCGATCCATGGTGAACCTCCAAACAAAGAGCCGCCGATCATAGCAATAATAGGCAGTTTTGCACTGCACGGAATAAACGTAGTAACCATAATGGTCATTTTGCGGTCACGTTCACTTTCAATGGTCCTGGAAGCCATAATGCCGGGTACACCACAACCGGTAGAAACCATTAGCGGAATAAACGACTTACCGGATAAACCGATTTTTCTAAACAATCGATCTAAGATAAATGCTACCCTTGCCATATAGCCGCAGTCTTCCAATATAGACAACAAGAAAAATAACAAACATATTTGGGGTATAAATCCGATTACTGCTCCTACGCCGCCGATAATACCATCTACCAGCAGTCCTTGCAGCCACGGCGCGGCATTTGCCATTTCCAGCCAACTGCTGACATTCCCCTGTACAATCTCACCAATCAGCACATCATTGGTCCAATCGGTCGCTATGGTTCCAAGCCATGAAACGGAAATAAAATACACCAAAAACATAATTCCCGCAAAAATGGGAAGTGCAAGCCAACGGTTGGTAATAATGCGATCAATTTTATCCGAAACCGTCATACCGGTTACTTTGCGCACGTAACATTTTTGAATCACAGTTTCTATATATTCATATCTGGCATTTGCAATAATGCTTTCACGGTCGTCATGATGCGCTGTTTCATAATTTTTCACCAGATTTTCAATACGTGTACGCTGTTGCTGGGACAGTTGTATTTTATCCATTGCCTTTTCATCCAGCTCAAAGCATTTGACTGCATACCATCTGGTGTATTCCGTAACGCCTTCTTCAAGTAAAATGGCTTCAATTTTACCCAATATATTTTCTAAAGGCTGTGAAAACTTATGTTTTTGTTTATTCTGCGTTTTATTTTTCTGCGCCAATTCCATTGCTTTTTCCACAATTTCTTTACAGCCCTGCCCTTTTACGGCGGCTGTTTCCAGCACCGGACAGCCTAATGCTTCTGAAAGCGCATTGATATCAATGGAATCTCCGCGTTTTTGTACAATATCCATCATGTTCAGCGCAACCACAACTGGAACGCCGACTTCCATAATTTGTGTGGTTAAATATAGGTTGCGCTCTAAATTAGAAGCGTCTATGATATTAATCACAACATCCGGATATTCATCTAATAGGTAATTGCGGGTCACCACTTCTTCTAACGTATAAGGAGACAAAGAATAAATACCCGGCAAATCTACTACATGTGCTTCTTTGTATCCTTTCACTTTGCCTTCTTTCTTCTCAACGGTAACCCCGGGCCAGTTGCCAACATATTGGTTACTGCCTGTTAAATAATTAAACATAGTGGTTTTACCACTATTAGGATTGCCTGCCAAAGCAATTCGTATGTTTTTGTTCTGTGCCATAATCTCCTCCTGATGCTTACTGCTGCGTTTATCAGTTAATTGAAATGGGGAGATTGTCTGTATGTATCCATATGGACAATTCTAAAATTCATTTCTATTCAACCTCTATCATGTCGGCATCTTCTTTTCTTAATGTAAGTTCATAGCCGCGTACTGTTACTTGAATGGGATCACCAAACGGCGCGCTGCGTCTGACAAAAATTTCTGCACCATTTGTAATTCCCATATCCATAATTCTGCGTCTTGTTGCACCTTGACCATTTATTTTAATCACTTTTGCAGTTTTTCCGACTTTCACTTGCTTGAGTGTTTTCATTCTTGGTAATCCCTTCACGAAATGTATTAAAAAACAAAATAGTTAGCATATGTTAACTATTTTGTTCTTTTAGTGTAACATTGCTTCACATAGTTGTCAATACTCCACAAAGATTAACGCTTGAATTTTGTTTAAAATCATGGTACAGTATTAAAATAAGAAGTTTCGTATTTGATCATAAATCAGGAGGTAAAAACACCATGTATGAATCTGGAGAAAATTATTTGGAAACCATACTGATGTTGCGCCAAAAACAAGGCTATGTGCGTTCTATTGACATAGCCAACGAATTAGGATTTACAAAACCAAGCGTCAGCCGTGCTATGAGCATTTTGAAAAACGAGGGTTATATCGTAGTAGAAAGCAGCGGAAATATTGTTTTGACGGAAAAAGGCAGCGAAAAAGCCAATCAAGTTTATGAGCGTCACTTATATATTACGAAGTTTTTGCAAAAAACATTAAACATTTCTGAAGAACTTGCCGCACGGGATGCCTGTCGTATTGAACACATTATCAGTCAAGAAACATTTGATCGCATTAAAGAGAATGTAGACAGTTAAAAAATTTTCTTCCAGCATGATGATGCAGATGTTGGAAGAAAATTTTTTATTTTTTGTATTGACAATCTAAATTCGCTATGATAAGATATAGAAAAAGTTAGCTTAGGCTAACTTGGTGAAATAAAATAATGACGATTTTCTTTTATTTTTACTTTTAAGTTAGCACTAACTAACTCCTATTATTTTAATAGGTAAAGAAAGGCATGGAGGTTATTTTGGTAAAATGATACAACAAAAATTAGACACCCTTCTGGCCTCTCACACAGCGCCTGCACTAATGGGGATAAAACCGGCAAATTTAGTTTCATTACCACGTTTTGAAACATTCGAGAAAATAGTCCAAAACTATAATGAACACTTAAACCAACAAGATATTTATTTTCATCCTGTGTGTCAATGCAATTACAAACAACTTTTGCTGGTTTATCAAAAAACAGAATTAATCAAAACACTATGCGACCCGCAAAAACGTGCGTTTTTATTATCTTACGGATACCCCGTATACCAAAAAAATAATATACAAAACTATTTTGATGAAATTCTGTCCTATTTAGCACAGCGCATTCAAACTGAAAAAGGTTTCCCACACGAAATCGGCATTTTTCTGGGTTATCCTCTGGAAGATGTTGTGGGCTTTATTGCAAATAACGGCTGTAATTACAAATACAGCGGCTGTTGGAAAGTATACGGAGACGAAACCTATAGTCGCCGTTTGTTTGCACAATACAAAATCTGCAAGCAGCAATTGACCCAAGCATTAAAAAATACAAATGGAAATTTATTGCATTGTTTATGTGCAAATTCTATGATTCAAAACAGGAGCGTGTAACTTATGGAAAATATCGCAATTATTTATTGGAGCGGAACAGGAAATACAGAGAGCATGGCAAACGCAATTGCAGAAGGCATTGCCGCAGCGGGCGGTCATGCAGATGTTATGCCGGTAGACCAATGTTCCCCCGAGCAAGTAAATACATATTCTAAAATTGCTTTCGGCTGTCCTTCTATGGGCGACGAAGTATTGGAAGAAAGTGAATTTGAACCTTTCTTTGAGCAAGCAGAAAACTCACTGCAAGACAAAAAAATTGCTCTGTTTGGTTCCTATGACTGGGGAACCTGCCAGTGGATGGAAGACTGGTGTGACCGTATAAAAAATAACGGTGCCCAATTGTTTGAAACAGGTCTTACCATTCAATTAACGCCTGATGCTGACGGCATTATTGCTTGTCAAGAGTTCGGCAAAAGGTTTTCTTCTTTTTAATTTGCTTACGAGATACATTACATACATTCATTTTTCTGCTAAAAACCGCAGCGCACAAACGTGCCTGCGGTTTTTGGTTGATATATGAAAAAACTCCGTATGCTTCTACAAACGGAGTTTTCTTTTTATTCTTGCTGTGTGCGTCCCAGCAACCAATCAACCGAAACATCTAAAATATCTGCCAGTGCTACTAATTCAAAATCTGTAACAAAGCGAATTTGCCCTTCTAACTTAGATAAACCGGAGGCATTCATATCCACTCCATTTACCTGAAGCTGCGCCAGCAAGTCTTTTTGTTTCATACCTTGGTTTTTTCTTGCCAACTCAACACGGGCTCCAATTAAATTGCGGTCGCCTAGGGCTTGCTTGCGTAATCTCATAAATTCATCTCCCATATCAGCTGCAAAACTAAAGTATACCAATACAACATAAAGCAAACGCCGGTATCCGGACGTTTGAAATGAACATTTTTACCAATTATAATTGTATTATACTCTATATTTTGTTTTTCTGCAATAAAAAACAAAATGCCACAAATCTACTTTTGTAAAAATAATATTTGTTATTTTGTCTCTTTCTTGATATAATATGCTGAACATTTATATTTGATATAACAGGCGTAATACAGAATAAATTTCCTATACTACTATTGGAGATGATAGATGATGAATAATTATAGTGGTTTAAGAACAAATTTAACCATGTTAATGGATTTCTATGAAATTACAATGGCAAACGGTTATTTTACAAACGGTTATCGCGACCGAATTGCTTATTTTGATATGTTTTTTCGCCATGTACCAAATGATGGCGGTTTTGCAATTATGGCGGGGGTACAACAATTAATAGAATATTTTGATAACCTGCATTTTAGCCAAGAGGATATTGATTATTTAGCGTCCACACAATTGTTTTCTGCTGATTTTTTAGAATATTTACGTACCTTTCAATTCTCTTGCGATGTATGGGCAGTTCCTGAAGGTACCCCTATTTTCCCCATGGAACCGATTGTAACGGTTAGAGGACCGGCAATTGAAGCACAGTTCATTGAAACTATGATTTTATTAACTATTAACCACCAAAGTCTGATTGCAACCAAAGCAAACCGCATTGTACGTGCAGCCCAAGGCAGACCTGTAATGGAATTCGGCGCCAGACGCGCGCAAGGATTTGACGGAGCAATATATGGCGCACGCGCAGCATATATCGGCGGCTGCTGCGGCACCGCCAGTACGCTGTGTGCCAGAAAATTTGATATTCCCCCAATGGGCACTATGGCGCACAGTTGGGTGCAGATGTTTGATAACGAATTGGAAGCATTCCGCGCATATGCCAGAGCGTATCCAGCACAGTGCACACTGTTGGTAGATACCTATAATGTACTGAAGTCAGGCATTCCAAACGCAATTCGCGTATTCAACGAAGAACTGCTGCCAAGAGGATACCGCCCAGCGGGAATTCGCATTGACAGCGGAGATATTACCTATTTAACACGTCACGCACGCAAAATGTTAGATGATGCTGGATACCAAGACTGCAGTATATGCGCCTCCAATTCCCTTGATGAGTTTACCATTCGAGATATTTTGATGGAAGGAGCATGCGTTGACAGCTTTGGCGTAGGCGAAAGAATGATCACCTCATCTTCAGAACCTGTATTCGGCGGCGTTTACAAATTAGCCGGTGTTGAGGATGAACACGGCAATATCATTCCTAAAATTAAAATCAGTGAAAATACCGCAAAGATTACAACGCCTTGCTTTAAAAATCTATGGCGGCTATATGATAAAACCAGCGGTAAAGCCATTGCAGACGTTGTTACTTTATTTGACGAAGTCATTGACGATACGAAGCCTTATACTATCTTTGACCCTGTAAATACTTGGAAACACAAAACAGTAGAGGGTTTCCGCGCGGTACCTTTGCGTAAGCAAATATTTAAACACGGAAAAAATATAACCACTCCTAAATCTTTACAGGAAATTCAGACATATTGCAAAGAACAGGTGGACACACTTTGGCCTGAAGTATTACGTTTTGACCATCCTCATAAATATTATGTTGATTTATCCCAAAAGCTTTGGGATATTAAAGCAGAGTTATTACAAAAAAACAGCGGCAAATAAAAAGAAAGCAAAGCGATTGATTGTTTCAATCGCTTTTTTCATAAAAACTATTTATTTTCTATTTCAATAGGACCATTTTTCTTTTCAAATGCGGCTACAGCTTGTTTGATATAATACAAAACTTGACTATTGGCAGATCTCCCATCATATGCAGCCATATAATGTAACTTGTGTAAGAGGTCTTCTTCAATTCTGATAGAATAACTTTTTATTTTCATAAACCCTTCCTCCCGAATATGTTTTGTATTCATTTTAAACTTATTCTAGACATCTGTGTGAAAAACAGATACAAAATATAGCTATTAATCATAAAATCAGTATATACCAATAAAATATTTAGTGTTTAAATTTCACAATAATTGTATATTTAGTGATATTCACTGGGAGGATAAAATCCGGGTGGAGGAGCCATATGATTTTTTATGGTTTGATTCTTAGGAGGAGACTGAAAATTAAAATACAGCCGTTCATCATTCGCTGCGCCAAATTCCAATTGACTTTCCTCATGAGCATACTGTTTTAAAGCCGCTAAAAACGTAAGTTTATGAGATTTTTCTCTGTGCAGCAAATACTCTATTGTTTTCCGTACATATTTGTCTTGTATTTGCAAATATAAAGATTCATATATGATTTTGGAACGTTGTTCATCTGCAATATCAGAAAGCAAATCTGTAACAAAATCTCCGGTAATTGTAATATAATCAGCGCAAAACGGATATCCTGACATATTTACAAATCCAAAAGGAGACGGTATGGAGGAATGCTGAGGGTGTTCCTTATAATCGCCTTTTAACATTTGAATGGTAACGCCTATCATTTCCATATGATTGAATTCCTCCGCGGCAATTTCCATCAGCATATCTTTTATTTCTTGCTGTTTATATAAAAAGCTTTGTGCCATATACTGCATGGCAGCCTTTAATTCTCCGTTTGCGCCGCCCAACTGCTCTTGAAGCAAAAGGGCATATTGTGCATTGGGTCGTTCTGTCCGTACAGGATGCATCAGTCTTTTATAATGTTTAAACACCGATACGCCTCCTTTATATTTGATTTTTTATTTTTGTTTCTTTTTCTTACATCTATACTTTTGCACATAATCTGACAACAGCAATATCACGATTACAACTACCATACTGCATATAGCAACAAACCAAGGGGAAGAAATCACCGTATTGATTTTATCCCATATTTGTTCTCGTTTTATCTCCGGATACACATTGTGCGCTAACACAGGACTGCTTTCCTGAAATCCTTGAAACGCCCAATCATATAAATTTTTTGTATCCAGCATTTCACCATGAACATCACCTATTGGGGCGCCCAAAGCTATAATCATATACCTCTGCTCATCTTGTTGAGCGGTAGTGACCAAACAGTATCCCGCTTCATCATGGAATCCTGTTTTAATTCCCTGAATATACGGCTCGTAATATACAGGTTCATTTTTATCCATCATTTTATTGGTTGAATAGATGGTGCGTTCCCCAGTATATAAATTGGTAGGCGGTAATGTATATTCCGTTTTCGTTACAATATCCATAAAATACGGCAGTGTCATCGCGTACTTTGTAATCTTATAAAGATCCTGTGCCGTAGTATAATGGTTGTCGTCATGCAAACCGTGAGGATTGGCAAAATGTGTATTGGTGCAACCCAATTCTGCTGCCTTTTCATTCATTTTATCCACAAATTTGTTTACATCTCCATTACCTATATATTCCGCCAAAACAAGTGCCGCGTCATTTCCTGAAGGTATCATCATGCAATTTAAAAGCTGCAATGCGGTCAACTGTTCTCCCTGCCGAATGCCGGATAACGAACTGTCTGTTCCCTCAAGCATAGCGGATACATGACTGCCTGCTGTTATTTTCGTATTCTCTAAATCAGAAATGGTTTCCACCGCAATAATATACGTCATTATTTTGGTACAGGAAGCCGGTTCTAATTGCAGCTGGGCATTTTTTTCATACACCACTTCCTGCGTGTTTAAATCTACCATATACAATGCTTTTGAATTGGTTTCAAAAGTTACTTCTTCTCCGGCAACCTGCGTAGATAAAAACGGAATGATAAACAAGACTGCAAGAAAACTTGCCATATATGGTAGTATTTTTTTTGCCATCTATAATTCCTCCGTTACACAAAGTATTCCTTTATGTATGTTTCGTTTATTATCCATATCATTGACATACGTATGTAAAATTATGCGATTCTTTTTGTAAAAATAAAAAATGCACTCTATGTTAATAGAATGCATTTTTTAAAATTTTATGCTATAAAACCGTTATCCAACAAATATTGATAAGTATTCGGGAATTGTGATTCATAAATCGTACACGAATAATTCGGCTGGGATAGTCTAATTTCTCCATTGTAATAGGGAATGAATTCCTTGAAAGTACTATTTGGTGAAGGAACAAAAGATACTGTACTAATAGATAACAAAATCATATTTTCTTCTGTGTCAGCAGCGGTATTTTCCGAAAGAATAGACTCATTGGCGGAAGCATCAGTGCTTAACGTGCTGCTTGCCTGCCGCTTTATATCCTGCTGCAGCATTTGCATCAATGTTTCTTTCTGTCCTGCCTCGGTAATATAGTTGCTTACATTTGTACTTTCTTTTGTGACCTGTATGGAACTTAACGCCTGAGGTTCCATATAAAAAACAAAATTTGCTTTTTGAATATATTCCTCCTGCGCTTCCAACAAAATTTTTTGTATTTGTTGATTGGAAGGTATGCTGTTTGTCTCTCCCTCATCCATTTCATAGAAATATTCTACCGTTCGGGTCAAGGTACTACCGTCTTTTAAATGATATGTTACTTTGCCGTCAAAGTTATGGCCGGACAGTTCATATGGATAATGATTTTCACGATTTTGATCTACCGTAGCCTGATGCCAGCTGATAACAGCTTCAATGGAACTTCTGTCCTGTAAGTGCACAGGTGTGGTGCTTCCGATGATATTGCCGTTTTGATCTAATATTTCATTTTTTACGGTATTATCCAATTCCACATCTACACTCTCTACCTGATTGGCAAGCGGTACCTTTGTATCGTATCCAAAACAGCCTGTGGCCAATATGGCATAATAAATGCCGAACAATACTAAAAATCCCCCTAAATAAGGCAACGATTTCAATAAAGTACGGAATCCTCTTGCATATAACACTTCAATGATAATATGCGCAATTGCGGCGCCGACTACAACACCGGCAAAGAAACTAACCGTACCTCCGATGGTACCGAACAGAATATATCCTATGCCAATACCAACAGCGCCTGATACAACTGTACGAATAATAATCTGCGGTACCGGATACGCTTTTCTCCCTTCCGCACTTTCACTTTTTCTTGCACGGTATAGCAGCCATCCAGCAGCAATCATAACCACAGTAATCAAAGCCCACCATACAAAAAACGCTATCATATCCGCATTCATTGTCATTCCCTGCCTGCTGTTGCCAACAAAAAACACAGGAACAAATGACGCTATATATGGGGAGCCTGCCGTTAAAATAGTGGTGAACCCTTCCATGGTAAAACCAGGAAGTAAAAGCTCTACTGTTATGACTAACAAGTACATAAAAAGAGGATACGCAACATTAATTGCAATAGCGGAAATAATGGAATTAAATGTGGTTCCGCTGCACACTGCCATAAAAACAGTAAATGTATAAGTAACCAGAATCATAAGGAGCAAATACAGCATATACAAAAACAGCGTGCCGTACGGCATGACCAATATATTTGTGCTGCCTTGAACACAAACCAATACAATTGCGGTAATACAGCAGCAAATAATCAATGGAACAGCTAAAATGGTAAATCCGGCTAAAAATCTTCCATAAAACATTGCGGTGCGCGAAACAGGCAGCGTATGATAAAAATCTGTACTGCGTTTGTTATGCATAAACCGAAATAACAAAATCGCGGTAATAAAAACAAATATCAACGTACCCGGTATGACAAAAAACACAAATAATGCATCTAATCCATTTACTACATTGATATCTGTAAGCACATGCTGATTATTTTTAATATAATAAAACAAAATAAGACCTAAGAGAAAAGGCAGCGCAAGACATAACAAAATCAAATAAATAATGCCAATACTGCTTTGCTTTTTTAAAGACCATGTATAGATAGACCACCATTGCCGAAAACCATTATGATATGATTTTGTCAATGTCATAACCGGATACCTCCATTTCACTAATAAATATTTCTTCCAGCGTCAAAGGCAGCATTTCATAATAAATCGGCTTAAGCGCCTCTATTCGTCTGGAAATAGCCCCTTTGTCGCCGCGTATGACCATATTTACCAATGAACCCTTTACTTCAAATTTCAGTATATCAAAATCTGCCAATTCATCTGCTGCAATCATAGGTTTAAATACTGCTTGCAGCTTATGAAGATTCAGTTTTAAATGATCTAATTCCTGTTCAAATACAACGCCTCCTTGGTGAAGAAGCCCCACATGGTCGCATACATCTTCCAATTCACGTAAATTATGGGAAGCAATCATAACCGTTATATTCCGTTCGGCCACTTCTCTTGCCAATAACTTTTTCAGCAATTGGCGCATAACAGGGTCAAGTCCGTCAAAAATTTCATCCATTAACAATACTTTTGGTTGAGTGGATAAAGCGCAAATTAACGCTACCTGCCTTTGCATACCTTTAGACATACTGGAAATTTTCATCTTTTCATCAATAGGAAACAGAGAACACAGTTCACAGTACCTCTCATTGCTCCAGTTGGCATATAGTTTTTTATAAAACTTTGACATTTCTCTCATGTTGCTCTGAGGAATAAAATATGGAAAATCTGAAATAAAGAAAATATCATTTTTTACATCAGGATGCTCAAAAATAGGTGCTCCATCAATGGAAACAGAACCGCTGTCCGGCTTGTAAATGCCGGCAATTGTCCTGAGCAAGGTAGATTTACCGGCTCCATTGGAACCAACCAGACCAAACACAGAACCTGCCTGTACAGAAACGGAAATTTGGTTTAATGCGATATGAGACTGAAATTTTTTTGTAAGACGTTCCACCTGAATCATGTCTCTTCACCTGCGCTTTCTATACTCAATAACTGTTCAATATATTGCATCAGCTCATGTTTGTCTACGCCGTGGTCAATCGCTTCTTTTACCGCCAGCGCAACTTTTTCCAATGCCTCTGATTTTTTCACATCTACACTGGATAAATCCGGTGAAATGAAGGAGCCTTTTCCCGGTATAGAATAGATAATTTGATCTCTTTCCAGCATTTGATAGGCTTTTTGTACCGTATTGGGATTTACTCCTAACTGCTGCCCCAATGCCCGTACGGAAGGAAGTTTTTCATTTGGCTCCATTACGCCCAGCGATGCCATTTTAATGATAGATTTATATAACTGCTCATAAATTGGCAGCCTGCTTTGATAATCCAATGTGAACATAAACTCCCTCCTATCTGTAATAACTGTACTATTTAAATTAATACAGTTGTAATATATCATATGAAAAATAAAAAGTCAAATGTTTTATATGGGAATATGATAAATGGAAATAAAAACGTTCCACAGCAATTCATTGTTCCTATGCACACAGAGCATTTTTCAAAATAACCGTTTGTATAAATGATATTTGACGAAGTAACACACAGAAACTATAATGAAGCCAATTATATCAAAGAAGTTGAAGCAATATGGAAGAAATCAGAATAGATTTGCGCATTCCGAACAAACAGAGAGAACAAGAAATACGCAGAACCGCCTAAATTTTATTTAAAATAAATCATATATTGCTTTTTCTGAAAAATACAACTTTCTTTTAGACAAATTATTTACAGGAAGGCTGGGGGGAATCCTACAATATTACTGCGCCGCTTTATATGATTATTGCTGAAAATTTGTATATTGGAAGCCGTGTTGCAATTAAGCCTTATTTGAAATGTATGTCCGCAGGCAATATTTATATTGACGATGACGTACAAATTGCCATAGAGGGTTCTATTGTCACCAATAATCATAATTTCTATGACCGTCCTGTGCTGACAGTAAAAAATGTTCATATTAAAAAGAACGCGTGGATCGGCGCAAATTCCATTATATTGTCTGGAGTAACCATAGGAGAAAACGCAATTGTAGGAGCCGGAAGCGTCGTAACCCGTGATGTACCGGAAAATGCCATAGCAGCGGAAAACCCTGCACAATCCATTCGAAAGCTGGATGCCGAAAAATTTATATAAATGACATAAGTATTTTATGCCCGGCACTTTTCATAGAGATATATTCAAAGCACATATTTGCCAAGCGGCAATACGGCGAAAAAATAAATCCATTACTGAATGAAAAAAGCGTATGTGTAACACATACGCTTTTTATGATTTTTATTCCACTGCGGATTCCCAAACACCCACCCTGTTATTATTCTGTCATAACCGTCCGTCAGATTTGTTTTACTTTTTTCTTACTTACCTTTTTATTTGGCTTTTCTTTTCGTGGAAATAATGATTTTATCATGCGGAATAACAGTTTTTCCATTTCCACAACAATAAGAGGCACCAATGCCAGACCGATTACAATTGCCCATTGTAAAATACCCAAATGAGCAGTTTTGAATACAGCCGCAAGGGGCGGAATCAAAATAACGCTTATCTGCAAGGCAATACAAGCCAGAGCCGCCATAACTAATTTACGGTTTTTAAACACTCCAATACGGAAAATAGATTGCTCCGACCTCATATTAAACGCATGGGCTACTTGCGACAGACTAAGCACTGCAAAAGCCATGGTTCTGCCAATAAGCGGTTCCGCTGCTGTACCGTCAAAAAATATGCGTCCAATGGTAAAGGCTAGCATAGATAACGCACCTATCATACATCCTTCTATGATAATATTATAGCTCATCCCGTTTCCAAACAAACTTTTACTTTGCTGTAACGGTTTTCGTTTCATAATATCGTCATCAATAGGGTCTACTCCCAACGCAAGCGCCGGCAGAGAATCCGTTACCAAATTGACCCACAACAATTGAATTGCCAATAAAGGACTTGGCATGCCGAGAATAAAGGCTGTTAAAATGGTCATAATCTCGCCAATATTACACGAGATCAAAAAATGGATTGTCTTACGTATATTTTCATAAATCCCTCTTCCTTCCTTGACCGCGGACACAATGGTCGAAAAATTGTCGTCAGTCAAAATCAAATCTGAAGCGCCTTTGGCAACATCTGTGCCCGACTGTCCCATGGCACAGCCAATGTCCGCAGCTTTTAAGGCAGGGGCGTCATTGACACCGTCGCCTGTCATAGCAACCACTTCTCCTCGGGCCTGAAACGCTTTTACAATTCGAACTTTATGCGCAGGCGATACTCTCGCATACACACAATACTTGTAAATTTCTTTTTCCAGCTGATGCTGATCCATTTGGTCTAACTGAGCGCCTGTCAAGGCCATACCGTTTTCATCGAGAATCCCTAACTCTCTGCCAATTGCCGTGGCTGTAGCAACATGGTCTCCCGTAATCATAACAGGACGAATACCTGCCTGCTTGCACATATAAACCGCTTCTTTTGCTTCAGGACGCGGCGGGTCAATCATGCCGATTAAACCACAAAAAGTCAAATTGCTTTCTATCATTTTTTCTCCGCCTGGCAGCTCTGTTACATCTTTATACGCAACCCCCAATACTCTAAGAGAGCGAGAAGCCATATCGCTGTTTCTATGCATAATACGGTTTTTTACGGAAGCTGTCAGCGTATGACTGTTATTTTGAATATGTACTCCTGTGCATAAATTCAGCAGCACGTCCGGAGCGCCTTTTGTAATAATGCGGTATCCCCCTGTATGCAAGCGGTGTATGGTCGTCATACGTTTACGATCTGATGAAAAAGGGATTTCCTTGATACGCGGATACTGCTGCTCCAATAAATTTTTTTTATTTTTAGACGCAATTACCAGGGCAGCTTCCGTAGGATCACCATTGACCCGTTCCGCTGATACCGTACAATTGTTGCATAAGACGGTCAAATTCAAAATAAATTCCGGTTCAGTCCCTCTTAAATCCAACACATGTTCACTGTCTGCAATTTCTACCACAGTCATTTTATTCTGCGTCAGGGTTCCTGTTTTATCAGAACATATTACACTGGCTCCTCCAAGGGTTTCCACTGCCGGAAGCCGTCGGATAATCGCACGGTTTGTTGCCATACGTTTTACTCCCATTGCCAAAACAATGGTTACAATCACAGGCAAACCTTCTGGAATAGCCGCAACTGCCAAACTGATAGAAATCATAAACATTTCCAATGGAGATATATGCTGGAACAGTCCTAAAACAAAGATAATACCGCAGATAATCAGCGCACCGATACCTAAAATTTTGCTGGTTTTTTCCAAATGATTTTGCAGCGGTGTCTGCGGTGTTTCTTCCGTATTAATCATGTGGGCTATTTTTCCTACCTCTGTTTTCATAGCAGTAGCAACAACAACGCCTTTTCCTCTGCCTGCAGTAATACTGCTGCCTGAAAACAGCATATTGGTTCGGTCGCCAATGGGTGTATTGCCGGAAAAAATACCGTTGGGACTTTTTTCAACAGGTACGGACTCTCCTGTTAAAGCAGACTCTTCTGCTTTCATGCTATAAGATTCCAAAATTCTTAAGTCCGCAGGTACCATATCTCCCGTTGAAAGCACAACAATGTCTCCCGGCACCAGACCGGAAGAATCTATTTTCAACTCTTTTCCGTCTCTTATAACCGTTGCCTGCGGAGAAGATAATTTTTTTAGGGCTTCTATTGCTTTTTCCGCTCTGCTTTCCTGTATGACGCCTGTAAAAGCATTTACAACTACTATCGTTAAAATGATAATAGAATCTATAAAGTCCATATCATGACGAATGAGAGATGTAATAAACGACACTGCAGCGGCTATCAGCAGAATAATGACCATAAAGTCAGAAAACTGACTGATAAATTTTTTGAAAAATCCATTTTTCTTTTTATGGGATAACTCGTTTGTTCCATATTGTTCCAATCTTTTTTTCACTTGAGGTGTGGATAATCCTTTGTTTTGATTGGTTTCCAGTTTTTTTATACATTCCTCCTTCGATAAATTTTGCCAATCCACTTTTGCATCCCCCCATTTTTCACTGTATTTTAACTATATGTTGGCCTGTACAAATTTAGAAGCAATATATTGATAAACCTCATCTGTATAAATCTATATCTGAAAAGATTGACACGCATAAATAAATATGATACGTGTCCATGCTGACAGCATAAAGTTACTGCTGCTCTCACGTAGAATTCTGTAAAATATAGAATCAGTACATAGGAATGCATGTATGCAATAGGCATCTGTACTCCCTAAACTTATATTATGCTGCGGGATTATATTTATATTTCCTGCTCCAGAATGATTCTCCATATAACAACTAAAAGAATCCCTATATCCTACAAAAAAAGAATGAATATTGAAAGAGTAACAACTTTGTTATATAATAAAATTGTTACTCTTTTTTAGGAGGGGAACAAATGTTACGATTTGAGCATGTTGCAAAAAGCTATAAAACCAAACAAATCCTTCGCGATATTAATTTAACCATTCCAAAAGGACAGTTTGTAGCAATCATCGGAGAAAGCGGCTGCGGAAAAACAACCCTGCTGAAAATGATAAATCGTTTGATCAAACCTACTTCCGGAGCGATATATATAAACGGTAAAAACATTCAAAATATAAATGAAGTAGCTCTGCGGAGAAAAATTGGTTATGTCATTCAGCAAACAGGACTATTCCCGCATATGACAGTACGGCAAAACATTGAAATTATTCCAAAGTTGGAAAAATATAAACCCGCCGAGTTAGAGGAAAACACAAAAAAATTAATGAATATGGTAGGACTGGACTGTGATGAGTTTTTAGACCGTTATCCAACCGAATTAAGCGGCGGTCAACAGCAAAGGGTCGGCGTAGCCCGCGCATTTGCAACCAATCCTGATATTATTTTAATGGATGAGCCTTTTTCAGCTCTGGATCCCATGACACGTACTGATTTACAAGATGAACTGGTGCAGCTGCAATCGAAGCTGAAAAAAACCATCGTATTTGTTACGCACGATATGAGTGAAGCAATCAAAGTGGCTGATTTAATATGTATCATGCGCAACGGTAATGTCCTGCAATACGATACTCCGGAAAATATTCTGAAAAACCCTGCAGATGATTATGTAGAAAACTTTGTGGGTAAAAACAGGATTTGGTCTTCCCCGGAATATATCAAGGTGGAAGATATTATGATTGAGCGGCCTGTTACTGCTACCAAAGAAATGTCCATTCTGAAATGTATGGATAAAATGCGTCAATATAAGGTAGACAGCCTCTTGATTATTGAACCTGACTCCCGCCATTTGCTGGGTATTGTAAAGGCAAATCAATTAAGAAACATTGAAGATAAAACACAACCAATCCGGAGCTATATCAGTGCAGACTTCGCTGCGCTGTCCCCGGAACAAACAATTTTGGATGCCATTAAATTGGTTACAAAAGAAAATCATTCTACAATCCCTGTAGTAGATTCTAATTTCTGTTTGGTAGGATTGATAACCAAAAGCAGTTTGGTTACCACACTGAGCCAGCAATATTTTGACTATACAGAGGAGGCGCAGGAATGAATTTTTGGCAATACATCACAACCAATTATACAGAAATTCTTGCACTTTTGTTAGAACATATTAAATTAACCGCTATTTCAGTTGGTTTGGCTGTATTAATTGGCGTTCCTCTTGGCATTTTTATTTCTTATATGTCAAAAGCAAGTAAAATTGTATTATCTATTGCAAATGTAATTCAGGCAATTCCAAGCATGGCTTTGCTGGGATTTATGATTCCCTTCCTGGGAATTGGCGCTATTCCCGCAGTTACAGCTGTTGTGCTTTATTCGTTGCTTCCCATTATTAAAAATACGTATACGGGATTGGAAAGTATCAATCCACAAACGCTGGAAGCCGCTAAGGGTATTGGTTTAACCAGATTCCAAATTTTAACTAAAGTACAAATACCGCTGGCACTGCCGGTTATTATGACCGGTGTTCGCGTTGCTTCTGTCACTGCAGTGGGTTTAATGACAATGGCTGCATTCATTGGCGCAGGCGGATTGGGTAATCTTGTTTTCTCCGGTATTCGTACCGTAAACAACAATCAAATTTTGGCAGGTGCAATTCCTGCGTGTTTGTTAGCATTATTTGTAGATTTTCTGCTTGGCATGGTTGAAAAACTGGTCACACCAATTAGTTTGCAAAAAGGAAATTCCGCACGCAAAAAGAAAAAACGTCTGATTCAAAAAATCACATTAGGCGTTACTGCCGTTGCTATCATTGTAATTTTCGTGATTACTTCTATCGGCGGCAGTGCAGCCGGAGCCAGAACCATTACCATTGGATCCAAAGATTATACTGACCAATTGGTGCTGGGAAATCTGGTCTCAGAAATGATAGAAGACCGGACAGATATTCAGGTAAACCGTAAAATGAATCTGGGAGGTACACAAGTTTGCTTCAATGCCTTGCAGTCAGGCGACATTGACATGTATGTTGAATATAGCGGTACCGCCTACAGCGACATTTTACAGCATCCTCCGATTAATGATGTAGATGAAGTATATAACACGGTAAAAACAGAGTTTAAAGAAAAATATAATATAGAAGTATTGTCTCAAATGCAATGCAACAATACGTATATCTTAGCTGTAAAACCAGAAACAGCAGAAAAATACGGCCTTAAAAATATAAGCGATTTTGCAAAAGTTGCCTCTTCATTTAAATCCGGTACCACATTTGAATTCACCAATCGTGAGTCCGGCTTGATTGGTCTTGAACAGGCATATAACTTTAAAATGGGAGAAAATATACCATTGGACGGCGCTCCCAGATATACAGCCCTAATGAATGATGAAGTAGATGTCATTGACGCTTTTGCAACAGATGGTCTTTTGAAGAAATTTGAACTTTCTGTATTAGAAGACGATAAAGGATTTTTCACTCCATATTATGCAATGCCCATTATGTCAGAAGAAGCATTGGAAGCCTTCCCTGAAATCGCTCCTATACTAGAAGAATTAGGAAATGTTTTAACCAACGACGTTATGTCAGATTTAAATTACAGAGTGGATGTGCTTCAACAGTCTCCTGAACAAGTTGCAAAAGATTTTCTGGCAGAGTCAGGATTAAAGCAAAGCTAACTATCCAAGAAAATATTTGTTTTCATGGGTTAATAATAAAACACAAAATCAAACATAAAATCTCTATGGAAAGTAATTCACAATTCCATAGAGATTTTTTATGTTTTGTATATAAAAAATATCGCCTTATTGTTTCAATAAGGCGATATTTCAATCAAAGAATGATTTTATTGGTTGTTTTGTGAAGAGTCGCTCTCGCTGGAATTCATTTCCTGTTTTATCTCTTCAGTTTTGTGCGTTTCGTTCTCAGATGAAGTTTCCATCTCAGACGCAGTCTCAAGTTCCTCGTCTTGAGATTGTGTATCATCGCGATTTGTCACCACAGACCTCTTTGATTTATCTGCTAATGTATTTACAGTCGTTTTAGGTGTAACAAACGCATTTTTTAATCTCAGACTTCCTGATGCAATGTTAGTAAAATCCCAAACTTCTTCTGACCAACCTAAATCTGATACATAGAAGCTCTTGTTCTTTGCTTGTTCGGCAGTAACAGATTTTACCTTTCCAGTATTGCCTGTATTCATATTGGTTGTACTGGAAGAAGTATCTAATTCATAAATATTTGCACAATTATTCAATACGCTAAACCCTGCAATTCTATACGCATGTGCACCTGTACTTAAGCTTACAGAATTTTCAATACGTACGTTTCCGCTATCAGGTCCTCCGATGATACCACCGCTTCCTTGTGCTTTTGGTGATTCAATCTGCACATTTACATAGCAGCCTTTTACTGTTGAATTCGTATGCAGCCAGCCGGTAATACCACCTGCTCTGGCACCTAGACTACCATGGTTCAATGTTCCTTTTACCTTACCGGTTACAAGACAATTCTCAACTGTTGTATTTTTTATTTGCCCTGCAATACCTCCAACCGTATTGTCAGCCGAAACATTGATATTCTCCAACGATACCTCTTTGACTGTTGAATTCTCAATGTTTCCGGCAAGACCTCCTACTTCGTTGGTCGTATTGGTAACACTGACATCCGATAAATATACCTTCTGCACCACAGAATTACGAATCTGATTGGATAGGATTCCTTTGTTAGAATTTCCTGTGACAGAACCACCGGAAATTCCTAAATTTTCTATCGTAGCGGTTGTTAAGTTTTCAAACATAACTGCATTCAGATTTGAAATTGTATGGTTATTTCCATTAAAGTGTCCTATGAAGGTACCTGGCACGGCACTGGCAGTAAACTGTCTGCCTGAAAAATCCAAGTCATTCATTAAAATATAAGACTTTGTTCTGGCAATATCTGAGTTGCCGATTGCCAAGAATTCATCTACAGTGCGAATCTCTGTTGGAACAACTTCTATATTAACATTGCCATACTCATAATATGAGCCTGTTTTATTTGCAACCAGTGGCAGTGCCGCATCAGAGCCTTTGACCTGAACAGTATCAACAACAACATTTTTGCTCTTTTGGGCTAAAATTGCCGTCGAACCGGATTGATATACAGGTTTTTCAATGGTTAAGTCCTTCACTTCTGCATATATCATTTCACTGAACAAAGGATAATTTAAACCTGTTATTTTATGATTATTACCGTCAAGAACTCCGATGAAGCGGTTAGCAATATAATAAGCATTTTCAGGAGTAATATTGCTGAAGTCAATATCCGCGTCTAAGCGATAATTTCCAATGGAATTTTGGTTTGCCAACTCTACTAATTGCTCTGCTGTAGTAATTGAAGTTACTGTTGGAGCCTGATAAATGGTTCCGTCTGTAAAGTCATTGGTTGCGCGCTTTACAATACCATACAGAGTCCGTTTAACCGCATTACTGTTATTTCTCTTTCCATTTGCTGCAGCCACATCTTTTTCAAGGGCTGTTTTGAACATTTTAATCGCTTCATTGGTATCAAAATAAGGAATATTGGAAAGATTTTTCTCTACATTCGCATATCGTTGTTGTTTATATTTCTGCCATGTAATAGTAGGATCCTTCGTAATTTTTCTTAAAGCATCCAAGTCACTGCTGCTCTTTCCGGATATATAAATCATATATCCATCTTCATATCCGCCAATACCCAGCATTTCTTGACCTAAACGCTTAAATGCACTGCTTCCAGGAGTTCCATTATCATTATGCTGTTGATACCAGTTGGAATCATAAAATGTTTCATAACCATATCCGCCGTAGCTGGAAGATGTAAATGACCCCTGTGCTTTTAATGCAATTCTGTTATTCCATAAATCGTCCATAGTGCGAAGATTCATTTGGGCAAAATCACTCTCTGTCAATTTAGTATGGTCAGAAGTGATTGACTTGCCATCAGTACGTCCATTGACTTGAACAGCCACTGCCGCTTGCTGGGCAGGTGTCAATTGTAAAAATGCCTGACCTTGTAAATATTCCAATACATAGCCGGTTTCAAACATTTCTCTATAATAGCTATGTACTTTTTCAGGAGTATTAATTCTTTCATAGCTAAAATTGTTTGTAACATCGGCTGTTACATCTTTTACAGTGGATATATTGAATACCATGCTTCCGTCTTCAATTTGCTGTGCGATATTACCGTCCGCATGCGCCTCAGGACCGCTTCCAGTTCTGCGTCCTGCTCCACCGTAAAAGTATTTTCCGTCTTGGTTATGTGCTGTTTCATGGCTAAATATATAGAAAGCGTAATCGCCGCCCAAAGCACATTCTGCTGTCCAATACACATTTGTACCATCTGCATATGCAGCACTTCCGTTATGATTGTTTCCCCAAGAACCAATCGCTTCATAAACCCACTTCATAACAGGATCCTTTGTAGTTCCTTTCACCTGTTCTCCTCTGTCTGCCGCAGAACTTTGTGGGAAATTCGCGCTAGTATCGTATTGTATGTTGGCAAAACTGTTCAAAAGTTCTTCAGAATTGCTGATCCAATTGGAAGAAACACCATAGAAATGACCAAGTCTTTCAGAATAACCTCTGATTTTTGTTTCCATTTTTTGGCGTTCTGTACCGTCTTTAGTCACATATTCATTATATCGGTTCATACTTCCTATGACCAATTGAGATGATGTGGAAATCAGGTACATGTCTTCCTGCGGTGCAGTCAAAATTGGAAGAACTATTTTTGCTCTGTCGCCTAAATGACTAAAAATATCCCAAATACGATATTCTATATTCTTGTTTTCAGCATATGGCTCTTGTTCTACTAAAATACCTTTGAAATTCTCTTTAAACCAATCACTTGGATCATTATATCCTGCAATGGATTTTGATAATCCGGCAAGGAAATCCAACATTTCTTTTCCTAGTGGTTTTCGTAAAATATCATTATAAAATACCAGTGTGTTTTGGGTTTGTCTCAAGTTTTGAGCAGCACCGTCTACAACGCTGCCTATGAGATAATCTGAAGACAATTCAGGAGCCAGCATGCTGCCGTTGAAGAACAACAAATCACTTAAATTGATGCCTCCAAAATCAATATGGTACCATTTGTCATAGTAATTGTAAGCATAAAGCGTTCTTTTCAATTGTTCTTCATCTTTTAATCGTTTTTGGAGCTGCTCCTGAACCAAAGTACTCTTAGAATAAGTCGGATATTGTTCTTGTGATCCGATGAGCTTTGTAAGCACAGATTCTAACTCCGGTTTTACCGACTCTGTATAATAATCTGTATATAATCTGCTCTCATCTTCCTGTGTAATCTGTGCAATGGCTGCATAATCGTAACCATTTGCCAAATTTACAAGTTCACTGAGAAGCGTTGGATCAATATCTGAAACATAATGACTAAATTGATATGGTAAATTTAAACTGCTTATTTTATATGCCGCTACTACGTCACCTATCGTTTTTTGGTACTGTACAGCCAAATTCATATTTTGACCGTCCTCAAATACAATGCGAATAGATGCAATTGTCTGCGGATTTTGTCTTTCAATTCCTGTTACCAACTGGTTACTGCTGTCTAGCGGCAATACAAAGTCTATTCTGTTTGTTGACAGTAAATTTGTATCTTCTATTTGATTGCCGTATTCAACCCATGTGTTTGTTTCAGCAAACGGCATTATTTTTGCCATATTAGAATAAACAATCTCTTTCTCTCTGCGATATTGAGGGTTGTTCTTCACTTGGCTATAATTAGGAATTTCTCTGAAATTCTCTTCAATGTTGTACTCCAATTCGGTATTCAAACTCGGTAGTTTTCCATATTCCACCAAATCTAAGTTCCAAATAGAAGTGTCAAAACCGAGCGTATCTGCAAAAAATGCAGGGTCATAAACATCTGAAATTTCCTTTACGCCGTCATTGTTCACATCATTTATGTTAGAGGTACTGTTAGACAAGGCATATTCATAAACCTCTTTCGCACTATTTAATGTGTCAAAACCTGCAATTCGGTAAGCAGTTCCTGTACTCATGCTGAGTGAATGGTCAAGGAGAACAGTCTGCTGAGGACCTCCTATGATGCCTCCATTTCCCAACTTACTTGGTGATACAATATCTACTTTTGTAAAGCAGTGGGAAATGGTATCTCCACCGTGCCAACCGGTGATTCCACCTACTCTGGAACCCAATGTGTAATGATTGGATGTTCCTTTTAGTGTTCCCGTTACATAGCAATTTTCAATTGAAGAGCGACTTTTGGTATTTCCAATAATGCCTCCAATGGTATCAGAACCATGTATAGTAACATTTATAGCCGCGCTTGTTTTGATGATAGAATTGTTCACTAATTCTCCTGCAAACGCTCCTACTCCATTGGTGCTGGTCAAAAGACTTGAGTTAACAATATAAGTATTCTCAACTGTCGCCCTGTTTTGGATGGATGCAGATAAAATACCTTTGGAATTAGAGGTAATATATGCATCTTCAATCACTAGATTTTTAATTGTTCCGCCATTTACTGTCTGGAACAAAGGTAAGTTAAGATTTAAAATCTTATGTCCGTTTCCATCAATGGTACCACTGAAATTACCCATAATGGCCGCAGCTTTACCTGCTGGAATTTTAGAAGCATCCAAATCTTCCTGCAACTCAAAATTTCCACTTAAATTTTGGGATACTTGTGTGAAAAATTCGGAAGCATCTTTTATGAGAGCGTGTTCTCCCTGCTGATCTTTATAGCCGATTTCAAAAGTAAACTCATTTTTGCGGACTGTACCATCCTGAGAATATTGAACTAAGTCTGCCTGGTCAATAACACCCAACAGTTTTCCGGTAGCAGTATCCTGACGGAATGACTGAATTCCGGCATAAAATTCAGGAAGATTTTCCATTTCAATTACAGCATAATAATCGTCTACATTCTGTGGTATTCCGCCTGTAATATCCAGTAATTCTACTTCCTTCACAGATCCATCTGCTTCACGGTGATATAAGCGTGCACCGGTAACATCCTTGAATTCTATTACATCTTTGGAGGCTGTAACTGCCTGTTGGAAAATTTCTTCATTGGATGTTTGATTAGAGTTTTGATCCAACGTATTGGTGTCTCTGTCATAATCAGCAATCACACTTACATTATAATTTTCATTAGTGGTTAAATCTACAAGCACCTCTTGCTGCGCACCTGCAGTAACCACTTGTTCCAACAGAGTGCTATTATCATCGCTTACAATCAATTTTGCCTGTGTTAACGCATTGTCAGGGTCGTTTAAATCGAAAGTTAGCTTCAGTTTATCTGCATCTGTTTGCTCAGACGCAAAATTGCTCACTTGCGGTTTGTCTTTCAAAATCTCTACCTGGATATTTTTATCATTGGATATTTCCAGCTCTTTAGAATTGCTCATCCAAAGTTTTTCCAAGGTCAATTTTTGTACACCGGCTTGCGCAAAACCATCTACAGTAAATTGATATCTGTTATTTCCAAGAGATGTCAAAGGATACTCGGTTCCGTTCACCATGACTTTTTCTGCAAGAAATACTGAACTGGTCTGTGCAGTAAAAGATACATTGATTTTATTATTTTTTTCAAAGTAAACCGTTTGTGTACCTTGTTCAGACGCAGCTGCTATATCGCTTATTTGCAAATTATAATCACGCTTAAGCACCGCATCTTGTTCAAATACATTAACGTCGCTTTCTGTTTGGCTGCCATCTTCTGTTTTCTGATAACTTAACAGTATTCTAAATTTATATAAGGCATCTTCTGTCACAGGGAGTGAAATTGTATTTTCCCCTGTATTTTGAATTGTTTGTTCTGCAGCAACAGTTCCGGCGTCGTCAATTAATTGTACTTTTCCGGAAACAAACGCTTGATCCGGGTCAGTCACGGTAAAAGTAAAGTGAATTTGAGCAAGAGTGGAGTCATCCTGTGCTTGATAATTCTCTATAACAGGTGCTGACTTTAAAATTTCCACTTCGTCTGTAATATTTGTTTCTGCAACCGTATTGTCTGCAAAAATAACTTTGGATAGCGTCAGCGTTTGTTTTCCCGCGGTATTTTCCAAAGGTATTGCAACTTTGTAAGCGCCGTTGCTTTGTTTTTCAGCTACAACTTCCGTGCTATTGACAATCAGCTTATGTATTTCCTGTGAGACATTGCTGTCAATTTCGTATAGGACTGTCGCCGGCTCGCCTTTTTCAAGATAATTTTTTTCCAGCGTATGACTGATGACTTTCACTCTTGGAACAGCAGTAATGGATTCTTCATATACCACTTTTCCGGCCTGCAATCCTGAACCGTCTGCAGAGGTATCATAATCGGCAACTACTTGGATTACATAATTTGCGGATAAATCGTCCGGAATGCTTAACTCCTCTTGGAACGAATCGCTGTCAAATGCCTTCTCCGCTATAACATTGCCGGCATCGTCTCTTACAATTACTTTTTTATTAGAAAGTGCTTGATCAGGATCTTGAATGTTAAAAGATACAAAGATAGAAGAAGTACCTGCATGTTCTTCTATTTGCACTGGATTGACTTGCGGTTTTTCCTTCTCTATGGATACCGATACCGTATTGTCTTGCTCAGGTGTAAATACTTTTCCGTTTTCCAGTATCACTTCTTCAATTAGAAGATTGTGGATACCTGTTGTGTCGAAACCATCTATTGTGACGGAAAAAGCACCCTCTTTTTCGACCAAAGGATATACAGCGCCATTTACTTTTACACTTACCGGTTTAAATTGAGTTGCATTTGTACTGTCAAAGGACAAAACAATAGATTCATTTTTTCCAAAGACAGTTGTTTCTTGATATGTCTCGTCATATACTTTTAAATTACCAAATGTAAACTGATAATCCAGATTCAACTGCACTTCTTTTGAAATAGTTACATGCTCTGAGTGATCTTCCTCATGGTCTGTCAGAAGGTCAGAATCTAAATTATAATTCAAATAAATATTCAGTGTATATGGTATACCGTCCTGCAGATCTAAAATAAATTCATTGGTGCCTGCTTGAATTGATTTTGTATCCACAACCTCCAAACCGGAATCACTGTTTTTCAGTATTTCCATTTCCGAAGCGGTAATACTGCTGTCGTCATCCTTGATATCAAATGTCACTTTCATCTGCGCTGAATCAGTCAGCTCTTCTGTTCTGAAATTTTCCACAGACGGTGCTGTTTTCAAAACATCTACTTGTTCTGTAAAGTCAACATCAATTTCACGATTGTTATGTAAGCGAACTTTGGTAAAATGGTATTCCTGAATTCCGGCTGCATTTGGAGCATGCACTGTTACCACGTATTCTGATGAATTTGGAACTCTCTCCGGTTGATATTCTTCACCATTAATGATGACGCCTGCAATTTCTCCGTCATTAGACACTTCGGCCTGAAATCTCAACTGAATTTCTTCATTTTTATTTGGATAGAAATTTTGGGTAGTGGAAGTCAAAGATACAGTATAATCCAATGTGTTTTCAACTTCCTGAATTAACAGAGACAAATCTGTTACTGTCAATACACCGTCTGAATTCATATCAGCCGCACTAAGCTTATCCTCCGGAAGCGCCTGCAAAGAAATTAGATGTTTTTCTAAAAGAACAACATCCGAATAATCTACTTTGCCGTCTCCGTTTAGTTCGCCTTTTCCTCCCATCGCATAAGCAGTGTTCACAGCAACTGCGCTAATCACACCTACGATGGCAATGCCAAGCATAGCTTTGGAACCTTTTCCAAAGCCTTTTTTTCTTAAATAAAAGCCGATAAAAATAATCAATCCGCACGCAATTGCTGCTGTGATAGAAATAGCAACAATTCCTCCCAGTTTATCTCCCGTCATGGGATTCACTGTTGTAGGAGCAGTTTCCATTACGTGCATATCGTTGCTAATAGTAAAGTTGCCCTGAGAACCCTGTTCTCCTACTGTTTGTGCCTGTACATTCAGTAACACCTGAGAGGATTGCGTAAATAAATCTTTTGTTCCCTCAGAAACAGCAATATCTTTTATTCTAATTACTGCCTGACCTGCTGTTACATTCTCTTTTGCCTGTACTGTAATCTTAGCAACTTGCTCAGCACTTTTGCTGCCCTGTTTTTTGATGGCTACAAACTCTTGTGTGGAAGGATTATAATATAATTCTTCCCATGAGTTTAATGTACTAAAATCAACTTGCTGTACCTCTTGGAACAGATTTTTATCATATTCAAGAGTAGCTTTCAGCGCATTAATTCCCTTTTCAATTTGAGAATAGTTATCCAAACCCACAGTAATTTCTATTACATCTCCTGCTTGGATACCATCTTTATTTGATATTGTAGTTGAATTGCTCACTTCAGCCGCCAATGTTGGAATCTGCAGCATTAAGATGCCGCACATCATAACTAGCGTTACTATAAACCATTTAATCTTTTTCATATATCTCCTACCGTTCTTGTTTGTTTTGTTTTATATTATCAAAACTTTCCCAGAAATACAATCACTTTTTTAAAAATTTATAAATCTAATTTTTTACTAATCAAATCTTTTGATTTTCTATCCGCTTCTAATTCAGCTTTGGTTTTCTCTCTATATAATGTCCGCTGTGGTATTTTCTTAACTACAAATACAAACGCAATACCACCGACTATATTAAGATAATAAGTCACAACCCTCCATATAAACAGTGCAGGCATAATTAACTTATCGCCAAAAAATGACGCGAAGAATAAATAAAAGCTGCCTTCGGCGCCGCCTGAAGCACCCGGCAAAGGAATAAACGCAGATACCATATTTACAAACGACTGTGCACCCAGCATATCGAATACATCAGCCCCTTTAAAATTGAAACTGCGGTAAATAAGGTACGGAATGATGCAAGCTGCAAAAATTTGTAAAATAGTGAAAAATACAGCGTTTAAATATACTTTTACAGATTTACCTACCAATTTAGTGCTTTTATGAAAAATAGTAAATTCACTATGAATTTTATGATAACGTGAAACAGGTTTCTTAACAATTTTGATTCTGTATAAAAATTTAATCACAGCACGTACGCATTTATCTGTTGCTTTCTCGCTAATTGCAAAAAATAAAACAAGAAGGACAAAAGTTAAATTTGTAGCTAAACCAATAATGGTTAAAAATGCAAAATTGCTTACGCTTTGCTGGAAAAACGGCAGCTTCCAAAAAACCATGACAAGTGCAAATAAAACCATGACTACTTGGTAGACCAAACTTTTAATTGCAATAATGGAACCTGCCCCTCCGGTATCCATTCCCAATTTTCTCATATAATAAATTTGCATTGCCTGACCGCCGGTTGCAAAAGGAGTCAGAGCACTGTACAACAGACCAATCATTCCGATAATAAGGGAATGCCAGTACTTCCATTGAGGATATACTTTTTTACAAAAAAAGTGCAGTACCAAAGCTTCTAACAGCCATCCAACAATGACTGCAACAAAAATTAAAACAAACCATGGTACTTGAATGGAATCTGCAATGCCTGCAAAAGCTGCAATACCATCTGTTGTAATTAAAAAATAAATCAACACGCCCATTGAAATTACCATTGTAATAATGGCAAACAAATTCTTTTTCACTACAATCCAAAAATTACTGGCAGCGATAGCGCATCAAGCCTTTCTTTGTTAAAAACTTAATTATAATTGTATATCAAATCATCATAATATACAAGCTTTTTCAATGAAATCACAGTCTTTTTTCAGTCAGTTAAATCCTGTTCTTTATGTGCAAACATGCTTTTATCATTATAGAATAGAAACAAAAAGCAACATGGATATATTTAGTATCAACCACGTTGCTTCTAACATACAGGAATAATGATAATTTTATTGTTTAAAAGTCGTTTTAAAACTTATTTTTAATGGCAATATAAAGGTTAATATCCGCATGTTCATAGTCATTATTGAGATATTCTTCGAAATCCCCTGTAAACGTTCGGTTTAAATTCATATTCCAAATCTTTTCCCATGCACTTCTCACAGCAGTTTCCATATTACCATGAACGCGAAACTTTGCATACGTACCTGCCGGAATAACTCTGGATACCAAATCAATGTTATCCTGCTTTGATACTTCAACACCTGTTAATACATGATAATTCTGTTCTGTATAATCGGAATATAAACCGATTGTATACTGATTTACGCGATTTTTAATGTTACTGTAAATTCCTTCCCCGAAAAACCGTTTCCACAACCCGCCGATCATTTCTCCCATATTCGGATCATCGTTTGAAGTGTATCCGCCAATGCCTACTACTATTTTTTTGTCCAGATATACAATTTCATATTTCATATAATAATATAACCCCCTTCATTTTATGTCATTATCATACATGGTATAACATGACATAAGTGCGTCATATTATAAATAAAATTTCAGCATTTTCTGTAATTTATCTTTCATTTGCACACGCATTTCCGGCGGCTCTATTACTTGGCAATGTTCTCCAAACGTTGCAATATAATAATACAGCCAATCATTACACGGAAAGGTACAGGTAACCAGAAAACTTCCGTCGTCTAATTTGTGAACACAGTCAAATTCATCATAAACCCGATACGCCATTTTTTCTGACAGCTTTAATGTAACCTCTACTGTGTCTTGATTTTCTTCGGCTGCTTCTGTAAAAACACGTTCAGGCGGAACACGCTTCACCTCCTGCCCCGAAATATTCAAATCTTTTATTCTCCGCAGCTTAAAAAAACGATAGTCATATTTATGCAGACAAAACGCATATAAATACCAGCTTTGACCTTTAAAGCATAATTTTAAAGGCTCTGCCATACGGCTTGATTGTTTTCCATACGCATTATGATATAAAAAACGGACAACGCGTTTACTTAAAATAGCTGTTTTTAAGGTTTGGAATGTATCTGATTCATTCTTATGATCTCTCCATGAAGAAAAATCAATTTCCAGCCAATCTGTTTGTACTTCTCCAAATAGATGGGATAAACGCTGCATAACATCTCTTGACTGATTGGATTGAACTGCTTGCACCGCACGCAAAGCTGACAAAATCTCAGCTTTTTCAGATTTTGTCAGTACTGTTTTATTTAAAATAAAATTAGGCAGCAAAGAAATACCGCCTCCCTTACCTCTGGTCATATAAATCGGTATTCCTGCTGCCGATAAAATATCAATATCTCTGTAAACAGTGCGTATAGATACTTCAAAGCGATTGGCTAATTCTTTCGCTGTTATACATTGACGTTCCAATAAAATATATATTATTTCAAATAATCTGTTAATCTGCATCCTATCACCCAGATATATTATATCGTGATAAAATGACAGCAACAAGTCATATTTTATACACTACTTCATTCTTTTGCGATCAAATTCCGGGTTAAATGCAAAGAAATTCTTTGAATCTAAATTATCTGTCGCAATTCTAAGCGCTTCACCAAAACGTTGATAATGCACAATTTCACGTTCTCTTAAAAAACGGATTGGGTCTCTTACATCTCTATCATCACAAAAGCGTAAAATATTGTCATACGTTGTTCTTGCTTTTTGTTCCGCAGCTAAATCCTCGTGCAAGTCGGTTAACGCGTCGCCTGCCACAGAAAAAGTGGAAGCCGAAAACGGAACACCACTTGCATCTGACGGATAGATGCCTGTCGTATGATCTACAAAATAAGTGTCAAATCCTGATTTTTGAATTTCTTCCTCTGTTAAATCTTTTGTTAACTGATATACAATGGTACTAACCATTTCCAGGTGAGCCAGTTCTTCTGTACCTACAGAAGCAACGGAAATGCTCCATATCCTGAAAAACGCTGAAAATCCGCATTTTTACGGCTTTCGGTTACATACCTTCCGTACCACAGATAAGGTTGTAAGGTATGGCATAAACAATCAGTTTGACTTTGCGGAGCACCCTGCGGTCATTCAGCGTGGAGAAAAACGCACTATCAATATATGTGTTGCTGTTCCTGATGTGGCATAAACGGACAAGCATTTGCACATTGGAATTTAGATGAGATTATAAATATAATGAAAGTGTAAGGAGGACAAGTCTATGAGAGATAAAACCTATCACGCATATCTGGATAGCCACGAGCGACAGTTGGTAATACATAGCCTTGTAGAGCTGAAGAACAGGCTGATACAGGAAGGCAGATACACAGACTGCGTTGACGAGCTGATTTTCAAGGTTGTCAATGCGCCTGTCAAGAAAATGAAAATTGAACATATCTAAGACATATCGCACATAGCCGCTTATTCTTATTTCCCTAAGAGTAAGCGGCTTTTTT
>CALWUU010000035.1 GCA_944384835.1 uncultured Clostridia bacterium | reverse complement strand
ATCCTACAAAAGGAATACCGCTTAATTGGAATAATCCTTGAATGGTTCCGTCTTCACCGTTTTTTCCGTGCAGTACGGGAAAGATAACATCAATACGAATTGCGGAAAATCCATATTCGGTTTCCATGACAATTCCGTGAATCCCTCTGTCAGGTGATAAAAAAGCAGTACGGTTTTCAGAATGCTGTTCCCAAGTATTGTTTTCAATATCATCCACGTCTCCGTTAAATAAAAGCCAGTGACCTTCTTTTGTAATGCCAAGCATAATAATCTCGTATTTATCTTTTGGAATATTACGGATAACAGATGATGCGGAAAGCAAAGAAATTTCATATTCAGAGGAACAGCCTCCAAAAATAACAGCAACTGTTGTTTTAGACATAATATATACCCCCGTACGTTTACTCAAATGAGCACTGATTTGTATACTTATTATATATAATGATTTAATTTATATCATACCATATTTACTGAGATGGTTTCAAGGTATAAGCAATTTATGCTTGTATTCACTGATAAATGAAAAGAATCTATTTAAAAAGTATGACAATATTTCTAACATAAAGTAGATTTTTTATTTCAACCGTGGTAATATTAAAAAGATTTAATATGTTTAAAATATTTCATCATTTATATTGATATAAACAATAGGGAGAAAATATGGGAAAAAGATTATATTATATTGATGTTTTGAATATTTCAGCGTGCTTTGCAGTTATACTTTTGCACTCAACGGGGAGGGTATTTCAATTCAATGAAACTCCAGGTTGGTTTTTTTCTATGATATTACAGGCAATTGGACACTTTTCTATTCCGGTATTTTTTATGTTAAGCGGAGCGACCTTATTAGGATACAGAGAAAGATATTCAACGAAAGATTTTTTCAGAAAACGTTTCCTCAGAATATTCCTGCCGTTTATTCTGTGGAGCACGATTATGCTAATTTGGAAATACTGTATAGGTAGTTTAGAGATTCATAGCTTTCAGCAAATGATAGGGTTATTTTTAAATAATAAGATTCAAAATATTTATTGGTTTTTTTATGATTTAATACCTATATACTTTTGTATTCCGATTATATCCTTAATAATAAAGAGCAAAAAGGTAATGTGGCTGTTTTTTTCTTTATGTTTTGTTAATACCGCATTACTGCCCTTGTTTACGAGATTTGTTTCACCTATTTATTTGAATTTTCCAATCGCTAACAATTATATTGGTTACGTTCTTTTGGGGTGGCTGCTGGCTAACACAGATATTCCCAAAAAGATTAGATGGTTTTTATACGGCGGCGCTGTTGCAGGTGTTGTGGGAATGGTCATTGGAACATATTTTATTAGCAAACCGTCTCAAACCTTGGATGTTCAATTTATGGATTATAATTCTATCTGCTGTTATCTGATAGCGGCAGGAGTTTTTGTATTGGCAAAGTCAATTGATTGGTCTTTTTTGGAAAGACCTGTCTTATCTAAAATAGTATCGAATGTCGCTGGTGCGTGTTTTGGTATTTATTTGGTACAAATGATAGTTTTTTATTATGTAGAAAAATGGCTGCCCATGAAACCAGCGGTTATGATGACCGCCGGATGTTTGCTTGTGTATACCATTTGTTTGCTGTTAGTAATAGCTGTTAGAAAAATACCAATATTAAGAAAGATATTTCCTTAACAGGATGTGTCAACCAATATTTTGGAGTATTATATTTTTGTTTGTTTTTATGTTATGTAGATTTGTCAAGAGGGCACAAGAATCATAGAGAATTTCCTTGCATGCCTGTTGCATAAAGCGTAAAAATGTAGTATAATTGCCAGTGAATATTTTAAAGTTGTAAGTACTATTTTCAGTTTGAGATAAATAAAACGGAATGCTACAACGCAAAACGAGCAGGAGTGATTATTTTGATGCAAGAGGCCTTTGACCTTATTGTAGAAAAAACCGCAGACGCCCTAAAAAAACAAGGCTTTGAACAGTCTAAAGATTTTCAGGACGATTTAGGACCGGCAGCATTATTTGTAAGTAAAGATGCCGCTTACAGCATTGTGTTTAAAACAAATGATAATATGTTTGAACTGCGCAGTACAAATATGACGGATGATGGTCCAAACAGCAGCTGGAAATCTGTTTCCAACTGGATTTTTGACCCTGAGCAGGATACTTTGCGTGAAGCAGAGGCAATCGCTGTGGACTTTATTGAAACCGTAGAAGGTCCGAGCCGTCTGGAAGAAATAAGAAAAGCGCAAAGACAAGCTTTTAAAGATGATGACAATCATCCGGGGCCGTTGTTCTTTTTCAAACGTTTGGTAAATGTATTTCCAGAATTAAAAGAGCAAATTAATGAGGAACGCACTTCTTATGTAGGATTTCGCTCCGTAACATTTGCAAGAGAATTTGTAGTACCCAAAATAGAAAACTTGGCTGTAAAGAAAAAAGAGTCCGCCGCATTTAAGAAACTGTGCGAATTATTAAACGAGTTTTATAAAAATGGTGACTTGGATGTACGTTCCATTATTACAATGGTAATTCTAAATGGCCTGAGCGACACAGCGGTACAAAATATTATGGAACAAGCGGATACCATGTTGAAAAAAGGCTATAAATACGGTGTAAAATGGAAGGGAAAGAAAGCAAAGCCTGAACGTGAAAAACTGAGAGACAGACGCGGTTCAAAATCATCTTCTGAAACACCGAAGAGACTGAAATAAAAAGCAATGGCGCAATACTCTGAAAGGGGAGCAGCTGCTGTTGCTTTTTATTACTTTTAGGGGAATTTGAAAAAAATTGTATAAAAGGCTTGACCTATGAAGTTGTTTGTGTTACCATATTACTACCTCGCATTAGGGGTTATTTTTTTGTGCCCTTTTTTTGAGGGAGGCCATGGGCGGTTCGCTTATGAATCAGCCTAAATTTTTTCCGTGCAACGGGAGGTGCCGTCATGAGAGTGAAAATCACATTAGCTTGCACAGAGTGCAAACAAAGAAACTACAACACAATGAAAAACAAAAAGAACGATCCGGACAGACTTGAAATGAACAAGTACTGCAGATTCTGTAGAAAGCATGTGCTTCACAGAGAGACCAAATAGGTCGGAGGAATATGAATTATGGCTGAGACGAAACCAAATGTGTTTGTCAGGTTTGGAAAAGGTATTGCTAGATTCTTCCGCGATGGTAAGGCGGAGGTTAAAAAAATTGTTTGGCCAAAGCCGTCAACCGTATTCAAGAATGCAGGTATTGTTCTTTTAATTATTGTCGTTCTTGGTGCGTTTATCTTCGGTCTTGATACTTTATTAATCTATCTGTTAGGGCTCATTATGAACATTGCCCACTAGATATCGGACGGAGGATGATACAATGCCTGAAGAAGCAAAATGGTATGTTGTTCATACTTATTCTGGGTATGAAAACAAGGTTGCCTCAAACCTAGAAAAAACGGTGGAAAATCGTCATATTCAAGACTTAATCCAGGAAATACGCGTCCCTACCGAAATTGTTACCGAAATTAAAGATAACAAGAAACGTGAAGTGGAACGTAAAATTTTTCCTGGTTATGTACTTGTAAAAATGGTTTTAACAGACGAGTCTTGGTATGTAGTACGCAATATTCGCGGCTGTACAGGATTTGTTGGTCCATCTTCAAAGCCAATTCCGCTTTCCGATGAGGAAATTGCCAGACTTGGCGTTGAAAAGAAAGAGGTTGAGGTTTCCTACGGCGTTGGTGATACTGTTAACATTATTGACGGTCCGCTTGATGGATTTACCGGTATTGTTGAAGAAATCGACGTCGAGAAAAACTGTGTCCGCGTAACAGTATCTATGTTTGGACGCGAAACACCGGTTGAGCTTGAGTTAGACCAAGCAGAAGCGGTGGAATAATTTATTTTGGTAATCAGCGGGCAACCGCTCATTATGTATGGGGAGTATACCCCAAAGGAAACAAGATGTTTTCCTAAGTGGGAGGAACAGATAAATCAAACACTGTTCCGCCATTTACCACGAATTTTGGAGGTGCAAAGAAATGGCTCAAAAGGTAGCGGGCTTTATTAAGCTACAGATACCTGCCGGCAAGGCAACACCGGCACCACCAGTTGGCCCTGCTCTTGGTCAACACGGTGTAAATATTATGTCTTTCACAAAGGAATTTAATGAGCGTACAAAAAACGATGCAGGTATGATTATTCCTGTTATTATTACTGTGTATGCAGACCGTTCATTTACCTTTGTTACCAAAACCCCACCTGCTGCAGTTTTAATTAAAAAAGCTTGCAACATTGAAAAGGGTTCTGGAGAACCAAATAAGAAAAAAGTTTCAAAAATTACTCGTGAGCAATTACAAAAAATTGCTGAAACAAAAATGAAAGACTTAAACGCAGCTAACATTGAGACAGCTATCAGCATGATTGCAGGTACTGCTCGTAGCATGGGCGTAGAAGTTGTAGATTAAACACCCGGGTGGGAGGAACACCGTAAAATCCGATTTTACCACTCAATAGGGAGGAAAAGCAATGAAACACGGTAAAAAATACGTTGACAGCGCTAAGCTGATCGATCGTGCTAAACTTTATGATACTGCTGAAGCGCTTGAACTTTGTGTGAAAACAGGTTCCGCTAAATTTGATGAGTCTGTTGAGGTTCACGTAAAATTAGGCGTTGACAGCCGTCACGCAGACCAACAGGTTCGCGGCGCTATTGTATTGCCAAACGGTACAGGTAAATCTGTCCGCGTTGTAGCAATTTGCAAAGGCGAAAATGAAAAAGCTGCTCAGGCTGCAGGTGCTGAATATGTTGGCGCTGAAGAGCTGGTACAAAAAATTCAAAATGAGGGTTGGGTAGACTTTGACGTTCTTATTACAACCCCTGACATGATGGGTCTTGTAGGCCGTTTAGGTAAAGTGCTTGGTCCTAGAGGATTAATGCCAAACCCAAAAGCAGGCACAGTTACACCTGATATTGGTAAAGCTGTAACAGAAGCAAAAGCCGGTAAAATTGAATATCGTTTGGACAAAACAAACATCATTCACTGTGTTATTGGTAAAGTTTCTTTTGGTGCTGAAAAACTTCAAGCAAACTTTGACGCTTTGTTGGAAGCTATTATTAAAGCAAAGCCTGCTGCTGCTAAGGGTCAATACATCAAATCCTGCGTTGTTGCTTCAACAATGGGACCTGGTGTTAAAATCAACCCAAGCAGATTTGCTCAATAAAATAAAAGTTGACAGTCTTACAGGACTGTGTTATTATACTCTATAGCTGTACTTTATCCAAAGACAGCGGGTGCATTTGCGTAACAGAGTTTTCTCTACCCGCCGAGGAAAAAGCACAATATACATCGGTATTCTTATATTTATGTGTATTTGCCTTTCCTGCCTTTATTTAAAGTAGGAAAGGCTTTTTGTGTTATGGATAATGGACTGCATCTCATATTGCGGAGGTGAAATACATTGCCAAGTGAGAAAATTCTAGAACAAAAGAAACAAGCAGTTGCTGAGTTAAGTGCAAACTTAAAAGAAAGCTGTGTTGGTGTTATTGTTAACTACAGCGGCATTAATGTTGCTGATGACACAAAGCTTCGTAAAGAACTGCGTGAAGCAGGCGACACATATGTAGTAGTAAAGAACACATTGTTGTCACGTGCTTTGAAAGATGCTGGGATTGAGGGTCTTGATTCTGTATTGGAAGGCACTACTGCTATTGCATACAACAAAGAAGACTACGTTTCCGCAGCTAAAATCCTTTCCAAATATGCAGAGGATCACAAGAATTTTACAATCAAAGCAGGTTTTATTGATGGCAGCGTTGTAGATGTAAATGCTGTGAAAGAACTAGGAAACCTACCTTCTAAAGAGGTTTTGGTTGCAAAAACATTGGGTGGCTTGAATGCCCCTATTTCCGGCTTTGCTTCTGTGCTTAACGGCACATTGAGAGGCCTTGTTGTTGCATTAAATGCAATTGCACAAAAACAAAGCGCATAAGCGTAAAAAAGAAACACGATTGAATCATATTATTGGAGGTACTACCATGTCTGAGAAAGTTACAAAATTGATTGAAGATGTTAAAGCTCTTACTGTTCTTGAGCTATCTGAGTTAGTGAAAGCTCTTGAAGAAGAATTCGGCGTTTCCGCAGCAGCTCCTGTAGCAGTTGCAGCAGCAGCTCCAGCAGCAGGCGGCGCAGCTCCGGCAGGCGAAGAGAAAACAGAATTTGATGTTGTTTTGAAAGCAGCTGGCGCAAACAAAATCAACGTAATTAAAGTTGTAAGAGAAGTTACAGGTCTTGGCCTAAAAGAAGCAAAAGAACTTGTTGACGGCGCACCAAAAGCTGTTAAAGAAGGCGTTTCCAAAGATGATGCTGATGCAATGGCAGCTAAACTAAAAGAAGCTGGCGCAGAAGTAGAAGTAAAATAAGTTTACTTACTGATAAAAAGAAGGTTGGTTTATTCCAACCTTCTTTTTTGTTTTTATGAGTATTGATTTAAAACAGGAAGGAGGTTCATATATATTTCCAAGGAAAAGAGCAGGGAATACTCTGTAATGGCATCTTATTAGGCATATTTGATTTATCTTCTATTGGAGGAGAGTAAAAGTTTAGAATAGGGGATAACTGATGCTTTTTTAAGCTATGATTTTTTGTTCAAGGAAACAATTGTATGATTTCAATGGTATGACAGTCTCAATGTTGAAGGCGTATTATTATGAAACTATAAGTACATGGATTGTTTATCTATTTATAACCATTTATTTCATTGAGCAGACGATGCTTTTTATATTTTTTGTTCCATTTTGATGAGGTAGAATTTGTATTGAAATTGATATCTCATAGTGTGAAATATTAAAAAAGAGAAGATGCTCGCCATCTTCTCTTTTTTTAAGCGGAATATCATTGTTTAAGTATCTTTTATAATTGTAATACTGCTTCCTCCGTTTTTAGAAGGATGTACTTGAATTTGTGTGGCAATACGGTTTTTTAATTCGCTTACATGGGAGATGATACCCACCGTACGTCCCATTTTTTGAATTTGTGATAATGCTTTCATAGCAGTATCCAATGTGTCTTGGTCTAAGGAGCCGAATCCCTCGTCAATAAAGATAGAATCTAAACGGACGCTTCCGGAATAAGACTGCACCACATCGGATAAACCAAATGCAAGGGATAAGGAGGCAAGAAATTGTTCTCCTCCTGAAAGGGTTTCTATGGATCTGGGAGCCCCTGTAAAACCGTCCAGTACCTCTAAATCCAGTCCGCTTTTTGCGTTTCCTCCGGCAGATCCTTCTAAACGTCTTAAACTATAACGGCCGCGGCTAAGAAGTGAAAAAAATTCGTTAGCATAGGCTAATATATCATCCAGCATAATCCCAAGTATAAATTGCTGCAATGGGATTTTTTTGGAATTGCCCCCTGATAATAACTGATGCAGACGGCTTGCTTGCTCGTATTGCGCTTCTGCTTCTTTGCTATTGCTTGTAATCTCTTGTAATTGTCTAAGCGCTTTCTGTGAATGTTCCAGCTGCTGTGTTTGAGCACCAACTTTTAGAGATAGTGCGTCATGCTGTTGTTGTAATTGCATGTATTCTGTTTCCAAAGAGGAAACGTTAGGCTCTGCTTGCCCCTTTAATTGTTCAGATAGTTGCTGTAATTGTTGGAGGGTTGTTTGTACCTGTGTGGTGTAATCTTGAATCACCCGTTCTAATTCCTGCATTTTTTGTGCAGAGAAGCGCAAAGGCTCTAAATCGGAGTCAATATCAATATGAAGTATGTTTTTCACAGTTTCCAGTTGATTTGTGAATACTTGTTTGCTTTTTGCTTCTGTCTCTACAGCTTCGGTTTGAGCAGAAATTGCATGTTCTAAGTTTGATTGCTGTGCGGCCATCTGAGAAGAAGCTTCCATCCATTTTGAATCCCAAATAGCGGTTTCTTCCTTCAGCTGTTTTAATGCCTGTTGACTTTTGTTCCATTCTTTTTCTGCATTTGTAATACCGCTTGGAAGCTGTATGGAACCTTTTAATTCTTTTATGGAGGCTTCAATAGCCGCCAATTGTTGTTGCTGAACAACAATTTCGTCTTTTTTCTGTTCATATGCTTCTTTTAAACGAGTTTGTTCATCTCTTAATTTTTGCAAACGTTCTTCTGATTTTTCACGTGTTGCAATCAGCCCTTCGGATTGTGCAATCAGTTCTGTTTGTTCTGTTAGCTGTGTTTGTAAGCGATCATAATCCGTGGGAATTTGCCGGCATACTTCTGCTGAATCTGCCAATTGCTTTGTTTTTTCATCCAGTACGGCTTGTGCATGGCTGTATGTCTGCAAATATGCTTGATAGTCTGTTTGTAATTGCTCTAATTCTGCTCTCAAAGTTGAAAGCTGTGCATCGTCTGTTTGTTCTGAACGATTTTGCGTGGCAGGAGCAGGATGAAGAAGGGAACCGCATACAGGACATGGCCTGTTTTCCTGTAACTCCTGCGCCATCACCAAAGCTGTTTGCTCCAAAACAGCTGTTTGTATGTGAGACACTTTCTCTTGTTTTTGAGCAATGATTTGTTCTTTTTTTTGTTTGATTGCTAAAGCAGAATCAAATACTTGCTGGGCTTTTTCATGGTCTGTTTTTATTTGGGACCACGTAAGATATTGCTGTTGATACGTCTGCAAAGTATGCAGCTGTTCTTTGTATTGAGGTAATTGCTGATATTCTTTTTCGATAGACTGTAGATATAGCGTTCCTTTTTGAATCCGTTCTTCTATTTGAGTAACTTGTGATTCTGTTTGAGATTGCTCTTGTTCCTTTTTTCTTATTGTTTCTTGTATTTCTTTTTGCTCGATATTCAAAGTGTCAATCCGTTTGAATGCTTGTACGCTTCTTTCTAATTTCGGAAGCATTTGCTCCAGTTGAACGATTTGTTCCTTTTTTTTCAAGATATTCTCTTGTTGGTCTTCCAGTTGCTTTTGATTCAGCTGCGCTTGCTGATATGCTTCTTGAGCTGTTTGACAGGCGGTACGTTTCTCAGCGGAAGATTTTTTTGCAGCTTGATAATTCTGCCAATACGGATATACTTGTTCTATCTGTTTTGCGGAAGAAAGAAGTTTCTTTTTTGTTTCTATATCGGGGGCAAGATCTTGCAGGTGGTTTTGTGTCTGTTCCAATGCTTGTTTTTGCATCATTTTTTGCTGTAATTCTTTTGCTTGGTTCAATTGTTCCAGCTTGTCTTTTACCGTTTTTTGCAGTTGCTTTAATTCCGTTTGTGAGGCACACAAAGCAGAATGGTTCTGTGCGCATTTTTCTTCCAATGCTTCCATTGTTTCTACTTCTTCACGTTCTAACAAAGCTGTTTTTGTGGCATATAATTCCCCAACTTCTTTCGAAAGTGTGTTTGCATGTTGTTTCATCTTGTCTGTAATTTGTGACCACATCTGTGTGGCAAATAAGGTTTCTAAGATATCTGCTTTATCTTTGGAATTTGCACGAAGTAGTTTTAAAAAGTTACCTTGCGGCAATACAATGACTTGAGAGAATTGTTCGCAGGTCAATCCCAGCAATTGCTGGGCGTAGTCGCGTACTTTGGTTTCACTGCCGCTTATGAGTAGTTCCCATTGTGCGTTTTTTTCGGTAGGAAAGCCATCTGTTAAACGGTAACAACTGTGTTCTTCTCTAATATCTCTTCTGCCGCTTCCCCTTACATAATATATAGATTGTGAACGGAAAAAGCGATAAATCTCATTGCCTAATTGAAAAGAAAAATCTACCGCAGTACTTAGAGAGTCGTCGGCAGCTGTACTGCGCATACTGGACCAGCTGCGTCGTCCTCCTGTTGCTTTACAATATAACGCAAAGCACATAGCGTCCAGAATTGTTGTTTTTCCGCCGCCTGTGGCGCCTGTAATTAAAAAAATAGGATTTTCACCCAATGATGAAAAATCAATGGTTGTAGATTGAATATAGGAGCCAAAACCTTGCATGGTAATGGAAATTGGTTTCATAACAAACGATGACCTCCTTTCCTGATAATATCATTGTATCTTTTCTTTGTTTTCCAATATTATGTATTAGCTTGTTCTTTTTTTAATTCTGTCAAAAGTGTTTGGAATAAAGTTTTATCTTCTTCCGTAGGTTCTGTACCGCAAATCTGTTGTAAGAATTGTGAAAATACAACCATTTCATTGATCGTACGGTTTTGCATCGTTTGGCGCAATGCTTTTTGTTCTCCGGATAATTCTGTATGCAGCCAATTGCAATGTACAGAAAGCACATTAGGAAAATAGGGACGCAGTTGTTCCAAAGGCATGTAAACCGGAGTATCATTGGTAAGCTCTACCGCCAAATAGTCTTTAGATGGAGATGATTTACCAAGAGAGAGCAATTCTTCCAGTGTACCTGTTACCGTACGCATATCACGCAAGGTAGGAATGGGGAGCAAGGCTGTGGTACAGCCTTGCTTTGTAATATCCAGCAGTGCCAGCGATTTTTTGTGATGTTCTTCATCAAAAGAATATTTTAAAGGAGAACCGGAATAGCGCCCATTTTCTCCCACGCGCTGAGGACCATGCAGGTGCCCCAATGCGGTATAGTCAAAACTTTGAAATAAAGAAGGAGGCACTTCGCCGCTGCCACCTACGTAAACAGCGCTTTCTGAATCACATGTCTGGCTTCCGGCAGCAAAGCAATGACCAGCTAATATATTGATTGCCGTTTGATCCATATTTGCCTGTATGGCGGAAATAATCGCTTGATATGCCATAGGAAATCCCTGTATGGAATCGTCATGAAAATATTGACGTACAGCAGCAGGTTCTATGTAAGGAAGTAAATATAAATGCAATGTTTCATTTTCCTTGGTGAGTACAACAGGGGAAAAGACATCCTCTAATTTGGTGGCAATGTAAATACCGCTGCTGCGTAACATAGAAGCTCCGACTGCAATACGGTCGGCACCGTCGTGATTGCCTGAAATAACAGCAAAAGGAATATGCTGCCGACTCATTTCGGTCAAAACTTCATCGAATAGTCGAATTGCTTCTACAGGTGCAATTTGTCTGTCAAAAATATCTCCTGCTAGTATCACACAATCCGGATTTTCTCTTTGTACAGTGGGAAGAAATACTTCCTTGATAAAATGTTCTTGGTCTTCAAGCAAGGAACGGCCATAAATCATTTTTCCAAGATGCCAGTCTGAGGTGTGGAGTATTTTCACTGTGTTTATTTCCTTTCTGTTATTTTTTTCTGCGAGATTCTCTTTTGAGGTGCGAAGGCATGGAAGAATCTGGAGATACGATTTGCTCAAATACTGCAATATGACTGTTACTCATATTGCGGTCAACATGCAGCGCTCCGGAAAACCACTGTTTATATGTCACTTGTACAAGAATTTCCTCAAAAAAGGATTGTAAAGCAGAACGATGCATCTCTTGCTTTTTGCCGGTCACCACACGGTTTGGACATGGTTCATGGGTAATAATATAGTCTACTGTTAACTGGTGATCCAATAAATTTTTTGCTCCTGTCATCATCTCTTCACGAGTTGGCATTTCTTCAGACCACCATTTTCCGGTTTCCATATACACTTCTTTTTCTTCTGTTTCACCGCCGCCAAATGCAAAAATACTGTGCTCATCTATTTCAAATATTTCTCCGCGGATCAGGTGCAGGATATTTGGACGTATCTCATGTACTTGTCCTTGATTCCATTGTTTTGTAGGATAAGAATTCAACAAATCAAAATTTTCATGGGTACCATCCACGAATAAAATTGTGTATGGTTTTTCACTTAATTTTTCCAATTGTTTTTCTTCTTTTTTCCCTCCGTCCCAAATAAATCCAAAGTCGCCGCAGATAATAAGAAAATCATCGGAAGTGAATTTTTTTGTCTGTTCTGTTTCGAAACGATTGATATCTCCATGCATATTTCCTGTAATGTAAATCACACAGACACTCCCTATCCTGAAAATTATTCCAATTTGTTAACAATCTGCAAAATCCCTTTTCATTTAGAAAAGGAACTGGTATACTTAAATTTAGATGAAATTTCGATGTGTTTTTTATTCATTTTGATTATTATTATCATCATATCATAACGGAGGCAAAATTTCCATGAAAAAAAAGCTACTTTCATGTATGGCAGTTCTTTTTCTTGTTTTTATGATAATACCTGCATACTCTGCTTCAGCTGCAGTATTTAATATTGATTTTGAAACGAAATCAAAAGGAATTTATCTGGCTAATCTGGATACAGATACTGTGGTTTATGAAAAAGATGCGGATCTAAGGTTAGAACCGGCCTCCTGTACCAAAATTATGACATATATTGTGGCGGTAGAGCATATCAGCGACTTAGAAGGTACGAAAATTACGGTTAGCGATTATATCGAACCTGCATTAACGGGCACTGGAAGTTCCATGGCCGGCGTTATTACAGGCGAAGAGTTAACGGCATTACAGCTTTTAAATCTGATGATGGTACCTTCCGGAAATGATGCATCGCTGGTACTTGCTGAATATGTAGGCGGGCTGGAGACAGGTGCTGCCGGAGAAGAAGCTGTCAATAATTTTGTGCAGATGATGAATGATAAAGCAGCAGAACTTGGATTAAGCAACACACATTTTAACAATCCTCATGGATTACATGATGATGAGCATTACACCAGTGCTTCCGACCTTTACCAAATGACAAAATATGCATTGACATTACCGCATTTTTCTGATATTACTTCTCAGGCATACTATACTTTGCCTGCTACCAATAAAAGTGCGCAGTCCAGAACAGTATATACCACCAATAAAATGATTTCAGAAAATACAGCGGATAACCCGTATTATTATCAATATGCAAAAGGCATTAAAACGGGTTCCCATGATCAAGCCGGTTATTGTTTGGTTTCCAGCGCAGTATATGACGGATATACTTATATTTGTGTAGCATTGGGTGCTCCGTCTGTAGATGAGAATGGAAATACAATTGAAGAACGTGGAGAGATGATCGATTCTAAAAATTTATTTCGCTGGGCATTTACCACTTTGGAACAAAAGGATATTTTAAAAAGTACAGACACGATTGCGGAAGTGAAAATAGATTATGTTTGGAATCAAGACAGATTGCTGCTGTCGCCGGAAAAAGATTTTTCCGCTATTTTACCGTCTGATGTGGATTCCAGCAGTGTGATGATTACGACAAATTTACCCGAAAAGGTAGAAGCGCCTGTGAAAAAGGGAGATATCATTGGCACCGCTACGTTAAGTTATGCAAATCAAGAATTGACTACCATTAACTTAGTGGCGGCGGAATCTATGGAAAAAAGTCAATTACTGCAAATTGTCAGCGTCATGAAAGACATTTTTAGTTCTCTTTGGTTTATTATCATTGCAAGTATCATTGGTATTCTTTTGATTGTTTATATTACACTTACGCTGGTTTATAAAAGCAAAAAGAAAAAGATGCGTAAAGTCAAGAAATATAGAAAAATGTAAGAATGTTTCGCTGTTGACAGAAGCTATTGACAGCAGTAAGGAAATTTTATAAAATAAACGTTGCGAGCAGACTGAACAGTCGCGGGTACAACTCGAAAGGGTGTATCTGAGGAAAGTCCGAGCTCCGCAGGGCAGAATAACGGCTAACGGCCGCCGGGGGCGACCCTAGGGATAGTGCAACAGAGAGATACCGCCCGGTTTTACCGTGGTAAGGATGGAAAGGCGAGGTAAGAGCTCACCAGCGTGTAGGAGACTATACGGCTATGTAAACCCTATTCGGAGCAACACCGCAGAGAAACATATAGCGCTTGCCCGGCGCGTTTCGAGAAGGTGGCATGAGCCGCGGTGGCAACACCCGGCCAAGATAGATGACTGTTCACGACAGAACTCGGCTTATAGGTCTGGTCGCAATAAAGCACGCTTCCCATTTGGGAAGCGTGCTTTATTGTTATAAGAATAGTGTTTATTTGTTTCACAAAATGTATGATATGCACAGTAAATTTTGTAATATTTTGGTTTAAATACAACTTGTTGTTAAAAATGTAAACAGTTATAATTGTGTTATAGATAGGATGATCATTCATTTATGTATATTTAATAGGGATAATAGCACAATTTTCAGTATACTGATAAGGAGAATGAAAATATGAAAGGGACAGAATAATTGAAAAAATTTTTTAAATTACGTACTACTTTATATAGTGTTTTAATAGTCGCCATGATTCTTTCCTCGGCCTCTTTTACCATTTCGGCTATTCAGCAGGATGATACAGCAAGTGGAATGACAGAAGTTAGTGAATATAATGATGAAGATACTTATATGGTATTAGAACCACAAGAAAAATTAA
>CALWUU010000034.1 GCA_944384835.1 uncultured Clostridia bacterium | reverse complement strand
ATTGGTTATTATTATACTATTTGGATAAAAAGTTGTCAAATTTACTTTCCAAAAATTTCAGTAAATTTACTTCATTATATGATAACCTTAGGAAATACATACATTTTTACTACAAAAAAGTACAAGCATCCTCATTTTACAAAGAGTAAAATACATATTTTTCGATCACTGTTTTTATTCATAAAATCTTGATTTTTTATATATGTATAATTTTTTTACAGCGATTATCATATTTTTACCATAAAAATAAAAAAACAGAGTGCAAAATTTTGCACTCCGAATAAAACAGATAGTATATTATTTACAAAATGATACAAATTAAACCATTGCATCCATCATTAATAATACGTTCAATGGTTTGACGAACTTTATTTCTGGCTTCAATGGGCATACGATACAATTTATTATGCAGCCCTTCGTTTACCAATTCATGCAGCGACTTTCCAAAGATATTCGACTGCCAAATTTGAGATGGATTTTCATCAAATTCCTTCATCAAATACGCAATTAAATCTTCAGACTGCTGCTCAGAGCCAACCATCGGCGTAATCTCAGTGGTAATATTTGTTCTCATCATTTGTATGGACGGCGCCGCCGCTTTCAGGCGGATGCCGTATCTGCCGCCTTGTTTAATAATTTCAGGTTCTTCCAAAGTCAGCTCGTCAATACCCGGCATAACAATACCATAGCCTGTATCCAGCACGTCATCATAGGCGTCTTTTAATTTATCATATTGTTCTTTCATTTGAATGAACTGCATCATACACGATAATAGGGCACCTTCATTTTCAATTTTCATACCGGTTTTTTCTCCCAGTACTTGGAAAAACAATTCTTGTTTTAACTCTATGGTAATTCTTGCGTGTCCTGTGCCCAAATCAATCATCGTTGTTTTGGAAGAAGATACATACTCACAAGCCATAACCTGAGTATGAATGTCTCCTACCTGACCGACCCTGCAAATGCGGCTTGCAGACTGTTTAATGGAAGTAAACACGGCAGAACGGAGCCAATGTTCCTTTTCCAAGTTGCAAAGCCATTGAGGCATTTCCACTTTAATTTCTTTGACAGGGAACTGATACAATACTTTTTGTAAAATATTTTTGATTTCTTCTTCGCTTAACTCCAAACAGTTTACCGCAACCACCGGTACATGATAGCGTTCCTGCAAACGTTTGCAAAGCGCCTGAGATTCATCACTGTACGGATTGATGCAGTTGACCAAAACTATAAACGGTTTGTCAATTTCCTTTAATTCTGTAATCACCCGTTCTTCGGCTTCCTCGTATTCTTCTCTCGGAATATCACTGATGCTTCCATCGGTTGTAATGACAAGTCCTATGGTAGAATGTTCCGTAATTACTTTTTTTGTACCTATCTCTGCCGCCATATTAAACGGAATCGGCTCTTCAAACCATGGTGTCATGACCATTCGCGGCGCGTCATTTTCCACATAACCAAGAGAACTCGGCACAATATAGCCTACACAGTCAATCATTCGTACATTGAACGAAGCATTGTCATCCAAGTGAACGGCAACTGCCTGCTCCGGAATAAATTTCGGTTCCGTTGTCATAATGGTTCTGCCTGCAGCTGACTGCGGCATTTCATCAATGGCACGTTCTTTTTCAAAATCTCCGTCTATATTCGGAATGACAATGGTATCCATAAACCGTTTGATAAAAGTGGACTTTCCCGTTCTAACAGGACCGATAACACCAATATATACACTGCCTTTTGTACGTTCGGCAATGTCGCGATAAATTGAATTTCCCATTTTTATACCCCCCATTTTCCATCAAAAAGTATTTGATAAAAACCCATTTTTATGGAAAATGGGTTTTGCGATGTTTGTTTACACGGGTATGAACAACATACCTTTTGATGCCACGTTATCATCTGACAAATCATTTTCTTCCTTAATTGCATTCACCGAAGTATAATATTGTCTTGCAATATTCCATAAACTTTCTCCGGCTTCCGCATAATAAATAATCAAAGCCGCCTTGCTGTCTTTTAACACCGGATGTTCTTCATCTGTGGAAGCTGCAATAATTGCTTTATAGGAAAACTCCTGCAAAATAGCCGCTGTCAATGAAAGTTCCACTTTTACTTCTATCCCTGAATTTCCAGTAATTCGATAATTGATACTTTTGATATGTACCGTTGCGTCACATTTCATACTATCTGAAGTATTTGACCAATCATGACTGCATTTAAAATCTACCATACGTTCAAAATAGAACGGTTTGCCTTCACTGCCCATTGCCAGAATACAAACATTATATTTGCCGCTGTAAACAATACAGCCTTCATCAATCGATGCTGTTACAGATTTCATCTCGTTCCAAACATCAATCACCTGTGAAATGCCAATATCGTCCACTTCAAAATTATTTTTCTGAACATCACTGTCCTTAATAATTTCTACCAACTTATGCAAAGTATGCTGTTTATATTCCAAATTCAAATTATGTTCTGTGGAATAAGCGTCTGTAACCACAGTAAATCTCTCATTCATATAAGCGGTTACATGAGCCATTGCCCGTACCTCTGCTTCAAACAGCATATTTTCTCCGGCGGAATCTGTTTTTATTTGGACATCAGCTCCCATGGCTTCTACACGCACATCGCACATACATTGTTCCGTAACCCCCGCACAATCAATCATTTGGCTGTACGGAATGGTATATTCCATATGTTCCGGCAGCGTTTCTCCCATACCGGAAGAATACAAAATTTTGACAATGACTTCACCCTGTAAAATCAACTTATTGTCAAGTACCTTCATATCATCCATCGTAATGGAACAATCAGAACGAATAATGGTTTCAGCAGCTTGTTTTCCACTGCTGATTTCCAGTACTTCGCTGACTGAAAACGCTTCCTGCGTCATACCAGCAATGTTACTTGCTTCAATTTCTGATTTCATTTGCTGGATATCATCGCCTTCGATTTCACACAAAATATCTTGAGGAACATGCTCCAGTACCTTTGCGCAAACAGAAAATGCACCGTGAATATCCAATTTACGGGGACTGGTTGCCCGGCAATTTACATATTCTACCTTTGCTTTTACAAATGCAATTGGGTTATCCAATGTTTTTTTCATTGGAATATTGGTGGTAAACGTGCTGATTTTTTCACAGCATCGAATGGGCAGTCCAACCGAGTCAACATATAAAATGCGCAGCATAGTATTACCGTTGACCTCTAAACTGTCTCCCACAATGCTTTTACTGGTAATGCAAGGATAAAGCTGGCACTTTAGAATACGCTGAATATCCGGGCAATAATCAGGTAAAGAAAGCGTCAAATCAACGGGCTGTTCCTGACATCCGTCAAATACAACCTCTGTGCCTTGCAACACCTCAGTTCTCAAATGATATTCCATAAAAGGTTCTCTCCTTTTTTCTTTACTAGCTAATTTGTATTCGTATCCTGTCCCATTTATACCTAAAATAAAACCAGCACTTTAAAAAAAGTGCTGGTTTTCAATGCTTTGCCCTCGGACATCCCCTATTCTGCGGCATTTTATGATGTTAAAAATTTTTCTTAGGAGAATGATTTATTTTTATCTCCCATGCATAATTCCATGTCATGCTGAAACCTTCGTTACATTTGCGTTTTCTTTTTCATGAATGATGGATGCCAAAACGAAGTAATTTCTTTCCACCATCTGTGTAATCCATAATGATATCGGCAGCAACTATCATACTTTCATATGGATGGTTCATAAAACCCAATCACCATAAAACCGTCTCTGCAGCATAACCGTTTTCCGATACAAACTATAAAACGAATAAAACAGACCAAATGTGATATAGATTGATACAGGAACAGCCAATGATGCCAATGACTATATGATTTTTAGAACTACAAGCGTATCAAATTGCTTTCAAGTTTCTATTTTCACTCGAACCTCTTATACGAATTTTTCTTTCAACGGTTATTGTTATATGATATATGACGGATAAAAATACAGAACAGGCAGCTGAGATCTCAGCTGCCTGTTCTGCTAAACTTGCTCTTCTTTTACTTTAGGAATATGATAGTACATTCTCAAAAGAAAGCCTAGGATTTTAGGATGGTCTACAATTATTACTTTCATTTGTCAGCCCTCCATACTTATGTTTTGCAGCGGGCAACCGATATACCCAGCGCAACAATAATCACTGCTGCTATGAACATAATTAACCCATAGGGGCAAAAGCAAGAAACTACCAACCCCAAACCAAAAGCAATGGCGTAAAAGCAAAAGCCTCCGGAGTTCTTAAATCTTCTGTTACAGCATTTTTTCATTGCAATTCCCCCTAATCATGACTGTGGCAGTTCACAGTCTTAATATAGTATATACATTAGGGAAAAATTTGGTTCGTAAGTTATTTCTCCGTATCTGAACTCAGTACCATAATAACCGCTGTTCCAGAATGACAAGTTATATGAATGGTATGAAATTCAGCAATATTACTCACGCCAACAGGCGCATAACTGACCAAAGTACCTTCATCCAAAGGATATTCCAAACCATCGTACGTAAGCGTACAGCTTTCACAGCCAAACGGAAACACTGACACAGTATTTCCCTGCACATTGGTTAATTCTATATCATGATTGGCATCCAACAAATACACCTGCGTAT
>CALWUU010000033.1 GCA_944384835.1 uncultured Clostridia bacterium | reverse complement strand
TAACTGTGTTGCTGTTATCTCCTGTTTGAGGGGAATTCATTGCATTCGTATTAGCTGCTTGCGGAGCAATGGTAAATTCTGTTGCAACTTCACCATCTGTATAAACCAATGTCAATGTGTGTGTACCCTCTGCAAGTGTTTCCAAATATGCAGCATTTAAGGTTACCACTGTGCTGCCGCTTACAGCTGTATAGTTTTCAGCTGCAACTTCAACACCGTCTACTTTTACACCTGTAAATTTAGCAAAATCTCCGTTTGATTTTACAGTTAAACCGTTTGTATTGCCTTTATTCCATGTAGCGTTTGCACCTTCAATGATTTGGTAGCTCGTTCCTGCTGTCGTTTCTTTTAACTGCAAAGCTGCAATTGCATCTTCAATTCTTTGTGCCATTGCGTCTACATCAGCTTGGTTTGAAACACCCAAACCACGTACCACTGCGTCAATGGTATTATCAACTTCTGTAAAGTCTACATAGTCGTCTCTGTTCAAAGAGTTTGCGTGTTCAATTGCTGCGTCTACTTTGCTGTAATCTGCTTCAGCTTCACTGGAAATAGTTGCGATTTCGTCTGCCAAAACAGTAGTTCCGTCTGCAGCGTCTACAATTTGTACTGTCAAAGAGAAAGTACCTGCCTCTTTAAATGTAACACGGAAATAGCTGGTAGCGTCTCCTAACGGGAAACCGCCCGGAGGACCAAAATCTCCTGTAAGTTCATACCACTGACCGTCGTTCACTTCATAATATTCAATTTTTTCAATTGCTGCTGTTCCGCTAAATGTACTTTTGCCCAATACCAGTGTTCCGGCTTTGTCACCGCCAGTTGTAGTAATAGCAAACGCAGTTGGCTGACCGATTACAAAAGTCTCAGGCATATCAACGGTTACTGTTGGTTCTACAACATCTGTTACAGTGATAGTGTGCTCGTAAGTTGCTAATGGTGTTTGGTCATCAGCTTTTACGATTTGAATTGTAACAGTATAGGTACCTGCTTTATTAAACGTACTGCGGAATTCGCTGGTTGCTCCATTCATCAATGGGAAACCTGTAGCAGGACCAAAAGTATCCCCTGTCAATGGCAACCATTGTCCTGCACCTGCTCCGGCAGTTTCTTTATACTCTGTGGATACTGCTGTAGGATCAGAAACAGAAAATTTACCTAATACCATTGTACCTGCATCAGGTGCAGCAGTGTTGGTAGTTACGCTAAAGTCTATTTGCTCTCCTACTTTTGCTTCAGTTGGTAAAGTGGTTGTAATTGAGGTATTACCCGCCGCAAAAACAGCCATTGGAATCACGCTGAATACCATAATTGCTGAAATAATCAAAGCAATTATCTTCTTAGTGTTCATGAAAATCCTCCTCTGTTTTCTTCCTTGATTTAGAATAAATTACAGGGTTTATTTAAAAAGGTACACTTTTCCAAATAAACACCGTATCTATTCTTTTAGTCTCGTATTACAACATATACATGTGTTTTTCAATTCACATTTATTCATTTTAATGCAAAAATGTCTATTATTGAAATATTTTCACATGTAAATTCTTTTTTTAATCTGTTTTTTAAAGTTTAAAATATAAAATATCATTGTAATATTATACATAACACTTCATTTTTACATAAAAAAAAGTCTGTTTCTGTTCAGACTCTTTTTTATGCAGTGGAAACCGCAGCTGTAAATACCACAAAAAACTGCATTACACTGGCAGCTAATACAAATATATGAAATACGGTATGCATGTAAGCAATTTTTTTGCATTTGCCATAAATAACAGCACCTATGGTATAAAGAACACCTCCGCCTACCAATAAGCAGAGCTGAAATACAGTTAAATTGTGTACCAGTGGTTTTATGATAAACACACATGACCAGCCGATGCAAATATAGCAAATCATTGAGAATTTTTTATAACGCTTCATATCAACCGCATTTAGCAGAATTCCGATTGCCGATGCAGTCCATACTATACCCAGCATGACCCATCCTGCAGTTCCTTGTACACATAAGAGGAGCATTGGCGTATACGTACCTGCTATCATAAAGAAAATAGTGCAATGATCCAAGATTTGAAATACTTTTTTACCTCTTGTTACAGGCAATGCGTGATATAAGGTGGAAATAACGTAAAGCAACATCATAGAGATACTGTATACCAACAAGCTAAAGAGATGCAGTGGAGTTTTTGGTGTAAATATCATAAGCAGTACCAAAGCCGCAATAGATAACCCTGCACCTATGCCATGGCTGACAGCATTCCATATCTCCTCACCAAGAGAATAAAAAGGAAGATTTAATACAGCACGGCGTTTGGCTGATGTCAATTGTTTGATTCCTTCCATATCATCACACGCTCTCTGTTATATTTTAAACTTTATAATATAGTTTTAAAAACTATATTATATATTTATCTTAATATGATTTATATATAAAGTCAATCAAAAACAGAAAAATTCATAAACCGTTCAGAATCTTTTGAAATTCATTTTGCATTACATTTCTGTCAATGCTATTATGAACACAAGGTCAAAAAATATGCAAAAAGCAGTCTTTACAATCAACCTCTCTGCTGTGTTGACAATAAAGACTGCTTTTCTTTTTTATGCGTTCAACGCCATCATTGCCGCCATTCCGCCTCGCTGTGCCCCCATCACACGATGAGAAAACAGCAAATTACTGTGACAGCAGGTGCACACCTTACCTACCGTAATATTTTTCTCAGGCACTCCCGCGTGCTGTATGATCCTGCGGTTTACCTCCCATAAATCCAGCATATACTTACCTTCCCCTTTTGGCTGTAAACACTGGTAAGGAGCAATTTCGGTCAATGCCATTACTTTTTCATATACAGGTGAATCCACCTCATAACAGCATGGACCAATGGATGGTCCAATAGCAGCTATGATATCCTTCGGATTACTGCCAAATTCCGTCTGCATGGCTTTTACCATATGCGCGCCCATTCCCGCTGCCGTGCCGCGCCAGCCTGCATGTGCCAGACCAATGGCTTTTTTCCCTATATCTACAAAGTATAACGGTACGCAATCGGCATAATAAGTAACCAGTACAACACCCGGTTCATTGGTAATCAGACCGTCAACGCTCTGCATATCTCTGGAACGCCAAATACCGATTCCAGCCTCTTTGGAAGTAACGCGGCGTACAACCGTATGATGATCCTGTGCAGATGCCACCAGTTTATGAAAATCAAATCCTGCGGCAGTGCAAAATAAATGATAATTTTCCAACACAGCTTCATCACTGTCACCACGGTTGAAATTTAAATTCATAGACGAAAATTCCTGCTGGCTGACGCCGCCTTTTCTTGTAGAAAATGCATGTGTAATGTATGGCAGCGCACTTAACCGTGGAAATGTGAGGAAGGGAACATGATTTTTTTCATTCAGCTGCATACAGCCTAGTGACTTCATCATACCACCTCCCATATTATAAACGTCTCAAATCACGCCTTCTGCTATGGATTATGTAAAAAACAATAATTCCAATGGCATATATACCGGCAACCGCGCCGATAGTAATATCCAACCAAACTGGGAAGCCCCCCACAAAGACACGAATAAAATAGGCAACGGAAACAAACAAAATCAGGACAGCGCCGTTGTTTACAACAAGCAAGCGGTCAGTTTTGTCATGCCTCAGCGCCACCAAATTAAATCGTACAAAAATAAACTCCATGCAAGTCACCGCAATACACAAATATAAATGGGTATTGCCTGCTTGAAATAATGCTGCCAAAACAGCAAACAGTACGGATGAGATAAATCCGCATATCATTGCAATATAAGAAAACACTCTACTCATAATTACCTCCCTCAAGCGACATGATATTGGATTGGGGCAAAGACGGGGTCACATATACAGTTTTGTTTTTTACATATATGACCATGCCTGGCTTTGCACCTTGCGGTTTTGAAACGTGTTTCACAAAAGTGTAGTCAACAGGTACCTGAGAAGAATCTTTTGCCCTGCTGTAATAAGCTGCAATTTGCGCAGCTTCCAAAATGGCTTTCTCTGTAATTTCTTTATGATCCGATACAATGATAGTATGCGAACCCGGAATATTTTTTACATGCAGCCACATATCATGATTGTTTGCGTCTTTTAACGTTAATTTATCGTTCTGACGATTATTTCGTCCCACAAGTACAGTAAAGCCATCACTGGTTATAAATTTCATCGGCGCAGCAGGCGCTGTGTTTTTTTGTTTTCCTTTTGCCTTTTGCTGACGTAAATATCCTTGTTCAGCCAGTTCCTGCCGTATCTCTGACAAATCCCGTTCGTTTTCTGCCCTGCCCAGTGCTTCGCTAACTGTATCAATATAAGCGAGTTCCTGCTCTGCCTGATGAATTTGTTCCGTCAATTTTTCCTCGGCAGTACGTGCTTTTCTGTAATCCTTATAATATTTCTGCGCATTTTGCGAAGGCGTTAACAACGGATCCATCGGAATGCTGACAACAGGACTTCCCTCTTCATAAAAATTTTCCACTTGTGCATGACTGTCCCCTTTATGCAGACGGTACACATTTGCATTGATTAAATCACCGTACATTTTTAACGTTTCCCGTTCTCCGCATTGGGCCAATTCTGCCATTTGCAAATTGATTTTCCTGCTCAGACGCTCCGCAGCATTAGAGAGTAATTTGGATAAATCCTGCGAACGTACCCGCATACGCTCAATTTGGTCACGCTCCTGATAGAAAAAGTCTAACAGCTTTGAAAAAGATTCCGGTTGTGAAATACGAGCGGCGCTGCCGTATTGTTCAATGGGAATAAACGAAAAATCCATTGGCTTTCCATCGAGATTAACAGCCATATACGGTTTTCCCTGACTCATTTTTACGGTATCGAAGAGGTTTTCCAGTAACTGTTCCAAGGTATTCCAATGGCACGGTTCCATTTGAGAAACAAACAAATCTGTTCCGCCGCACGCTCTGTAAGCCAGCTCTCTGCATACAATTGGAGAAATGCCCTGCAGTGTTTTTAATAACGCATCGCTCAATATCTGCTCTTTTATAATCGCCTGCAATGCCTGAAACACTTCTTTTACCGTACAGCTCAACATACACAATTTATTCTGAGGCGGAGGACTGCGGTAAAGCAAACCGGGCAGCACCAAACGCTGAGAGCTCATATCTTCATCCACACGCTTAAGAGCGTCAATGATTTTTCCTTCATGGTCGACCAAAATAACGTTGCTATGCCTTCCCATAATTTCCGTAATCAGCGTGCATGGAACCAAATCGCCCAGTTCGTTATACGCATCAAATTGGAGAGAAACTGCCCGTTCCAATTCTGTTTGACGGACCGCAGTTAACTTTGCTCCTCCCAGCTTTTTACGCAGCAGCATACACAGCATAGGAGGCTGTTTTGGATTTTCAGGCACATGATCTGTGATATGAATACGCGCGCTGTTTGCGCGGGCAGACAAAAGCAAACGCACTGAGCCTTCTCTGGAGCGGAGAGAAACGATGATTTCTTCACGGTTAGGCTGATACACTTTATCTACTCTAGCGCCCAAAGCGGCCTGCTCAATTTCCTTTGCCGTGTGGCGTAAAAACGCGCCGTCTAAAGCCATGTTTCTTCTCCTTTCAAAAATACAAAATCAAACTAAATACTGTACAGGATCTTTTTGCCGCGATTTGATAAACCGTACTTGCGGAAATTCTTTTGCCAAGCGGTCACATAAGGGCTGTATTGCGACATCTTCCGTTGCAAAATGTCCCGCATCTACCATGGTGATGCCCATACTGCTTGCGGCCAGCAATTCATGATGCTTGCTGTCTCCGCTGACAAAGGCATCTGCCCCTGCAGCTCCTGCCGCAAAAACGGAAGAAGAACCGGCGCCGCAGGCAACAGCTACTTTTTTCACCGCGGTTTTTCCTATGGTGAATTTCAAACCGCCACATCCCAGCTGTGTTTTTACATATGCGGCAAATTCAGATGGTTTCATTTCCGTCTCCAGTTCACCAATCAAAGAAGCCGCTAAACCTGACTGTTCATATTCCTCAAGCATGGAAACAGATTTCAGCTGCAATCTTTCCGCCAGACAGGCATTCACTCCGCCGCACGCCAAATCATAATTAGTATGCGCCGCAATGGCACACAAGCCGTTTTGTACCAACAAATACGGCACATCGGTTGGCGACAATCGTTTTAACGGCTGAAAAATCACAGGATGGTGGCTGATAATCAATTCTGCCTTTTGGGAAACTGCCTCTGAAATCACCTCAGGCGTAATATCCATAGAAATCACCACAGAGGTCACAGGACAATGTTTTCCTCCCACCAAAAGTCCTACATTGTCAAAACCCATAGCAGTGTGAAACGGCGCAAATGTATCAATATAATGATAAATATCTCCTACTGTAACCATATGCCCCTCCTTACTCTGCCTGTAGCAGTACTTTTTTTAATTGCTCCAGTATTTTCTCTGTTTTATTTGCCAACTCTTCCTGTTTTCCGCTTTGTCTCAATCCGTTGACACGCTTTTGCAGACGGCTGCATTGCTGTTCAATATAAGCTTTATTTTCATCTGTATCCGCTTTTAAAATACCTATGTACGGAAACATTTGACCTGTTTGAACATGCTCAGGGTCATATTCTGCCTGCATAACAGTATAAATATGGTCACCGTCCTGTACTGCCTGCTCTTGTTTGACAGAAAAACCGTGTTCAGACAAATACGTACGCAATTCCGGCGCGGATGTCATAGGCTGCAAAATCAAATGTTTTTGAGCATCTTTCAGCCAAGGCGCTTGTTCAATAATGTCTGCAATCAGCTCACCGCCCATACCGGCAATGACAATATCGTCCGCTTCGTTTGGAAAAATCAGTTCCAATCCATCGGATAATCTGGCGTCTACCTGTTTTCCCACATTGTAACGCCTGATATTAAATGCCGCCTTCTGCAAAGGACCCATATTGATATCGGAAGCAATTGCTTTTTGGATCACCTCTTTTTTAACCAGCCAAATGGGCAAATAGGCATGGTCGGTTCCAATATCCGCAAGCACATGATTTTCACGAACCATAGAGGCGCACGCCTGCAAACGGCGGTCAAGCTGAAATAACTTCTTTTTATTTAAAAATAGCACAACATACCGTCCTTTGTCATTATTTTCATAGATTCAAATAACCGCCCGACAAAATTTTGACGGGCGGTTATTTACACTGTCATAATATGACTTATTTTTCTGCCAGGTGTTTGTTGATTTTTGCAATTAATTCATTTACATCCACACCATGCACCATGCAGGCTTCTTCCAGAGATTCACCGCGAGCAGATGGACAGCCCAAACAATGCATACCCATCTCCAAAAAATAAGGTGCGGTATCTTTGTCAATATCTAGAATATCACCGATTAAAGTGTCTTTTGTAACTGTAGTCATTTTAACTTCCTCCTTTAAAATAGTGTTATTTTATTATAATACCCACAGAAAATGATTGCAATACATTTTCCGCTTTTTTCGCTGTATCATGTGGTTTTCTATCATTTTTGTGAGTGATTATATCATTATTTATTTTTCCATGATGTATTCAGTCACACAGCAAATACTGTATACCTCAAATACCATGTGTCTAATATACCAGACTTTTATGGGATCAAGCACCGCAGCATTTTTTATATTTTTTACCGCTGCCGCAAGGACAAGGATCATTTCTTCCTACTTTCAGCGCAGGATGCCCTATATGTGCTTCCGCTTCCAATTGCGCCGTATATTCCAGCGGTGTATATCCGCGGTTTACCCACAAACGCGTGTAATTGGTTACCTTCATCAGCAATTCGGAAATTTGACGCAATTGTTTTTGATTTTTAATTGCAAAACCAAAGCTTTCAAAAATATGAATATGGTCTTGAAAACTGCCGCTTAGTTGTACTGCAAACATAATATCATCCAAAAACTCTTTGATTTTCTCTTCATTTTTAGTATACGTTTTGCGCACATAATCAGCCAGCTTTTCCAATTGCGGCGTCATGTCATAATAATGTGGATCTTCATAACGAAGCAGTTCTTCTTTTTCCGGCATATAGTACGTCTTTTCTCTTTGTTCTTTTAAAAGCGCGTCCACATTTCCATGTTCAAACATAAAGCCGTTTACAATATGCCCGTTTTTAATTGCCGCTACATCGCTTCGGCAGTCAAAGGCAGCCATAACCTCAACAATTTCTTTTGCCGTAACAATTTCACTGAAATGTTCTTTATATAATTCAGATACTTTCTCAGGTGTGATTGCGCCGTATAAATTGGAACACGCGATGCAATATCTCCAAACTTTTTGGAACTCTTCACGTTCCTTACGATATTTCGCGGTATTGATTTTATGAAATACCTCTTTGATAATCAAAGGCATTGCATAAGCAATCTGTTTCTTTTCTTCCACCAAATAAAAGTAACCGTTTTTGGCAAAGTATTGATATAAATCGTGTGGAATAGTACTGTTGGATAAATCTTCGTCAGAGGCAATACGCACCATCAACTGAAACTCTTGTTCTGTTGCATAATTCATAACGCGTTTCATCTCTTTTGGATTTGCAATAGTTTCTTCCAACTGTGCAACTAATTCTGCTTTTTTGAGTTTGCTTCGATTTTTGACATCATAATTGGCCGCAAGCTCCTGTAAATTTGAAACTTTTGTTGCGCTAAGCAAAGCCTTCAGCGTATCAGTAAAATGCGCTTTGATTAAATATTTTTTTGCATAAGCATCATGGTCAAAATTCGGATTTACTGCCATTTAACTTCCCCCAAACTACGTGTAACATTATGTATTATATTATCAAAAAAGTGGAGATGAAGCAATAGAAAATCCACAATAATTGTGGTTGAGACAAAAATATGGTATAATAAAACACAATATTTCAGTATTTCTTTCATAAAAATGCAGATATATCAAAGGAGATATATGGATTGAAACAAGATTGTTTTTCATTGGCACCGCCTATCATTAAAGAGTTTTTAGGATATATGGGTACCGTAAAAGGGAAATCACCTTTAACGGTAGAAGAATACTTTATGGATTTGCGTACTTTCTTTCGTTATATGAAACAACACCGCAATAAAGTGCCTCAGGATATGCCGTTTGACGAAATTTCCATTGATGATATTGATTTAGATTTTATTAAAACCATTACATTAACAGATGTATACGAATACATGAATTTTGTAAGTATTCAGCGCAAAAACAAAGCAACCACACGTTCTCGAAAAGTATCCAGCCTACGCACTTATTTCCAGTATTTAACCAATAAAGTAAACAAGCTGGCGCATAATCCGATTGCAGAGCTTGAAACGCCGAAGACTAAAAAATCGCTTCCAAAATATTTGACATTGGAACAAAGCATGGACTTATTAAATGCAGTGGAAGGTCCTTATCAAAGCCGTGACTACTGCATCATTACGCTGTTTCTAAACTGCGGCATGCGTTTGTCCGAATTGGTCAATATTAATTTAAATGATATCAACCACCAAGAGCATGTTATGCGCATAACAGGAAAAGGAAACAAGGAACGTCTGGTTTATTTAAATGATGCATGCATGGATGCAATTACTAACTATTTAAAAGACCGCCCTTCAGACGGTGTTATCCACCGTGAAGCATTGTTTATCAGCCGTGAGCGAAAACGAATCAGTCCCAAAACCGTACAGGCTATGGTAAATAAATATCTGGAAAAAATCGGGCTGGGCGGTCCGGGCTATTCCGTACATAAACTGCGGCATACAGCTGCAACTTTGATGTATCAATACGGAGAAGTAGATATCCGTGTTTTAAAAGATATTTTAGGACATGAAAACTTAGGAACCACCGAAATTTACACCCATATCTCAGATGAACAAATGAAAAAAGCCTCAAAATCCAATCCTTTGTCAAATATAAAACAAAAAAAACATAAAACACAGTAAAAGCAAGCGGTATATTTGTATACTGCTTGCTTTTCTTTTGGAATAGATACAACCCCTTTGAGAATATGCTTCATAGGATATCGAAAAAGGAGTCTTGATGATGAAATATATTTATTTGACTTTGGCTTTTATTTTCTTGATATTTGGTTCGGTGGGCATTGTAATTCCCGGATTACCCACCACTCCTTTACTTTTGGCATCTTCTTTTTTCTTTGCCAAAGGATCTGACAAATTCCACCGTTGGTTTATGAGAACAGCACTGTATCATAAGCATTTGGAACCCTTTGTACAAAACAAAACAACGAAACTAAGAACAAAACTGTGCATTTTGATTTTTTCCACCTGTTCCATGGGACTGACTATTTATCTGACCAAAAATATTTATATCCGAATCTTCATCGCCGTCATACTTGCTGTCCAATATTTTTGTTTTTTATTTATGATTAAAACAGCCCCTAAACGTGAAATTCTAAGCGTTTCCCAATTTCAAAAGAAACAACAAGAAAAATAAAAACATTATGAATATACCTGCAGCTTAAAAAACAGGTATCAAACTTCTTATACAATCTTAACAGCACCTACTGGTAATAAATATCCCCTATTTTCCTCAATAAAAAAGTCTCCTGCCTAAAAATAAGCAAGCGGCTTAGTAAAACTTTATCAAACAATTGTCTTTTATTTCGTCAAGAAAAAACCGATGCTGCAAAGAGTAACATCGGTATGTTTTTTATGCCTTTCCCAATTTATACTGCATCGTTTTATGGAAAAGTACTCGTTCCCTATTTTTATCAGTTATACCTTTGCACGCGGATGACAATTATGATATACCTCTTTAAAATGAGAATCCAAAAGCTGGACATACACTTGAGTAGAAGAAATATCCGCATGTCCCATCATAGTTTGTATATCTTTTAGATCCGCACCGTTTTCCAGCAAATGCAATGCAAATGAATGACGCAGCGTATGAGGCGTAATTTCCTTGGTAATATTCGCTTGTTCGGCATATCCTTTTACAATTTTCCAAAAACCCTGCCGCGTTAGGCGATTGCCGTTTAAATTTAAAAATAGTGGCTGTTCAGTATTGTCACCGTCTATTGATACGCTCCTAACACGGGTTATATAAGCGGCAACAGCTTTGACTGCAGTAGGATATACGGGAATGACACGGTCTGATTTTCCTTTGCAGCGCAGTAACCCTGCTTTTAAATTGATATCCTCCAAATTCAGCTCAACCAACTCTGTCGCCCGGATTCCTGTTGCATAAAGCAATTCTAAAATGGCTTTATCGCGACATCCTTTTGGTTCGTCAATATTGGGCTGAGCCAACAACAAATCAATTTCTGTTCCACTTAAAAAATGAGGTAACTTTTTCGGAGATTTTTCTAATTTAATATGTTTTGCCGGATTGACTGCAATATGATAATGCTGCATTAAAAATTGATAAAAGCAGCGTATTGAAGCCAAACGACGCGTAATCGTCGCATTCGATAGATTCTGTGCCGTTAATTTCTCCACATACAAATGCATCATTGTATCGTCCGCTTTCAACAAATCTTTAAATTGATGTTCTTTCATAAACGTTAAAAAATGTTGAATATCCCGCATATAGGACTGCAGCGTATTTTGAGATACTGCTTTTTGTTCTATCAGGTATTCCCGAAACTGCGAAACATATTCTCTCATTTCCAACGTCTCCTCTCAATCAAAATACAAATAAGCCGGAAAAGCAGACTGTGGTCAGCACATCTACCAAAGCGCCTATCATTAAGATTCCGGTCAAAATAGAAAAGCGAACAAAAAAATGCCTCACATTATTTTTCGGCTGCGTCTCCTGTTCTTCCGTCTTTTTTCCAAGATGTATCTTTTTTGAAAACAGCATACTTTCTCTGGAAGCAATTAAAATAGCAATCAGACAAATAAATGCTCCGGGTAATATGACAGCCAAATGAAATAAAAAACCCTGAAAACCATAAGCGGCATATAAATATCCTGCTGTAAGTCCCATGCCAAATCCACGAAACAAAGGCGCTAAAGGTACGCAGTAAGCTCCCCATATGGATAAGCCGCATAAAAAACAAAATAATAAAAATAAAAAAGACGATGCCAAAGAAGCTACAAAAATAGATGCCAAAGGTAATGCACTTCTTGCTTTCACATTGCTGAAAAATACAAAGTCTAATGTTTTTAATAAAGAATAATCCGCATTGCGAATGAAAATCGCACCTAAAATAAGACCGGCAATCAAAAACAATCCCAAAAAAACCAGCAGGAACTGTTGACGGAAAATTCGCATCATTCCTCCATGACAACCGGAAGAATCGCTTTCCGACCAACTGCCGACCGTTTTTGTACCTCTATATTCTTTGGGCACTTTTACAAAAAATAAGTTTGTCCGTCTCATAGTATTTATAATCCCCCAAACAAATTGTCTGGTTCATAATTATGTATACCATGGGACAATTATGAATTATTTTCCTAATTCTTCCGCTCTTTTTGTACAGGCAAGCATTGCCTCGTCCACAATCTTTTCTAAATCATGCTGATAAAATACGTTTAATGCTTCCAATGTTGTTCCGCCCGGAGAAGACACCATTTCGATCAATTCATCCGGAGTTTTGCCGGAATACACCAACATGCCTGCACTGCCGATTAATGTTTGCGCAATCATCGGCAATGCAACTTCCTTTTCAATTCCTTGTTTTTCAGCATTGTCCAGCATTGCTTTTGCAAATAAATAAAAATATGCAGGACTGCTTCCGTTTACAGAAATGACAGCGTTCATTTGTGATTCATCCAACTCTGATACGGTACCGCAAGATGAGAAAAATTCTTCTACGGTTTCAAACATTTCATCTGTTACACCTTCAGAACGGCACATAGCGGTCGCGCCCTGGCTCAGCAGCAAAGGCGTATTCGGCATAGTACGAATCACTGGACAATTACATCCCAAAGTGGTACGAATGTAGTCGGTAGAAATACCGGCAGCAATAGAAACCATAAGCGTTTCAGCTGTCACTTGTTCTTTGATACCTGTTAAAACTTCCTCAAAATTTTGCGGCTTCACAGCAAGTATAATAATGCTGCAAGCATTTGCCAATTCCGAAGCAGAAGAAGCTACCTGCACGCCTATTTGTTTAAAGTAAGCACATTTTTCTTCATTTATGTCAAACACCGCAATTTGTGACGGACGCATTGTCTCTGTAGATACAATTCCGTTGATAATAGCAGTAGCCATATTACCTGCACCAATAAAACCTAATACTGTATTTTCCACACGATTACCCTCTTTTTGTACATTTATCGTTCTATTATGATAATACTTTTGGAAAAGGAGTGCAAGACATAATTCGATATTTTTCGCATTATTCCTACAAAGTGAAATAAATATAGTAATGTTTCATAATTTATTCCCAAATATTTTTTACCATTCTTTTTACTTTTCCAAATTATATCAAAAATAGACTTTACTGCATCATTGTATGAAACCATAATATCGGTGTTTCAACCGTATTTCTGTCAAAATCACCCATTCTGATATTTTTAACAGAACATAGTCTTTCTCAGTTATGTGCTATATCAATAAATCTTACCTGCAAAAAGAAAAAGCAGTACGGCTGATGCAGTACTGCTTTTCTATCAAATATTTGTTTCTGCCATGGCAGCTTTCATCATAATTGCGCATTCCAATCGTTTTTTCTCTAAATCGCATGAAAGCTTATGAGATTTTAAAATATCGCCTTCATATTGCCAGCTGTTAGCTGCGCAGCCCCCGCTGCAATAGAATTTTGCCCAACAATCTTTGCAATCTTCTTTACTGTATACATTTGTAAGGGCAAACTCCTGCTTCATAGGAATATTAAAGGTATCTTCCATAATATTGCCCATTTTCCACTTTTCTTCACCAACAAATTGATGGCATGGATAAATATCGCCTTCAGGAGTAATGCAAACATATTCGTTGCCGCAGCCACAGCCACGCAAACGCTTAATTGCACATGGACCTTGGTCAAGGTCTATCATAAAGTGGAAAAAATTAAAACCTTCACCTTTCTTTTTGCGGTCTATCAAAATATTTGCCAAATTTTCATATTCCGCAAAAGCTGCAGGCAAATCTTCTTCCTGCAAAGAATACGGCAGTTTTGGATCAGACACCACAGGCTCCACAGATACTTGGTCAAAACCAAGCTCTGCCATATGAACCGCGTCTTTTGCAAAATCTAAATTATGCTTGGTAAACGTACCTCTTACATAATAATCTTTGTCCCCTCTTGTTGCAATCAGTTTTTGATATTTTGGAACAATTGCATCATAACAACCGCTTCCGTCTGCATGTACACGCAGCATATCATTAATTTCTTTTCTTCCGTCCAATGACAAAACAACATTATACATTTCTTTATTTAAATATTCAATAACATCATCTGTCAGCAGTAAGCCATTGGTTGTCATAGTAAAACGGAATTTTTTATTATGTTTTTCTTCTTGGCTTCTTGCATATTCCACAATTTCTTTTACCACTTGAAAATTCATCAGCGGTTCGCCGCCAAAGAAATCCAATTCCAAATTGCGTCTTCCTTTGGAATGCTCAATTAAAAAGTCGATTGCCTTTTTTCCAACTTCCAAAGGCATCAATTTTCTGCCGCAGCCAAAGTCTCCTTTTGCCGCAAAACAATATTCACAGCGCAAATTACAGTCATGGGCTACATTCAAACACATCGATTTTACCGGTGCTTCTTTCAGCATTGCGGAAAAATTATGATAACCGTCTTCCGAATAAAGCTGACCATTTTCATACAGTTCTTTCAGTTCGTTATAAGCCTCATCCAAAGTGGCTTTATCATACTTCTTGCCCAAATCATCCATCATCTGTTTGGGAGCTTGCTGCGGCACTTCATCCTCTAAATAATCCAACATATCGTACGGCGCATCATCAAATATATGCACCGCACCACTGTTGGTATCCAATACAATATGAAAACCGTTTAACGTATATTTATGTATCATGTTTCTTTCTCCAATTATTGCAAAAATTTCAGGGACAGCGTGCTGTCCCTGAAAAGTGATTTCGATTCAATTATTGATTGTTCTCGTTCTCACATTTTTGGTTAGCGACTGTGCAAGATGTTTTACAAGCAGATTGACAAGATGCTTGACATTCGCCGCAGCCGCCTTTCACAGCGCTTTGCTTTAAATTTGCCTGATTTAAAGTCTTGATTTGTTTCATAGATAAACATCTCCTTTTTTACACTGATTGAATTATATCATAATAAAACCAAAAATGAAAGATGTTATTTTACTTTTTTACGTTTATTGACCGCAAGAACTCCGCCGAACGCACCGCCAATCATCATTAGCAGAAATCTCATAGCAGTGGCAATGGTAAAGACATTCCCGCCTGTAGAAAAAGCGGAAATCAATATACAGGCAAATAAAATCAATCCGCTGGACAGTCCCATAATCAGTCCTTTGCTGTGACAGAGCTTTGCTGACAAAAATCCGGCAAACATGGCGCTTAATGCTGAAATGCCAATGCTTACCGCTCCAACAGCCTGTGTAGGAATTGTTTTTATCAAAACAAACACAAAAGCACAAATTGCCAATAATGCTCCACATAAGAATAGACCGGCAATACAGCCTATTGCTAAATATTTCAAGCACCTGACAAACGTACTTTCTGATGTTCCTCTGCTTTTATTCATATAAAAAATCCTCCTCACCAATACCTCATATCAAAAGGTATTCATAAGAAGGAGACTTTATGATGTACAAAAACAGAAAAGATTATTTTTCTTCTTTTGTTTCTTCTTTTTTACGTCCGAACAACCCTTTTTTCTCTGCAGGCTTATCTTCTGAAGTTTCGCTGGCTGCCTGTTGTACACGTTCAAGAGGTGTTTCTACAGAACTGATTGCCCAACGTTTTAAACGCAATTTTTGGCGGTCAGTACCTGTTTCAATAATAATAGTATCACTTTCATCTTTTACAGCCACAATACGACCGACAATACCGCCGATGGTTGTAATTTCATCACCTATTTTAGCATTTTTGCGGTTTGCTTCCTCTTTTTTCTTCTTTTTAGAGTTTGGACGGAATAATAGAAAATACGCACCGAGAATAATCACTGCGTAAACAATAATCATGATCCACCAAGTATTATTACCGCCGCTGGATTCAGCAGCAGCTTCTAAAGCCCAAATATTATCCATTTATTTTACACCTCCATGTTGTCGATGTTTATTATAACAATATTTTCATACGGTTGCAAGCATAAAATGTAGAATTATATTCTTCTTGATACTTTATCTATCGTTTCGTTGTAAAAGGTCTGAAACTCTCCTGAATCCAGTGCTGTTCTTATCTTTTCCATAAAAGAATTATAGAAATATAAATTATGCATTACAGCCAAACGCATTCCCAGCATTTCTTTACTTTTTAACAGATGATGCACATATGCACGCGTATGATGCTTACAAACAGGACAATCACATGTTTCATCAATTGGATTTTCGTCCAATTCATATTTTGCATTCATCAGGTTGCGGCAACCTTCCATAGTAAACACATGTCCGTGACGGGCATTGCGGGTTGGCATAACACAGTCGAAAATATCAATTCCTCGAGAAACCGCCTCCAAGATATTGGCAGGTGTACCCACTCCCATTAAGTAACGCGGTTTGTACGCCGGCATTTCCGGTTCTACTATCTCTATGATTCGATACATTTCTTCTGCCGTTTCTCCTACCGCCAGACCACCGATTGCATAACCGTCTAAATCCAGTTCTCGAATATCACACATATGTTGTTTTCTCAAATCCTCATAGGTGCTTCCCTGATTAATTCCCCACAGCCATTGTTCCCGATTAATAGTATCTGTTTTAGCATTGAGGCGCTCCAATTCTTTCTTACAGCGATAAAGCCAGCGCAATGTTCTGGCACAGGATTGTTTTACATACTCATACGCAGCCGGATTTTCAATACATTCATCGAATGCCATTGCAATTGTCGAACCTAAATTAGACTGAATACGCATACTTTCTTCAGGTCCCATAAAAATTTTCCGACCATCTATATGAGAAGCAAAAGTCACCCCTTCTTCCTTGATATTTCTCAATTTGGCCAAAGAGAATACTTGAAATCCACCGCTGTCGGTTAAAATTGGTCCCTGCCAGTTTGTAAATTTGTGCAGTCCTCCCAGCTTCTTGACTGTTTCATCTCCCGGACGTAAATGCAAGTGATACGTATTGCACAACTGTACCTGACATTTCAGATCTTTTAAATCCAAAGCCGAAACCGCGCCCTTAATCGCACCGCAAGTAGCAACATTCATAAATGCGGGCGTTTGCACTGTTCCATGCGGGGTATGAATTTCACCCCTTCTGGCCTTTCCTTCTGTATTTAAAATACGAATACGCTCTTTCATAAATCGTAAATCCTTTCTACATCCATCTTTTATGCAGCAATTCTTTAATTTTTCATTATAAAATACATTTAGAGAGAAAGCAATCTTTGTTTCAACCAAAATCCTCGGCCTGTACTATAATTGCAGCCACCGTATATATTCGGAACGATTCTTCCTTACCACAAAGATTTTGTAAATAAATTACGAATACATGACAAGCTGTAACGCATATGGTTAACAACAAACGAATGATTGAGGTGGTGAGAAGATGTTTATTGTCTTAAAAAAGAAAATTATTATAGCAGTTGCAGCCTGTGTTTTAACCATTATTGCAATTCCTGTCGCAATTCATTATACCAATAACGCTGCCGAAGCAGTGCAGGCGTCAACATCGGCCAATACAAACTGGGGACTTAGTTTTCCAAAAGAAGGAGGTACTCCTACAGGAAACGCATCTTCCGAGTTTTTACAGCAATACAACTCGTTTTACGTGGGAGATACATCAAAAAAAGAAGTATATATTACATTTGATGCAGGTTATGAAAACGGATATACTCCTGCTATTTTAGATACTTTAAAAAAGCATAATGTAAAAGCAGCTTTCTTTATTGTAGGAAATTACATAGAAACCAGCCCTGATTTAATTAATCGAATGGTAGATGAAGGACATATTGTAGGAAATCATACGTACCACCACCCAGATATGTCAAAAATATCTGACATTACCTCGTTTCAAAAAGAGTTGGAAGATTTAGAGGCATTATATCAACAGACCACAGGACAGGAAATGCAAAAATTCTATCGTCCTCCCCAAGGAAAATTTAGTGAAAGAAATTTGAAACAGGCCAGTGAATTAGGATATAAGACTGTTTTTTGGAGTCTTGCTTATGTAGATTGGTACATAGATAACCAGCCTACACGGGAAGAAGCACTTGAAAAATTGTTGCCAAGAGTTCACCCGGGAGCTATTATTTTATTGCACAGCACTTCTAAAACAAATGCTGAAATTTTAGATGAATTCTTAACTGCTTTAGAGGCACAAGGATATACATTCGGAACATTAAACGATATTGTATAATCTAAATTTCATATTGAGATATAAAAATAAACAGGCAGATATCTTAATTGATATCCGTCTGTTTGTTTTTTTCAATTTCACCAAACAGTATGCTATATAACCACCGCCATAAGGAACACCTCTGCACCCGCAGAGAAACTATGACCTGACCACTAGGGACCAGCGTATGATAGGGACACCCCTGCATATGCAGGAAAAATATACCAGCTCCAGTAAGGTTCTCCGCCCTCAGGAACACCCCTGCCCTTGCAAGGATACAGCTCTTTTGTCAATATACAGCAAAAGAGGATCATTTACCAATCAACCAAGAGCCATAAGCTTTTCCAAGTTGGGTATCTGTCCCATGGGATCACCCCCGCACCTGCGGGGAAAACGGGAAAATAATGAACGTAGAAACATGGGATAAAGGATCACCCCCGCACCTGCGGGGAAAACTCTCTGGGGGGTTCGCCTTGTGTGCCAATGTCAGGATCACCCCCGCACCTGCGGGGAAAACAATAGGTGGGGTTGCAAGCGCTTTGGTGAAACGGGATCACCCCCGCACCTGCGGGGAAAACCGCCTCCTAAAAGAGATCAAAATCACAAAGGGAGGATCACCCCCGCACCTGCGGGGAAAACTTAAACCTTTGTCTGTAGTACTTACCGCCGTTAGGATCACCCCCGCACCTGCGGGGAAAACTAATAAAAAATAATTTTTTCCCACACTTACCAGGGATCACCCCCGCACCTGCGGGGAAAACCGCAAGTTTTTACATCAAAATCTCCTGTGCGAGGGATCACCCCCGCACCTGCGGGGAAAACAGTACACACCTGAAAGCGGAGGCTTTGAGGAAAGGATCACCCCCGCACCTGCGGGGAAAACAAGATTGGGGACATTTAAAAAATCTTGACGTGGGGATCACCCCCGCACCTGCGGGGAAAACATGATGATGATAACATCGTGTGTAAAGGTAAGGGGATCACCCCCGCACCTGCGGGGAAAACTCCACTGTCTGGTAGGCTGAACGCCTAAATCTTGGATCACCCCCGCACCTGCGGGGAAAACACATCATTGATTTCCAGTGATACATTGGCAGAGGGATCACCCCCGCACCTGCGGGGAAAACATCCCAGCGATTAGCAGGTTTTTGAATAACTTGAGGATCACCCCCGCACCTGCGGGGAAAACCATTTCAAAAGGATTATTAATCGCACTTTTTGCGGATCACCCCCGCACCTGCGGGGAAAACTTTACGACCTTTGCTTTTGCACTTACACCCAGCGGATCACCCCCGCACCTGCGGGGAAAACTAAAGCAGCTTACTGCATACATCATGGATGAAAGGATCACCCCCGCACCTGCGGGGAAAACAACATTTACACCCTCCTTGCTTGTGATAGTAAAGGATCACCCCCGCACCTGCGGGGAAAACCAACATCTATTTTAATTCGTTTTGTGGGCGTTGGGATCACCCCCGCACCTGCGGGGAAAACGACCGCGAGTTGCAAAGCTTAGGGACAGAACGAGGATCACCCCCGCACCTGCGGGGAAAACACTTCCTATAATTTCTGGTACTTTCTTATCAGAGGATCACCCCCGCACCTGCGGGGAAAACGTGACAAACTCTTGTATAGAGGCTTGCATCTGCGGATCACCCCCGCACCTGCGGGGAAAACAAATAATGAAATTGGGTTCCCCGTCCCTCTCGAGGATCACCCCCGCACCTGCGGGGAAAACAATTAAACCATCTCTCACATTTTCGCTGTTATCGGATCACCCCCGCACCTGCGGGGAAAACAATGTTGTTCCCAAGCTTAGTTTTTCTGGAATAGGATCACCCCCGCACCTGCGGGGAAAACTTTTACTTTCACTCTCGGCTCTTTGCTGTAGTCGGATCACCCCCGCACCTGCGGGGAAAACTTTTCTTCGTTTTCAAAGAAAGTAAAACCGTAAGGATCACCCCCGCACCTGCGGGGAAAACGCTTCCAGTTGCTCTTTAACTTCCTCTTGCTGCGGATCACCCCCGCACCTGGGGGGAAAACTTTTTGCTTTGTCTGTAAATGTCGAACCTTGATGGATCACCCCCGCACCTGCGGGGAAAACCAGTCAAAAGAGGCTTTTTGCGCTTCCAGTGCCGGATCACCCCCGCACCTGCGGGGAAAACAATTTGATAAAATTTTAAAAATGGTTGCAATGAGGATCACCCCCGCACCTGCGGGGAAAACCGGGTGGTATCACGATTAATATAGATTCCTTCAGGATCACCCCCGCACCTGCGGGGAAAACGTATTATCATAGAAATGTTAGCTAGTGGAAATGGGATCACCCCCGCACCTGCAGGGAAAACTCTTCCAGCTTTTCAATAGTTGACTGCGTTTTAGGATCACCCCCGCACCTGCGGGGAAAACTCACCAAACATTCTATTTCCCTCCGTGACTTTAGGATCACCCCCGCACCTGCGGGGAAAACAGAGTATGAGGTTTCACACATTACACCTAAAGAGGATCACCCCCGCACCTGCGGGGAAAACAGCTTTAGTTACTTCTAAATAATTTTTAAGCAAGGATCACCCCCGCACCTGCGGGGAAAACCATTTACACACCTTCTAACTTCCAATGCGGACAGGATCACCCCCGCACCTGCGGGGAAAACCTTTAGAAAGCTTTAATTATATGAAGTATAACAGGATCACCCCCGCACCTGCGGGGAAAACAGTGTAAACAAGTAAAACCGGTTAATCCACATGGGATCACCCCCGCACCTGCGGGGAAAACATTGATTGATAAGGATGCTCCCCCATAGTCCAGGGATCACCCCCGCACCTGCGGGGAAAACCTTTAGACTAGCGGCCATTTCCAATGCCACGGAAGGATCACCCCCGCACCTGCGGGGAAAACTCCATGAGCTGGATTGTCATGCTTGCGATTAACGGATCACCCCCGCACCTGCGGGGAAAACAACCTGCTGCACGGATTTTGTTGCAAAAAGCGAGGATCACCCCCGCACCTGCGGGGAAAACACAGAAGAGAGAAATGGAAGTTTTGAGCTCGAAGGATCACCCCCGCACCTGCGGGGAAAACTCTTTTACAAAAAAATCTTTTATTAACTGCGGAGGATCACCCCCGCACCTGCGGGGAAAACAATTTTGATGGAGCAGTTGAAAGCAGCAGCGAAGGATCACCCCCGCACCTGCGGGGAAAACATAGTCAGCAATTGCAGCTGGCATCTGCATCACGGATCACCCCCGCACCTGCGGGGAAAACTCTTTTATGACCATTTGCACCAAATTCCAGAAAGGATCACCCCCGCACCTGCGGGGAAAACACTAAAAAAGCGCGTAGATACGTTATGATTCTCATAAAATCATCTACAGTTCATTTAACTTTTTATATATCCCATAAGTCAAGTAACAGTCTGCCAACGCTCTGTGTTGACTTGAAATATCTAAAGAAAAATAGTTTGCAATTGTATTTAACTTATAATCTTCCACATCAAAAACTTTGCGGCGAGAAAGCGTTAATGTGTCAATACATGGATTATGAAACATAGATAATCCTGTACGTTGACACGCTGCATGTAAAAAGCCAAAATCAAACGCTGCATTATGACATACAATACTTTTATTTCCTACAAATGATATCAGCTGTAACAGTGCTTTATGCAGTGGAACTCCTTCTTTTATCAGCATTTGATCCGTAATGCCAGTGAGTTTTGATATACTCTGAGGCAACGGTTTTTGACATTGTACTAATATACTAAGTTCTGTTTCTACCACATCGTTTACAATGCAAAGCGCAGCAATCTCAATAATTTCATGAACAGCACAGGATAACCCAGTGGTTTCCAAGTCTAAGACAATATAGGAATCTTGATTTAGTGTATGTTTACGTGCACGTTGTATCCTGTCAGCTTTTTGCAGCTTTGCAGCTTTACTGAACCCTTTTTCTAAAATCATTGTATCTGCATGTTTTCTGGTAAAAGGAAGAGGTCTGCGCATTAATTTCAGTCCATCAAAATCTACTGGCTCCCATGTAGTATTATGTACACGAAAATCCATATGCTGCTCTCCCATGGTATGAAACACCATAGTTGCCCTGCCGGAGCGAAGATTTTCACAAATTCGTTTCCAAAGTTCTTCTCTGACACGCGCGCTTACCTGTCCAACATAAACGCCGGTGTTAATCTCGATTAGCCACTTTGATAAATCTCCCCGTACTTTGGGCGGACAATCTGACAATGTAATTACAATCATGTGACATCCTCTTCCTGAAACCCATAAGAAGTTCCGCTGGGAACTGTCCCTTTTTGATCATCCCAAAGATAAATAATTTCTGTAGAAATTTCTTCCTCAATCCATTCATCATCGGAAAAAAGCATATGAATATCACGAACCATTCTCTCTAAAATATGAGCCGATACCATTGCGTCTCTTACTCTCCGCCGTGTTGCCGACGGTAAATCTTCAGGCTTCTGTGCGGCTATTTCAAACGCAATAGGAATGGTAACCTCAGCTTTATAAAGATCTGCAATATCATAAACAAAAGAGCATTCATGCCCCACATGCATAAAGCCTAATCCGGGAGAACAACCAAGTGCGGTAATAACAGCATGAGCCAAACCATATAAACAAGCATGTCCTGCGGAAAGCGCTTGATTCACTGAATCACCGGAAGAAAAATCATCAGGGTCATATTCACGTCCGTTCCAAGGAACATTCCATTCACGGGAAGCTTTACGGTAAACAGAACGGACACGGCTTCCCTCCCGTCCTCTCAGCTGCTGCATGGTTAGGCGGGATACATCTTCGTTGGGAAAACGCATTTGGTACATTTTTCGCACCACTGCCAAATGCAGCCGTTGATTGCTCACCAATTCTGCTTGACGAATCAGCATTTTGGAACGATGTGTTAATGACCGTCCGCCTGCATAATACCGTACGCCGTGTTCACCTACCCAAATAACACTTACTCCTGCATCACCAATCAATTCCATAGCACGATGTGTAATCAATGTTCCGGGTCCCAACAGCAATACAGAAATAGATGCAGCAGGAACATATACAATTCCGCGTTCATCTCTCACTGTAATTGCACTGTCTTCGCGATTAAGCTGACAGTGTTCCAAATACAAAAAGGTCATTCTATTTCCAATTTGGGGCAAAGCTTGTAGCTCGGGACGAATCATACCGGATAAATTATTGCTTTTCATTGGAAGATACTCCTGCTACTGTCAGCAAACCCATACCATAAGCTTTTCCGCGTCCTATTCCTTCCGTTAACGCTTTACGAAACTGTTCTGTATCCGTGACGGTTAACACACCTTCATAAGTAACTGCTAACAACCGTACCTTTGATTCCTGAGAAGGATTTTTGCGAAAAATATTCCATTGATTGTGAACGACTGTAAAATCTTCCTCATTTAATGAAAAACCATTATGAGCCGCACGGTTTTGCAGCCATTCTTTTTGATGGGGGACGGAGATGTGAGCATGCACCTTTCCTCTCTTTCCGGGTTCGGACACACAGCTTTTTGTAGGATTTGCCACCAAACGAAAATGCCAAACACCACCCGGCTCAATTCGCTGCAATAAGGGAGCATACGCTTTTGTTTCCCATGGGCAGCCGCTCTCAGGAACACCAAACTGCTCAGCGGCAGCAGTCAAATCAGGTTTCTCCGGACTAAGCAGCATCAGATAAAGATGATTGTTCAGATGGTCGATACGCCACAAATTCCGTTTGCGTTCTCCCTCAAAGCAACGCTCCACCGTTCCGTGAAAAATGTGCGGAGAAGCTAACGCTTTCATGGTATTGGGATTAGACTCATCCAAGAGCATTCTTGTCAAATACATAGACTCACCTCAATTCTTTCATCGGATCATGTTCGGTATGAAACAATTCCTCTGAATCTTTAATCGTGATTTGATCGCTGCCGGTGGTTTGACCACTGAATGTAATCTGAAAAGGTTTATGCTCCTTTACCATGCGATATCCATACTTTCGGAACATTGGATTAAACGATTTCGCCAAATCTTTCTGATAAACCGGAAATTCCTCCTGCTCGATGGCATCGGTTACAATTCGCATGGTATAAGAATCTTTTTTTCGTCTGATACGCTCCTGCTCCCATTGTGAAACCTGCCACGGCTCTTCTTTCAAAGCTGTAAGCAAATCCATTTTTCGTATTCCCAATGACAGCGGAAAGGTCGGAGGACAGGAGCGTCTTCCCAGAAACAATGGAAAAACAGGCGCTTGTAAAGCTTGGTCCAGCATGTTTAAAAAAGTTTCATCCCGGCTTTCTAAACCAACCAGAAAAATGGCATCTGCAAGATAATATCTTGTTGTGACATAAGAAGTCTTTTTATCTTTCAGAACCATGTGAAAATCTTTTAACAGTTCTCCTTCTTTGTCGCTTCTGACACCAAACGTTAATGCAGTTAAATCGTCCAACGACTCATCTCTGCGTCGTCCCAATGCAGCGGCTAATAATCCGACAACACCGCTTTTGGACGGTTCTCGTTCCGTTTTACGAATGTCAAATTTGGAATTGATACCCCAAGCCTGCAAAGGGGCCGCTAATCTTAATAAAAGCGTACTCATATTGATTCACCGTCACATGTAATATATTCAGCTACACGATTCTCCAATATATCCAGCATTTGCTGCAATGGCATCATTTTTGCAATTTCTGTGAACGATTCTGCGGTTCCGATTCCAAATGCTTCATCCGGCTCATTTGCAAAATTTTGATATATATTTTTCACATAAGAAACAAACTGTTCTTTGGATTCTGCAAGATAACCGTTGGAACGGGCAATCACCGGTTTTTCAAATGCGCCTGCACAGTTAATTGGTTGGTCACGTCGAATGGTCACATATACGGCATCCGGCAAAGTACGGTTGGCAAATGAATTCTGTTTACCTGTGGGCATAGATAACAAAAATGCCTGAGCAAAACCGCGAACAGCCATAGGAGTATCTTTGCCTAAATGACGGTTTAATTCCGCAACGTTGACCGTAGCATACCGGTATAGCGTGGAAGAGTTAAACTCTGTTGTACCAAGATGTCCCGCACCGTCGTTGTCTTCGGGAGCTCTGTCGTCCACGGCAGTAAAGAAATCATATTCATTCTGGATTTTATGGGTAGAAATGCTGTGAGCCACTTGCGCAGCAGCATCATAGTTCAGTGAAGGATCGCTGGCAACCATACGTCCGAATAAAGCAATATCAATAGCAGGAAATTCTTTTAATGCATTTTTATAAAGGGATTTTTCTTTTTCTTCCGAAACTGCCAGTTGGGCAAGTGCCTCTGCCTGTGCGTCACTGATAAAAAACAGTGCATCCATAATCGTATCATTGTCTTTCAATTTTAAGCCAGCTGATTTTAAGGCTTCCGCAGCTAATTTCTCGGCTTTTTTCTCATCCAGGTCAGTATTGTGCTGCAAAATTTTAGAAGCAACCAAATCTACCACGCGTTTTGTACGTGTTCCAACGTCTTTTTGCTCAAAAATATCAGAAAACATGGCGCGCATTGCATGTTTCCACGATTGACTGGATACTCTTGCTCTGGTAACGCCGCCGTATACGGCTGTTTTTGGGCTTCCCGTATCATCACGGTTGACACAACTGGGTGGTACTGTTTGCAAAACATGCAGATCAATATAAAAATTATTATTATT
>CALWUU010000032.1 GCA_944384835.1 uncultured Clostridia bacterium | reverse complement strand
TATGGAAAAAATTAAAACAAACGTCTTCAAAAGAAACCTCTGTTGAAGTGTCTCCTTAATAACAAATCCCCTGTTGCGGTTGGCAGCAGGGGGTTTTCTGTTTGCTTTATAAATTTGTCAGAAAGAGTTGATGATCCTAGATTCAGACACCTCCAATTCAAAACGGATTTACTTCATATGTTTCAATGTCTCTTATCTTAGATTCACTGTATGATAATATGGTAGCATTCTAATTGTAAACTGTTGAATTTGTTTTTATTGTTTTAAAATTATTGGTATTCCATTGATAAACAACGAGGTTACGACAAAATAAAAAGCTTCTTTACACACAAATGTAAAGAAGCTTTTAGTTCTGATAAGGAGATATTCCGTTTCGTTTAGCCTTGCGCTAATTTTACCAATTGTTGATATCTTTCCATTGCAAATTCCTCTGCTTCTGTGAACAAGAGTTCTGCACGATCCGGGAAGGAGCGTGTTAAAGCATTGTAGCGAACTTCACTCATCAGGAAGTCACGATAACTTGCAGACGGAGCTTTGCTATCCAGCATAAATGGATTCTTACCTTCTTGTTTCAAGCGTGGATCGTAACGGAATAGGCTCCAGTAACCTGCAGCTACCGCACGTTTTTCAACGTCTTGTACTGTATTCATACCATTTTTAATACCATGGTTGATACATGGAGAGTAAGCAATGATTACAGATGGACCTTTATAGCTCTCTGCCTCTCTTACGGCTTTTAGAGTTTGGTTGTAATCCGCACCCATTGCAATGCTTGCAACATATACATTGCCGTAGCTCATAGCAATTGCAGCAAGATCCTTTTTCATAGTACCTTTACCTTTTGCCGCAAACTGAGCAATAGAACCAATCGGAGAAGCTTTAGAAGCCTGACCGCCAGTGTTAGAATACACTTCTGTATCAAATACTAAAATATTAATATCATCGCCTGATGCAATCGCATGGTCCAAACCGCCAAAGCCAATATCATAAGCCCAGCCGTCACCGCCGAAAATCCAAATAGATTTTTTCGCTAAGAAATCTCTATCAATTAAAACTTTTTTCGCTAGTTTGCCTGCATCGCAGCCGCAATCAGCAAGTTTTTCCAATTCTTTTGTCAATGTCAATGCAGCATCAAAGTTTGCCTCGCTATCTTCAAATGTATCAAGATAAGCCGCACAGGCAGCTTTTGTTTCTGCAGAAACATCTGCGCCTTGAATCTGTTCGATATACTCTTTTAATCTATCGCGAAGTGCGCGCTGAGCCAAATTCATACCCAAACCAAATTCTGCGTTATCTTCAAACAAAGAGTTTGCCCAAGATGGACCGCGTCCTTGTTTATTTACAGTGTACGGTGTAGACGGAGCAGAACCTGCCCAAATGGAGGAACAGCCTGTTGCATTGGCAATCATCAATTTATCGCCATACAACTGAGTAACCAATTTTGCATAAGGAGTTTCACCGCAGCCTGCACAAGCGCCGGAGAACTCAAACAATGGCTGTTTAAACTGGCTTCCTTTTACAGTAGAAGTTTTAAATTTCTCCAATACTTCCGGTTTTTCATCAAGAGTTTGACCGTAGTTAAATACTTCTTGAGAAGGCATTTGTGTATCAATTGGTTTCATTATCAATGCTTTCTCGCCTTTTTTGCCGGGACAAACTTGTGCGCAGCAACCGCATCCGGTACAGTCAAGCGTAGAAACAGTGATGGCAAATTTTAATTCAGGCATACCTGTCATATTCACAGTTTTTGTTGCCTGAGGCGCTGCTGCAGCTTCAGCCTCTGTCATTGGTACCGGACGAATAACAGAGTGAGGGCATACATATGCGCAGAAGTTACATTGAATACAGTTTTCAGGCTGCCATTCAGGAACGTCAACAGCAATACCGCGTTTTTCGTACGCAGCCGTACCTTGCGGCATAGTACCGTCCGCCATACCAACAAATGCGGAAACAGGCAGAGAATCGCCTCTTTGTGCATTTACAGGTTCTAGAATATTGTTTACAAAATCTACAACTTCTTTGCGGCCTTCTACTGCTGCTTCTTGAACAGTCTCATCTACTGCATTTTTCCAATCAGCAGGAATTTCAACTTTTACTGCGTCTGTTACACCGCGGTCAATTGCAGCATGGTTCATTGCAACAACTTTCTCACCTTTTTTGCCGTAAGATTTTGTCGCTGCATCCTTCATATACTCAACAGCTTTTTCAATTGGAATAATGTTTGCAATATTAAAGAAAGCTGCCTGAAGAATGGTATTGATACGTCCTCCAAGACCAATTTCTTTACCAATTTTAATACCGTCAATGGTATAGAAGTTAATATCATTTTCTGCTAAATATCTTTTTACTTTAGCAGGTAATCTTTGATTTAGTTCATCCAAATTCCAAGAGCAGTTCAGAAGGAAGCTGCCGCCTTTTTTCAAATCCTCAACCATATCATATTTATCAATGTAGGATGGATTATGGCAAGCAACAAAGTCTGCCTTGGTAATGTAGTATGTACTTTTAATCGGTTTGTCCCCAAAACGCAAGTGAGAAATGGTAACACCGCCGGATTTTTTAGAGTCATATGCAAAGTAACCTTGTGCATACATATCTGTTTTATCACCGATGATTTTGATGGAGTTTTTGTTAGCACCAACAGTACCGTCAGCACCTAGACCCCAGAATTTACAGGAAGTAATTCCTTTTGGTGTTGTATCCAAGCTTGTATCCAGCGGCAAAGATGTATTTGTAACATCATCGTTAATACCCACTGTAAAACGTTTTTTAGGTTCAGCTGCGTCCATATTGCGGTAAACAGCAACAACGCAGCTTGGGTTTGTATCTTTGGATGCCAATCCATAACGACCTGAGAATACAGGAACGGTTTCAAATTCTGTACCTTTCAAGGCAGCCACAACATCTAGATATAAAGGTTCTCCAATGGAACCGGGTTCTTTTGTTCTATCTAATACAGAAATGGATTTTACTGTTTTTGGCAAAACATCTAACAAATATTTTGCAACAAACGGACGGTACAGTCTTACTTTTACAAGACCTACTTTTTCACCTGCCGCAGTTAAGTAATCAATGACTTCTTCCGCCGTATCACAAACAGAACCCATTGCAACAATTACTTTTTCTGCATCAGGAGCGCCGTAATAGTTAAATGGTTTGTAATCAGTACCGCATTTTTCATTGACTTGGTTCATGTAATCAATCACAATCTCAGGTACTGCGTCATAATATTTGTTGGCAGCCTCACGATTTTGGAAGAAAATGTCACCATTTTGTGCGCTACCATGCAATACAGGGTGTTCCGGATTCAAAGCGCGGCGACGAAAAGCGTCCACAGCATCATGATCCAACATATCATTGAGATCTTCATAATCCCATGTTTGAATTTTTTGAATTTCATGGGAAGTACGGAAACCATCAAAAAAATGTAAAAACGGAACACGGCCTTTGATTGCGGAAAGGTGTGCCACTGCGCCTAAATCCATAACCTCTTGCGGGTTGTTTGAACATAGCATCGCATAACCGGTTTGACGGCATGAATAAATGTCGGAATGGTCGCCAAAAATAGAAAGCGCATGCCCTGCAATGGTACGTGCAGAAACGTGAATAACGCTTGGTAATAGCTCGCCTGCCATTTTATACATGTTAGGAATCATCAACAATAAGCCTTGTGAAGCCGTATATGTTGTAGTTAAAGCGCCAGCAGATAGAGAGCCGTGAACCGCACCCGCTGCACCGGCTTCGGATTGCATCTCTGTTACCTGTACTTCTCTGCCAAATAGATTTTTTCTGCCAGCAGCTGCATATTTATCTGTTTCATCTGCCATGATAGAAGAAGGTGTAATTGGATAAATTGCTGCAACTTCTGTGAAAGCATAGGAAACATGCGCTGCAGCACTGTTTCCATCCATGGTTTTCATTTTTCTTGCCATTGGTATTTCCCCCTTAAAGGATTGGTCAAATTCTAATATATTTGGACCTATAATAACGATAGGGTTTCAACCTATACATACCACAAATTCTATCATTTTTTTGAATAATTGTAAAGTAAAATGTGCAATTTTTCTAAAATATTGTTATTTTTTCACCTATTCACATATAAAGATGAAATAATCTGCTGCCATCTTTGCATTTTAGCTAAAAATAGTGTAATATTGTGATATAGACAAAACGGAAAATTCCTTTTGAAAGGGGAATACTATGGGACCCGAACCCGACAGTAATATTTTTTTGACCATCCTGATTCTTTTGTTATTTACATTTTTAAATGCATTTTTTGTATTATGCGAAAGTGCAATCTTAAACGTAAATATACATAACATGAATAAAAAAGCGGAAGAAGGCGACAAACGGGCAAAGAGGATTCTTCAATTAATGAATCAGCCTAAAACTGTTACAACTTACCAGGTATTAACCACTATGTTTGCATTCTTCGCCTGTGCATTTGCATATCAAAAATTTGCGCCTGGTCTAATTGATTGGCTGGAAACGTTTATGCCAATTCATCATACTGTTTTAAGCGGTTTTGCACTGGTAATCATCGCTTTTATCCTTCTTATCTTTTATTTGATTTTTGGCGTTATGATTCCGCGCCGTATTGGTATTTTCCGTGCTGACGGCGTTGCCATACGTGTATCCGGCATTTACCATGGCGTGTGTATTCTTCTGTTTCCTATTACATGGATTTTATACACCGTTGTAGCACAAATCAGCCGTATCTTCGGTGTGGCGCCTGACGCTAAGAAAAAAGGCGTTACAGAAGAGGGTATTCTTACCATGGTGGATAAAGGAGAAGAAACCGGGGCGATTTTAGAAAATGAAAAAGAACTCATAACCAAAATCTTCGAGTTTAATGACACTACCGCTTCTGATATTGCAACACATAGAACTGACGTAGTGGCTGTCGAAGATACCGCTGCTGTTTCTGACATTGTACAATTATCTTTAAAAGGCGGCTATTCCCGCGTACCCGTATACCATGAGGATTTGGATAACATTATAGGTATTGTCTATGTAAAAGATTTGCTGAAATATGTCGGCAATCATATGAATAATGCCACTTCAGTGACAGATATTATGCGAAAACCCTATTTTGTTCCGGAAACAAAGTTATGCAGCGAGTTATTCGCTGAACTTTCTGAACGCAAGATACAAATTGCTGTGGTGATTGATGAATACGGAGGAACCGCCGGCATTGTTACCATGGAGGATATTCTGGAATCCATTGTAGGTAATATGGAAGATGAATATGACAGAGAAGATCAAGAAATTGTAAAAATAGATGAAACCACCTATCGAATAAAAGGGATTGCCCCGATTGATGAAGTCAGCAATGAATTGGATATTGGATTACCCAAAGAAGATCACGATACCATTGGAGGCTTTGTGGTGGAACTGCTGGGGCACTTACCTCGGGAAGGTGAGCATCCTACAATTACGTATCAGCATGTACAATTTACTGTTGAGCTGATGAAAGATAACCGCATTGCAACCTTATTGGTTGAATTGCTTCCAAAGGCTACTCGTACAGAACAGACTGAGACGGCAGAACCAACAGAACAATAGCAACAAAACTTTATCTATGGAAACATATCAAATAACATTCTATGAATATCTTGGTGAGCCGATAAGCAGAACCATATTGCTTTAAAATTCAAAAAACAGTCGTTTAAAAAATATATAGAACGCCCGTGTAAAGTTTAGAAACAAATGAACGTAAACGCAGCAGATGTAAAACAAATAACGCTTCCTAAAACAGAGAAAAAACACAGCCGGCTTATATTGATAGAGAAAACAGAATGAAAACCGCTTGAATGCAAACAGGGATATTCTCGAATCAATGTAAAAGGTATAAGTAATATCATTACAGTGAATAAACGTTTGGTTGGCTGTTATACCATACAATTGAAGCTGACAAGAAAAATCAATGAAAAAAGACCTCAACGAACAATGTTCGTTGAGGTCTTTTTGTAAAACATTATCTTTATAAAACAAAACAAACTCACAATATTATATTTTATAAAGACTTACATTAACCAACAATAATTTTGCCTTCCGGCAAAATAGAGCTGGAATGTCTTCCTTTTCTCATAACAATTGCCAAAGCCAACGATACCGGTCCTACCCGTCCTGCAAACATCGCAAAAACCAATATCAGTTTAGATCCTGCATTTAATGCGGGCGTAATTCCCATGGTTAAACCTGTGGTACTAAATGCGGAAGTCGATTCAAATAACGCCGCCAAAAAACCAACATTCTCATTAGTAGTCTCAATAATGATCGTAGGTACTGCCACAATGACCAAACCGGCAAAAGCAATTGCCAAAGCACGGTAAACCGTGGCTTTATCAAGCATTCTTTTTAGCAATACCGTATCTTCATTTCCTCGCATTACGCTGAATACAGTTGCAATCAAAACAACCAGTGTTGTTGTTTTGATCCCACCGCCGGTGGATGCAGGAGATGCACCAATAAACATTAACAGTATTGTAAACACTTGCGTGATACTCCGTTCGGCACCTATATTAATAGAAAAATATCCGGCAGTTCTTGCCGATGCCGATTGGAAAAACGCTGCGTTTATCTTTTCTCCCCAATTTAAATGCGACATGGTATTATCCCATTCACACAGCAATATTACACCCGTACCCACAACAAGCAATATGGCCGTTGTTCCAAGAACAACCTGGGTATGAAGATTCAACCCCATTTTTTTCTGCTTTTGCTGCGTTTTATTTCGTTGATAAATACGCTGAAGATGCGGAAATACTTTTTTAAAATATACGTCACTAATCGCTACAAAACCTAAACCGCCTATAACAATTAGCAAAGCGATTGTTACTGAAACTAACGGATCTCCCGCATAATTGGTCAGACTTCCGTCTTTTAATTCAAAGCCCAAAACATCAAAACCGGCATTGCAATATCCCGATACCGCCAGGAAAATAGAAATCCAAATTCCATATGCTCCAAATTTTGGAACAAACCGTATCATTAAAATCAATGCGCCAATTATTTCCGTGGTAATTGTAAATAACAATATAGTTTTTAATAACCTTGGTATTTCCAATCCGCTTCCGCTGGTATTTTCAGACGCAAGTTTCCTGTCTTTCAGACTTAATTTCCGGCGCATCAAAACAGTAAATCCGGTGGTAAAAGTTACAATTCCCAAACCGCCTACTTGTATTAAAAATAAAATGACTGCTTGTCCAAATCCGTTAAAATGCGTCCAAGTATCTACAACCACTAAGCCCGTTACACACGTTGCAGAAGTAGCTGTAAACAATGCGTCCACAAAATTTGTCACCTGACCATCTCTTGCAGAAATCGGTAAGGTTAACAAACCGGCTCCAAATAAAATAATCAAAGCAAAACTAATTACAATTAATCGTACCGGGGCGATGTTTTTAATTCTTTTTCCGATGGACAATGGCTCTTTCATAATCCTTTAATTCCTCAATAAGAATATTTTTTTTGCCAAACTTGTTTTTAAAAGGAAAACCGCAAACGGTAATCCCAATGCATAACAAATGACCAGTTCTCCTACGCCAACTGTTAAGGCGTTATAGCCAAATGCTACCCAACTAAAGTTTTGAAAACCAAAACCAACATCACTGAAACAAGCCAATTCAACACCCACAACCAGGGCATTAAATATTACAGGCGCCATTGGTACCAAAAATGGAATATCTTTGATTCTAACATTTCTCAATAAATAAGAAACCACTGATGCCAACAAAGTAGCAATAGAACCAAAAATCCAATCCACCGGTCCAAACGGACTGGCCAGGTTTGCAAGAAAGCATCCCAAAGTTAATCCCGGTATCGCCGCAGGAGTAAACATAGGCAAAACCGTTAAAAATTCTGAGATACGAAATTGCACCGGACCATACGCCAAGTTCAGCGATGACGCAAGCAGTGTTAAGACAGCGTAAATGGACGCTATCACAGCTGCCTGCACCAAATAGCGAATACTTTTTGTCGATGCAGTGTTCAATATAAAATTCCTCCGTAGTATTTTTTTAGGTCAGGAGTTTGCGACTGACCGTGCGTTCAGCACGGACTTATCATACTCTTTCTTTTCTGTAAAATCAACCACTGATTTTTGATTAACATGAAAAAAGAAAATACAAACCTGTTTTAAAATAAAAAAACACTCCTGCATTCCTTCATTTTTTGCAGTTTTTCTGCAAAATCTTTATAGAAAATCAACATTTTATCTACTGCAAATATTCTAAAGGCACTAAATTTATATACTTTAAACAAATTTATAAAAACACTGTTTTTCTGCGAAAATAATTTAACATGGAAAGAAAAACATAGCCAAATATCCAGCTTTTAGTGAAAAATAATTATATTGTTGATTATTTTCACTCAACTAATGATTGACGTTCTAACATAAATATGGGAGAATAAGAATTGTTTTCAAAACAAGTTTTATACATTTGATTACCTTTTTATGAAAGGATCGACCATAATCATGCAAAGCGGAATGATTTTACGGGCATTAAGAAAAGCCAAAAATCTAACACAAAGTGATGTAGCCGCTCTATTAAAAACTTCCCGCCAATACTATTCTGATTATGAATGTGAGAAGTTTGAGCTTCCATTGCACCATTTGGTTTTTCTAGCTGATTATTATCATGTATCAACCGATTATTTATTGGGGAAAACCAATATAAAAACACCATATCAAGCAAAATAACAGTAAAGTACCAAAAAACAGGTTCCATATGGAACCTGTTTTTTGTATATCTTTCTAATTATGAAGAAATTATGAATAAAAGCAGCATAATATATTGAAAAATTCAAGAAATTGTATTATCATAAAACATGCAAAAGCAATTGCCTTTGCATGTCATCATTGAGGATAATATGGTAAGCTGCCATATTATATATAAGACCAAAGCAGCATAGAATTTATTTTATGCACTGCGGTTACGGCTAATTTGTAAAAAGAATAGAGGTATTATTTTATGCAATTAGCTGAGCGTTTAAAACGCGAACGGAAAGAATGGTTTGGGAATCCTATTGGAGATTTATGCGGTTCGTTGGTGACAACTTTTGCACTGATTCCGGAGGTAATCGGTTTTATGATTGTTGTAGGCCTGCCGCCTTACATGGGACTGTTTACATGCATATTCCTGACTATTATTACTTCCTTTTTAGGCGGATGTCCGGGACTTGTTTCCGCAGGAGCCGGATCCACCGCTCTGGTACTTAGCGGACTTATTTCTCAATACTTTAATAATGGGCACCCTGAGTACATTTTTGCTTCCATTTTTTTAGCCGGTATTATCATGGTGATTTTGGGTGTATGCCGGTTTGGCAGTTTGGTAAAATATATACCAACTTCCGTTATGAACGGCTTTGTAAACGGATTTGCCACAGTTATTTTTATTTCCCAAGTAAAATTATCTATCGGAAAAAGTTGGGAAACCTATATTTTAATTGCAGTGGGTATTGCGATTATTTATTTATTCCCTTTACTGAAAAAACGTGTATTTTTTCTAAAAAGAGTACCGTCTTCCCTAGTGGCCCTTATTTTAATTACTGCATACACATTAGCATCGGGCAGCAGCGTAGAAAAAGTAGGAAGCATGGGTTCTGTTTCATTTAGCTTTGAACATTTCGGACAAATATTCACAAATATCTCAGGGGTATTTACTGCCGAATGTCTTCTGGCTATTTTACCAACTGCTTTTTCAATTGCTTTGGTAGCAATTGCAGAATCATTGCTGACAGCAAGATTATTGGAAGAAGAAAACGGCGTAAAAAGCCGCAATAACCGTGAATGTATCGGTCTGGGTATTGGCAATATTGCATGCAGTATGTTGGGAGCAGCTCCCGGATGCGGTATGATTGCTATGGCAGTTACCAATCAAAAATCAGGCGGTAAAGGTCGTCTTTCCACATTTTTAATTGGTATCTTTATGGCAATTCTTCTGTTCAGCCTTGGGTGGTTCATGGAATTAATTCCATTGGCTGCATTAATCGCTGTTATGTTCACCGTATGTTTCGGTACCATTAAGTGGCCCACCTTATACAAAATGCATACGTATCCTATCAAAGACACTGTCATTATGCTGATGACTGCCATTGTGGTTGTAGCCACAGAAAACCTTGCTTACGGCGTTATTTTTGGTATGATTCTTTATGGTTTTGTTTGCTTGGGAAAACGCTTTTTAAACAGAACATGGCTGATTATCACATCGTTTATTTTAGCCGCTGCGTCTGCTGCAGTATGCTGGATCAGCTGGGGCACTGTTGTTGCATTCGGCGTTGCTGCCATAGGAATGTGTTTGGCATCTATTGCAAGAAACGAATTTGGCACAAAAGAAAAACAGGTCTCCGCTACCGTTGCAATTGTTATCTGCGGTCTTGTAGCAGCTTGTTCCCTGGCGTTTATTATAGTAGGCTCTTGTATACCGGATACATTCCCTTGGTTTTCATTAAGTTATTTGGGTCACTAACAGATGCAAAACAAATTATTTGTTATAGAAAAAAGGACTTTCTGAATTCAGAAAGTCCTTTTTTCTGTAATATTATGTTCTTGGCACAGCGCTGGAATTATACATTACATCCAACAATTCCTGTGTCGCAATACCTGAGGTAGAATATCCATTTAATAACTGAAAATCTTGTACTGCCTGCATGGTTCCGTCATCAAATATGCCATTTACATCTGTGAACATATATCCCAATTCGTCCAATCGTTCTTGCATCAGCCTTACAGCTTCTCCGGAACTGCCATACTGCAGTGTACCTGCATTTGCTACCACATCCGGCTTAGTAACTGTACCTTGAGTGCCTGATATATCTGCAGAAGGCTCTTCTGCAGAAGACGTTTCCGCGGAAGATGTCTCTGCCGGTGTTTCACCGGAAGCAGTATCCGTCCCAGAGGAAGCATCCGATTGAGCGGAACTGTCGGAATTATTCGTTACAAATAATTCCGGATATACATGCTCCAGCATGGTCGTGACCGTATCTAAGATTGTATTTCCCTGACGCTGCATCAAAGCAGAATCCATTTCATAAACACGTCCGTTTTGCACTGCATCTAAGTTTCTAAAAGCTTCAGACTGTTCCAGCTGTTCTTTTAAACCTTCTGCACAGAAAATATAATATGGATTTGCAATACTAAGATAATTGATGTCTATTTCATTATTCAACTCATTGCTAAAGCAATTGAAAAATCCAGCATAGCTAAGCAAACTGCCAGCCAGAGAATCCCCCGTCGCCGCATGTCCTTCTAAATCATACAGATAACAAGCGGTATACTGCGTTCCAGAGGATGGTATCAATCGTGTTATATCATCTAAAGTATAAAACACATTGTCGCACGCTCTTTCACCCTTTGAATAGCCAGTATTGCCACCTGCCATTGCAGAACCGACTTCTCGATATAAACGTTTACAATCATCTCTGCTTGTTGCCGGAGAAATGGTCAGCACCTGAATTCCTTGTTCCTGCAATGCTGCAGTTTGCTGTTCGGTCGGCGCTTCATCTACCAACACCAATGTTACGCCTAAGTTTTTCATCTCTTCGGCATCATCAATGGTAAGATTAGGAAGTATCGATAAATCTTCTTGAGTACACTCTGCGCTTTTGGCTTTTAAGGTTGCCTCGAAACCGCCTGTTAAAATAACATCGGCTATATTTTCAGACAAAACCGCGACTCCTTCAGGCTGACTGTTCAAGGTCACTCCGTTAATCGTAATAGGGTAATCATTTGTTGCAATACCCTCACTGATATCACTGCTTCCACAGCCAACAAACATCATTGCTGTTACAATAGTGACCAATCCCAGAGCCAAACACCGCTTCCAAGTTTTCATGCTGTTTCCTCCTTTTTCGGGGAATATTTCGACTTTATTTTACATAATAGTATCAAATATAAAACTATTTGTAAAGTTGTGTGTCAGACGTTTTTTGCGAACTTTATCTTAGCTTCAGCCCAATTCATAAATTGACGCGCACAACGGGGTGACCGCCCTCCGCGGGCAATTGCCCATTGCTCTGCTTCTTGTTTTAACTGATCCATATATTTGTGCAAACCACGCTGTTTTGCCAGTTCTTCTACAATAGATAAATATTTTTCTTTGCTGGGCAAGCTGAAATTAACAGATAATCCAAAACGGTCTGCTAAAGATAAGCTTTCCTGAATCGTATCACCACGGTGTACTTCATCACCATTGCGGTCAGAAAAGGTTTCCCGTACCAAATGTCTGCGGTTGGAAGTCGCATAAATCAATGTATTTTCAGGTCTTGCAGCGACACCGCCTTCCAATACAGCTTTTAGAGATGCATAAGTATCATCTTGCTGTGAAAAAGATAAATCATCAATAAAAATGATAAATTTCATTGGTAAATGGGCAATTTGCGCTACTAGATCAGGAAAATCCATTAAAAATTCTTTCGGCATTTCAATGATCCGCAATCCCTGCATATGATATTGATTTAAAATTGCTTTTATTGTTGAAGATTTACCTGTACCCCTATCGCCGTATAGTAAACAATTGTTCGCGGGCAGCCCTCTTAAAAAAGATTCTGTGTTGTCAATAACCAACTGACGAGGTTCTTCATAACCTTTTAAATCCGCCATTTGCGTCTGATCTGGATATTCCACAGGAATAATGGTATGATTCCTCCAAATAAAAGCACGATATTTTGCAAACATACCGCATCCATGTTCGCGATAAAATTTAGCAAGCTTTGCAGCTGCTGTCTCTGCTGTTCCACAGAGATATTCGCTAAGCTCTCCCGTTTTCCATTGGGGCAGATTTAAATATTGCAATTCATCCCGAAACTCACAAGCGTCCAAAATATCCTGCGGAGCAATCGCTGCGGCTTCTGTTAAAACAGCTAAATCTCTTTTAGCGGCTTCTATTAAGCCAAGAGAAAGATGCTCCTTACCTGCTGCTTTTAATGAAAAAGGATTTTGATGATATAAAATTTCTTGTGTAATCGCCTGTGCAGACGCATCTATCGCATTTTTTTCGGCTAAAGCTTGTACAAATTTTCCCCAAGCAACGGCTAATTCTTTTACATCGGAACGCGTTGCCCATAGCAGCTCATACAAAGCTTTAAGTACAGACTGCTGCAAAATGTTGTTATATATAGAAAGTGATGACAGTTTTAATGCAATCTCTGAAGCTTGTCTCATAGTGACATCTCCTTTATTTTTATCGTTCTGTTTGTTACATTGTACTCTTTTTCATAAAACAGTGTCAACCACGTAGAATTCTATACTTGACAATATAACATCTCACGTATAGAATAAAATGTGCTGTAACTATATGGTGTTCCGCTGTTATCACCTATTTGCAGATAAAACCGGAACTTCATATTACAGTATTCTAATTTTATTCATGCATTGGGAAAATAAATATTCTATATATGTCCCAATATATTCCTTTGGAGATGTACCCAAGTGGTTGAAGGGTCCGCACTCGAAATGCGGTAGGTCGGGCAATCCCCGGCGCGAGAGTTCAAATCTCTCCATCTCCGCCAAGCTGAGCTTAGACGCCCATCGCGTTCCAAGCTCAGCTTTTTCTTTTGCTCTCCGTTCGCGTTTAGATTGGCTGTCTGTTTTGTCACAGTCATACAGACTGAATCAGGACATAATCCGCGTTCCGGATACAGTTTTTATTAAGCTTGCTTCCCGCGCTTTTAGAGAATTCTATATTAGTACATCAGACCCTGCTGCCGCAATCCACGACACAGGTCTTTTTACAGTTTTCCGTCAGCAGCCAAAATAAGTTCGTACAAGCTTTGCTTTAAGAGGCTTGTGTTACGTGTTGGGAAAGACCGGAAACTTTATTCTCTCTGTCATACAGTAATAATAAGTTTAAATGATGGATAAGGAGAAAAATTATGTGTAATGAATATACCCAACAGCAAATATGTTTGATGAATCAGCTGCAACAATTATGGCAACAGCATGTATACTGGACACGATTCTTTATCATCAGCACAGCAGCAGACCTGGACGATTTAAAGCCTGTCACAAACAGACTGCTCCAAAATCCCAAGGATTTCGCACAACTCCTTGCACCTATTTATGGAATAAAAGCAGCGTGCCAATTCCAAGAGCTTTTCACCCAACATCTGTTAATTGCGGCTGACTTAGTCAACGCAGCAAAAAATGGAGAAGCGGAAAAAGCCAATTGTGCCCGTACAAAATGGTATCAAAACGCAGATGAAATTGCAGGCTTTCTATCTTCTATCAATCAGTGCTGGAACGAAGCGAAATGGAAGGATATGCTATATAGTCATCTGAAAATGACAGAAAAAGAAGCAGGTCTGCGTTTTCAGGGATCCTACGCGGCAGATATTCAAGTATTCAACGAGATTGAAATTGAAGCGCTGAAAATGGCAAATTATATGTTCTGCGGCATAATAAATCACAACTTTAACTAACCATCGGCTTTTATTTGTAAAGCATGCCAGAGACTTTTCAAATGTTTCAATAGGTCTCTTTTGAGGCTGGTATCTATTTCTCAACTATCAGACAGACTGAGTTTGGACACAATTTGCATTCCGGATTCAGTCTTTTATTTATCTCCCTTCTCGTGCTTTTAGCAGATATATATTGATAACAGACCGTATGAATTTTGGCACAATTTATGTTTTAGATCCAGTTTAATTGCACTTCTGTATTTTAAGAAACTATTTATGTTACCAGTATCCAGACAGCGATTATAAACGGCTAACCGTATTCCTCTTATTTTTTACTGCAACAACAAAGTTTTATTTGACAGCCGTTAAATATAACGAAACAGATGAATTCAAAATTTATTTCCAAGAACCGCGGTTTTAAAGCATAATCCTTTACGTTATACGAATCATTTTATTTTTCTAAATGATATAGTATAATGATAAGTAAAGTTCCTAATAGAAAGGAAAGAGATTTCTATGGAAAAACTGAAGACTTTCATCTGCAAAAATAAAAAAGCTGTAATTGTTTGTATTATTATAATAGTTGCTGCCGCAATTGGAGTTACTGTTTATTTTACAATCGGAATCTCACGCAGTACCGAAAATGATGCAGTTCAAACGGGACAACAAACAATAGTACAAGAAGTACCTCTGGAAGAATTGGCTCCCCTTGAAGAAATAGGCATGATTACCGGTATCAAAAATCGAAGTGTTGTGCAGGGAACAGAACTCAATTTAAAAGATTTTATCTCTTCCGACAATGATATTGTCAAAAATATTGAAATAAACGACAGTAATGTTAATTACAGCAACGAGGGTGAATATCAGGCAGATTATACAATCACCTTTGATGGCGATAAACTGAACAACTCTTTAAAAGAGCATCATATTACAGTAGCGTTTGACACCAATGCCCACATTGTTATCATTAAAGTAACAACAACTATCACTGTAATGGGAGAAGAAACTTCAGAAGAAATAGAATCAGGAAACACAGAGATAAATACGTCCCAGACAGAAAATCAATCTGTAAATAATGACAATAAAGAAGCAGCCGGCGGCGGAAACAATGATCCGCAACAGTCTGCATCAGGCAATCAAAACACCCAAAATGCAAGCGGCAGTACAAACAATAGCGGAAATCATACGTCAGCGCATTATCATACATGGGTAAACCACACAACACAAGTATGGGTCCCCAATATCGTTACAATTGTGGACCAACCGGAACAAATCATAAGTGGTGCCAGATTTTATACCATGGATGCATCTGGAAGCTATATCGCCAATGGTCCTACCTACTGGATTGAGAATGGTTTTACATATGACGATTTAAAAGCTATTATAATGGAAGGTCTACGTAACGCTGATGAAAACGGACTATACAACGGCGTTTATTACGGTAATTACCAAAATGTTACAAAAACAATTCCTGCAGTCACGCATCAAGAAGATCAAGGCTATTATGAAGAAAGAGTCGATTATCAGTACTGCAGCGTTTGCGGTCAGAGGAAGTAACATATATTTCAATGAAAAATTAGCTATAGACAATAATGGCATCTTCGGATGCAAAAAGGAAGAAAAATATGAAACAGGAAGAAAAATCAAATCAATTAAAGCAATTTTTTACAAAGAAAAATATTGCAATTATGTCGAGCGTCGCCGCAGTATGCCTTGCTGTGGGTATTGCTGTCCCAATCAGCGTATTATTAGGACAAACAATACCTGCCAGCAACCAACCGTCTGAAATATCTTCTTATTTTGAAACAGAACCTTCCAGTGAAGAAGAACTGGAAAAAACAGAAAGTATACAGTCCCTGGCAGACAACTCCTCACAGGAAGAACTGCCTGAAAGTTCTGAACCTATTCAGGAACAGCCGCAGACTACCGTAGAACAAAAAGCTTCGATGGAAGAAAACACTGCAAACATACAGCCTTGTACACATTTATATACAAAAAATGTGATACCTGCTACATGCTCTTCGCAAGGATATACTGTACATACTTGTCAAAAATGCGGCAGCAGCTATACGGATTCCTATGTTGCGCCACGGCATGATTATGGAAAATATCTTTGCATTTACTGTGATAAACCCGACCCGGCTATGAACCCTTACTATTCATTAATGGCCTGGATGAAAAAACATCAGTCGTATACGAACGAAAACGGAGAATATGTTTGGGTGTATAACAACGGCAATGCAGCATACAAGGTAACTTGTAATAATATGGGAAGCTATTATATGATAGAATATGAAGGTGAAGAAGAATCTTTAAACGTCCGCTTTTACAATGACGCCGATTTTGTGGACAGCTATTACCACCTTGGAGCAATTCCGGGAAGGATGCTATTGTCAAAAGAAACCATTACGATACCTTCTTCTTCGCTGTTCAACAGCTACCCGCCTGAATACGGTGATTTTAAGTACAGTTTCAGCAACAGGCTGGACGATACGTTCCATGTAGTACAAACGCAATTATTATCTCCTCTCGGCTTGAATTTTCATATGTTTGGTTTCAAACTATTATAATCAAAAAAATCCCGGTGGTACCACCGGGATTTTTTATCTCAGAGCATATTGAGCGATTACTTTTGCAATTGTACCAATATCTGTACTAGATGTAAATTCAAATTTTACTTTTCCCGCGCCGGAAAACCACAGCTCCAATTCCGCATCCATATCGAGTACGCCGGCTGTTTCTACTGAAAACAGCTGTATTTTACTGTACGGCATTGAGGTAAAATCCTTTTTCTTTCCTGTAACGCCCTGTACATTCACTGATATTATCCTCATATTAGTGAACACAACACCGTCACGCACGCCTTGGAATATCCCCAGAACTTGTTCTTCCTGCAGCAGCAATGCGGATACCATATCCATAAAAGGCGCATTACGAACGGGTTTCAATTTAAAAAAACCTGCATTTTTAAAATCAATCATTTCATATTTCCTTTCCTTGTGTGTAATATCATACCAGAATAACACAATATCACAAAATTATTTTATCTATCTTTATTAAAGCAGTTTTTAAAGAAAAAATAATGTCAATGTAAATTTTTTACACATATTCTAATTGGTATGTAATCTATTTTGCAGTACCTCTAAAAATTTTTGTGCTGCTTTTGTAAACACCTGATACTTTTTCCACGCAATTTTCAAGTCTGCCGTTAAAACAGGCTCAAATGGAACAAAACACAAATTGCTGTTGCCGGAAGTATTCAATAATCCGTCTAAACAAAGTGCCGCTCCCATGCCTTCTTCTACCATAAGAGAAGCGTTATAAATCAAATTATATGTACCCACTATATGCAGCTTTTCAAATTCATAACCAAGCCATCCTGACAATTCGTTTTGTATTAATGCCTGTCTGGAACTTAACAGAGGAATATTTAACAAATCATTGGGACCAATACAATTCCGCTTTGCCAATTCATCATCTTTGCGTACCAGTAATCCCCATGTATCTGCCATAGGCAGTTTCAAATAATCATATTTTTTGGATTCGATATTCCCTACAAATAGACCAAAGTCAATTAAACCCTTGTCAAGACGTTCAGAAACATCTTCGCCGTTTCCGCTGTATAAATGGTATCGAACATTTGGATAACGGCTGTGCAGCTTTTTAATGGCTTTGGCAATAAAATGTACCCCTTGTGTTTCTCCGGCTCCAATATAAATATCTCCTTCTACTACTTCATTAGATGCCATTAGTTCCGCTTCTGTTTTATCTGCCAGGTCCACAATTTCCTGTGCCCGCTTGCGCAGAAACATTCCCTCTTCCGTAAGCGTTATTTTCCGCTTTCCTCTTAAAAAAAGCGTTTTTCCAAGCTGCGCTTCCAACTCCATAAGCTGTTTTGATAAAGTCGGCTGTGTGATATGTAAACTCTCTGCCGCCGCTGTAATATTTTCTTCTCTTGCCACGGCCAGAAAATATTTTAACAAGCGAAGTTCCATGCTTCCACCCTCTTTTATCTTTATTGTATATTCTATATCCATTCCTGTCAACTATGATAAATTATAATAAATAAGTATTTGCTATTCTGAATAAAAGAAGACTATAATGATTTTGTAAGGAGGCAGATACATGGAATATCATAAAGAGGAACAGAAGTTAAAGAAAAATTTAGAAGATATCGGTTGCTCTGAGCACGAAATTTCACTGTTTTTTCAGTATCAGCCGGAAGAACAACTGGAGTTTTTAAACAAGCATCGAAAAAAACTGTTGGAAAAAATCCATAAAGACCAACACCAACTGGAATACCTTGACTATCTGCTGTACCATATCAAACAAAAAAGGAGCTTTTCACATGAGTTTTAGTATGTATGTACCTACCAGATTTGTATTTGGCAACGGAAAACTTTCAGAATTATCTCAATATAAAATGCCCGGCAAAAAAGCAATGATCGTAACAACAAACGGAACCTCTGTTTTTAAAAACGGAGCCTATGATAAAACCGTAGAGCAATTAAACAAAGCCGGTGCTGCATCTGCATTATTCAACCAAGTGCAGGCAAACCCTTTTAAATCAACTGTTATGAACGGAGCTGCATTTGCAAAAGAGAACCAATGTGACTTCATTGTCGCATTGGGAGGCGGCAGTGTTATGGACGCCGCGAAAGCAATGGCTTTTATGGCTACTAATCCTGGAGATTTGTGGGATTATATTGTCGGCGGAAGCGGAAAAGGGCGGCCAATGCAGAAAAAACCACTTCCCATTATATGTATTACAACAACTGCGGGTACAGGCTCTGAGGCGGATCAATGGGGCGTTATCAGCCATGACGAGCGAAACGAAAAAATTGGATTTGGCGGCTGGGATGAACTGTTTCCTGTTCTTTCCATTATCGACCCGGAACTGATGAAATCTGTTCCGCCAAAATTTACAGCTTATCAAGGCTTTGACGCATTATTCCACTCCACAGAATGCTATATTTCCAAAGGCGCCAATATGATGAGCGACATGTATGCGTTAACTGCGATTGAAAATATCGCGGCATATCTTGCACGTGCAGTAAAGGACGGAAATGACATAGAAGCCCGTGAACACGTTGCTTTTGCCAACACGCTTTCCGGCATTGTAATGACCATTTGCAGCACGACAGCAGAACATTCCATTGAACATGCCATGAGTGCTTTCCACCATGAGCTTCCTCACGGCGCAGGTCTAATTATGATTTCCAAAGCGTTTTATGAGTTCTTTGTGGAACATCATGCTTGTGACGAACGTTTTATCAAAATGGCTCAAGTAATGGGAATGCCCAATGCCGACAAACCGGAAGATTTTATTACAGCTCTTGTCAGTCTGCAGAAAGCATGCGGTGTAGATGATTTAAAAATGAGTCAATACGGTTTTACTCCGGATGAATTTGATGCCATTGCTAAAAACGCAAAAGAAACCATGGGCGGTCTGTTCTTGGCAAATCCTTGTGAATTGCCGCATGAAGGTTGTGTGGAAATTTTAAGAAAATCTTATAAATAAGAAAGGATCTCTCTGATGGAACTGCAAGAATTCTTAAATCATTTAAATTCAGGAGCTGCCGTCCATACAGAATCAGAAGAATTTGAGTTTATGCATCAGGCGGCACAGGAAGCGCTGCAATTAACCGTCCAGTTAAATAATCGTTATCATACACCGGATGAAATTCGCCGGATTTTTTCAAAAATTATTGGAAAACCTGTCGATGATACGTTTGGCTTATTTCCGCCATTTTACACAGACTGCGGTAAAAATATTACCGTAGGAAAACATGTGTTTATCAATATGGGCTGTAAGTTTCAGGATCAAGGCGGTATTACAATAGGCGATGGAACACTTATCGGGCACAATGTTGTGTTAGCAACATTAAACCATAATTTCAACCCTGCAAAACGCAGTGATATCATTCCAAAACCGATTCGTATTGGAAAACAGGTATGGATCGGCTCCAACGCGACTGTTTTACCGGGTGTTACCATAGGAGACGGCGCAATTGTTGCCGCCGGTGCCGTTGTAGCCAAAGATGTGCCCTCCAATACCATTGTGGGCGGTGTTCCTGCAAAAGTAATCAAACATTGTTTGGAGGAAGGATAATATGAATCAAAAAGAATTAAGCGTATTCCCTTTGGGTGATAAGAATGAAGCCTTTGCAGATTACTTCATTGGACAAAGTTATTTGCAAATGCTTTCTACCGAACAGGTGCCTATTGCCAACGTAACCTTTGAGCCCGGCTGCCGTAACAATTGGCACATTCATCACGCTAAAAACGGCGGCGGACAAATTCTGCTTGTCACTGCCGGCCGTGGTTATTATCAAGAATGGGGTAAACAGGTCCGAGAACTGCATCCGGGTGATGTAGTAAATATTCCTGCCAATGTAAAACACTGGCACGGCGCTGCCCCTGACAGTTGGTTCGCTCATCTGGCGGTTGAGGTCCCTGCTGAGGATGGTCATACAGAATGGTGCGAGCCTGCATCAACTCATGAATATGACAAACTAAAATAGGAGAATTTATGAAACGGTTTTATATTTTTCTTTTATTGGGAATTGCAGCACTGCTAACACTATCCGCCTGCAGTGGTACAACCTCGCCTGTTACATCCGAAAATGCAACAAGCATTCTAAATTCTCAAGATATGTCTGAATTAAACAGTGTGCAAGGAGAGCATACCATGCAGGAATATACCGATACGTCAGAAAATCAACCGAATGCTGATTCGTTTACAATCAAAATTTCAGTAAACGGAACAGAGCTTACTGCTGTTTTGGAGAATAATGCCACTACCAGAGCTTTGGTGGAACAAATGCCTATGACACTCCCTATGCGTGATTTATATGACAGAGAAATGTGTTATAATTATGGCTCAGGAGCTTTTCCCACTGAAACATTAAGGAACGATTCTTATCAAGTAGGCGACATTATATACTGGCCTACCGCGGGCAGTTTTGTCATTCTATACCGGCAAAACGGAGAACAGTTCAGCAGACAGCATTTGGGACATATTGAATCCGGTGTTGAAGTGTTTGAAACAACAGGAGATACAAACGTAACATTTGAGTTAATATCATAAAAGGAGGAATTTTTATGGCAAAGGTAACAGCAGGAAGAGATCAATTAGGTGAGTTTGCTCCCAAATTCGCTCAATTAAATGATGATGTATTATTTGGAGAAGTTTGGTCCCGAGAGGCACAGCTTTCCGCCAGAGACAGAAGCATTGTAACAGTTACCGCGCTTATGGCAAGCGGTGTGCTGGACAGTTCTCTGCAATTTCACATCCAAAATGCGAAAGCATGCGGTGTAACAAAAGAAGAAATGGCCGAAATACTTACTCATGCCGCTTTTTATGCAGGATGGCCAAAGGCATGGGCAGCGTTTCGGTTTGCAAAAGAAATTTATAAGGAAAATGAATGATGAATCAAAATGTATTAGTAATATCTACAAGTCTTAGAAAAAACAGTAATTCTGAAATTCTTGCAAAAGAATTTGAAAAAGGAGCTAAAGCTGCCGGAAATACAGTTGAATTTATTTCATTGGCAAATAAAGAAATTGGATTTTGTATTGGCTGTTTAAGTTGTCTGAAAAATAAAAAATGCTTTATGAAAGATGATGCCTCGAAAATTGCCGAAAAGGTAAAGCATGCTGATGTAGTTGTATTTGCAACGCCCATCTATTATTATGAGATGTGCGGACAAATGAAAACGCTTTTGGACAGGATGAATCCGCTTTATACCTCTGACTATGCATTTCGGGATATTTATTTATTAACAACCGCGGCGGAAAATGACAAAAGTGCAATGGATGGCGCAGTAAAAGGAATGCAGGGCTGGATTGATTGTTTTGAAAAAGCACACCTTGCCGGCGTCATACGCGGCATTGGAATTAGTGACGCAGGATCAGTGAACGCCCATACGGAATTGCTGAAAGAAGTTTATACTATGGGCGCGTCAGTCTCATAATTGGGAATAGCAACGTGTGTTTTCTAAAAAACGTTGAAAAGCTGTGCAGAAATTTCTGCACAGCTTTTTTAATAATTCAAAAAACATAATAAAGTTATGGGGACAATATATTTATCAAGTATTGAGATTTCTAACTTTATGTGATATACTTGGTAAGGCACTATGAAATCCATTTCGGGATGTAGCTCAGTTTGGTAGAGCGCTGTGTTCGGGACGCAGAGGCCGCGTGTTCAAGTCGCGTCATCCCGACCAGACCGAGTCCGTACACCAATTGTGTTCGGACTCGGTTTTTTATTGTATTTTCAAATATCTGCATGACAAACTTCTTCCTTGGCAGTGTTTTTATACTTAAAAAGTTAACGTATTTTTAATAAAAATAGTATTTACATCATACATGCAAATGGATATACTATAAGAAAATAAACCAGGAGGTTACCATATGAAAGTAACAAGCACAGGAATCTTACATGGCGTTATCTCAGATGAATACGGAAAACGAGGCACTCAATTTAACGCACACGGTATGCCCACCTATTCCCTTCCTGTTTCTATTCAAGAAGCGCCGGAAGGCACAGTCTCTTACGCGATTGTATTGGAAGATAAAGATGCTTATCCTGTCAGCGGCGGGTTTGTTTGGATACATTGGATGGTAGCCAACTTAACCCGTTCTGAGCTGAAAGAAAACGAAAGCATCTCAGCGAAAGATTTTATACAAGGGGCAAACAGCTGGATGAGCGTTCAAGGCGGTCAGCAAAGCCGAAAAGAATCCAGTTATTACGGCGGTATGTGTCCTCCTGATGCTGCTCATTTATACGAGTTACACGTATTTGCATTGGATACCATGTTACAACTGGAAAATGGTTTTTATTTAAATGAGCTGTACAGGCAAATGGACGGACACATCTTGGCACAATGTACCATAAAAGGAACCTACGATAATTAAATTAGTTCTGTAAGACTTCTGATCAGAGGTCTTATTTTTTTCAGAAAGGAGGAAATCCATTATGCCATTCATTCCCAAAATTGGAATGCGTTTAATCAAAACAGCTATCGCAGTTTTTCTATGTTTTTTAGTAGATTTCTTCCGTGACGGAGGTACCCCTTTTTATTCCGCTATTGCCGCTATGCTTTGTATGCAGCCTGAACTGGATGCCAGTTTCAAAATAGGAAAAGAAAGAATTATCGCAACGATCATTGGGGGTATTATGGGTATGGCTATGCTGGCGTTTGAACGTTATGCCATTCCTATTGAACCTGTATTGGTGCGCTATGGCGTTATCAGTATTATGGTAATCTTTCTGATGTATCTTACCGTTTTATTCAAAAAGCCCGGCTGTGCATATCTAACATGCGTGGTATTTATGAGTATTGTCATTTCGCATGTTGCAGATGCTAATATTTATATTTTTGCATTAAACCGTATTCTGGATACTTTAATTGGTATTTTTATTGCAATTCTGATAAATGCAATTCATATTCCTCATCGCAAAGAACAAGGACTCCTGTTCGTATGTGACTTGGATCATAATTTGCTATCAAAAACCGGAGACATCAGCCAACATTCAAAAATTCATTTAAGTCGTTTATTAAAGGAAGGCGCCCGTATTTCGTTTGTTACAGCTGATACCCCCGCATCCGTTCTTCCGCAAATAGGAGAAATGCCTTTTACTATGCCCCTTGTCATATTAAACGGAGCAGCTTTGTATGATACCAAAACCCATACCTATATTTCCCAGAACAATTTACCTTTTTCTGCTGTACAGCCAATTTATGAACTGTTAAAGCAACATCACGTGAATTGTTTTATTCATGTAATTTCTAAAGATAATCTTCATATTTACTACGGTGATTTTCGTAATTCGACAGAAGAACAATATTATCAAGAAACAAGAATGCAGCAGCAAAATGCATATATTTATGAAAAAAATCTCTATGATATACAACACACTCCCTGTTATTTAAAAGTAATTGACACGAAAGAACATCTTTTACAATTACAGCAAGAACTAAAAATGTTACCGCAATATCAAAGTCTTGCATCTTCCATTTTGCCTTATCCGGCCAATGAATCCTATGGTTTTTTGGTAATTTATAGCAGTCAGGCCTCTATCGGCAAAGCTGCTTTGGAGCTGAAAAAGCAAATGTTTGCGTCTACACTCATTTCATTTGTAGGAGATTCTGACTGCGCAGCGTTGCTTGATGTGAGCGATTTATCCTATGTCTCAGACAAAGCAGATACCGCACTGCAAGCAAAAGCAACCGGCACATTTTCTGTTTCTCCCAAAAACGGGGCTGTAAAAAAGATGGAACAATTGTATTGGAAGCCTTTCTTTGGTAAAAGAAAGAAATAAATTGTATATTATTATTTTTTCTTCATTGTGGAAACATCTTGACATATGGCATATAATAAAGTATATTAGAAATATCTTAATTACTTAACTTAAGGAGAGTTTTATGAACAAATCACCTAATATTGCCCATATTGGCAGCGAGTGTGTGGCTTGCGGATGTTGTGTATTGGTTTGCCCCAAAGACGCTATTCATATTGCGTTTGGCATCACAGCCCAAGTGGATGAAGAAAAATGTGTTGGCTGCAAAAAATGTTCAAAAGAATGTCCTGCTGACGTAATTACAATGATGAAGAGAGGGATGCACAGTGAAAAAAAAGAAATGGTATAATTATCTTTGGATTGCCGAGCTGCTTTATTTGATTTTAGGTCTCACAAACATTTTGTTCGCATGGTTGGGCATGTTATTTTTCACCATCCCTTTGTTAATTGCTATATTTGGCGGAGGTAAGGCTTACTGTAACCGTTACTGCGGAAAAGGGCAGTTAATCGGTATTTTAGGAACCAAATTAAAGTTATCCCGAAATGCGCCTCCTCCTAAATTTTTGCGCAGCAATTGGTTTCGTTATGGATTTTTAACTTTTTTCATGATTATGTTCTTTTTAATGCTGTACAGCACCTATAACGTATTTGCAGGCGCACCGCTGCAGGAAGCAGTTACCTTGCTATGGGTATTTAAACTTCCGTGGCAATGGGCAGAGGTAAGCATGGTAGCACCATGGTTTGCACAGTTTGCTTTTGGATTTTTTGGAATCATGCTTACGTCCACCATTTTGGAGCTTATCACTATGGTATTGTTCCGCCCAAAATCATGGTGCGTATATTGTCCAATGGGAACAATGACACAAGGAATTTGTAAACTCAGACATGGAAAGGAATTAAAAGCATATGGAAGAACAAGCCAAAATGATTGCGGAACTTCTGAAACTTCTGGCCAATGAACACCGACTTTTGATTTTATGTGCACTGGTACAGGGACCGCTGACAGTGGGAGAAATTCATAAATATGCGCCGAATATTACCGCATCTGCGCTGTCACAACACTTGAACCAACTAAAAACAGCCGGAATTCTTTCCGCTGAAAAACAAGGTATGAACGTTATATATCAAATACAGGATGAACGAATCATTGCTTTGATGGAAGTTATCAAAGAGTTATATTGCAGTGATAAGGAAAACAAAGCATAATCATTCATAATTGGAACTCTGCTACCAGTGATATATACTCTGTGATATCACTTTATTCTTAAAAATTTAATATATACAACCACAAGAATGATCCAGAATCATCGCATAAACCATAAAATATAAGAAAGTCAAACGTATCACAAAACTATAAAATATTTGAAAATATACGCTGTCTAAAAACAATCCTTTCTTATGGTAATCCACTCAAATAAAAAAGCTGTGTAATTCGTTACACAGCTTTTTTATTTAAAAGTTTTTCAGATCCGTTACCTTGTTTTCATCATTGTATAAAAATATAAGACCGGGTTTTGTCTTAAGTGCAATCTAACAACTTCCAAATTGTCATCATGATATGAGTAACACTATATGTTCACAGAAATAAAAATAATTTATAAAGCATTGTAACCTTGTCCTTCTTATCTTGAGCTTTTTATAAAAGCCATGTGATAGGTCGGTTTCATCGTTCCTCCTTGCAAAAACGATAACCAACCCCCCATACTGTTTCAATATACCGGGGGTTACTGGGGTCAGGCTCAATTTTTTCTCGTATACGGTTAATATGAACCGTTACAGTAGAAGTCTCTCCCATAGGTTCCATACCCCAAATGCGGTCAAATAACGTTTCTTTGCTGAACACTACATCCGGATTTTCTATCAAGAATGCCAATAAATCAAATTCTTTATTGGCTAAAACAATTTCTTTTTTATTTCTCATAACACGTCTTGAATCTATATGAACTTCTAAATCTCCCACTGTAAATACAGTTCCATGGTTATCACCTCCTGCAGTTGTCAAGCGCTCATACCGATTGATATGCGCCTTTACCCTTGCAACCAGCTCGGAAGGACTAAACGGCTTACTGATATAATCATCGGCGCCTAAACCTAAGCCACGAATTTTATCAACATCTTCTCTGCGGGCCGAAACCAATAAAATCGGGATATTTTTCTGCTCTCTAATTGCACGGCAAATAGAAAAACCGTCCATGCCCGGCAGCATGATATCTAATAAAATCAAGTCATAATCCTGGTTCAGCGCCTGTTGTAGCCCTAATGCGCCGTCCGCAGCAATCTCAGATGTAATACCATTGGCTTCAAGATAACCTCGTTCCAGTTCTGCAATGCTGGCATCATCTTCAATAATCAGAATATGTTTCATACGTTATCCTCCTTATCTGCCTTTGGCAGTTCAAGATGCATTTCCATTCCCTCATTGATTGCACTTTTTGCCCAGATACTGCCATGCATCGCTTCTATAACCTGCTTCGTAATGGACAAGCCAAGTCCGCTTCCTTTTGCCGCATTGGTGCGGGCAGGATCCGTACGGTAAAAGCTGTCAAATAATCTTTCGCATTCATTTTCATTTACACCTATTCCGTTATCTTTTATTATGATTCGTACTGTCTCCTCCTGCTCCTGAATCATAATTTTTAATGTACCCAGTCCCGCTTTCTTATATTTTACGCTGTTATCTACCAAATTGGATACCACTCTGCCGAACTGCAAGCAATCCATACGAACATAACATGGAGACTGCGCCTGTATTTCCAGCGATAGCTTCATATCTTTCTCCAGCAGTCTGGCTTTTGTTTCTTCCGTATAATCTTTAAAATAATCTACTATAGATACAATTTCCCAATGAAACGGCACTTTTCCTAAATCCAGCTTGGAAAATAAAAATAAACTATCTACAAGGCGCTCCATATCGCATGCAGTATGGTAAACCGTTTTTAAATAGTGCTCCTGTTTTTCAGGAGTATTGGCAATCCCATCCAATAAACCGCTTACATATCCTTTTATAGATGTAATAGGCGTAGATAAGTCATGAGAGATTCCCGCTATTAATTCCTTTCTGCCTTGTTCATACGCTTGTTGCGCCTGAACAGATTCTTGCAGTCTGCGTCGCATTTGATCAAAATCCTGACAGGCCAGTCCCAGTTCGTCTTGCGCATATATGGTAATTTCTCCGTTCAGATCACCGCTTTGTATCTGTTTGGATACCCTTCTTAATTCATTGAGCGGTACTAAAATAGTTTTAGACAATTTATTGGAAATGAAGACCCCCATAATCACAATGATGATTACCGCCAATACACAGGTGACAGCAAATACAATTTTTATCACATTTTTTACCCAGCGTACCTGCTGATAACTGTTAACAGGAAAATTCACTTGGTTTCCTACCACCAATATTTGTATTGTATCACCCCTAAAATTTTCCTGTGATAGATGGTATACAAACCCTTCATTTGTCCAATAAAAAATAGGGGATATCATATCCTGGCTTCCAATGATAGTTTTTGCCTGGACCTGCACATCTTCCATAGATGCCGAACCAACCTGACAATATACGGTATTACCCTGATATACAACTGCGTTTGCTCCCATTGCCCGCAAATTTTCACATGCATCCTGCACTTCATCATTGGCAAGCAGATATTCCGGCTCGATATTTGCTACCTGTTCTGTTAACGAGTCTACTGTTAATTGAACAACATAACCGGAAACAGACGCTTCATCATCTCCGGGCAAACTAATTGGCTTTTGTGAACCTGTTGCCATCAAAAAAGAGAATAAAAGTCCCAAAATCACCACCATAACAATGAGAACCGGAATTCCAATCATGAGAAAATGCGAAAACAACAGTTTTTTCTTAATAGACCAATCATGGACGCGCATGACTTTTCTCCTTTCTGTTACTGTTAACAAAGAAAAAGGGTCATGCTGTATGCTGCATAACCCTTCTGGTCTCTTGCAGACCAAATTTATTGTGTCATTTCAGGAGTATCATCTTCATAGATGAATTGAACCAAAGACTCGCTGTTCGCCTCTAAATCAGGACGTAATACAGAGGCTTCCATACCGCCAATCATAACCATAGCGTTTGAATACGCGCCGTCTTCCGGCAAACGTAATTGCTCAACAGGATAATTCAGATATGTAAGCGCATTGGAAGCTAGGTTAAGTACTTCCGTCTTACTTAAATTTGTTGTAATCATAGGTAATACTGTGGATAAAACATGGTTGATTGTTCCAATATCAGCTGTTTTCAGTTGATTAATTGCTGCTGACATTACTTCACGCTGACGTGCCGTACGTTCAAAATCATCCCCTATTTTACGTATTCTTGCATAGGAACGAGCCAAATCGCCGTTTAACAGCTGATAACCGCCAACCACATCCGTACGGAAAGAATATTCATTAATATATACCGCTTCTTCATCGGATACATCAATATAAACGCCTCCCACACTGTCAATAATGGTTTCAAAAGCGTCATAATCAATCAGAACATAGCGGTCAATATCTACACCAAAGTTATTTTCAATTGTTTTTACCGTTAAAGGTGCTCCTCCATAAGTAAATGCTGTATTCAAACGATTAGAACCCACACCCGGTATCTGTACAAACATATCTCTCATGAAAGAGGTCATTTTAAGCTTTTTATGGCGAGTATCAATAGACAGCATGATCATGCTGTCAGAACGGCCAACGTCACCTTCCTGATAATCATCCAAGCTCAGGATCAGAATGTTCGTAATCGCGTCGTCATGGTATAATCCGTTTACAAACATAGGGTCAGGCAGACTGGTGGTTTCACCTGTTTCGCTTACCGCAATGCTGGGCGTAACTTCCGATTCTGTATTGGGAACAAAATTCATTTTATTCAGCATACCGTCAACATAAAAACAGCCTGCACCCACTACAATTAAGACAACGCTGAGCATTGCTACAATGACATTTACAGCAATGCGGCTTTTTGTCAATTTTCTTGTTTTCGGCTCTTTTGCCAGCGCTTGATGAGATGCCTTTTCATCATCTATACTCATGTTGTTATTTTGCTTTCTGTTTGGAGCTTGACTGTGTAACTCATTTTGTTCCAAATCCGGAATTTTCTTTGTATGTTGTAAATTTTCTTTATCAAAATCCTGATGATTCTTATCCAAGTCTATCCCTCTGTGTTTTTATTATTACATAATTCATTGATTTTTAAGTATACAAGATATCTATCTTTGCAATATTCTGTAAAAGAAAATATATTGTATTTCTCCTTAAAAATTACATTATTTTTGCAGGTATCACTCCTGCTCGTCCAACGTTAATTCATAAGAAGGTAAAAATTCTTCCATAAAGCAGTCTGCCTCTGGAATTTTCATCGCATAAATCGCTTCCCTGATGGTTTGTTCCGCTTTGGCAAACTCGGCATTACCCATTTTTCGCTCTTCCACACATTTGATCAGCGCGGAAAGTTTATCCGCTGCCTTTACAAATATCAGTAATTGTTTATCCTCTTCCTGTTCCTGAAACAACAAAGAAGTATAATCTTGTTGTAAGTCCTGCGGGAGCATAGAAAGCAGTTTATCTTGAGCTACTTTTTCTACTTCCTGATATGCTCTATGAATAGAAGGATTGTAATATTTTACAGGCGTAGGCAAATCTCCTGTAATAATTTCAGGCGCATCATGAAAAATCGCCAGTGTGGCTGCACGTTCCGGATTTACATGACCGTGGAATCTGCGATTATGAAGAATAGCCAGAGCATGTGCCAAAACGGCGACTTCTAAGCTATGCTCGCAAATGGATTCCTGCTGTGTATTGCGCATTAACCCCCAGCGATTGATGTATTTCATACGAGATAGCATTGCGTAAAAATGTGACATAATAAACTTCCTTTATACATTTTCTTTATATTATATCAAGTTTGCAGTATGGGGACAATGGGTTACTAATCGGTAATGACAATCCTTCAATATTTGCTCAATTTAGACATCAAAAATATGTTATAACAACCTTGAAACAATTTCAAAATTAAAAATTTTGACTGTTATTGAGAACGTTTTAACGTGTATCTGTCAGAAATCCTATTTTAATTTCTCTTAAGTTATAACAATTTTACAATAGTAATAAAAACATAGTTTGCTGATAACAAGCAGCATTTTAGCATCCATTGGGAAGAAATTGCACCGCAATTTCTTTTATGCTATAATAAAAAATCAACAAAGAAAAGGAGGTCCTATATGCAGTTAACCGCTCTACAACCAAAAGTTTGGTGGCAAAATTATTATTTTAAAGCATTTGTTTACGGTATCGGTATATCTTTCCTTTTCTTTATTCCTTTTATTATATACGATCAAGGATATTTTTTGTTTTACGGCGATTTTAACGTGCAGCAAGTACCTTTCTATCAAATGGCTCATGATGCCGTAAGAAGCGGTAGCTTTGGTTGGAGCTGGACAACCGATCTTGGCGCAAATTTTATTGGTTCTTATTCGTTTTATTTATTAGGAAGTCCCTTTTTTTGGCTTACAATTCCGTTTCCAAGCGCAGCTGTTCCATATCTTATGGGACCACTGCTCATTTTAAAATTTGGCTGTGCTTCCTTAACCGGTTACATATACTTAAAAAGATACGTTCAAAACCAAAACTTTGCCGTTATCGGCGGTATGTTATATGCATTTTCCGGATTTTCCGTTTACAACATATTCTTTAATCATTTCCATGAAGCCATTGTATTTTTCCCTCTTATGCTGGCAGCTTTAGATGAATATATGTATCAGCGCCGCAGAGGAATCTTTGCATTGACCGTATTTGCAAGCTGTTTTGTAAATTACTATTTCTTTGTTGGACAAGTTGTATTCTGTCTTATTTACTTTGTCATTCGTTTGATTATGAAAAGCTGGAAAATTTCTGTCAAAGATTTTTTCCTGCTTCTTTTGGAAGGTATTCTTGGCGTTGGGGTATCGTGCGTTTTATTGGTGCCAACCATCCTTGCCATCATACAAAATCCACGTGTGGACAATCCCCCCAATGGGTGGAACGCTTTGCTTTACAGCTATAATCAACGATATGTACATATTCTGCAAAGTCTGTTTTTCCCACCTGATATTCCGGCAAGACCTAACTTTACGCCGAACTCAGAATCAAAATGGGCTTCACTGGGCGCTTGGCTGCCGTTGTTTAGTATGACAGGCGTAATTGGCTTTATGCAAAGAAAGAAAAAACATTGGCTTAAGGTAACATTGGGCATACTATTTTTAATGGCTATGGTTCCGATTTTAAACAGTGCTTTCCAATTATTCAACTCTTCCTACTATGCCCGTTGGTTCTACATACTGACTCTGATGATGTCACTGGCTACCATTTCCTGCCTGGAATTAAGTGATATTAACTGGAAGCGTGCCATACGCTGGACATTATTAATTACGCTTGGCATTGCGCTCCCTATCGGACTAATGCCAAACACCACAACAAAAGATGATGTCACTACAACAACTTATGGTTTAGAAAGTTATCCTACCAGATTTTGGGCTTATGTAGCAATTGCTGTTGTAAGCTTATTTTTGCTGATTATTATTTTAAAATACCGCAATAAAAGCCGCGTATGGTTTGCACGCTTATTAAATATCGGCGTTTGTGTGATTACTGTGGTATACGCAACCTACTTTATTGCACTGGGTAAAACACAATCATATGATACCCACAACCAAATTATCCCTACTTCATTAAACGGCGGTAAAGATTTAAATTTACCGGACTCTGACTTTGCACGTTCTGACTTTTATAAAAGTATGGATAACCAAGCAATGTTCTGGCAAGTGCCCAGTATACAAGCATTTCACAGCATTGTGCCGGGATCTATCATGGAATTCTACCCGACCATCGGCGTAACAAGAGATGTTGGCTCAAGACCTGATGTAAAATATTATGGATTACGCGCTCTGACTTCCTGCCGCTGGTTATTTGACTACACAGGAGATAACGATGACTTTGTAAAAGAAGACGGAACTACTCGTATGCCAGGATGGACATATTATGACACTCAAAATGGGTATGATGTTTGGGAAAATCAATATTATATTCCAATGGGTTTTAGTTACGATTACTATTACACAGAAGAACAATATAATCAGTTGTATGAAGACAATCGCAATCTTCTTTTGTTAAAAGCAATTGTACTAAATGAGGAACAAGCAGAAAAATACCAAGACATACTGGAACCTGCTGTGGGAAATACTTCTTTCTCCTATACGGAAGAGGCTTATTACAATGACTGTCTTGAGCGTAAATCAATGTCTTGCTCAGACTTTACTTACAATAGTTATGGTTTTACCGCACATTACACATCTGATAAAGAACGTCTGGTTTTCTTTAGCGTTCCATATGAAAGCGGCTGGACTGCTACTGTAAACGGAGAACCAGTAGAGGTGGAAAAAGTAAATGTTGGCTTTATGGCTGTAAAAGTACCTGCAGGAACTTCCGAAATACAGTTCTACTATCAAACACCGGGATTAAAATTAGGGGCAATTATTACGGGATGTTCTATTTCTCTCTTAATAGTGTATGTGCTGATTATGAACAAAGCGGATCATTCTAAAAAAGCTGTCTCCAGCAAGCGTATTACCTATAAAACAAAAGAACCTTTGCCGGAAAAAGCTTCTATAAAAAGAGCCAATCGTCTGCGAAAAAAGAAAAAAAATAACGAATAAAAAACGGAGGGTATATACCCTCCGTTTTTTATTAACGACCATGAAATAATTTTAATAGTTGACGTTGGCTGTTATCACTATCACACACTGATACAATTTCATCTCCCGTATGAATCACGGTAAAGCCGTTTGGAATTGTCATATTGTCATCTCGCAAAACAGAAATAACCAAGCATCCCTGAGGCAATGTAATATCCTTGAGCATTTTACCATCGAGGTTGGAAGACTCAGGCAAAGTTATCGTACAAATACTTGCTTTTCCTTTATTCAAAGTTGCTAACAAGTGCATGCCGGCCAAATCTACTTCTTGCTCAATCAGCCTGGTGATAATCTCGGTGCTGCTAACAACAATATCCGTGCCTAATGTGCGCAGGGCTTCTACATTTCTGGGATTATTTGCCCTAACAATTACTTTACGTGCATTAAATTCATTTTTCGCAAGTTGTGTAGCAACCAAATTATCTTGGTCACTGCCGGTAACAGAAATAAAGCAGTCTGCATCTTTAGTTCCCGCTTCTTCCAGCACCTCCAACTCCGTACCATCTCCACAAATAATTTCTACGTCCAAATCGTTTGCCAGTTCAATACATTTTGTCCTGTTTTTTTCAATTAATCTTACATCATATTTGCGTTCCAGCATATTATCGGCAATATCTTTACCTAATTTACCGCCGCCAACAATTATAATTTTCATAATAAATTTCTCCTATGAAATTGTTTTAATCACATATATTTGCATAAATAATCATATCGTTTTGTTGTAAAATTAACTTTTTATGGGCTAAATGCAAATCCATGGAACCATCTGTATGCACCACGCCAAATACGCTGCGGTCACTTTCTTCTGCCAAATTTCTAAGATCTTCGCCGACTAAATGATCTTCTATCGGCATACAGGTAAACGATACGGTGGAAACCCCAAATGTCATATTTTTATTGTCATAAGGTTGTGTAAGCGCTACAAACATAGCATCTCCTGCTAAGTTGGTCGGACATACTGTTTTTAAACCAAACTTTTTGAATACTTTTTCACGCGCAGGATCTGAAATACGGGCCAAAACATTATCTACACCAAAAAATTCCTTTACTACCTGCGAAACTGTAATATTCAAGTTGTCATCAGGTGTTACTACTGCAACTGCATCGCAGCTCTCTATCCCAGCATTTTGCATTACCTGCATATCCATAGGCATACCGCACACAGTAATACCTGTAAACTCATCACTTAACGCTCTGAAATTGTCAACATCTGAATCAATAATAGCAACGTCATGTCCATGAGCATCTAAACGCTCTGCTAAGCTAACTCCAACACGTCCACAGCCTATGACCAAAATATTCACTGCAACCGCCTCTTTTCTTATATTTACCCTATAAAATGGAATACTGCCCTTAAATTTTTAAGAGCAGCAAGGTTCTCTTTTCTGGTTGTTGCTTATTGTACATCTCATCCATAGCACTGTCAATAGCTTTTTATATTAAATTTTATTTAAACATTAAAACTAACTCTGCATGGAGCGAAAAGTCTGTCCCGCTGTCAATAAAACAGATAAAATAACGCTTTTTTACTGGCTGTATATAACTGAAATGCCCCTATTTCCGGAAACAGCTCTGTATCCTTCCTCGTTATCTGAAACTTGCACTTCAAAATTCTAACATCGTATGATCCGCAGCGACAAAATTGTTGTTTGTGAAGTCAAGCTGTGAAAGGCAACTGAAATTGAAACCATTGTTTTCCCACAAAATAAAAAGTCAATAAAATAAAAAATATCCCAAAAGGGATATTTTTTTATTTTACGAAACGTCACCTATTTTATAAATGGTTATTGCATTGTCATAATAAAGATAAGTTCCACCGCTTCCTATTACTTTTAATGTGGTTGGTGCCGTTGTCACTTGTATAATTTGAGTAAAAGACATATTCGCAATATCAGCAGTTGTGTGGAACGTATGGCTTACTGTAGTTCCCGCCACAATTGCCCCTTGTTGTTGAAGATATACCACAATAGGCAATGGAAAATTTGCTCCGCTTGCAGGTGTAATTGTTACATGGAAAGACACATAATAGAAGCCGGATTCCTGTATGGTAAACTCAGCAGTATTTATCGTATGCGAAATTGCATTACCATTAGAAATTCCGTTTCTATCAAAAATCAGACCTCCGCCTGACGTGCCTGGTTGTGGCGGTGTAGAATATGCTGTTAAAAATTTTACAGGAGAAGTACAACCGTTTTTGCCTTGTGGTATTATGAAATCAAATACTGCATCCTGCTCTGTTCCGCTGTTAGTTACAGATGCCTCTGTTCCAGGATCTCCCGTAGTTACTGTGCCTACCCGTACGGTTGCTGCAGTGCCTTGAATACCCTCGTCTCCTGTCGGACCCGTTGGGCCTGTGGGACCTGTCGCTCCCGTTACTCCTGTACCTGTGGCTCCTGTCGGACCTGTGGGGCCTGTGGGACCTGTCGCTCCAACCGGACCTGTCGCTCCTGTGGCTCCTGTACCTGTGGCTCCTGTCGGACCCGTTGGACCTGTGGGGCCTGTCGCTCCGGTTGAACCTGTCGCTCCTGTAGCTCCTGTCGGACAACAAATGATTGGACGGCAGCAATCGTCATCACAATTTTCATTACAGCAACCATTCATTCCATTATAAATATTCATATCCATTTTCATACAAAATCTCCATTCTAAGTGAAATTAACTGGATATATAAACGTATCTTTTACATTCCAAATTTTACTGATTTTCCAAGAAATTTTTGATGCCAAACAATTTATTTGCTTGTACCACATCCACATACTTCATATACTCTCTACTTATAATATATGTAAACTTTTTAAAACCGTTAAAGTATTTGTATATATTAAAAAAAGAGACGATATACGTCTCTTTTTCTTTAATATATATACTGGTATCTATTTCAAAAAACCGCGAATAATTTCTTGCTCAGCTTCTTCTTGTGATAATCCCAGTGTCATAAGTTTTGTAATTTGCTCTCCTGCAATTTTTCCAATGGCTGCCTCATGAATCAACGAAGCTGCCACATGATTTGCAGTAATTTCAGGCACAGCCGTTACACAAGCATCATCCATAATAATAGCGTCGCATTCAGAATGTCCCGCGCAAGCATTATTGCCATTTATCTTGGAAAAAAATCCTTGAAAAGAATTCCCTTTTGCTACGGAACGGGACATTACATTGGCACTGCAATCTACACCATTTAAGTTAACCTCAAATTCTGTACTTGCATTTTGATTACCGCTGGTCATTAGTTTTTCCTTAATTACCAGTTGCGCACGATCTTTTAAATCTCCTTTTGTCACTCGTTTGGTTGTGTCTACGCCTTCAATCTGCACTGTTTCCATTTCCAGGTAACTATCTTCATCTAAATGCACCACTGTTATGGGATTCAAAACTTTTTTTCCGCTTCCGCTGCCTTCTCCGTAATGTTTTTCTGTATACCGTACTTTTGCATGTTTCCCTACATGAAAGGTATGTACGCCATCGTGTTGTGACAAGTGGATACCGTCATTATGAATGCCGCAGCCGGCAACAATATCTATATCTGCATTATCACCAATAAAAAAATCGTTATATACGACATCAGAAAATCCGCTTTCATCAACCACTACAGGAATATGCACAGACTCTCCCTTTGTCCCAGGTTTTACATAAACTTCAATGCCCTGTCCGTTTTCTTTGGAACGAATCTCAATATTATCGGTACTTTGACGGTCAATGCTTTTTCCGTCTTGACGAATATTGTAAGCCCCTTTCGGTGTTCCTGTTATGCCGGAAACTACCTTTAATAGCTTTTGTAGCACAGAAGAATTGCCGGAAATATGTTCTGTTTTTTCTGCATGTTTCATTGCTGTCCCCTCGCTTTATAAAATTGATATGTATCAGATTCGGACAACAGACGCGGCAATATTTCATCCCGTGTTCCTTTTGTAAGGATTTCTCCATTGGAAATGACAACTATTTCATCCGCTATGTTTAGAATACGCTCCTGATGTGAAATGATGACTACTGATCCGCGCTTCATATCTCGAATTTTCTCAAATACTTTAATTAAATTATGAAAACTCCATAAATCAATACCGGCTTCCGGTTCATCAAACAGAGAAAGTTCTGCTCCTCCGGCCATTAACATTGCAATTTCAATTCGTTTTAATTCTCCCCCGGAAAGGCTTGCGTTTATTTCTCTATTGATATAATTTGATGCATTGAGTCCTACTTCATTAAGATATTGTGCAAGCTCCTGGTCATTTTTTTGTTTATGGGAGGCCAAATGCAATAAATCTTTTACTGTAAGACCTTTAAAACGAACAGGCTGTTGGAATGCAAACCCCATTCCTAAGTTTGCACGTTCATGAATGTCCAAATGGGTAATATCCTGTCCTTGGAACAGAATGGCGCCCTGTGATGGTTTTTCAATCCCCATAATAATTTTGGCCAGCGTTGATTTTCCTCCCCCATTGGGACCGGTAATTACCACAAAAGAGTCTTTGTTTATGGTGAGGTTGATATCTTTTAATATTTCTTTTTCCTGATTACCGGCTTCATCTGTTACGGAAAAAGAGATGTGTTTTAATTCAAGCATGTTTCTTCTGTCCTTCTATTTTAAGCTGCTCAACAGCAGAAATTTTATTGATGTCACACTGACAAGGAAAAGTGTATACCGGCATATATTGTTTCATCATTCTCATAAATGTTGAGATGGTTTTTTTATCATTTTCATTGAGAGAGCATAAATATGTTCTCATCTCATGGAACTCTTGGTTGCGAAACGCTATATATCTTTCTCTAGCCTTGTTCCCTTCATTTGTCAGGCGGACATACTTTTCTTTTTTATTTTTAGAATCCTGAAACTTCTCAATCAGTCCTTTATCCAAAAGCTTCGCACTCATTTGCGTAACAGCGCTTTTGGTTATGCCTAATTTATCAGAAAGCATACTAATGTTGGCAGACGGATACTGATGAATTTTTTCCAGCAATGCTATTTCAGCATTGTATAATACCTGCCCGTCTGCATATTCTTGCGGTATTTTTTGCTTTGCTGTTATTTCGGTGAGCATATCAACAAATTGCTGTACCATTTCGCATTGCATAACAACGCCCCCGTTTATTGTTTCTGTTGTTTTATTATAAATCTGTTTTTCTTTTCGGTCAAGTATTGTTTAGCTGCTTAACAAAACTGAAATTCGCTTTATAATTTATTACAAAATACCAAATTTATTGATATTTTACATATTGAACGTACATACTAATAGAACAAAAAATAATATGATGAAAGGTGATATCATGCTATGCCAAATATAAAATTAGTTCCGCGGCAAGACGGAGACTATGATATTTTAATTGAATATTCTAAGTCTGATGTGGAATTCGCATGGGACTTCGGAAGCAGAAAAAACAAGCGCTCTAATTCAGAAGGTATATTAAACTCTATATTAGAGTATGCCCAAAAAGCAAAAATTAAAAGCGTTAAAATTTTTGCTTCAGGAATTTTAGTTGCCTCTTTATCGCTAACCTCATTTTTATCCGTATTTGCAGCTTCAGACCGTTATATTATGGGGTACCTGTACAGCGGTACGGATCATCAGCAAATAGAATATGTTAATCAAACAAACCAAACATTGGATACCGTTTCTCCCAGCTACTTTGACATTCAGGAAGATGGCAGTTTGGAGTTGAATTATGTCAGCACATATTTGATTGACAGCATGCATAACAAAGGAATTAAAGTAGTGCCGTTTTTAAGCAACCATTGGAACAGAACGGCAGGTATAAATGCGTTAAAAGATGTAGAAACGCTCTCAACACAAATTGCGGATTACGTTGAACAATATAATCTGGATGGAGTAAATGTGGATATTGAAAATGTAACCCATGAACAAAGAGACCAGTATACGGAACTGGTAAAGCTTTTAAGAGAAAAAATACCAAGTCATAAAGAAGTGTCTGTTGCAGTTGCAGCCAACCCAAATGATTGGCAAACAGGTTGGCACGGCTCTTATGATTACGCTGCGCTTGCACAATATGCAGACCATTTGTTCCTTATGACCTATGACGAGCATTATGAAGGCGGAACAGCCGGTCCTGTAGCCAGCATTGACTTTGTGGAAAATTCTATTAAATATGCATTGAGCAAAACAACTTCAGACAAAATTGTGGTGGGCGTCCCTTTATACGGACGTGTTTGGAGTCTGGACAATGACAGAATTGTGGGTAAAGGTATCAGCAGCAAAACCATCCAAGATATTTTAAACAGCTGCGAGTCTACTATAACTTATGATGAAGCCAGCAAATCTGTAAAAGCAGAATTTACTATTACAGAACAAAGCAACCAATTTACCGTTGGCGGAGATTTTGTCTTACAGCCCGGAAGATATGTGGTTTGGTATGAAAATGACCAATCTTATGAAGCAAAATTGAGTTTGGTAGAAAAATACAATTTAAAAGGCGCAGGTTCATGGGCATTAGGGCAGGAAGATCCGTCTATCTGGGATCATTACGAAGATTGGGTAAACGGAGAATCAGAGAACACAACTCCATCTGAACCATCGGTTCCTGTGGAGCCGGAGCAACCGGATTCATCGGCTCCATCTGTTCCCGAACAGCCGGAGCCCCCTGTTTCTTCGGAACCGGAACCACCGGAGTCTATGGTTCCTCCGGAGACAAATTTGCCGGAATCCTCTGCACCGTCTCAACCGGATATATCTGAACCGCCGGCTTCTTCCCAACCTCCCCAATCTTCCTCCCCTCCAACCACTGAACAGCCGGATACCTCAGCTCCAAATGCACCGGATGTTTCAGAGCCACCAGTTTCTTCGGAACCTGCTCCTCCCCAATCAACTTCTCCGCCGGAATCTGAACAGCCGGACACAGCAGTTCCGTCCCAGCCTGAACAATCTGTGCCGCCAAGCACAGAAGATACTCCCGAAACTCCTCCAAACACTTCTGATACCAACTATTTGGTGCATGAAATAAAATCAGGAGATACACTTTGGGATATTGCGGAAAAATATTTGGGAAGCGGATTTCGTTATCATGAAATCATGCAGCTTAACGGCTTAACAAGTACGCTCATTTATCCGGGGGATCGACTGCAAATTCCAATTGAATATCAAGAATACACGGTACAAAGCGGAGATTCTCTTTGGAAAATTGCACAGGAACAATTAGGTTCCGGATTTCGGTATCCTGAAATTATAAAATTGAATCAACTCTCAAGCGATATTATCTATCCTCAACAAATCCTTAAGCTTCCAAAATCATAAACAAAACAGTCGAACGGCTCTGCGTTTGACTGTTTTTTTCTATTGTCTCTTTCAACTATCTGTTAACATACATACTTTCTCACAAAATCAACCGTCTTTTTCCCCTAAACTCTATGCAAATTAATTTCTCAAGATAATTGTAAAACATAGAATATTATGTTATCATTATTGTTAAAACTTATAACTTTTTCAATATTTTTTGCTTTAAAATCTTTATAAAAATATTGTTGATTTCACGTTCTGTGACAAAGCAGATTTCACTTTTCCATTTATATACTTAAGTCTTGACAGATACAAAATCAGTTGATCTATGAAGCAGTAAAATGATTGGTTTTTATACTCAATATCAGGTATGTTTTTTCAAATTTTTTAAAGTATATATGGAATCTGCAAAAAATCAAAATAAATGTTGGAAGGAGGAAATCCAGAGTGCATGTATACAATTCTCCGGAAATGTTGGATTTTCAGACAAAAAATACAGTTCATTTTCAGAGTTTTAACTTACATATTATAAAACAAGTTCTAAATCGCTTAAATTTATAGAACTGTGATCCGCTTAAGGGAAGCGTAGTAACACTCTAAAAAGCTTTGAATAAAGGAGATCTATATATGAAAAAACCTTTGCTGATCAAAAAGGGAATTGCTCTTTTAACAGCAGCTGTTATTGCTACTGGAGGAACTGTGTCTGCCTATGCTTTGACATCTCAAACAGAGACAACGGTGCAGGCACAAACAATGTCGTCCGATACAGGTATAGAAGCTTTCATGACAGAAGACGGAAAATTCAATCCTACTCTAGAACAGTTGTGGAGCACAGATTTATTAGACAGTAAATACCATATACAATCCTTAACGTTTGATGGTTTTACTGAAGCTGACAGAGAGAAAATCCTGGAAGCCATCAAAATATATACGGCCACTTGGCAAATGAAGACATTCTCAGTTACCATAACCATGACTCCGGAAGAATTCAAAAATTTCAGCGGTTATGATGAACATGAGGACCTAACCACCATTGCGGATTTTTTCCATGCTTATCTTCAAGATATACATGATGAAGCCATAAACTGGTATAAGGAGATGGACGACACTTATTGGAGCTATATGATGCTGTCACGTTCATTTGGAATCCAGTCCTACGTACAGTTTCAAGCCTCCGATAATCCTTATAACACTCATCAAGGGAAAACAAAAATTGTATTGGAGTACCAAGGCAATGTAAAAAGTACCTTTGAACAGGAAAAAGCAGCCCGTGAGAAAGTAGATTCTTTTTATGCTCCGGGAGGTATTTTTTACGAATACCGTAAAGAAAATGACCTGAAAACCGACTATGAAAAGCTAGTAAATGCCTATAAATGGCTCGTTGATAACGTTTCCTACGGTGCGATTGATAACAGTTCCTACACAGGATATACCTCTTATGGTGCACTCATTGAAGGAAAAGCTGTTTGTAACGGCTTTTCTACCGCCCTTGGTCTGTTACTGCAACGCGCCGGTGTAGATATGCGTTGTATTTTTGGAGCTATATCATCTAACCATGCTTGGAACTGGGTGCGTATCGGAGAAGAATGGTATGGTTCCGACAGCACTAACGGTGCGGCAGGTCTGATGCTGTGGCCTATAAAAAACGATAAATATAACTATTACCACATAGACCCGAACTTTGTCAAAGATGACTATCCGCAGGCTACGGAAAGATATGAGTATGAATGGCTAAATAAAACGTATGAGCAGTTAGAAGCCACCGACTCCGGCAGCATAGGCTCTAATCTAAAATGGACATTGAAAGACGGCGTGCTGAAAATTTATGGCACCGGCGCCATGCGCGACTTTGACAGTCCAGATCAGGTACCTTGGAAAAACTTTTTAGACGAAGGTGAAATCACACGTCTTGAAGTTGCTGACACCGTTACACGCATCGGAAATAATGCGTTTTATAATGTCTCTGCCCTTTCCTATGCAGATTATAAGGATGCACTTGCAAATATGGAGATTGGGGATAAGGCATTCAAAGACAGTCCCGAAAACCCAACCAACCCAGGCGATAATTTGGACGAAGAAAAAGCAGCGGCAATAGATACCATTAACGCGCTGCAATATCTAACGGATAAAGAATCCTATATTCAACAAGTACAAAACGCAAAAACGCAAGAAGAAATTAACCAGATTGTTGCTGACGCACAGAATAAAGACAGCGAATTAAAGCAACAGGCTGTAAACGCAGCAAAACAAACAGCTCTGGAAGAGTTGAACAAGCTGGATGCTTTAAGTGAAGAAAGAAAACAGCATTTTACTTCTGCAATCACCAGCGCACAGGAGATAGCGCAAATCCAAGCTCTGTCCGAGGAAGCAAAGCAGGAAAATTCCCAAGCCTTGGAACAGCTGAAAACAGACGCGCTAAACACCCTAAGCGGCTATCATTACCTGACAGAAGAGCAGGTTACCAGCTTTACAAATAGACTAAACAGCGCGTCTACTGCTGCCGATATTTCTTCTATTTTACAGGAGGCCAACACTGCCAACGAAAGCAATAAAGAATCCGCATTGGCAGAAAAACGGGCAGCCGCCAAGGCAGAGCTGGATAAGCTGGAATATCTGGACAGTACCAAAATTTCTCAATATAAAAGTGAAATTGATAACGCTGATTCCGAAACGCTCATTGATGACATTGTAACAAGAGCAAAGGCAGAAAATGAAACGGAAAAGAATCGAGTATTAACAGAAAAACGCAATGAAGCAAAACAAATTGTGGCAGGTTTGGAATACCTTGGGGAAGAAAAAAAAGAACAGCTGAATGCAGAAATAGACGCTGCTCAAACCGAGCAAGAGATCCAAGCCGTTGCCGATAAAGCAATACAGGAAAACGAAACCAACAAAGCACAAATTCTTGCTCAAGAAAAAGAAGCCGCAAAGCAAGAACTGTCCAAATTAACATAT
>CALWUU010000031.1 GCA_944384835.1 uncultured Clostridia bacterium | reverse complement strand
TCAACGGGGATTTTTTATCTATTAGAAAATAAGCGCAGCGGCCATGGTATCTAATAATGCAGAGGCATGGTCATTCGTTTGTTCGGCAGACACTTGAATGGTAATAGCTTTTTGATTTGTTATTGCCTTAAATACATATACTTGTAGCGGCGTTTCTTGACTTTTTCCTGTGAAAGAAAGACGATAGTCGGTTCGCTTTTCATCTACTGTTTTTGATTCAAAACCGGTAGTAGCATATTCAGTATATAATTGACTGTAAATCGTTTCAAATGTCTCTTGTTTTAAATCTTGATAAGGACCGTTGTTTACTTCGGAGGAAATTGTAATTGCAGTTTTGCCTTCATCAGCGGTAAATACAGTGGTGGAATCTGTAGCGGTAAGCAAGGTAACTCCTTCCGGCACAGTTATTTTATAAATACCGTCAGTGGAGGTAAATACACCGTTTACAATTTCGCCGCGATGTTCATTGTCAGAAACGGAAGAAGAAACAATGTCTTCTTCCGGAGCAGCACTTGTTGCTTCAGATATGGCTTCCGATGTTTCCACGGAACTTGTATCAACAGAAGATGTTGTAATGCTATCGCTGGAGCATCCGGCCATCGCAATGGAACTTATTGCCAAAATAGAGGCTAGCAATATGACAAATTTTGATTTCATGTTGATCTCTCCTTTGTAAATCATTTCCATTATATGGTATAATACGTTTGTTTTAGTTCTAATAAAGAATAATATAAAGGATTTCTGCTAAAAAGTATTTCAAACACAAGAAAAGGTTTCATTTTATCTTCTTAAATTTAGGTAAAGACGTGATTGGTGCTAAAATAGAAATCATTCCTTTAGGAATCTGGTGATTTGCAATATCAAGAATATAATATTTTTTGGAGCCCGGATATGCAATCCCCTTGGGAGCTTCTTTCAGGAGTTCTGCTATGCAGTCGAATTTTTTCACATAAACAGTATTATCACATATTAATAAAATAAATCGATTTATCATTTACATATATCATATATTCACAAAACATCTTTTTGTGACAATAAAACTGACCTGATATATTTGCTTACTTACATACTTCACAAACTCTTTGGAAACAGACATGCAATCACTATGTACAATGTGTTGATTGCAAATAAAAAAGCCTGCGAGATTGTACCTCGCAGGCTTTTTTATGTTTTTTAACCTAACAATGCAAGCAGTTCTGCTTTTGGTTTTGCGCCAACAGAGGTTGCAACAACTTCTCCGTTTTTGAATACCATAATGGTCGGAATGCTCATAACACCAAATTGAGAAGCCAAGTCGCCTTGTTCATCTACATTTACTTTACCTACTTTTGCAGTACCTTGTACTTCTTCTGCAATTTCATCCACAATTGGGGAAACCATACGGCACGGACCGCACCATGATGCCCAAAAGTCAACCATAACAGGTACGTCTGACTGCAATACTTCTTCATTAAAATTTTGTGTTGTTAATTCAATAACTGCCATTTTTCATTCTCCTTTAATTCATTTCAAGTTTAGTTTTTCATTTCTTGTATTGTTTATGTATAAAGCGCTGCAGCTTTTTGCAGCACTGCATTAGCAACTACACCTGCGGAATTTCTTCCATAGTTACCTTCTTCTACAACAACGGCAAAAGCAAGGGGCAAATCTTCGCGTTCCGAGTATCCTACAATCCAGCCGGTTGGAATTTTATTCTCACCAATTTCTGCTGTACCTGTTTTTGCAGCTACCTGAAGTCCGGGGAACATAGAATCTCCATAATAATTACTTACGGTATATCTCATCAGTTGCTGTAATTCTTCCGCTGTAGATTGTTGCAGCATGTTATCTCCGTATGTGGTTTTACCGGTTTTGGTTTGTAAACCAATACTGTTTGTAACGCTTTGGATGATATACGGATTTACAGGAGTACCTCCGTTTGCAATGGCGCCCATTAATATCATCATATGATACGGGTTTACGGTATCGGTATATTGACCGATTGCGGACCAAGCCAAGGAGTTTTCATCTGCCTCTTCAACGTTATAAGAACTCATTTTGTTGGGATTGCCATCTAAATAAAAATTGGTGTTGCAGCCCAATTGTTCGGCATATTTTGTCATAGTATCTTTTCCCAACTCCACCGCTAATTCGGCAAATACAATATTACAGGATTGCGCCAATCCGTTTTGGAAGTTAACATTTCCATGGACGCCGTCACAAGTAATTGTTTCACCATTTATAATGGTAGAGCCGGAACAATAGAAGGTACGGCTGTCTAAATCCGGAATCGTTTCAATTGCGGCGGCTGCGGTAATCACCTTAAAGATCGACCCTGGCGTATAGGTGGATGATAACGCGTTATTTAAGTAGACACCTTCATACGCACTGTTGGTCTCGATATCGCTGGGAATATTGAGGGGGTCAAATGTAGGGCTGCTTACCATACATAACACTTCGCCTGTTTTATAGTTATATACGGCAACGGCGCCTTTTTTGCCGTTGAGTGCTTGCAATGCGGCGGCAGAAACGTCTGAACTGATGGTAAGCTGGATGTTACTGCCTGTAATCGAATTGCCCAATGGCGATACTACACCTGTAATCGGGTTAAAACCGGATAATTGCGTACGGAACGCATACTGCGCTCCTGTTGATATATATCCGTTGGGATCCCCGACTACATGCAGAGTTGCCCTGCGGATTAACGCGTTATCGTTATACTGCTGTACACCGTCTTCACTGTAAGAAAGTAAATTATTGTCGCGGTCTGTAATTTCGCCGGAATAGGTTAACTGACCATTGTTGGTAATATGTGCGTTGGAAGGACGAATTGCCCAAGAGCCGCCTTGTATAAAATAACTGCAGATAAAGAATATGATACCTGCCAAAAAGCCTGCACCTATGATATACAAGATCAAAGAGCGCCAACCGGTTGTTTTCATTTGCTTTTCCTCCTTACTGCATAAGTGCGTTCGTCGGAAGCTTTAATAAATGCTAACAATCCCCAAACAGCCATCATACTGGAACCGCCAAGGCTGATGAAAGGTAAAGTAACGCCGGTAAGAGGTAATACATCGGTAGCGCCAAACACATTTAAACATGTTTGAAACAGCAATAATCCTGCGGCTGCACATGCTGAAATGGAATAAAACGTAGAGCGGCTTCTTGTGGCATCATTGCGTGCAAATAAAATCAGCATTGCAATTGCCACTACCACAACAACACCCATGACAAGCCCCATTTCTTCACAAAGCATGCCAAATACCAGGTCGCTGTCACCTGCAAAAATATCTTTTAAATATCCGTTTCCAAGTCCAACACCAAATAGTCCTCCGCTGGCGGCATACATTAATACTTTTGTCTGTTGATAACCGGTGGTATCGGCATATTCCCAAACGTGTCTCCATGCTTTAAAACGTTCTGCAATGTACGGCTTAAACCGCAGAATCAGAAATACGCCAAGCGCGGAACCGGACAGCACCAGCAATATGGTACGAATACTGCCTGATCGCATAAATGCGATGATAATAAATGTAATAAAGAAAATGCAAGCTGTACCGAAGTCTTTCATTAACATCAAAGCGCCAAGGCAAACTGCAGTAAACCCTAAAAAGCCCCATAAGTTTTTTGCTGTTTGCAGCTTATCCAGTGTAGAGGCGCCTACAAAGATAAACGCGATTTTAATGAACTCTGATGGCTGAATGCTAATAAAACCAAGATTGATCCAGTTTTTAGAGCCATTTGTTTCCGTACCGATGACCAAGTTAACAGCGAACAATACAATTGCAGCAATGGCTATCCATAATCGTGCTTTCATCACACGTTTTAAATCTCCCATAAACCAGATCAAAAAACCAAATAAACATAGACCCAAAAGCATACTTCCCATTTGAACATAAATAAGGGAAAAATCCTCCGCGCAAAGCAGCATAATACCAACGCCGCTTAACAAGAAACCAAAGGTTTCAATTTCAAAACTGACGCGGCCCAGTAATTTTCTGGAAATCAGGTACAAGCCCCATGACATTGCCAATAATAAAGCAAACGGTATGAATGGCAGAGCATTAAATTGACCGCCTGCAAAACAGCATTGGATTGTGAGCAATAAATGGATCACATTCGTTAGACCCAATAGTCCGGCAGGTGATGGAGCTTTTTTATTGGAAATTTTAGGCTGTTTTATTTTTTTCTTCTGCTGAATTACCGTTCCTTCACTGACACGGCGTAGTGCAAACCGCGATGTTCCCATAGTAATGACATCGCCGGGAATAATCTGTGTGGCTTCTTTAATTTTTTTATCGTTTACATATGTGCCGGCTTTGGAATTGGTGTCTGTAATTATCCAGCCGCTGGCCCGTCTGTATAAAACAGCATGATCGCGGCTGCAGGTACTGTCAGGCAAAACAATATCGCAGCTTTTGCTCCGTCCGATAGAGTTTTCCCAATAGAGAACAGGAATGGAAAGACCACTGGCCAAATCCTCCAATAAAACAACGGGCTCTTCTTTTCTCCGGCCCCGTTTTAAAGAAACGAAACACCGTACCAGCACTATTGTAGATAATAAAGGTACCAAGATTCTCAGCACAAACATAGTAATACTCAATGCGCTTTCAAAAACCTGGCTGCTGAACATAAATGGAAAAGCCCCCTTTCTGTTGATTTTTCATATTGATTTGGTTCCATATTTGAATGTACCATAAATATATGAACATTTTATCACATTACAGAAGACTTTGTAACATTATATCGTAATTTGTGATTTATGTAAATAATTGTTCACGATATCTCTGTTTTTTGTGATGAATTTTGTTAGAAAAAGGAGCAGATATTTCCGCTCCTTTTATGTTTTGTCAGCTTTAAATGTTTTTATAATCCAAGGTAAATTCATTTCAAAGTCAATTCCGAATTTAAAATTATCAAGAGTTTTCTTTTCCGCATTTGTTTGACTTAAAATGCTTTTGTGGGTAAAATCTACGGCAAACTGCAAAGCATTTCTAAACTTCATATTATGCAGCAAAGCACTTAACAGTACACTGTCAAATACATCTCCTACACCTTTGTATTCTCCTTTGATATGTTTGGAAAATGCATACGTAAAGCTTCCGTCCACAGTATCGTACCCGGCAGCGCCCGATAAAAATTTACTGAACCATACACCGGAAATGACAACCATGCTTGGCCCCAATTTGCTTAGCCGTACCAATAAATCTTGGATATATTCTCTGGTATATGGTCCCGGTTGATAAGGTTCGTCCAGCATTAAACATGCTTCCGTTATATTTGGAACAATAATATCCGCATGTTTACACAAATTACGCATGGCTTCCACCATTTTTGGAGAGCTTGACCCATACATTTGTCCGTGGTCTCCCATAATAGGGTCAACCAATGCCAGTGAATCCTGTGCTTTACAGTGGGTTAAAATATCCGAAACCACATTTGCCTGCTCCGGGGAACCTAAAAAACCGCTGATAAGGCCGTCCAGTTTCAGCTCCTGTGAACGCCAGTACTCTGCAACGGTAGGCATATTATTGGTCAAATCGCAATAATCCGGGCTGTCAATGTCGTTATCGCGGGAGGCCACAATGGCTGTTAAAAGCGGATAGGTTTCAATTCCGCCGCTGGCCGCAAAAATAGGCAAAGCGGTTGTAATAGAACATTTATCAAAGCTGGATATATTGCCGATAATGGCAACCTTTTTTTGTTTTGGCATGAAATCCCTGCTTTCCTGTTTCGTATACAACTGATAGATTATATTGTTTATTATACAAAAAAACGCAGAAAAATGGAAGGGAAAAACCGCTGATTTTGTATATCAGTCTTCGATTGCAGCAATTTCATTTGCTTGTTTATAAATATGATATTCCGGCACAACCCCGCGCACCATGGAAACAGGATAAATTTGAGAGCCTTTTCCAATAACCGAACCGGGATTTAATACGGAATTGCATCCGACTTCAGTGTGGTCCCCTAAAATAGCGCCGAATTTTTTTAATCCGGTAGGTATTTTTTCCCCGTTGCAATTTACTTCGACCAAAGATTTATTGGATTTTACATTGGAAGTAATAGAGCCGGCGCCCATATGTGCTTTGTATCCCAAAATAGAATCTCCCACATAGTTATAGTGGGGTACTTGCACATGATTAAACAGGATCACATTTTTTAATTCGGTAGAATTGCCTACAACACAGTTGGCGCCAATCAAAGCGTTTCCTCTGATAAATGCACAATGGCGTACTTCCGTATTTGGACCAATGATGGTTGGACCTGCAATATAGGCGGAAGGAAATACAGTGGCAGTGCGTGCAATCCAAATATGTTCTTCCTTTTGCTCATACTCATCGGCAGAAAGTGTTTTTCCAAGGGATATAATAAAGTCGGAAATATGAGGAAGCGCCTGCCATGGATACTCAAATTGCTCAAGCAAAGGGGCTGCACAAGTTTCGTTTAAATTCAGAAGATGTTTGGTTTGAATGGTTTGTTTCATTGTAATATTTCCTTTCCAAACAATTATTTTTTGTTTTTGGGTATAAAGCGCTTTGCTGAAGATTATTTATATATTATATTTTGAAATAGGACAATGGTCAATCATTTGTAAACTATCTTTCTCTTTAAAATTGAAATTTAGAAATCTAAATTTCAATACGGGATTTCTTCTGCCATATTATTTATATGCAATTATTTGGCGGATATGGGCAAAAGTTAGCAGTTGTTTTGTCACACATTAGAAATTGAAAAAACGTCATCCTTATGGTACAATAAAATACAATTAGTAGAAAATCTTATTTAATTTACAAATAGGGAGGTAATCCTTTGAATATATGTATTCTGGACGGTTACACAACCAATCCGGGGGATATCAGTTGGGCTCCTATAGAGGCTCTTGGCAATGTTGCGATTTATGAATTTACAAAGCCGGAAGAAATTGCGGAAAGAGCAAAAAATGCAGACATTTTAATTACCAATAAAACGGTATTGTCCGCTGAAACTATACATGCGCTGCCAAAGTTACAGTATATAGGTACGCTTTCCACAGGTTTCAATGTCATTGATTGCAATGCAGCAAAACAGAGAGGGATACCTGTATGTAATGTGCCAACTTACTGTACAACTGCAGTTGCACAATTTACATTTGCTATGTTATTTAACATCACAAATAAAGTGGAACTGCATAATCAAAGCGTGCACAAAGGAGATTGGGTGAACAGCCGGCACTTTTGTTATTGGAATTCAGACCTGATTGATGTTGCCGGCAGTACGATAGGCATTATCGGTTTTGGCAATATTGGGCGTGCAGTTGCTAAAATTGCCCGCGCTTTAGAGATGAATGTACTGGTTCACAGCCGTTCCGCAAAAGATATGCCGGAGGGCTGCCGTCAGGTAAGCAGAGAAGAATTACTCTGTGAAAGTGATGTTGTAACCATCCATTGTCCCTTGACTCCTGACACAGAACATATGATCAATCAGGAAGCTCTGGCATTGATGAAGCCAACTGCAATTTTAATTAATACCTCACGCGGACAGGTGATAGATGAACAGGCATTGGCAGATGCGCTGAATCAAGATAAGATATATGCGGCAGCTTTGGATGTGTTGTCTCAGGAACCGCCCAAAGCAGATAATCCGTTATTGACAGCGAAGAATTGTGTTATTACACCGCATATTGCATGGGCATCTAAAGATGCCAGAAGCAGATTAATTAGAATTGCTGCAGATAATATTAAAGCCTTTGTTAATGGAAGCGTACAAAATAATGTAGCAAAATAGCTGTTAATTTTAAAAAAGATTGTGTTCTTTATGGAAAATAAAGGTCGTTTTTGCTCAGATGTTGACGAATGATGAATAATTATGTATGATTATTTAATAGTATTTTGAAAGTGTTTATGTTTTGATATTTGGTTTGATATATAGAAGGATTGAGATTAGGATACCTGTTGTTTGTTAGCTTTCGTAACAGGCATTCGATTGATTGGAGTTAGTTGGAGGTTTAACTTGAGAATTGTTCTTGTAGTTGACATGTTTGATGAGGAGAATAACGGAACCACGATGACTGCCCGTCGCTTTGCCGATATGCTAAGGCAAAGAGGACATCAGGTAAGAGTTGTTTCTATTGGTGAATCCGGAAAAGATAAGTTTGGCGTTCCGGAAGCACATTATAAACTGGTAACCAAAATTAGTCATAAACAAGGGTTTTGTTTTGCTACTCCTGATGAAAAAGTATTTAGAAAGGCGTTTAAGGGAGCGGATATCGTCCACTTTTTCCTTCCGTTCCCATTTGAACGCAAAGCAGCTAAAGTTGCCCGGCAGATGGGTATTCCTACATCAGCGGCATTCCACTTGCAGCCTGAAAATATTACTTATAATATTCACTGTGAAAAAGTTGAACTTCTTTCAGTGGGTTTCTATCGGTTTGCCCATAGATATTTTTATAAAGATTTTAACCATATTCACTGCCCGTCAAAATTTATTGCGGGAGAATTGCGTAAAAATGGTTATAAACAAAAGCTGTATGTCATCAGTAATGGTGTGGACGATGAGTTTCGTCCTATGGAAGTAGAAAAAGTCACAGATCCTGAAAAATTTAATATTTTAATGATTGGCAGATTGTCTTATGAGAAAAAACAAGATGTACTGCTAAACGCCGTAGAGCGTTCTAAATATGCAGATAAAATCCAAGTGTATTTGGCTGGACGCGGACCTTGTGAAAAGGCATTGCGCAAACAAGGGGAGACAATGAAAAATCCTCCGATATTTGGTTTTTATACCAAAGAAGAATTAATCAGATTGATTAATTCTTGTGATTTATATGTACATGCGGCGTATATTGAAAGTGAAGCAATTGCCTGTATGGAAGCTTTTGCGTGCGGTTTGGTTCCGGTTATCAGCAATTCACCGAAATCTGCAACCGTACAGTTTGCTTTGGATGACAGAAGTTTATTCGAGGCGGACAATCCGGATGATTTAGCGCGTAAAATTGATTATTGGATTGAAAATCCTGAAATGAAAGCAATTATGTCTACCAAATACGCCATGCAAGGCAATACATATCGTGTTTCAGAGTCTGTAAAGCAGGCAGAGCTCATGTTTAATGATGCGATTAACGACTTCAAGGAGAATGGTGGTTATGGCAGATAGTATCAATGCAACACTATCAGATCCGGCATATGAAAATCAGGAGAATTTAAATGCTCCTACTTCAAATTCCGAACAGATGCATAACGCAGATAGGGTTATAAATGATGAAAAGACTCAAATAAAGCAAGAAACATCTGCAGTAGACTCAAAGTTTGTAGAAATTCCTCAAAAAGAATTAATCAACGTAAAAGAAGCTGCTGAAAATGTGAAGGAAGTCGCAGAAAATGTAAAAGAGGCTGCAGGAAAATTTGCTGCTAAAAATGTAGAGGAAATGAAAAAGCTGCTTCCTACTAATTTTTTGCGCAGAGCGCTAAGTTTTATGATGTATTTTGGTCTTGTTATTCCTATTTTGACAATCATGAATACATTTGTATTTGGACTGAAACAGGAAGGAAAAGGGAAAATACAAAAGCTAAGCAAAAAGAATAAAGGTTTTGTGCTTACTTGTAACCATGTACATCCTATGGACTGTACTTGGCTAGGAGTACTGGCTACGCCAAGAAAAATGGTGTATACTTCTATGGAAGGAAATTTTAATATTCCTGTAGTAGGACCCTTTATTCGTTTTTTTGATTGTGTTCCAATCAGCACTACGGTCAAAGGTCTGCGCAACTTTATGAATGAAATGACCAATGCGGTGAAGAACGGCAGAGTCATTAGTATGTATCCGGAAGGCAGTATCGAAATGTATTGTGACCACTTGCGCAAATTCAGCGACGGTGCGTTTACGATCGCAGTAGATGCCAATGCTCCTGTACTTCCAGTGGTAATTACACCAAGAGAGAGAAAAGGTTTATGGAGATTGTTAAAACGCGGCTCCTGTATTACCGTTACAGTTGGAGATCCGGTATATCCTATGGATTGTGGTTCTCATCGTAAAACGGTACGTAAATTGAGAGAAGATGTAGAGGCTGAAATGAATCATCTGCTTGAAATTGGAGGTAAGGCTTACCCCAAGGAACCATTGCATGATGAGGAAGCTTTTTGGAGAACGGGTAAAAAGAACAAAAAGAACTGATAGATTGATGCCATTTATAAAGGAAGAAGAGACGTTACAGGGTGTCTCTTCTTCTTTTATTTTCTCGGAACAGAGTTGTTATGGTCCATTCAAAATTTTAGGCTGTTATTCTTTAAAAATAGTATTATAAACTGCATCATATGAGGGATAATGTTAATTGATTCAGGTTTTTCTATATGATAAATAAAAGACTTATCATCTGATATCAGATGATAAGTCTTTTATATGAACGAAATCTTAAAAATAATATTTTAGTTTAGTTTAAAGGAATCTAACTTCACCTGTTGAAATATCATAGATAGCTCCAACAATTTGAATTTTACCGTCTTGTTCAGCTTTAGATAAAATTTCGCTTTCTTTTAGCTGGTCAATGCTGTGTTGTACATTATAGGTTTCTGCTAGAGTAGCAATTTCATTTTCCCCGCTTGCATTTTGTCTTGCTTGTTCTACAGATGGGAGAATATCTTGGATGATATCTTCCACGTGTCCTTCAGCGTGTCCTTCAATTGCACCTGCAACAGCGCCGCATTGTGTATGACCCATCACTACTACCAGCGGGGCACCAAGATGGTCAACGCCATATTCTACACTGCCTGTTTCGAAATCTGCAACTACGTTACCAGCAGTACGGATAACAAACAATTCTCCAAGACCGCTGTTAAAAATTAATTCAGGCGGAACGCGGGAATCGGAGCATGTAATCACTACCGCATAAGGTTTTTGACCGTTTTCGGACAAATCTGTTCTGTCCGCATCAGTAGCAGTAATATCAATGTTACCGTCTACATAAGCTTTATTGCCTGCTTCAAGAGCTTTTTTTGCATCATCTGCAGTAGTAATTGTTTCTGGTTTTTGATAGTCCGGATTTGTAACTTGAGATACTGCTGAGGAAGCAGTATCTGCGGTAGAATTGGTAGAAGATGTTGTGCTGCTTGTTGTACCACATGCAGTTGTTCCTACCAGTAATGCGCTGCATGCCAAAATTGCAATAAGAATCTTTTTCATATTCAACATACCTTTCTATTTGAGATTTAGAATACATTCTCAATATTATGTATTTTTCCCATTGTTTCCTTGTTTATACAAAATTTTGGACGTCCTTCATTGGCTAAAGTATAAGTGATTTGATGCAAAAAAAAACACGAATTATAGGTAAATATTTTTAAATATTTAAAAATATATCCTAAAATTATGCTGATTTTAGTTAGATTTACATGTTTACCTATTTGTTCTAAAGTTTTTCACATTTAATATTTCTTTTGTAAGAAGCAATCACATATCAAGCTGTATGTAAATGGGATTTATAACAGGTATACATAATAAAGGAATACAACAAAAAAACAGGAATGCGTACTGCATTTCTGAAAGAGAATTGATTATTTTATGATGTAATAAGTGTTATCATATATGATGTTATTGAAACTATATACATATCTTTACATATGTGTGCCTCATGTGCATAAGTATAACCAGAATATTTGCATAAAACAATAGCACTTTTTATCAAATAACCGGTAGAAATTTTAAACATAAAGCTGTTATGAGAAAAAACAACTGGAAAAATATGTGTAAAAAGTCATATTATTTGTTAAAAATTATAAGAATAGTAAATAATTTTTATTTAGAATATCTTAATCATTGTCCGGGTTTGTCATTGCGCTTTGTGGTTAATTCATATAAATTAAATCAGAATATTATATATGATTTAGATTTTCTCTTTACAATATGCAAAAGGCGTTTTTTTCAGTTATTTAAATTTTTAAGATAGACTGATCAGAGCTTTTTACATCAAGATTTAGAAAAATAGAATCTTTTGTTTAGTAATCGTCTTAAATTTGAAAATTACAATTAAATTAATATTTACTTTAAATTATATATTAACATTGCCATTTTTATTTGATTATTATAAACATCACACAGTTGTATTTTTATAATGGCAATGATACAATAAAAATAAAAGAGATAGAGGACGAAATATAGTTGAAACATAAAATGCACTTTCATATTAAGAAAAATGATATAGTTGAATTGGAAATTACGGGAATGACAGCAGAAGGCTGGGGTGTAGGACGCTGCGAAGAAATAGCAGTATTTGTTCCTTATACTGCCATTGGTGATGTCATTGAAGCTAAAATTTTAAAGGTTGCAAAAACATATGCTTTCGGAAAAATGTTATCTTTAAAAACGGCATCTCAAGATAGAATAGAAGTTGATTGCAAATATTTTACAAAATGCGGCGGCTGTACATACCGACATATGACATATCAGGCAGAATTGGAAGTAAAAGAACAGCGTGTGAAAGATGCGCTAAATCGAATTGGAGGATTTTCTGATTTATCAATGAAACCAATTGTGGGGGCAAAGCAGCCGGATCATTATAGAAATAAAGCACAATTGCCCATTGGTATGGATGAAAATCATTCTATGATTATGGGTTTTTATTCTAATAGAAGCCATCGCATTATAGACTGCGAATCCTGTGCATTGCAGCCCCAATTATTTACGCAAGCAATGCATGCGTTCCGGAAATGGGCAGAAACAAGTGGAAATGATGTGTACCAAGAACAAACGGGAAAAGGACGTATGCGCCATTTATATTTAAGAGAGGCCGGCGCAACAGGAGAAGTAATGGCTTGTGTGGTAGTAAACGGGAATGGA
>CALWUU010000030.1 GCA_944384835.1 uncultured Clostridia bacterium | reverse complement strand
AACGTGTTCAGCTTGGCAGTACTAATAGGTCGAGGGCTTGACCATATACTTCTTTGGTTGGGCATTGTATTTCTTTCATCTGTGATCTTTATTTAGTTTTCAGTGTACAAAGAATCGCAAAGAGATTCATATGATTCAAGTGGAATGTGCACTGTTGATTTAACAGTAATATTAGAGCCTTCTGATTGAAGGCTTTTTTTATTTTATTTATAATTCTTTTTTATAGTTATTACAAATTAGTTATTATGATTGACTACATGAGCTTTTTTAGTTAAAGTAATAACATAAATAATATTATAGTAATTTTAATTTGTAAATGGAGGTTTTATGAGAGATTATATTCATAAAACCTGTGAGAAAGGTGATATCATGATGAATTCTATTGAACAACTTGCCCGGTACAGTTATAATTTTGGAGGAGAAGCCATAGGAGCAGCAATCGCTATTATTGTAATCGTTATATTTATTGGAATTGCAGCAATATTATCACATGTGTTTTTAGGTTTGGCTGTTTATCACGATGCAAAAGCAAAAGGAAACTCAAATTCAGGTATGTGGGGTGTTTTATCAGGTATCTTTGGTTGGATTCCTGCAATTATTTATTTATGTCTCAGAAATAGTGCTGCACAAAAAATTATTCAATGTGTTACTTGCGGCTTTGCAATTCCTGCTAATGCGCCTGGGTGTCCGAATTGTAATCATGCAAATCCTTTTGCGCAGCAATTCTATGGTCCGTTTGTAGAGCAATCTAAGAAAAAAGCTAAGGGCTTTTTAATCGCTTTTATTTGTTGTTATGCTGCAGTTATTTTGCTGGCCATTGCAATTACAGTTATAATTGTTGTATTTGCTGGAAATTATTACTATTATTACTAATTGATATTGGGAGGTAAATGTATATTTACATTTACCTCTTTTAGTCTATGCGGAAAGGATTAAAAATCTATATGTTAGAAGTCTCTCACTTGACAAAAATATATAAAAACTTGGTAGCAAACGGCGATTTAACTTTTACTGTAAGCCCAGGAGAAATTGCTGTGTTGTTAGGTCCTAATGGTGCGGGTAAATCTACTGCTATTAAATGCATTTCAGGGTTACTGCGTTTTCAGGGTGAAGTTAAAATTTGTGGTTATTCAAATAAATCAATTGATGCTAAGCGTAATTTTGGATATATTCCGGAAATTCCCGCACCTTATGAAAATTTGACGGTTATGGAACATTTGGAGTTCATTGGCCGTGCTTATCAAGTGAATGATTGGGAAGAAAAAGCAAGAATATTACTGCGTCGATTTGAGATGTATGATAAAACAGATAAATTAGGGAAAGAACTATCAAAAGGTATGCAGCAAAAACTTAGCATTTGCTGCGCATTATTGCCGGAACCGAGGGTGGTTTTATTTGATGAGCCTTTTGTTGGCTTAGACCCTCATGCAATTAAAGAGTTAAAGACAGTTATGACGGAATTAAGATACGATGAATGTGCGGTGTTGATCAGCACTCATATGCTGGATAGTGTAGAGGAATTCTGGGACAAAGCTTTAATTATGAGAAACGGTCAAATTGCAGCAGTGAGAGAAAGAAAGGAAATTGAACAAAGCGGAGAAGATCTTGAAAAGCTATTCTTTGAAATTACGGAAGGCAGAGGAGAAAATCAATGAGTGCATTGTGTTATCTTTCCCGTAAGCAGATTAAAAACTTTATAAAGGAATTAGTCCATAATCCTGGAAAATTGGTTCTGTATATTATCTTGATTGCTGGTATTAGTGTATCTGTATTTTCCAGATTTTTTTCTCCGGAGGATGAAGCGTTAAGCTTTGTTGCAGATATTAGTTTTCTGCATGGCGGCTACATTGGGGCAATGCTTCTGATAGCACTGCCTATTTTATTAAGAGGTTTAAAATCAGGCGCTACTTTTTTTCGTTTGAGCGATGTACATTTCTTATTTATAGCACCTATTTCACCAAAACTTATATTATTTTACGGCTTAATTAAGCAATTAATGGCCAGCGCCTTGGTCACTCTCCTTTTATTGGCATATTCTTCCATGCTAACAAACTTATTTGGAATAGAGATTTGGCAAATTATTATTTTGGCAATAGGAGTTGCCATTATGTTATGTGCAATGCAGGCGCTTACTATGATGATTTACAGTTTAACAAACGGTAGGAAGAAACTGATTCACATTACCTTAGCGATTGTATTTGCATGCGTGATTGCTTTGCTTGCTATTTATGTAATTGAGTTTTTTGTCAATGGTGCAGATATAAATAGTGCTATTTCTTCTTTAAGCTCTTCTTACTTAGAGTATGTGCCGATAATTGGTTGGATGAAGGGTGCCGTTTTTGGTTATCTGTTTGGCAGCTATTTTGCGGCAGGCATTTATACTGCTTTATTTATGGCTGTTATAGGCGCGGCGATTGCTATTTTTGCAGTAAAAGATTTAGATTTTTATGAAGATGTACTTCAGTCCACAGCCAGAGCAGATCAGATAAGAAAAAATAAACGAGAAGGAAAAATGGATTTTGGGGGAGGAAAGGTACGTGTTACTTCTACCGGAATCAAAAAAGGATGGGGAGCCAATGTGCTGTTTTATAAGCACATGCTGGAAGGAAAAAGGAAAAATAGATTTTTCATAAGTACCCAAGCGGTATTTTTATTTTTAATTAATATTATTTTTGTTGTGATTTTCCGTATCTCGTCAGAAGGAGAGATAATGCCAGATTTAATCATAGGAATTTCTGCAATGTTTAGTTGCTACATACAGTTTTTCTTTTCCACTTCCGGGGATTGGTCTTTGGAATTGGATAAAACCCCAATTTATTTAATTCCTGCTAATTCATTCCAAAAATTAATTTGGGCAAGTATGACCACTATTATCCGGCCGTTCATAGAAGGTATTATTATGTTTGCCATTTTATGTGCGATTTTGCAAGCAAATCCGTTGCTGGCTTTTGTTTGCGCAATTGTATATGGGACAACAGGTCTGTTGTATACAGCTTGTAACGTTTTATTTCAGAAACTATTTGGAAAAATAAACTCTAATCGTGGTCCCATCATGTTTATTTATATGCTGTGTGTATTTTTGGTGGCGGCTCCTGGTATTATTTCCAGTATTCTTGTATGGATTTTGGCTTCAGGAGTTCCCTCGTTTGTAATTGGACTTCCATTTATCGGCTGGACTGTGGGGATTTCTGTTCTGATTATATGTCTGTGCAGAAATATACTAGACAATGTGGAATATAATAAATAGAAATACGAAATATTGTAATTTAGGTGGATTTTTTATTGAAATATCTCGATATCTGTGATATACTATTGATAAATAAATACAATAGTTGGTATTGATGACGATGAGGGTCCACCTGTTCCCATACCGAACACAGAAGTTAAGCTCATTAGTGCCGAAGATACTTGGCTGGAGACGGCCCGGGACAATAGGAAAACGCCAACTCGAGAAAGCAGGTACCCAATAGGGTATCTGTTTTTTATTAAATTAAAAAAATATGATATAAAAAAGTAAAAAAAGCTTGCATTTTCTTTTAAGGTGTGTTAATATATAAAAGTCGCCGGAAACGGGACAAACTGAATAGTTGGTGTTGATGACGATGAGGGTCCACCTGTTCCCATACCGAACACAGAAGTTAAGCTCATTAGTGCCGAAGATACTTGGCTGGAGACGGCCCGGGACAATAGGAAGATGCCAACACATAAAGCAGATATCCAATAGGGTATCTGCTTTTTTATTGCAGATATCAAACTTTAACATAGTCATTCTTCTCTTTTACTGTTATTATGAAAAATTATATCAACAGTGAATGCTGTAATATGCTTTAAACAATCATTTAGCGAAAAAGAACATGAAGAAAGTGCAGTGACAAGATAATCTTGTTCATTTTTTTCTATATTTACACTTGCAATTTATCGCTTTAAAGTGTAAAATAGCCTTAAGCTACTTTTAGAAAGGAAGGTTTTAGGTTATGGTTATTTTAATGAAGCAAAATTGTACAAAAGAAAATGTACAAGAAGTAGTGGAAACATTAAAAAAATGTGGATTGGGCGCCGATGTCTCTGAAGGTACCCAAGCTACGATTATTGGTATTTTGGGTGATAAAAGCAAACTGGGCGGTTTGGATATTACCCTATTGGACGGCGTTGAAAACTGCGTGCCGATTATGCACTCTTATAAGCTTGCAAGCCGAGATATGTGTCCGGATGGACGTCTTGTGCATGTAGGCGACCAAGTCATTGGCGGCAAAAAACTGGTAATGATAGGTGGACCTTGTGCAGTAGAGAATGAAGAATGCATTATGAAAGCCGCCATTGGCGTAAAAGCAGCCGGTGCAACATTTTTGCGCGGCGGTGCCTATAAACCTAGAACCTCTCCATATTCATTCCAAGGCTTGGAAGAAGAAGGATTAAAACTATTAAGAAAAGCAGCGGATGCAACTGGTCTAAAAGTGGTAAGTGAAGTAATGGCTTCCGAACAAATTGATACAGCCATTCAATATTGTGATATGTTTCAAATTGGGGCAAGAAATATGCAAAACTTCCGTTTGCTGAAAGATATTGGTAAATCGAAAGTACCTGTTATACTAAAGAGGGGTATTGCCAACACCATTGAAGAATGGCTGGATGCAGCGGAATATATTATGAGCGAAGGCAACTACAATGTAGTGTTATGCGAAAGAGGAATTCGTACCTTTGAAACAGCTACCAGAAATACGTTGGATGTTTCTGCAGTTCCGGTTGTAAAGGAACGCAGCAGCCTGCCGATTATTATTGATCCTTCCCATGCGGCGGGAAAAGAACGTTATGTGGCTCCGTTAGCATTGGCAGGAATTGCAGCAGGCGCTGACGGTTTGATTGTAGAGGTACATCCAAATGCAAAAGAAGCAATCAGTGACGCTGCACAGCAGCTAAGCGTTGAGGCTTTTGCAGACTTAGTACAAAAAGTAGGCAAAATGGCAAATCTCTTTGATAGAGAAATATAAAAATTGCTGACTGCGGCCATATGTATTCCTATTTTAGGATAAAAAACATGCGTGAGAATGACTATTTCACATTCTCACGCATGTTTCATTTTTACATATGAGGCATAGGCGCGTTGTAATAACCTAATTTATGAAAATCATACCATTCTTGAATTGTAATTTCAGGAGCTGCTTTCAACGCGAATAGAATCTCTCTTGCAAATTCTAATGCCGCTGTACCATTTGCAGTAATTATGTTATGGTCACGTACAGTCTGCTGGAATTTATAATTTTTTTCATTTGTATACGATGCTCCCGCCCAAGCTTTTAAATCGTCTAAATTGTTGCCGGTATGTGCAGCATGATTTAATGCGCCAATGGCTCCCAAAAAGGCAGAAGCATCACAAATTCCACCTAGAATCTTTTGCTTGAAAAGACATTGTTCCACAAGCGGCTTAACTTGCAGGGCAATTTCACTTCTCCAAGACATACCTCCAATTAAAATAAGCGCTTCATAATCCGCAGGATATGATGAAATCTCATAATCAGGTATTACTTGAAATCCGCCGATAGATTCCACTTTATCTTTTGAAATGGATATCGTCTTAATTGAGAATTGATTTTGTCCCAACATTCGTATTGCTGAGGATACATAGGCGGCTTCCCAGTCTGCCCATTGATCCAAAATGAAAAAGAGAACAGTTTTCATAGAAAAAACACCTTTGCTATTTATATTTTCTATTTGTATTGTAGATTTTATTCTATTGTTATTTGTTTACCCCAACCGTCAATTTCAGCCCGTTGCAATGCCCCCATCACTTTTCTGCGTAAGTCGGGAAATTGTTTTTCCAAATTTTTAATTAATTCTTGGGTACTTTGGCGGCAGGTATGTCCGTCCACAGGGCATTCACTTTTCACCACAGGCAAACGATAACGCTGTGCGGCGGATTTTATTTTGCTTTCCTCACAAAACACCATTGGACGTATTAAATATAAGTCTTTCCTAGATAGATATGACATAGGGGAAAAACAGCCGATTTTACCGCCGTAGAACAGATTCATAAAAAAGGTTTGTACAGCGTCATCAAAATGATGTCCAAGCGCAAGTTTGTTACAGTTATGCTTTTTACTCATGTCATGTAAAATTCCGCGGCGCATACGCGCGCACAAACTGCAGGGATTGCTTTCTTTTCTCTCTTCAAAAATAATATTGCCCAGTTGAGAGCGGCGTATTTCATATTTTATTTGCAGACGGCGGCACAGCTCTTCCACTTGGCTAAAATCAGTTTGTACATTGTCAAAACAGGGATCGACAGTCACTGCAACCAGATCATATTTCATTGGTAAAAATCTGCGCATATTTGCTAAAGCACAGAGTAAGACAAGAGAATCCTTGCCTCCGGAAATACCTACTGCAATACGGTCGCCGGATTCGATTAATTGATAACTGTCAACGGCAGCCCGTATTTGGCTCATAATTTGCTGCATAAAAGACCTCCATGTTAGGTGAACAACACATATCCGCGGTGTAATAAGATTTTGAAATTACGCATATCATACCATATTTCTTGCAAAAATAAAATAATTTTTTTAAAATAGAGATTGAGTATATGTGAGATAAAAAGAGAAAACAGAAGATAATAGAAGCAATTTATTTGATAAATTAAAAAAATCAAAATTAGGGGTTGACACTGTAAACCGTGTGTGGTAATATCATAAATGCATGTTAACACTTATGAGTGTTTTGAACGATTTCCCAATCAAGAGAATGGGGCTATCAATTATAAAGAATATCAATGTTTGGAGGAAATGCAATGTCTACTTTTATGCAAAAACCAAGCCAAGTAGAGCGTAAATGGTACATTATTGATGCTGCAGGCAAGCCAATGGGCCGTGTAGCTGCTCAAGCTGCTGCTTTGCTGCGTGGTAAACACAAACCAACTTATACACCTCATGTTGACGGCGGCGATCATGTTATCATTATTAACTGTGCTGATGCTGTTTTAACAGGTAATAAACTACAAAATAAAAAATACTACCGTCACACAGGTTACATTGGTCACCTAAAAGAGGTAGGTTATGACAGGTTAATGGCTGAAAAACCGGAGTTTGCTATGCAATTGGCAGTAAAAGGTATGATTCCCAGCACACATAACGGTCGTCAGCAACTAACCAGACTGCGTGTATATGCAGGGGCTGAGCATGTTCATGCTGCTCAACAACCAACAGTTTGGGATAAATAAGAGAGGAGGATTGGAATATGTATAACAAAGAATCTTATTATTATGGTACAGGAAGAAGAAAAAGCTCTGTTGCTCGTGTAAGACTATACCAAGGTACCGGTAAAGTTACAATCAACGACAGAGATATTGATGATTACTTTGGTTTGGAAACATTAAAACTAATTGTTCGCCAACCATTGAATCTAACAAAAACAGAAGGTAAATTCGACATCGTTTGCCGTGTTGCAGGCGGCGGCGTTACAGGCCAAGCAGGCGCAATCCGTCATGGCGTTGCAAGAGCTTTGCTTCAATATGATTCTGAGAATCTCCGTCCTACTCTAAAGAAAGCTGGATTCTTAACTCGTGACCCAAGAATGAAAGAACGTAAGAAATACGGTCTCAAAGGTGCACGTAGAGCTCCACAGTTCTCAAAAAGATAATTTTATGTATCAACCACTGCCATTGGCAGTGGTTTTTTATTTATAATGAAAACATTGTAATATGGAAGGAGAAATAAAGTATGCCAAGAATATATGAAACAGTTAAAAATATAATTATCCATGTATTAAATGATAAAAAGAGCAAAAGTCATTGTTTTTTTATAATTCTTTTTTTGATTGGAGGAATAATAGCAATGAGTGCTGTTTTTTCCTCAGATTGGAAATGGGCGGTAGGTTTGCTGGCATCAGGAGGTATACTTTCAATTGTAAGCTTCATAGTTGCCTATAGAAAAAGTGAAAAACATATTAAAAGATTAAATTCAGTTGAACATAATTGTACAGAAATTATTAAACAGTTTCAAATAAAGGACATTACAAAGGAGGATATTATACTTTTACTGGCTGAGATGAGAGAAGACAGGCAAGAGAAAGAAAAAATATATAAAGGAATTATAGAAGGTGTCCGCCGTATTTGTACATTAACATTTTCAATTTTTACTTTGGTAAATGAGGAATTAAATAGAAGTTTTATAGCATTTATTTTTCCCACAAATGTAGATTCAGAAAAATTCAATTTGAAAGCTGTAGCAGTGTATCTTATGATGCTTGCAATCGTATTTATATTAGGGTATGTATATTTTTATTATATGTATCAATTGCTTAAAATGGAAATAATAAGGACATTAAGCAAAAAGGGAAAAGTTTATGCATACTTAAAAGAAATTCAGTTTATAAAATGGGAAAATTTATAGGTAAAAATTGAAACATGAATGATAAATTTTTCACATCAAATTTTACTATATATAATGAAAAAGAAAAATTTTCTCAATAAGTTAAAAAAGACAGTTATTTTTATGTTTTAAGGCAGGAAAAATGGTATTTAAAAATGATTGCTTTGCAAAAAAACAAGAGAAATAAAAGGGAAACTTTTATTGCTACAAATAGATGTGCATGTTCGCTATAAAAAGTTACAACTTGTAATTTTTTATAGCACCATTTTATTTGAAATTTAATGATATCGTTCAATCTGAAATGCAAAATGTTTAAAAGTGGGGGAATGTTATAAAGTTTAAATGTTAAAATAATGGTACTGA